>NZ_CP017599.1:8319512-8996310 GCF_001767235.1 Moorena producens PAL-8-15-08-1
TTAAGTATTTTCCCTGATTTAGACGGTTCCGATAAGGCAGTGCATCACCACTACCAACACTCAACCCAACCCCACCTCCAACGAAAACGCTACCCATTGCTGCTGCGATCGCACCAAATACCCCTCCCAGGAGATGATTGCCAATTTCGCTAGAGAAGCCAAACAGTTTTATTTCCGTTAGCACATTGAACAGATAACCCGCCGCAAAGCCAAAGGGAATCAACCAATATGCCATTTGTCGGGCTCCCTTGATTCCCTGTTGTTTGGGGTCAATGAATCCAAACTCATCAGCACTCTTATATCCTCTACCCAAGATACTTACTCGATCCATAGGTAACTCTTCTTTTTCCAAAGCAGTATAAGCTTCTTCTGCCTTAATGCGGTTGGGGAATACAGCAATCACATATTTCATCGCCACTTGTGCTGATTATGTAGATGTAAAGTTTACTTGAACTCTTCCTTGAGCTCGTTTTGATCCCCCGCCTCAAGCACAGGGGCTTTCAAAGGTTAGAGTTTTGAGAAATTTTCCATGAAAGATGGGGGAAACTTAAAATCTTTTAGATCAGTAGCTATCCAGGGATACCTTTGCAGTTAAGATAGCATACTGCGGTCAAAGCTACTGAATGTGAACAAATAGACCTGTTCAACTACATTTTTTTGTAGTTAAGTGCTATTGGATGATGGTTCATCTCTAGTACTCTTGGGGTTGATCTTAGTTTCCCATGGAATAGCTCCAGCACCGTGTGTATAGCCCATTAACCTATCTCCTGGTCATGTCTAAGGTTCTTGTTTCTGACTCAATTGATCAAGCTGGTATTGATATCCTTTCCCAAGTTGCTGAGGTTAATTTCAATCCGAATCTATCACCGGAAGAACTATTGACAATTATCCCAGACTATGATGCTCTGATGATTCGTTCTGGCACCCGCGTTACCCAAGAGGTAATTGAGGCGGGCAAGCAACTCAAGATCATCGGTCGTGCTGGTGTTGGGGTTGATAACGTTGATATCCCAGCAGCAACTCGTCATGGGATTGTAGTGGTTAACTCTCCGGAAGGGAATACTATAGCTGCAGCCGAACATGCCCTGGCGATGATGCTAGCCCTATCTCGTCATATCTCCGATGCCAATCAGTCAGTTAAAAGCAATAAGTGGCAGCGTAAGCTTTTTATTGGCACAGAAGTTTACAAAAAAACCCTTGGTGTAGTTGGCTTGGGTAAAATTGGCTCCCATGTAGCAACTGTCGCCCGAGCAATGGGAATGAAGTTGCTGGGCTATGACCCCTTCATTTCGGTAGAACGGGCGGAACAGCTAGGCTGTCGTTTAGTCGAGATGGATTTGCTGTTGCAGGAGTCTGATTACATCACATTGCATATCCCCAAAACTCCAGAAACCGCTCATCTGATTAATGACGAAGCCATTGCTAAGATGAAGCCAACTGCCCGAATTATCAACTGTGCCAGAGGAGGCATTATTGATGAAGAAGCTCTGGCTAAGGCACTAAAAGAGGGGAAGATTGCTGGTGCAGCATTGGATGTTTATGAATCAGAACCACTAGGAGAATCCCCCTTGCGTGAATTGGGGAAAGAAATAGTTTTGACCCCCCACCTAGGGGCATCTACCGCAGAAGCCCAAGTTAATGTTGCTGTTGATGTAGCCGAACAAATTCGGGATGTCCTCTTAGGCTTACCCGCCCGTTCAGCAGTTAATATTCCTGGATTGTCACCCAATGTGATTGAAAAACTCAGACCATACATGGAGTTGGCAGAAACTCTGGGTAAGCTAGTTGCTCAACTGGCGGGGGGACGCATTGAATTACTTGATGTCCGATTACAGGGAGAGTTAGCTACCAACGAAAGCCAGCCCTTAGTGGTTGCTGCCCTCAAAGGCTTACTTTCCCAGGCACTGCGAGAGCGGGTAAACTATGTCAATGCATCCATTGAGGCAAAAGAGCGGGGCATTCGGGTAATTGAAACCAGGGATGCTTCGATGCGAGACTATTCTGGGTCCATACATCTATCAGCCACTGGTTCCATGGGGAAACATTCTGTAACGGGTGCTCTGTTGAATGATGGGGAAATCCACATTACCAGTATCGACGACTTCCCGATTAATGTTCCTCCCACTCACTATATGCTGTTTACCGTACACCGGGATATGCCGGGAATTATTGGTAAAATTGGCTCTCTGCTGGGTAGTTTTAATGTCAATATTGCCAGTATGCAGGTGGGTCGCAAAATTGTGCGGGGTGACGCAGTTATGGTGCTTAGTATAGATGACCCCTTACCAGAGGGAGTTTTAACAGAGATTATGAAGGTGCCAGGGATCAGGGATGCTCACACGGTAACTTTATAAGTTAACTACTGAATACGTTCAGTACTGAATACGTTCACTATTGAGTGCTGAGTGCTGAGTGCTGAATATGGGGAAAAGGTTATAGGTACAAACAATCTTGATCCTTAACGAAGGACCATGTATCTCCCCCTGCTGACTCCCCACTCTTAAACTCAGCACTCTCGACCTCGGAACTAAGATATGGCAAACAGCTGGTGGGAAATTCAAATTTTGTGCGACTCTGCCTTAGAGGATTTAATCTTCTGGCGACTAGAAAAGTTTGGTTGTCGAGGAATGTCCAGCCAGCTTAAGGGACATTCTCAACTAGTGCTTGCTCACTTACCCCAAATACAAGCACAGCTGTTGGATTTGGCAGCCCTTGCCCTTTGGGTAAATCAGGATGCCCTTACTGTAGGGCTGCCAGTACCGATAACTCGGTGGCACCTGATTGATGAGGAAGATTGGGCAAGTAGTTGGAAACAATACTGGGAACCCCAAGAAGTTGGCGATCGCTTTTTGATCTATCCCGCCTGGCTACCCTTACCAGACCCTTCCGAACGGATCTTGTTACGTCTTGATCCTGGAGCAGCATTTGGCACAGGTACCCATCCCACCACTCAGTTATGCCTGGAAGCATTAGAGATGCGTCTAGGCTTCAGCAGTGATCACGACAATGTCGTAGCGGATATTGGCTGTGGTTCGGGTATTCTCTCCATTGCCTCGGTGTTGTTAGGGGCTAAAAAGGTCTATGGCGTGGATATTGACCCCTTAGCAGTGGGTGCTGCCCGCAACAACCGCTCTCTTAACAACATGTCTGACCAGGATCTGGTAATAGAACAGGGTAGTATAGAAACCTTGTCTGAGCTGACTAATGGTGAACAAGTAGATGGAATCCTCTGCAATATTCTGGCAGAGGTGATTATTGATTTAATTCCACTAATGAGTGCTATTGCGAAGCCAACCAGCTGGGGAATTATCAGTGGTGTGTTATTAGATCAGGTTAAACCGATTGCTGATAGCCTAGAACAAAATAACTGGATTGTCGCCACCCTCTGGAAGCATCAGGATTGGTGTTGTTTTAATATTCGGCGTTCGTGATTAGTTATTCTTTATGCAAGTTGTTGGATAGCCAGTTGGATACGGGTGCCCACTGTTACATCGGTTTCAGTCTTGAACATTTGCGCTAAATGAGTTTTGATAGTCTCAGCCAGATCTGGATAGGTGACCACTACAGCAGTAGCTAGACCTTGCAATCCTACTACGGAAGAATAACGAACTACCCATTCTGTATCTTGGCAGGTTAGCAGTAGTGTTTTAAACGCTTGCTCTTGGGCAGCAGGAATTTTATCTTTAGGCATATCCTCCCAGTCCAGGCTGCCCAGACCTTTCGTAGCAGCTCGACGGACGCTCATAGAAAAGTCAGTTTCAGCAGCTTCGATTAAGGTATCGAAGGCTCTAGGATCGCCAATTCCTGATAGTGCGCGGATTGCCCAGGCTCTACCTCCGTAGTTATAGTCATCAATTAGGTTTAGCAATTGCGCTACTGCTGTTTTCCCGAATCGCACTATCCCACCGGCAGCTAATTCTGCTGCACCTGGGTTATTGTAGCTAAAAACTGCAATTAAAGTGGGGATCGCAGCTTCTATATGGGCATTAGCCAGGATTCTCACTGCTTTTACTAAGCTATAGGCAGAATCTGCCTCTTTAACAGCTCGAATTAATTCTTGGCCTTGGGTTGTATTAGTCATGAAGCAGTCTAAGGTTAAAGGTTATTTGCCCTAGGTGTTCGGTAGTGGTAGGTTTAAAGCAAAAGCTAAAAGGATCAAAACCCACCAGTGGCGGAGTAATGGTTAGATAAATGGTTAGATAAAATTGTTAGATAAATGATTAGATTAAATTATTTTAAACTTGATCCTTTATTCTTAAAACTTGATCCTTCATCCTTTAAACTTCACACTTCAACTTCGCACTTCAAAGAAGACCATCCATCAAGTTCATAATTTTAATTGCAGTCTCCGATAGGTAGCAACTATCAGTGGGATGGGTTTCTAAGTAATGCTCTAGAATTCCTTTGAGGGCGAGTAGCCTGAGACTATTTTCCGCCCACGTCTTAGCGATCGCATCGGCTGCTGGTAAATAACCAATTGCCCCGAGATCCGAAAGAGCTGCCCGCCTCAGTTGCACTTGATAAGCACTCAAAGCTTTAATTAAACGTTCCGCATAAGTAGGGTTTTGAGTTAGCTGGTACATCGCCCGTGCGGCGGCATACTGTTCCAACTCGTTGGGATGTTCTAGGAATAGTTCAATCAAGTCAATCGCTTCAGTTACACCAAGATCCCCCAAAGCTTCGATGACAGCATTGTAGGGTTGGGCGAGGTGGGGACATCCGGGTATAGGCTGGGCTGCTTCTAAACCTCCATCTAGGAGTTTGATCAGCTTGGGAATACAGGTACGATCTTCTAACATCGCTAAAGATTGTACCGCTGCTTCCCTAACATAAAAATCCGGGCAGTCTAAACAATCAATCAACGCAGGCACAGCTCGATGGTCTCCTAGTTTGCCCAGGGCCCGGGCGGCATTTCGGCGCAGAGGATATCCTCCTAATTCTGTCTGGTTCTCCTGATCCTCTAGGGCAGCGATTAGGGCATCAATTGCCAGTGGTTCCCGGACTCGAAACTTTCCTAGCCACCATGCTGCATAATAGCGAAGCCCCTGGTCGTTTCCTTTTAGATTTGCGATCGCTTGCTCTACAGTTAATGACTCAGAGTTATCAGTCTCAACATAATTCTCAAGACTAGGCTGCAACATTTTAACTTGCTAATTTAAACTTGTTAATTTAAACTTGTTAATTTTCATTTTACGCACGCTCCTGTCTCCTGTCTCCTCAAAAAACCTACCAATTTCTTACTTTATTCTTCATCCTTGATCTGATTACTTGGTAGATATAGGGTACCTAAATCAATTGTGAGCATTTTTGATGCCATATTCCCTACTCCCTGCTCCCTGCTCTCTACTCCCTGCTCCCTGCTCCCTTTGCTATAGACAAACTGTATAGACAAAACAATGCCCGGAAAGGTCAGCAGATACTAGTTCTTGCTAACACCTGCTGACCTTTCCAGGCCAAAATAGCTATTAGCTCAGGGCGTTAATAGCGTAGTCAATGTAGCTATTTGCCTCAGTAGCAGGCTGACCAGTTAAACCATGGTTAGCCTTGATGTACTTGAGGGCTTCGATGTACCAGCTCGGAGACAGCTCGAAGGTACGGTTGATTTCATCTAAACCAGCAATCAAGTACTCATCCATCGGTCCAGTGCCACCAGCAACTAGGCAGTAAGTCACCATACGCAGATAGTAACCGATATCACGGGAGCATTTTGCCTTGCCTGTAGGGTCAGATGCGTAGGTTGGTCCAGGCATGGTAGTGGTGTAAGGGAATTTGTTATACACCGCTTGGGCTGCACCGTCAGTCAAGGTTGAGGCTTTAGCAGTTAAGGCTTTTGCCGCTTCTAAGCAAGCTGTAGCCCCCTTGAATCGACCGAAGGCACTCTGAATTTCTGCATTACTTAAAAAACGACCTTGAGCGTCAGCAACAGCGACTGCTTCTGTAAGCGGGGTTTTCATGGTCTAGGTATCTCCCTAATATTTTGTCAAGTTTTCAAAAACGTTTGAAGTTGTGATAGTTAGACAGCAAGTGATATGCCTTCAGGGTTTTAGGCAACAGCAGAAGCTGCCTTGTCGAAGTAGCTGGAAATTTCAGCCATCAGAGAGCTGCAATCACCAGGGGTGATGCCATTGGAGTCGTTAGCGATCGCAATCGCAGCTTCCTTCATCTTTCCTACACCCACTGCTACGGAAGCACCAGGAGTTCCCAGAGCTAGGTAGGTTTCCCGCAGGCCATTGAGGCAGCGGTCTTCCAGCACACTAGCATCACCAGCAAAAATGGCGTAAGTCACATAGCGCAGGATGATTTCCATATCGCGTAAGCAAGCAGCCATCCGACGGCTGGTGTAGGCATTTCCACCAGGATTGATTAACTGGGGTTGCTCAGCAAACAGAGAGCGAGCTGCGTTAGCCACAATGGTGGAAGAGTTGCTGGTAATACGGTTGACTGCATCCATCCGCTTGTTGCTGTCAGCCACCATAGCGGTAAGAGCATTTAGTTGGTCATCACTAATGTATTGACCCTGGGCATCAGCCTGAGAAACAAGCTTAGTAAACGCATCAAACATTGACGGAATCTCCTACGTTAGTTGGTTTTGTTTCAAAACGGGCTTCAGTTAAACAGACTCAGACTGAATCAAACTAAATCAAGCAGCCTGAAAGGGGATAGAACATGCTCCAGCCACAGCCAATACTCCTATCTCTGTGTCTTAGTCTTTGTCCTAGTCTTTGTCCCATGAGTTGGGTTCAAAACGGATCGTTAAGAAAAATTACAAAACTTCACGTTTTGGTGAGAGACCTAGGAATGCTGTGTGTCAACCAGTTGGTTGGCTTTCGCCTGTCACTATTTACCCTTCAGGTAACTTTTATACAATGATGTCGAGCCTTTATTCGTTACATCTTGTTAAGAGTTTAAGATTTTTTTATGTCTGATTGCAACGGCAGATCAGAACTGGCTTGCTATGGCTACCCTGTGGATTCGCTCCACGTTGGTGCTGGAAGCCTCTTGGTTGGTTACTTCCTGCTCAAGACACAGCTAAGCTGTTTACTCCAGCTAATTGGTCTAGCCGTTAGCAGGTTAGTAACATTTCTTATCAAACCTACACTCACAGCTACAGGCTGATAATACCCCAGGCGGCTAAGGCGATCGCAATTGTTCCCCCAAGTAAGACTACAGCTCCTACCTTAGTGAGTACTCCTGCTACAAAGCGCACTGAGGCAGGAGGATAATAGGTTTTGAAACCAATTGGTTGGTATTTGAAGTAACCCAGCTGTTGCAGTTGGGTGCGATAGTCTTCCCCATAACGAGGCATCCGGGCAAAGGGTAGATCGCCTTGAGTACGCTGGGGTATGATTCGCCGCCGCTGATAAGGCACGGTGTCATCACCAAAGTTTTCCAGGTACTCGTCGCTATCGAGCAGAGCATCAATAAAGTTTTGTAACCCATTAGTAGCCAGCACTATTGACCAAGCTAACTTTTCCCGCTCGCTGTAGACATCACGCCCCAAGATGCGTTGTACACACATCTGGACAAAACGGTAGTTGTTGTTGGTCTGATAATTGCGCTGCCAAAAAGTTTCAGATGTTGCTAGACCACGAATGAATTCGCGCACCGTGATTTGACCAAATCTCAGCTGTGATTCTAAAAAGGTTTGGCGGTTGCTTTTGATAATCTGTTGTTCATTAAAAATCTGACTATAGGCTGCCCTAATCAAGTCATCCATTTCTGATGGAGAGAGTTGACAATTAGTCCTTGAATCATCCACAATCTTCGACAAACCTACACAGGATTGTCGAAGATGCATTATCGTCCTCATGAATTCGCCAAAATCGCCGGTGTCACCGTTAGAACTCTCCAGCGTTGGGATATTTCGGGAAAATTGGTAGCCGATCGCAGCCTTGGCAATCATCGTATTTACACCCAGAAGCATATCAATCAACTTAAAGGTCTATCCCGTGATCATGCCAAGCGGCTGGTAGTTGTTTATTGTCGCGTATCATCCCCCGCTCTCAAACCCGAACTTGAAAACCAGGTCAAAGCTATGGATACCTTCTGCTGTGCTTCTGGAATTCAAATTGATGAAGTGATTAAAGAAGTCGGTGGTGGTCTTAATTTCAAACGTAAGAAGTTTCTAAACCTGATATTCCGTATGCTATCCGGACAGATTTCTACAATCGTCGTAGCTCACAAAGACCGTCTATGTAGGTTTGCCTTCGAGCTGATCGTTGAGTTAGCTAACTATTGTGATTGTAATATCGTTGTGACTAACAATGAGTCACTTAGTCCCCAACAAGAAATGGTGGAAGACCTGATGGCAATTATTCACTGTTTCTCTTGTCGGCTCTACGGTCTACGTCGATCTGTCCAACCAATTCAAGAAAATATTGACAAAAACATCGACAATCCGGAAAATTGCGCTAAAGTAGAAATGGAAGTACAAGTTTAAGGTCGAATTCCCAGGATACACATCATGTATGCACTCAAACGAGAACTTAAAGTCAATCACAAACAATCTGGCTTCTTAGCTGGTTGCGCTGGCTTCTCTCGGTTCGTATATAACTACGGTCTCAGTATCATGATGTCTTCTTGGGATTTTGACGGTGTTAAAGCTTCGGATGCTAAGCGATTGACTGCTATCAAAAAGATTTTTACCAACGTCACCAAAAAGAATCCTGATTTTGCCTGGTGTAATCAATACTCTTCTCGCATCTATCAAAACTCTTTGAGAGATTTGAAAAAAGCTTTCAGTCGTTGGCGCGATCCGAAGCTTTGTTCAGGGATACCTAAATTTAAAAAGAAACGTCATCAATGTAGTTTTACCGTTGATGATGGACATGGTAAGCGCTTAGTAAAAGCTGGAAAATTGCTCAGGATTCCTACATTAGGAACCTTCCGAATTAAAGAAGCTATTCCGTTTAATTGTGGGTCTCAAACTTTCACAATTTCTCGTGAAGCTGGGAAGTGGTTTGTGTCGTTTAAAATCGAGGCTTGCCCCTTACCATCAATGAAACACACCCATAAAAAAGTTGGTGTTGATTTAGGTGTGAAGTGCTTTGCTACCTTATCTGACCACACCAAGATTGAGACTCCTAGTTCGATTAAGAAAGCGAAAATCAAGCTATCGAAACTACAATGGAGAAATCGGAAAAAGGTGCTAGGCAATGGTCCCAGAAAACAAAAACCTAGTAAGAACGCCCACAAATACTACCAGAAACTTCGTCAGCAACATCAGCATATTGTCAACAGTCGAGAAGACTTTTTACAAAAAGAGACAACTCGATTAGCTCAGACATATCAAGAAATCAAAATCGAAGACTTGAATGTATCAGGGATGCTTGCGAACCACAAATTAGCCGAGGCGATTTCTTTGTTAGGTTTCTATCGATTTAGAGAATTACTAACCTACAAACAAGAATTTCATGGCTTTAAGTTGACGTTGGTCGATCGATGGTTCCCTTCATCTAAAACCTGCCACAAGTGCGGTCATAAGCAAGATATGCCCCTTCAAAAGCGAATTTATGTTTGTGGTGGTTGTGGACTTATTGTTGACCGGGATATCAACGCAGCAATCAATATAGAGGGCTGGGAACCAGGTTTTACATAACACTGTCGGTGGCTACCGATAAAACGCCTGTGGAGTAGAAGAAGCCGTCTTCCTACGTATACAAACGAAGCAGGAATTGGACTTCAGACCGATGTCTAGGTTTGTGTAAGATCCATGAAGCAGAAGATTAGCTGTAGTGTATAGTTTAGGCTGCTCATCTCCGGGCACCTCATATCCAGCGACCCGCTGATTTTGGGTTGAGGGCGGATACTCTAACAAAGGAATTGTCATTAATCACCTCTATGATCGTAAACCTCAGTCATCTAAGCATTCAGCCGTCAGCCGTCAGCCGTCAGTGGTCAGTCGTTGGCCAATGGCCACTCAAGTAGCTTGCACTATGGGCATAAGCTGTTCATGTAGCGTGCGCTATGGGCATCAACTCATAGCTAAAAGCTGATAGCTGATAGCTGATAGCTTACTCAGTTCTAATCACAAGATTAGGGGATTAGGTTCATACAAGCCTAACTTTTTTAAAGGTTCTTAATTAAAAGACATAATTTTTAATTTTAGCGACCTATTAAGATTAAGTATTACGTAAGCTGTCGCCTATTTAAACGACCTTGTCTTGATGCAAAGCGCGATTGGGGAGCGGCTGCATTAAGACAGGGATTTGAGATATATCAAAAAAATTTGTTTCTGGCTACTGTTACGGTTTGGCGATCACGGCTAGGGGCAAGCCTAAGATCTTGCACGTTTGATTAAAGGCTCTACAATTTAGGAGTATCGAGTCAGGAGCATCGAGTCATAATAAATGGAGTCAAGATATATTAATTGCCAGTTAATTGGCAATTCATCAGAGTTTTATGATAAGCTGTCAGCCGTCAGCCGTCAGCCGTCAGCCGTCAGCCACAAGCCTTTAGCTAATAGCTGATAGCTGATAGCTTACGTTTTATCAACAATAAAATTCTGTATTATTCCCATCCATTTTGTAGTCATCAATTCTGTACTTTTGTCCTGACTTATGACTCGAAGATACTGACTCCTGACTCCTGAAAAAACTAACCACTTTCTTACATCGAACTGAGGTTAATTTTTAACATCCTAAGCTTCAGCCTTTGCCAGCTTCCGCTCTAGATCAAACAAGAAACCGTGGATGTACTCCTCGGTCCATTCACTGCCATAAAATCTCTGAAACATACCACGAGCTGGATCTTTTTCAGCACGATAACCCAGATAACGCAGTTGAGCTTCCTTGATGGCTTTGAGATGCTGGGAATCAGTAATTAGTTCTGCCTGATCCACAAAATCCAAGTAAGCTGTCAGATAGTCCTTGAAGGCAGCAAACACCCGATTTTCCACTACTTCGGTTTCCTTAGGGCGTGTCCACAGGAAAGCTGGGGAAAAGAACGGTGTTGCTTCCTCAGGAAAGTCTCCTCCCCAAGGCAAATGCTGTTGATGGGCTTTGAAAATCGGTAGGATAGGTTCGGTGTAACGAGCTTGATAGGCTGGATCATCCCGGAACAAGGGCTGCATATCTAAGGCAATCAGATGCCCACCAGGTAAGGTGACTAAGTCAGCCCCGAAGAAGGGCAGGTCATAGTTGAGGTGGGGAAAGATCACAAAATTGAGTACCTGTAATGCTGCTCCCCCCTGGACATGAGCAGCTCGAATTTGTCTGATTTTGGGTGCAGCAAAGGCATAACTAGTGGTGAGGACATCTTGCTGCTTTTTCCCTTTCCCCACTGTTGCGAATTTTCGTTCAAACCCAGGGGGAATGGGATAAGGCTGTAGGTCAAGGCGCTCTTTTAGATATGCGATCGCGTAGTCTAGAAACGGCTGATAGAGAGTCATTTTTGGCTTGGACTAACGGCTAAAGGCATGGCATCTTCAAATAAGAACTCATATAAGAACCGCTCTGCCCACTCGGAACCAAAGTAGCTGCTGAACAGACCATGAGCTGGGTCTCTGTCGGCACTATACTGGTCGTAGTCTTTCTGTGCCTTAACAATGCGTTGAATATCTTCTGGCTCAGTTAGAGGCTCAGCTTGCTCCACCATTTGCCAATATAATGCCAAGTAGTCTTTGTAAGCCTCAAAGACTTCTGTTTTCACTGTCTCTAGGGAATCGATTTTGGCAAATAGTAGATACTTAGAGAAGTATTGGTTGGCATCGTAAAACTTCATTTCTAAGTTTTGTGCCAAGTCCTGATAGCGATCGCGAATTACTCGCATCGGTTCAATGTATTTTTCCTGATACGCTTCATCCCTAAACAATGGCTGAAAGTCTAGAACCACCAGGATCTTCTTTTTGCCAAAGGCTAAGAAGTCAATCCCTAGCAAAGGAAGATCGTAACAGTGACTAGGATACATCACACTGTTAAACACTTGGGAGACTGGTCCAACATCCATGTAGGTATAGCGAATTTTCCGCAATTCTGGGCATTGGTAACACCAGCTTTGAATAATTGCCCGATGTTTAGCGCGATCGCTTACCTGGCGTTCTAAGCCTGGGGGAATTGGTTGACTGCTTAAATCAAACCGCTTAAATAGCTCTTTTTCCAGATAGTCCAGGAAAGGCTGATACATTTATATTGCTCGTATACATAGTAAAACCCTTACTGAGCATAGAGTATCGCGATACTTCCTGTCTCATTTCTCCCAGACAAAGAAATAATCGTTAACATTTGTCTGATCTAACCTTTGCCTAACCTAAGATTTGCCTGACTCAGCCCCCCAATCCCCATCCGCAAATCTACCTAAGGGGAAGCTTTCCTTGCCATTCTGTCAAAGCATCAGCAAGGAAAGCGCTGCCAGTCAATAGGGATTACTTAAAAACTAATCTTTATTGTGTTATATGGCAAGGTACTTCATCAAAACTTTGCAAACTCACTAGTCAAATGTACTGAAAATCCCAGTTTTTTCTGTAAGTAGTAAGTAAATAGTAATCAATTACTGAATAGATTATTTTAATTAATTACCGTTGAGCCGTAATTCGCTGATTTTCCCATTTTAAATGGAAAATTAAAGTCTTACATGCCATTATATCCGCCACATCCATAATGGCGGTTTCTACAGCGCGAGTTTTTAGATTAACTTTGGATGATGACTCTAACCCCATTAACTACTATAGCATCAGTATCGATAACTAATCGAGAATTCCAGACTAAACCAGAACTCCAGTTACTCCTCTACTGTGTCCGAACCAGCATCGACGAAGCGACTGCTAAGTCTATCAAACGTTTACTGCTTGAGCAAGACATCGACTGGACTTATCTGCTCAAAACAGCTCGCCGTCAGAAAGTCTTACCACTCCTGTACCATAGTCTCAAAAATACCTGCCCAGACCTGGTTCCCCAGAACATCCTCAAACAACTCCGAAATTATTTCCAGCACTTAGTCGTACACAACACATTTCTAACTGAGAAACTACTCAAGCTCCTGACTCTTCTAGAGACACACGGCATTTCTGCTATCCCCTTCAAAGGGGCTACCCTTGCTGTTTCAGTTTACGGCAATGTGGGGCTGCGGCAGTTTGGTGACTTAGACATCCTGGTTGATAAGCACGACATCCCCAGAGTGAAAGAATTACTCCTGTCTCAAGGGTATGAATTGCAAAAAGACCTAGGCTGGGAGTATCACTTTGTAGATCAAAAAAGTCGAGTCTGTATTGACCTTCACGAGGGGATTGTACCCGATTTATTCTGTTTGCCATTAGATTTTGACTATTTGCGATCGCATCTTCAGCCTCTATCTCTTGCTGGTAAGACAGTCTCTACTATCTCGCCAGAACAGATGCTGTTAATTCTCTGTGTGCAATTGGGCAAAGACTGTTGTCACTGGAGTGTACGTCTGGCTCAGTTATGCGATGTTGCTGAACTACTCCGTACTCATCCCCAGTTAGATTGGCGCAGAGTACTGGCAGAGGCTCAAAAGCTTGGTTGTGAACGCATGCTCTTGCTTGACCTTTGCCTAGTCAGGGATTTGCTGGGAGTCACGTTGCCACAGATAGTCTTAAATAAATTGCAAGCCCAACCCCTATGCCAATCCCTCGCTATCCAAGTACGATCACAGCTTTTCCGTGACCTTGAAGTCGGCCCTAAGCTTGCAGAAGCAAAAGGGTTTTGGGCTTTTTTCTTGTCCTACAATCATCGCTTCTACTTCACCATGAGAGAGCGTCTGCATGACAGAGTGATGTACTGTCTCCATTGGCTAAAAAACAGTTTGTTTGTTATCTTGATGCCGAACGAAGCGGATTGGGACTTACTCTCCCTGCCTAGAGTGCTGGCTTTCCTGTATTATCCAATCCATATAATACGGTTGTTAATTAAGCATGGCATACAACCAATTTTAAGAACTCATCACGAGCCCCACTCCTTGTGATACCGAGTTGCATTCAAAGATAGTAGATTGGTTGGATAGGGAGATGGGGAGATGGGGAGATGGGGAGATTGGGGGAAGAGAATGTTGTACGTTTGAGCGCAACTTGGTATGAAATTTTTATCTGTGATTTTTATATAGGATTTTTCAGCATTATAATGTCTTGATGCAGTCGCTCATGGGAGGAACCCCCACAGGTAGGCGCTGCTTTGCTACTCCCGACTCCCGACTCCCGACTCCCGACTCCCGACTCCCGACTCCCTAAATTTGATCACCAAACCGATGCTCTAGAGGGAACTATCTAAAGCAGCAGCTACCACCCGATGCTCTTGATCCTTCATCAGTTCTCCCAATGCCGCTTTAGCATCGGGGGAATCAAATCGTTTTAGGGCACGGGCAACATGCATCCGAATACGCCACCATTGTGCATCTTTCAGAGCCATAATTTGCTGCAATGCCTCAGTTTCCTTAATAGTACCAGCCAGTAAACCTAAGGCATCAATTCCTGCTTCTCGGACAGTTGGGTCTTCCCCTGCTAAGCCGCAAATACAAATACTATAGAGTTCTTCTGGACAAGACATTTCCACCAAAGCAGCAAGAATGCTACGGCGCACCAGCCAGTGATCATCCTGTTGAAAGGTCGTGACCAGATGAGATATTGACACCTCTCCATACTTAGACAAGGAATTGGAAGCTTCTGCCCTTACATTGGGATCTGTATCAAATTGCATCAAATTTAACAACGCAGCATAGGACTCGTCACTCCGTTTATTCCCCAGTCCCATTGCTACAAAGGAGCGCACTAAAAACTCTGGGTCCTTGAGTTTACTTGTTAGTAGGGGAACAGCTACATCTGAACCATACTCTCTCAAAGCAGTAAGTGCCCTGAGGCGATCCTGGGCATTTGGACTTTTGAGAGAGATTTCGATTTGGCGGATGTCCATAGCACTACAGAGCCAGCTTTTTTTACATTTCTTAATACCTTTAATCAAAGATTATCATAAAAATCTAGGTAGCAGGAAACCCCGCGTCTAATGACCGGGGAGGAATGCTCCACAGTGGCTTTAGCCACTTAGGGTTCAACCATGGTGAGGGTCGGTAATATATCTCTGGATAGTTTCAGTGCTGACTTTTCCCGCTGCCCTTAAAAAAGTAGCTATTTGTCCAGAGGGATGGGAGTTTCTTGAGGTCAGGGAACTCCTTTCTTAGATAATTGGCACTTCTACCTTTGAAAGCTCTAACCACCTGGTATATAGCATCTGTAGGGTGAATCTCTACAAACAGATGGATATGGTCTGGTGCGACTTCAAGTGCTTTAATATTCCAGTCTTTTTCTAGAGCTACCTCCGCAAATATCTCGTAAATCCTATCCCTGATCTTCCCTACTAAGACCTTTTTGCGCCTCTTCGGTATCCATACCAAATGTACTACGCATAACCCTACCGCGTGGTTATAGTGTCTATACTCAAAATAATTTTTTCTCAATTTATTTTCCTTCCGGAGACGAAACCTTAAAACAAGGCAGCCTTAATCAGAAAGTTTTAACCCTTTACGTAAGATCGATCAACCATAAAGGCTGCCCCAGCGAGGGATTGCTCGCTGGGGTAACTTCTGACCGGTTTGACTGTTGTTTCCCATGTAAGTAGGTGGGCGTAATTAAGTGTAAAATAGCGATTGAAATTCAAAATCATGAAAACCCTATGAATACAGAATTCCAGCTTCATTTTATGATTTTGAGTTTTAACGTTTATTTATGCCCACCTACTTAGTCTATAATAGAGACAACGACAAGCCAAGAGAGGTCGATAATGGCTAAAACAAAGAAAAGGATAGGAGTGCAGCAGATATTACTGGATCCCGACCAAGAAACTCAAGCAATACTAGCTTACCTTTGTGAACAGTCAGGTAAGCTCTATAACATGGGGGTATATTTTGCTCGCCAAACCTTTTTTAAGACAGGGAAAATATTGACTGGCAAGTTTGACCTTATCTATGAAGAAAGCCTAGGCAAAACAATAATAGCTAAATCCTTACCTTCTACTCCCGCTCAACAGACATTATTGAGTGTCACAGAAGCCTTCAAATCTTACAAGCAACTAAGAGATTTATGGTTTAAGGGCAAACTAAAGGATAAGCCCAGCCCCCCAAAATATTTAAAAGGTTCTAAGCTATTTAAAGTTGCTTACCCAAACTCTGGCGGGCAGAAACCGAAAGTAATAGATAATCAAATTCAGTTATCCCTAGGGTTAACAGTTAGGCACTGGTTTGGAATCAAAAACTTCTCTCTCTCTTTTCCTAGTAACCTGAAAGGGAGAAAAATCAAGGAGTGGACTATTCTGCCAAAGAATGGAGCATTCTATTTAGAAGTCTCCTATGAAAAACCAGATCAGGAGCCGTCACCCAGTAAAGAAAATGAGGCGTTAAGTATAGACCTCGGTACTTCTGATAATTTGGCAGCTTGCGTTGACACCTTAGGCAACTCTTTCTTGATTGACTCTAGATCAATGAAAGCTTTCAACCAGTATTGGAACAAGCAGGTATCAACCAGAAAAGAGGGTAAACCTCAGAAGTATTGGGATAGTTGGCTTGATCGGGTGACTCGTAAACGTAATCACCGTATCAGAGATGGAATAAATAAGGCGGCTCAAATAATAATAAAACATTGCATTAAGAATGGTATAAAGACCATTGTTCTGGGATGGAATGAAGGTTTCAAGAAGAATGCCAATATGGGACGTCTGAATAATCAGGAATTCGTTCAGATACCCCTTGGTAAATTAAAAGATAGACTATCTCAGTTGTGCGTACTGCACAACATCAAATTAGAAATAACTGAAGAAGCTTACACGAGCAAGGCCAGTTTCCTTGATGGAGACTCCCTGCCCAAGTTTGGAGAAAAACCATGTGGGTGGAAAGCATCAGGAAAACGAGTTAGGCGTGGACTTTATCGTACCAGTAATAGGTCTCTCGTGAATGCAGATCTTAACGGTAGCGCAAACATTATGCGCAAAGTAGCCAGAAAGCTAGGTCTTAACCTAGACCGACTGAGTAGACGGTGTTTGACGACCGTAGCGAGGGTTAGATTGTGGCAGCTACCCAATTCTACCCTGTCAGCAGAATCCCCGCGTCTAATGACCGGGGAGTGTCAAAATTGAGTATACTGCTGTGAAGTGAACTAGCCCTAGCTGCTATCGGAAGCTAGGGCTAGTTCAATTTTTCAATTTATAGTTTTTGTTTTTGTTAACCGTTGCGTTGATGACATGCTAAGGTCAACCTTGGCCTTTCAACCTTAAACCTTAAACCTTAAACCTTAAACCTTCAACAACAATCAACCATGACTGCTCAATTAAGCGACTATATCAAAGAGCTAATTACCAAAGCCAGAATTGTCAGCTTTGCCAACTGGCAAGACTCCTATCCCCCAGAGATTATCCAGTATTTCCAGGCAGCTGATGATCACCGTCGCTATCTTACCGATGATGACTTGCACCAGATTAAAGCCTGTTCACCAGATACGGAACCCTTAATCAATACAGCCAAATTTTTGCGGGATAACGCTTCTGATATTGTTTCCGAAGCCCGGGAAACCTTATTGGCTCAATACCCTGATATTACTAAACCAGGAGGTAGTCTTTATCCCCCCCCACGAGCAGAAGCCTGTTGGCGAGATTTTTGGCATTTCCTCCGCTGTATTACCTATGGAATTGCTGGCAGTAGCACCGAGTTTACTAGTGCTGAAGGACTGCACTATATGAACTTGTTGTACAAAGAAATGCAAGTCCCAATCCCCGCAATGGTATCAGGATTAGAAGAGATAAAGGCAGCTAGTTTAAAGCGATTATCTGAACCAGACACAATAGCCCCCTATTTCGACCATTTAATTAATCAATTGAAAAAATTTAGCTAAACCAATAAATTAGCAAAATAACTATTAAATTTAAAATTTAAACGAAATAGTAATGATTTTAAATTCAAGTTAAACTTGAAAAGTTAAAAGTAAAAATTTAAATTAACAAAACCATGTCCATATCCAAATTTAAATACTTCTTTGATTGCTGTGTAGGAACCTGGGTGGCACAACGTACCTATCATAATCTGACTCACCAGGAGGTAGAGCGCTCCCTTACAGAATTCACCATTGAACCCCTGTCTTCTGCCCTCAAAACTAAGGTGTTGATCGATAATCAGCAACCTGACTTACCTAATATCAATGACCTGTGTGGTTATCATCTTGGTTTCGAGACAGTTTCTGAAAAAGGTGAACGGGTGTCCCAACAACTGAATATGCTTTTTGTCCCTCAGGTCGAAGAATCAATGATTATAGAGGGAGATTATTTACGCGATCGCGCCTACGAAGAAGCTAAACCTAAAGTCGCTCATTTTAGCTTCGATACCAATAAACTAGAACTTTTGATGACCACCTACTATACCCGTGTGGTATCTGTTGATTCCATTACCCTGATCAATCCCAACTTAAGAATCCGCAAAATTATCAATTACCAGCGTCCTCCAGAAAGCGAACCCCTAGACAAGGTGGTGCTAGTGGGCTTTGGGGTGGAACAAAAAGCTTGATAATTAGCGTAGCATTTCTCAATTGCTTGAAGGACTTTCGTTCTGGGTTAATGGGAGTCAAGCGCACCGAGGGAGTCTGGAATGGGAAAACGGGAATAGGAAACAAATCCTGTGTACCTCATTACTATGAGAACTGCTATAACTCCTTTTGAGGGTTAACTGTAAATAGTTGACTGTTATGTTTCCATTGATACTAGTTCTGGTCTCCACACATAACTGTCACAAAAGTTTACAATTACTAATGTTGAAGGATTGGAGCCACGGTGTATAACTGAAGGTGTAAATCCGGGTAAAGGCTCTAATTTACTAGGTTTGCGTCAGCTAAAACACCACCCCCGCTGATCATTCAGCTGCTATACGCAAACAAAATTGTTAACTTTTTTAAATTAAACTACACATAGCAGATGGAGCTTACTGAATTTATAGAACGTTCTATTGGACGTTGGCGATCGCAACGCAGCGGTCATCACTTAGCGTTTAGTCACTTTGAGGAAATACGCTCAACTATTGATATCGTTGCCCTTGAGGCTGATGACTCAGGTGTGATTGATATTTGCAAACTATACGATATTGATCCCACAACTGCCTTGCATCCCTTTCGCATGAGTTGGGAAGGTGAATCAGATTGGGATGAAGACGACATCCAGTCTGGAAGTTGCGTTCTAGTCCCTATCCCCGATCTTGACAACCCCGATCGGGGAAAACTCCTCAGAGAGCAAGGCTATGCTGAGACAATTGCAGCAGTGGGCAACTATCACATTAGTGAAGATGGTACCTTCACTTTGTTAACGGAGTATGACCGAGCAGCTGCTGAAGAACGGATTTGGTTTGCCACACCGAATTTACGTTTTCGAGTTTCCCTGATTAAAACCAGTTCTGGTCAAGGGGTGACTACAGCCTCGTTTTCTTCAGAAATCCGTGACCTATCCCAATCCGGGTGAAAGTTATCAGCTTGAAAAGTTAAGGTCATAATTTAGTTTTTTTTAAATCTTTTTTAACCATAGGTTTTCATTAGATTAATACAGGAATGTTATCTACTAATACCGATAAAAATACTACTAACTTACTAACTCTAGCTAGTTGGATGGCTGGAGATTTTAGTAACCAAAAACAAGCGATTGATAATCCTCAGCTTTACGCTCACATTCATGTTTTCTTTCGCCCCTTACCCTTTGATTTCTTTTCGGGTATTGGTTTCTACTCTGAGCAAGTCTATGACTATGATCTGTGGAGTCCCTACCGTCAGGGAGTCCATCGCCTGATTGATAAAGGTGATCATAGTTATATAGAAAATTACAGCCTTAACGATCCAGTTCTTTATGCCGGGGCAGCGCGAGAGCCAGATATTCTCAAAACCATCACCCCTGATGTTATAGAACGTCGCTACAACTGTTCGATGATTTTTTGGCGAGAGGGTGACATGTTTCGCGGCAGTGTAGAACCCGGTTGCCAGTGTTTCATCCAACGTAATGGGCGTAAAACCTATCTGGTCAGTGATGTGGAATTGACTGAAACGACTTGGATAAGCCTAGATCAGGGTATGGATGTTAATACTCATGAGCACGTATGGGGATCAGCAGCTGGTCATTTACGATTTGAAAAACGGCAAAGTTTTGCTGACGAATTACCTGATTTGTAGGGCGGATGTATATTGCCTAGTGATCAGCAATAAGCAATTGGCGTATAACACAAAAACCAACAAACAAATACTAACAAATACTAAGTTAAGTAGGGTAGGTAAAATAGTCTAGATTAGACTACTCAAAATAACCATTTTTTGCCGAAAGTGATTATTAGGTATGTCTAAAACCTACAACCTATAGGATTCCGTGTAGTAATTGTGATGATTTTTGTTCCTACTCCCTACTCCCTTTGTTATCAAACCACTATCATAAAATATTAATTATCATTAGAGTTGAGGATGATTTGTGTACAGCTAATGCTACCGCCAATAGCTCAAAAAAAGATGCAGTGCTGGATTAGGAGCAGACATTTGATTTGCTCCGGTCACTTTTTTATCTTTGAGACGGTAGAATATACAACGGTTGAACGATTCTCGGAATGTGTCGAGAGTCTCGGAGGAAGTGTAATATCCGTTAAACCCATTAAAAAAATTTGGATTGGCTCCCATCGCCAAGTTATTTTGTATCAAGCTAAAGCGAGTTTACATACACCTCATCATGATCTAAAACAATACTGGATAAAATACGGTAGCTTCCGCACCAGATTTGATGAACGTTCGTGACATACTCCCACTAAATATCAAGTCAGGTTGAATACCTATAATTTAGAGGGAGGGTGGGAAGTTTGGGGAGATGGGGAGATGGGGAGATGGGGAGATGGGAGAGATTTTGATTAAAGGTAATTATCCCTACATTATATAAACTAGTTTATAACTAAGCTATCAGCTATTGGCTAAGGCCAATGGCTGATAGCTTAATGCTTAGCAATTGGTTGAAGTACAAAGTTGTGGGTGGCGCGGGAGTGACGTCTATATCTAGTGACGTCTATATCTACTAACAGTTGTGATATCAAATCCAGATAATTGCGCAAACTCACGATATCTAGACCCAACCTCTGTGCCCCTGCTCCCCTGCTCCCGTGCTCCCTTGCTCCCTTGCTCCCCTTCTGTCATAACCATGGAATTTATTAATGGATAGTAAAATATCATAGCTAGGTACATCCAATTATTAAGTTTTGTATATAGATGCCGAGTCGGTTAACCGACTCCAATGTCATCCACTAGTGACCTTGTAACGAATATTACAAATTATTACTTTGTTGTTAATAAATGAGACTGCGGTTCCGATTATCCTCTAATGTTCATAGTGAGCTGGTCAAAGATAAATAACCAGCAAGATAGCAAACTAGTTAAGTACCTTTAATTTAAGGAGATATCAATGCTTGACGCTTTTTCCAGAGCTGTAGTTACAGCAGATAGCAAAACCGCATGTCTAGGTGCTGAAGACCTAGGTGCTCTAAAAACTTTTATTGCTGATGGTAATAAGCGCCTTGATGCTGTAAACAGCATCGCTAGCGAAGCCAGCTGCATCGTTTCCGACGCTGTTTCTGGAATGATCTGCGAAAACACTGGTTTGATTCAAGCTGGTGGTAACTGCTACCCCAACCGCCGCATGGCTGCTTGCTTGCGTGATGGTGAAATCATCCTCCGCTACGTGACCTATGCTCTATTAGCTGGTGATGCTTCTGTACTAAGCGACCGCTGCCTGAATGGTCTCAAGGAAACCTACAGCGCTCTGGGTGTACCCACCACCTCCACAGCTCGTGCTGTTGGAATCATGAAAGCTGCTGCAATTGCTTTCATTAACAACACTGCTAGCGATCGCAAGTTTGAAACTGTTTCCGGCGATTGCTCCTCCTTAGCGGCTGAAGCTGGTGGTTACTTCGATGCAGTAGTTGCTGCTATCAGCTAGTCTTTCTCTTTTGCCTAAGATAACCAAGCTCCTGCTAAAGTGAGCTGGGGAAGTCAAAAGCTAAGTCTAACCTTTGTCAAAACCCATTCAGGAGATATAAAAAAATGAAATCAGTTATAAGCACAGTTGTTACTGCTGCCGATGCTGCAGGCCGTTTCCCTAGCAGCTCTGACCTTGAGTCCGTTCAAGGTAGCCTACAACGGGCTGCTGCTCGTATGGAAGCTGCTGAAAAGCTAGCAGCTGGCATTGATAAAGTAACCAAAGAAGCTGGTGATGCTTGCTTTAAGAAGTATCCTTACCTAAAGGAATCTGGTGAAGCTGGGGATTCTCAAGTAAAGATTGACAAGTGCTACCGCGATCTTGGTCACTACCTACGCTTAATCAACTACTGCTTAGTTGTTGGCGGTACTGGTCCTCTAGATGAGTGGGGTATTGCTGGTCAGCGTGAAGTTTACCGTTCTTTGAACCTACCTACCGCTCCCTATGTAGCAGCTCTTGAGTTCACTCGCGATCGCGGTTGTGCTCCTCGTGACATGTCTGCTCAAGCTTTGGTTGAGTACAAAGGTTACCTTGACTATGTAATCAACTCCTTGTCCTAAGCAGATCACGGTGAAAATCCGTCGCTGATTGACTAACATTTCGATCAGCACCTGGGGACTCTTAGTACGTTGCTTTGCCTAGATTGGTTGAGTCCGTCAAAGAGTCCCCTGATTGTTTTGGGGGGTTGGGGGGCAAAACCTAGGGTGTGGGGTGTGGGGGTGGGGTGTGGGTGTGGGGTAGGCTGTTGATTATGGGCCTTTTTGGGGGAGATCGTTCACACCGGGATTGAGCTTTGCTCACGCTACGCGAACGCGTACGGCGATAACGCCCAGAATGGATATCTAGCAAGAGAACACTGTCTCATACTATCAGACAATTTGTGCATGAAGTTTAAGCTATGGCCATCGCACAAAGTGAACAGCCTAGGCAAAACCTACTGTAAGCATATGCGCTACGCGCAAGCTACTTGAGGTGCTCTCAGCCGTCAGCTTGTTTTATTTAAAAGTACCGATTGCGGTACGCGCACGGTGCGCGATCAGTAGCGTGGCCACAAGCCCAAAGCTGAACGCGCACGCGTGCGCTTCGCGCTAATCGCTGTTTCGCTGATAGCTGATGGCTTACAAGCAACTAAACTACTTAGTAAAACCTATTGTTAATTCCTAAATAACTACTAAAATCACTGATGGATAAACGTTTTGCAAATATATTTAATTTGACCGAAGATCAAGCGATCGCACTTTTAAAGACCCCCTTAGACCAGCTGGAAGACCAATCTGATCGCTATCTGGCTGCATCCCATTTAATTAACTTTCCCAGCGAGCGGTCAATCAATGCCCTGATCGAAACGGTGCAAGACCAAAACTCAGAACTGTACCATCGTATCGCTCGACGCAAGGCAGTAGAAAGTTTAGGTCGTCTGAAAGCCTCTGTAGCCCTACCCATCATTCGCTCATGTCTAACGGATGAGGATTGTTACACCGTGGAAAATGCTGTCTGGGCAATTGGGGAAATTGGCACTCAAGATCCGGAAATTCTCGAAGAAATAGCCCAGCTACTGGAGAAGCCAGGTCAGACTTATCGAGTGATTATCCAAACTCTGGCCGCACTAGACTATAAACCAGCCCTCGACAGGATTAAGACATTTACTAAATCTGATAATGAACCGATAGCCAGTGCTGCGATCGCAACGGTTTGTCGGTTCACAGGGGATACCAGCGAAATGCACAAAGTGATGGCATTCCTAGAACACTCTAGTGTCAATGCCCGACGAGCCTGTATTCAAGACTTGATTGATGCTCGATACTACCAAGGAATTCCTAAAATTGCGACCTGTCCCATTTCCATGGTCTTCCGAATACGAGGAATTCGCCTCTTGGCAGAGGCTGGGTTGCCAGCCGGTGATATCACCTTTGAGGATATCGAACCATCACTCGATCAAGTGATTCGTGATCATCCTGATCACCTAGAGCTGGTTCATGAATATGACCAAATGCCCACTTTAGACTTCTTGATTAACGAGCTCTACCACACAGATTTTGGGCGGTGTTATCTAGCCAGTAAAACTCTGCTCAAGTTATCACCAGAAACTGTTGCTGACGCCCTACTTGCTACCTATGGTGACAAAGGCCATAACGATTATGGTGCTCACTACCATGTTGTCAAACTCTTAGGTTGGCTGAAATACACCGATGCCTACGATTTGATAGTGGAAGCCCTACACAATAAAGCACCGCAGTTTCAGAAATCCCGTGCTGCTGCTGCTATTGCCTTGGGGAATTTAGGGGATGAACGGGCAATTCCCTTACTCCAAGACAACCTCAATACCAAGATTTTTGACTTGAAATATGCCAGTTTAATGGCATTAGAGCAGTTAGGGGATACCAGTAGTGCTCAAGATCTGGCAGCTCATGATTCAGATTGGTTGATTCGGGAGAAAGCAGTTACTAAAGCAGTTACTAGTCATTAGCCATTAGGATTAGTCATTAGTAACCTTGAAAAAGCGTCTTTAGTGTACTAAGGACTAATCCCATGCTCTGGTA
Organism: Moorena producens PAL-8-15-08-1; assembly: GCF_001767235.1. GTDB lineage: Bacteria > Cyanobacteriota > Cyanobacteriia > Cyanobacteriales > Coleofasciculaceae > Moorena > Moorena producens_A. The sequence goes on from NZ_CP017599.1 coordinate 8,344,012, forward strand.
ATTGCTAATTGGGATCGCCTATCACACGCTTTGCAGCCAGGATAATATAGAGAATTATCACCGCCATAGTCTAGGCCAGATCATGACTGAGACAGTACCTCGAGTCAAATTACCTCCCCCTTTCCCTGACCACACCCAGCTACCGGAGTCAGATGGTACATTCGTGAAGAACTTTCAAGAGCATCCCCAAAGCATAATTCTAACGGATTCGATTGGAGAGATATTACAACAACGACATCCTGATGGACAATATGCCATTGGCCAAGACTGTGGTATCTACTGGCGAGAAACTGACCCACCTGAGAAAGGAGCCGAAGCACCTGATTGGTTTTATGTGCCAAATGTGCCTCCTCAGCTAGACGGTAAAATTCGTCGCTCCTATGTGGTGTGGCGGGAACATATAGCACCATTAATTGCATTAGAATTCGCCAGTGGCAATGGCGAGGAAGAACGGGACAAAACCCCGTTATCCCTCTCGACTCAAGGAGAAGTAACTAAGCCAGGGAAGTTTTGGGTATATGAGCAAATTATCCGAATTCCCTACTATGGTATTTATCAAATAAACAACGGCTCTCTTGAAGTCTACACCTTGGTCAGTGGGTTTTATCAGAAATTAACCCCTAATGAACGAGGGCATTATTATATTTCACCGTTGGGTGTAGAACTAGGCTTATGGCAAGGAAGTTATCAGAATCAAACTCAACTATGGCTAAGGTGGTGGGATGAACAAGGAAATCTGTTGTTGATTGGTGATGAACGAGCTGTACTAGAAAGGGAAAGAGCTGAACAAGAGCGACAACGTGCTGAACAAGAGCGACAACGTGCTGAACAAGCAGAGTCTATAGTGGAGGAGGAGCGCCAAAGAACTCAAGCTGCTTTAGCAAGAGCGGCTCGGCTGGCTGAGCAGCTACGAGCAGCAGGTATTGACCCTGATCTTGACGATACTGTTTAGCACTGAACCAAACAGTTAAAGGCTTATTGATACAAAAATATACAATTAGACCGATAGACGGAAATTTTTGTAATGTTTTGTTGCTTTGTTTCTCATAAATGGGACTAGAGTGTCAAACAGCTTTTATCGTCTCAATTGGTTAGTCAATTCATGACGACAAGACCAATAATAATTTTAATTAAGTCCTTGTTATTGATAAGGAGATTTTAATGCTAGACGCTTTTTCAAAAGCCGTAGTTGCTGCCGATGCCAAAGGTGGATTTGTTGGCGGTGATGATTTAAACGCTCTGAAGGGATTTATTGCTGAGGGGAACAAGCGCCTTGATGCTGTGAATTTTATCTCCAGCAATGCTAGCTGTATCGTTACTGATGCGGTTGCTGGTATCGTTTGCGAAAGCCCTGGTTTAACTGCTCCTGGTGGCGGTGTTTACACCAACCGCAAGATGGCTGCTTGTCTACGTGATGGCGAAATCATCTTGCGTTATGTGTGCTATGCCCTTCTGAGCGGAGATAGTTCTGTACTGACTGACCGCTGTTTGAATGGCCTTAAGGAAACCTACGCTGCTTTGGGCGTCCCCACTGGTAATACTACCCGGGCTGTTGCCATCATGAAGGCTGCTGCTGTGGCTTTTGTTAACAACACTGCATCTCAACGCACAGAGTCTGTTACTAGTGGTGATTGTGCTTCTTTGGCTGCAGAAGTTGGTAGCTACTTCGATGCAGTCGGCAGTGCTATTAGCTAGTCTCCCGGCTCAGGAGAATTTAAATTAAACTGACTTTTTGCCGAAATCAATTTAAGACAGGAGATATCATATATTATGAAATCAGTGTTAACCACTGTTGTCGCTTCCGCTGACCTAGCAGGTCGGTTTCCTAGCGCTTCTGACCTAGAATCAGTTCAAGGCAGCTTACAACGTTCTGCTGCTCGTATGGAAGCTGCTGATAAGTTAGCAGGTAACTACGATGCTGTAGCTCAAGAAGCTGTTGATGCTATTTATCAAAAATTCCCTAACGGTAGTGGTCGGGACATCGATGCAGGTACTCAGAAAGAAAAGTGCAAGCGTGACATCGTTCACTACCTGCGTTTGATCAACTATTGCCTAGTAGTCGGTGGTACTGGTCCTCTGGATGAGTGGGGTATTGCTGGCGCTCGTGAAGTCTACAAAGCTTTAGGTATCGATGCCGCTACCTATGTTACTGGTTTGACCTTCCTCCGGGATCGTGGCTGCGCTCCTCGTGATATGTCTGCCCAAGCCTTGGTTGAATACCGGATTTATCTTGATTATGTAATCAACTCCATGTCATAGGATTATCAAAAGGGAGAGTTTGAGAGGGAAAAGAATACCCCTTGACAAATAGTTTGGGGATTAATTTTACCTTTCAAATAGTGTTAAGATAAAAGAGAAAGGTCTTAAAAAACTGGGAATTGACCTTAATCAGCTACCCCCGGTGCGGGGGAAAGTTACGCCCATGGAGATAACAATCTATTTGGTTGTGCCTGGGAATCCCCATCCTCTTAGGTTGGGGAAGTTCAATGCTATCCACTGTTTGTAGTGACTAGCTGCCTCTAGTACTTTAGACTAAAGGGGTATCTTAGGAAAGTGCTGTGCCTGAAGCAGGTTCAGCACTTTCCTAAGAACCCCTTAGTTGTTGTTATTGAAGCTGCTGACTCCTGGATCAAAGATGTCTAGTAATATTTTTTTTTCTGATATTTACTAATGTCTACAGAAGAGTTATATCAACAATTAAAAAATAAAAATCCTAAACTCCGACAAAGAGCCATGCGGCAAATTGCAGCAGAGCGCACCGAGAATACTATTCCTGAGTTGATGGCAATTTTGGATAATGAGGATGTGGTTTATCGGCGAGCAGCAGTACAAACTCTAGGTGTGATTGGTCTTGATGCTGTACCGGTATTGGCAGAAACCTTAACAACCAGTGAAAATAACACCGTACGGGCTAGCTGTGCTAAAGCCCTGGCTGCGATCGCTCTTAACTACTCAGAAGAAACCTTCCCAACTGTCGGGTTGCAAGGTCTACAAACAGCTCTTGAAGACCCAGATCCTGTTGTCAAAATATCGACAGTGGGTGCATTGGGAACCATAGGTCCACCTGCTTTTGAAATCCTAGTAGCTGCTTTGGAAATCGACGATATTGCCCTTCAAGTTACTGTCCTACAGGCTCTAGGTTCCTTGGGGGATGAGAGAGCGATGGAAGTGCTATCTGCTGCCGCTGAAAATCAGGAAGCCGACCCCTATATCCGAGAATCAGCGGCTAGTTCCATATCACGCTTGGAACAGGTGCTCAAATTTGGTTCAAGCAGGAAAGCATCTCGAGAATAATAGCAGCAATAATAATACTAGAATAAGACTATTATTTGTTGTCATTGAATGCCAAAGCTATCCCCAAAACTATCAACGCAGGAAGCTAGGGGACTTGGCATCATTATTGATGGTTTCGGGCACTAGCTAAAACAATCTCCGGTTACGCCTCTTATTTAACTCTGCTTTGCCAATGGTTGCCCAACGCTTTAACTCAGCAATTTGTTTTTGCAAAGTGGCAATACGATCCTCTTGGTCGTTATTATGCTGTGTCAAAGACTCATAACTCTCGGTAGCTTGATTAGCTGGAGATTGTTGCTCAGACAACTGATGCTCTAACTCAGCAATACGCTTCTGTTGGTCTTGAGTTTGCTGTTGTAGAACCTGATTACTTTCTACTTGTTGCGTCGTCTGGGATTGTTGCTCTGCTAGCTGGTTCTGTAACTTCTTGACCAGATTAGCTTGCTCTTTAGCCTTCTGTTCCAGAGCTTGGTTACTCTCTACCTGTTGTGTTGCTAGAGATTTTTGTTCAGACAGTTGTTGCTGTAAGTCTTCAATCAAATTAGCTTGCTGTTGAGCCTGCTGTTGTAAAGACTTATAGCTTTCTTTGTCTTCAGCAGTTTCAGATTTTTGGTCTGCTAGCTGCTTCTGTAACTTTTTGACCAGATTAGATTGCTCTTTAGCCTGCTGTTGCAAAGACTGATAGCTTTCGGTCTGTTCAGCAGTTTCAGATTTTTGGTCAGCTAGTTGCTTCTGTAATTTCTTAACCAGATTAGATTGCTCTTTAGCCTGCTTTTGTAAAGACTGATAGCTTTCTGTCTGTTCAGCAGTTTCAGATTTTTGGTCAGCTAGTTGCTTCTGTAATTTCTTAACCAGATTAGATTGCTCTTTAGCCTGCTGTTGCAAAGACTGATAGCTTTCTGTCTGTTCAGCAGTTTCAGATTTTTGGTCAGCTAGTTGCTTCTGTAATTTCTTAACCAGATTAGATTGCTCTTTAGCCTGCTGTTGCAAAGACTGATAACTTTCGGTCTGTTCAGTAGTTTCAGATTTTTGGTCTGCTAGCTGCTTCTGTAAGTCTTCAATCACATTAGCTTGCTCTTTAGCCTGCTGTTGTAAAGACTGGTAATCTTCTTGGGATACACCAGAAGCACCAGGCTCAGAGACATCAGCTTGTCGCGGTTGCTCACCCTCTATAACTTGAATCTTGGTTGGAGATTTTGTGGCTCCATTGTTGGGGGATGTTTCGTTTGCCTGCGGTGGATTTTCCAGGGCAATAGTCATACTTGCCTGCTGGCATGCGATCGCAATATTACCTCTGGCGATACGCTCAATTAGTTCCGAGCGGGACAATCCAGTATTCTGAGCCATCTGAGTCAACAAGCCAATGCCTGTAGGGGTCAGGGATATCCCCACCTTGGACTTACCTTCTGAATACTGGCTAGAAGTTTTACGGCTTTTCTTGGCCATTGGCTTTTCCTCCGGATCGGCTATTTAAAGTCTATATATTTTACTGTTAAAAGTACCTCGTTAAAAGCTTTAGTTCAAACCTTTAGTTAAAAGCTTGTATTTCCCAGGTAGTTGTTGATGGTTGACCGCTGTCAGTATACTCTCAACAGTCAACCCTCAACAACCTACACATTTCTATGGCAACTGGCCATAGAGCTAATCACAGCTAAGCATTCAGTTATCAGCTATCAGCCATCAGCCATCAGCTAATGCGCTACACGCACAGCTATTAGCCATTGGCCAAGGCCAATGGCACGCTACGGGAATGGCCTCGTTACTGTTCGCGCAGTGTGAGCGTAGCGCAATCGATGCTTTTGAATAAAATAAGCTGACCGCTGACCACTGACGGCTGAATGCTTACATCGCAGCTCTAATAATTACTCTAATAACTACGAGGACGCCACTTATTCAACTGGGTTTCTGCAATCATAGCTAAACGCCGCTGATCAGCAATCTTTTCTTGTAACTTAGCAATTTCCTGAGCCTGTTGTTCAGACTTTTGTTGCAGAGCTTCATAACTGTTTGGCTCTACAGTCGCTGCTGCCATGGGGATTTGGGCTGCAATGCTGGTGAAACCACTACCACCATTGCTCGAAGAACTGTAAGACTGCCATTTGCTAAACTGTGATTCTCCCAAGCTAGCCAATGGTTGTAAGTCTGCGACCTTTTGCTGCAAGGTTTTCAGCAGTTCTTCTTGCTCTTGGCATTTCCGTTGGATGGCTTGATACGCTTGTGAGCGTTGTTTCTGAGCTTCTGTGGGAGCTTCCTGCGGTTGGATTTTGGGCTTAAGTACTTCATCCAATAAGGCTTGGATATCAGTAACTGGGGCTTGCCCAAGGGGATTATTGTAAATAATCGATTTATTTAGCCTTGGCAGATTCCCTGACACATTGTCTTTATCAGAGCTAGAAACGCTGGGCATCAGCACGAACATGTTAGTAAACCCAAGCAGCTTTTTGCCTGTTTGGGTTTTATAGCCCCGGTAAAACGGTACGATATATTCCCCAAACACCTCTTGGTACTCGTCACTATCGATATAAGAATCAATCTCCGTTTCGAAACCCCCTTTATCCAGTAATTGGCTGTGATAAAAGGTCTCGGAGTAGTCATCAGGAGCACGACCAAGCAAATGCTTAAAATTCAGCTCGATTGATCGATAGCGGGGACAGATATCGAAAAACCTTGACCGATACAACTCTGACTTGGCAACCTGACGCACAAACTCACGGACAGTGATTTCGCCCTGCTTGAGCTGGGATTCCGGGACAGTTAGCCGTTCACTTTCCATGACATGGGCATTTCCCAAAACCTGACGGTATGCTGCTCGAATCACCGTCTCGATTTCTGCTTCCGAACGACCTGGCCACAGCTCAATTGGATCCATTTCTTCCCAGGCTTGATACTGACCTTGCCTGGTTTGAGTTGTGTTTTGCATGAGTTTTTGAGCTTCTGTGAGAATTTTAGGGGCTGTTTGAGTTTCTAAGAGCTGATTCGTAAAGTAAATCTTAAGAAGTCTGAAAGCATTGCTATGATTGTCTTTTGGATATTAAATAGTTCAATGGTGGTTCTATTTGAGCGCAAGCCTTATCCTACAAGGTTTAGTGCGAGTTGACGAATCAGCTCTAAGGGAGGTGCTATTTGGGGTTTATTGAGACTTAGAATATTAGCAAGTAGTTTATTGATATCAGCTATCAGAAACCTTGTTACTTCCATTAGATCTTGGCCACAAAAACCTGTTACCTCTAGTACAACTGTGCGATCGCTATAATCCCTCAGAGTGCTAGTTCCATCTGTAATTTATGACATCGATCAACTACATTTAATTTACTAAATTTTTAATTTCACAAGCCTCAAATAAACTCCAAATTTTTACCAATATTCAACTATTAAATAGTGTTATTTTTTTATAAATTGGCTTTTTATTGCTTACAAATTTTTATTAAAAAAATAACATCTATAAACTTAGCTGATATTAAATACTGAATACTGAATCGGGAAAGTCAACCTAACCTATTTCAGTAATACTGACAATTTTGCTGCCCATTTTGTGCATATTTTGAATCCTCGCCGACAGCTGGTCGTAACCTACCTCATAGGTAGTCTTACTCCGCTTAAATCGAGGACCAACACCAGCTTTAGTTACAGTAATCTTAAAGCGCTTGCCCTTATTGGCGTAAGTACCTGAACCCCCAACAGGAGCAGTAATCTTGGTAGACAGATTAGCTGCTAAATCACTAATCAGCTTGGCTTGGTTACCGCTATCACTGGTAGCATCTCCCCGCATCAAACAAAATGTCCGATTAAAGGCTACGTTCTTAATCCCAACTTCGGTACTATTACTACGAGGATAGGGAACAATCAACTCCCCAAAACTCAACTTATACTCGTCGCTATCGATATAAGAATCGATGTCTGCCTCGTAGCCAGCAGTGTTATAAATTAGAACGTGTTCGGCAATTTCTGTCTGATCCTGGGGAGCACGACCTAGAAAATGCTTGTAGTTGAGCTCAATGAAACGATACTGGGAAGCAGAATCAAAAAACAGGGACTTGTACAAGTCTGATTTAGCGACCATGCGTACAAAGCCCCGTACACTGATCTCCCCATTCCGCAGCATCGATTCAGCGCTAGTTAAGCGATCGCATTCCAGCAAGTGTGGGTTACCTAGAACCTGTTTGTAAACTGCGCGAATTACTGTCTGCAGATCATCTTCTGTTGCACCAGGACGCAACTCTACCGGGTCAGCATCCATTACCCAAAGTGACATTTAAATTCCTCCTAAATTCTTTGCTCAAATTTAGCTGACTGACACAGCTATTCACTTATCAGTTACCAGTTATCAGTTATCAGTTACCAGTTTTTTTTTTACTGATATAGCACTACGCATTAAGGTGTTTGACATTGATACAAGCAGCAAAAGCTGTTTTAGTGAACTTTTGCCTCTTGCCTCTTGCCTCTTGCCTTGCGCGTAGCACTATAACTGATAACCGGGCTACTCGATCAATTTAACTCAGTAATACTGAGAATCTTGCCACCGCTTTTATGAATACTCTGAACTTGTTCAGAGAGTTGATCGTAGCTAACCTGATAGTTCAGCTTGCTATACTTATTCAACCGGGCAGCACCAGCACATGTGGAAACAGCAATCTGGTAACGCTTGCCAGTGTTGCCATAACCTGCACCATTTCCAATCGCTGGAGCCTTAACTTTTGGAGATAGATTACTAGCTACAGATGTGATTAGCTGAGCTGGTTTTCCACTATCACTGGTCGGAGCACCTCGCAGTAAGGAGAACATCCGATTAAAGCCCACATTCTTAATCCCCAATTGGCTACTAATGCTGCGGGGGTAGGGAACCACGTCCTCGCCAAAATTCTGGAGATATTCGTCACTATCGATATAGGAATCGATTTCAGCCTCATAACCCTGTTCATTGTAAAGGCTGACGTGCTCAGAGATTTCCGCTTGATCTAGGGGAGCACGACCCAGCAAATGTTTGCAATTAAGTTCAATGAACCGATAGGGCGAAGACCCCTGGAAAAATCGGGATTGATACAGGGATGATTGAGCGACCATGCGCACAAAGCCACGGACAGTAATATCCCCATTGCGCAACATTGATTCCCCATTAGCGAGTCGCTCGCTCTCCATCAGATGGGCATTGCCCAAAACTTGCTTGTAAACAGCTCGAATTACCGTTTGTAAATCATCTTCAGTGGAAAAAGGCTGTAATTTTAATGGATCACCTTCAAAGGCATCCAAGCCTAGAACAGCTGACCGAGTTAAATTTCCCATTTTTATCTCTCCTTTAAAACTTCCGAAAAGACAAAACCCCAGATATTAGGAGATTTCTGTAATGCTGACGATTGTTCCGCTAGTGCGATTAATCCGCTGAATTTGGGGTGTCATCTTGCTGCCAGGAACAATGTACTCAGTGGTACTACGACGGCGACGACCGCTGTACATCGCACCCCGGACAACAATTTTGAACGTCTTTTCGGTAGCATCAGCATAAGCGGCCGCACGACAACCTGCCAGTGGCACAATTTCGCTGGTGCTATTGGTGGCAACTGCTTCTACCAAGCAAGAGCTTTTTATGGAGCTATCAATTTCTGGACGACCCCTTACCAAGCAGAGGGTACGGTTATAGCCCACTTGCTTTTGGCCGATTTGGCTACTAGCACCAAAATAGTAGGGTACGATATTCTCCCCAAACTTAACTTGGTACTCCTCACTATTGATGTAAGAATCAATCTCAGCATCGTAACCTTGCTCAATACAGATGCGGATGTGTTCCGAAATTTCTGTTTGATCTAGGGGAGCACGACCCAATAAATGCTTAAAGTTCAGCTCAATAAATCGGTAGGGCGCACAGGATTCAAAATACCGAGCGCGATAGAAATCTGATTTGGCCACAGCCCGGACAAATTCCCTGACACTGATGCTGCCATCGCATAATTGCGATTCAGCACTCACTAGCCGCTCGCTCTCCATAATGTGGGGGTTGCCCAAAACTTGACGATAAACTGCCCGAATTACAGCTTGTACTTCATCAATGCCGCTAGTGGGCCATAGTTCAAAGATGGTATCTGAATCTATACCAAACTTGGCAGTAGGCGCTGTACTGACCATTTAAATTTCTCCTTGCAAAAAACTTATTCAAAATAGAGGGAATTTTCCTTCCCAAAACAAAGTAACCAACCCTTCATTGAACTGCACCTCTACCTTCTTTGGCAGCAAGCCAACTAGTTTGCTGCCAAAGTACGCAGAAATACACGAACTTTTCCAGATTAGAAACGTTTGAATCCCGATTGAATCCTAATTACACAACGGTGATGCTTGCAATCACGCCACCCTGCTTATGAATCCGCTGGTACTCTTTGGAGAGCTGATCAAACGGAACCAGGTATACCTGATTACTGCGCCGGAATTTGGATACCCGATTCACTGCACCAGGGGACTTATAGCCAGTTACCTCAATGCGGTACACCTTACCTTCAGCAGTAGCTCCAGCACCATGACGAGTTCTGGCACCCAATGGCGTCTCTTGGAAAGACCAGCCAGATACACCACCAGATGGGGGAATCACTGCTGTAGGAATTTCTTGAATTACATTCTTATTGAGACAGGGACTATTGCCAGCCAAGCTCCCTTTGAAGTCGCTACTAGAGGCTCCTCGCAACAGTTGGAACATGTGGGTAAACCCAACCATCTTCTTGCCTGTTTGGGTTTTGTAGCCCCGGTAGAAGGGAACCGTGTCTTCCCCATAAACTTCCTGGTACTCGTCACTGTCGAGGTAGGAATCAATCTCTGCCTCGAAGCCTCCTTCATCCCAGATAATACTGTGAGCCTTCATCTCATCGAAGCCATCGGGAGCCCGACCAAGTAAATGTTTGAAATTCAGCTCAATTACGCGGTAGCGGGGGGCTTTGTCGAAAAACCGGGAGCTGTAAGCATCCGATTTAGCTACTGCCCGCACAAATTCCCGAACGCTTAGTTCACCTAGTTTGAACTGAGACTCTGGGACAGCCAGTCGCTCACTTTCCATGACATAAGCATTGCCCAATACTTGCCGATAGACCGCCCGAATCACGGCCTCAGCGTCCTCGCTTGAGATACCTGGCCAGACTTCGATTGGATCTGTGTCTTCAAATAGGCCGACACCTAGCTGTGATGCTGGTCCGAATGCCGCCATTAACAGATTCTCCTAGATAGCAACAAATTTTTTAATCAGGTTTTTCTCAGGGTGTTTAAAAAACTTTACAAGCTTTTAAACAACAACATAACCTCGAGCTCGACTCCTGATTAAGGAATCTTGGGAGCTCATAGCTCCTGTGAGCGAGATTATGTCAGTGTTTTACACCTTCACACCTTCATTTATACAATGCCCTGATCACCCTAAATTATCAAGATTTGTAAACTTCTAGGATTCTCTGTGATTGAAACTGACGATTATCTTAGAAATTATGAATTATAAAATATTACTTATGAAATATCGAAATTTTTGGATTATAGGGAACAGGGAACAGCGGATCTGGGCACAGGGAACAGCGGATCTGGGAACATAAAAAAAATATCTGTACCTCATAAATATGAGAACAGCTAGATTTCTGATTTTTTTTAAGCTACCCTAGACCGAACACCCAGGGCGAACAACCTTGGCCAAAAGGCCACGGGTGCGCGTTCAACCTTCAACCCTTCAACCCTTCAACCCTTCAACCTTTAACCCTTCAATCCTTCAACCCTTCAATCCTTCAACCTTGGCCTTTGGCCACGGGTGCGCGTTCAACCTTTCTGAATTTGTGCGATCGCTACCTTGACCAGTTGGCGAATTTCCTCTCGGTCATCGGATAACTTGGCTGTTAATGCAGGTAAAGCCGCTTCATCCTTAAGCTTCCCTAAGGATAAGATTGCCCTCCGCCTCACTTCTTGGCTGGGGTCTTCCAGTAACGGGATTAAATGGGGAACCCCTACCTGGGGGTCAAGTTGGCTCACCGATGTAGCTGCTTCGGCACGCACGTTGACAGATTCATCTTTCAGTGATAACACGAGAATTTCTGTAGCCTGGTCATTACCTGGTTCATCTACCAAATTAGCGATCGCTCCCACAACGGCCATCCGCACATCTTCTGATTCGGAGTGGATTGCCTGATACAGGTGCTCAGCTGCTTCTGACCCAATGAAAGCCAGTGCCCAAGAGGCATGACCTTTGGCAGATTGGGGATAATTTGCTGATTCCAACACCTCAATCAACTTTGGAACAGCCGCTTCTCCCATTCTGGCTAAGGCTCCAGCTGATGAACTCTTGACCACTGTATCCTCATCATTTAACAGAGCATTGATCAGGGTAGGAACCGCCTGGGGATCCCTGATTTTTGCTAAAGCCTTGCCACAGGACCTGCGCACCACTGGGTTTGGGTGATTAGCTAGTGCTTCCATCACAAATGGAGCAGCTGGCTTACCAATTTTTCCGAAGGCTTCTACGAATCCTAGTCTGACCATCCCCCGACTATCAGCCAGGGATTCAACCATCTTTTTTAACTGTTGCGGATTAGTAATCTCAACGTTTCCCTCAGCAAGTTGGCTATTGACATCAGCCAGAAAACGGTCAGTTTCCGAGGGAGCTGGCGGTTGAGTTTCCGATGTAACCATGGGTAATTCCAGTTGCTTGAGTCAGTTGCTTCAAGTTGATAGCAAGGATGATTGCTAGGGGCGGAGATTTTCCAGAGCAGCGTCGATCTTAATAATTTCTGGGTGGTTTTTGATATGCTCCATGGCCGCTTTTTTGGGCAATTTAACCTTCTGGGCCATTTTCATCACATCATTAACGAGTCTTTCGCGATATTTCTCTAGTTCAGTAATAACTTCCTCAATTTCTGCCGGTGATGGCTTGGCTTCTTGAATTTCAGACATTTTGGTGACGTTCTTAAATCGTGATTATTTTAGGTTACAGGTTACAGGTTACAGGTTACAAGTTATAGGTTACAGGTTACAGGTTACAAGTTACAGGTTACAGGTTACAGGTTACAGGTTACAGGTTACAGGTTACAGGTTAGAGCTTACAGGTTTCAACGGTTTAACCTTCAACCTTCAACCTTTCAACCTTTCAACCTGCAATCTTCAACCTTCAACTCTCATGACTGGCTCCTAAACTTTCCCGAGTATTGCTGCGAGTATAGGGATTCCAGGTGTCTAGATCTTTATATGGTTGATTCAAAAGCATGGAACGGGTAGCTTCACTGATGCCTTGAGCCATGGTAAAGTCAGCCCCAGCAATATTTTGTACATGGTTTAAATCTGCTCCAGTCAGGTCGGCTCCTCGCAAATCCGCTCCCTCCAGCTCCACTCCACTCATACGGGCATTGCGCAAGCAAGCCCCGGTCAGCAAAGCCTTCCGTAAGTTGGATCCACTCAAAGCAGCATCCTGCAAATTAGCACCAGTTAAATCCGCTCCGCTTAGATAACCTCCTATTACTCTAATCCCTTGTAAGTCAACTCCCCTGAGATTAGCGGTATTGAGAAAAGCACCATTGAGATTAGCACCAGGCCCAACAGCCCCAGAACTTTTGTAGCGAAATCCTTCTGGCCAATTGGTTTCCCGGTCATACAGGGCTACTTGTAGGTTGGTTTCATTTAAGTTAGCCATGGTCAAATTAGCCTTCCTTAAATCTGCCCGGTTTACATAAGCCCCTTCCAAATCAGCGCCAGTCAGGTCAGCGCCAGTGAGATCAGCTCCCCTGAGATCAGCTCCCCTGAGATTCGCTTCCCGCAAAATTGCCTGACTAAGATTAGCCCCAGTCAGAGTAGCTTGGCTCAAATTAGCTTTCTGTAGGTTAGCACCACTGAGGTTAACCTGGTACAAGTCTCCCTGACTCCAATCGATGCCCTCAAGATTAGCATCAGAAATATAGTCTCCGGCTTGGAACCGTTTTAAGATATCCATAGCTTGGTTGTTAGTGCGATCGCTTAACCGAGTTTGAATCATGGTAATTACTGAACTCTACCTGGAACTGCCAAGGTTAGTCTAGCGTTGTGCTGGGAACACAGGATATTAAAAATAATTACCATTTCCAGGGTAGGGACTAGGCTAGGGACACCAAATGATCGTACCCTAGCCTAGACATAGCGATTAACCATCTCTATCCCAATACCACTATCTGGAGGTTTAAGCAAAAATGCGACTCAAGCCACCCATGACCATGATGGACTTCTTTCGTAAAAGCGAGGGCAAGTGGTTTACTCAACGCACAGTTCATCACTTCGATAACGCTGCCGATGAATCGGGGGAATCCAATCTGATTGTTCAAGTTATTGAAAAAGATAACCCTAAAGTCAAAGCCGTGTGTGACCTCCAAAAGATTGACCCGAGCCAGGCGATGGGGGGAGCGAGCTTTATGTGGCAAATCAATTTAGATGACCGGGAACCAAGTTCAAAATATGCCGCAATTCTAATTGATGTTCCAGATGATGAAACTAAGCTTAGTGGTAAATTGATTCGAGACCAGGGCTATGTGGAAAGTATTCCGGTAGTGAGTCGGTATTGGTTTGGCAAAGACGGCATCCTCACCATTGATACCAATTACCAGAATAATCAGGGTCAAGAACGTTGTTGGTTTGTCACCGATGATTTTCGTGTCCGAGTCAGCACTGTGCGCATGATGAATGGCGTCAATCTCATGACCTATTGCTCTGAACGCCGCTGTGTTTCTAGGGAAATGCTAGAGCAAATGATTGAAACTAATCGCGCTAGAGCTATGGCGGCGCAATAATAATTAAGTCATTGAAATAATAATTCAGAAATGATTAGTAGGATTATAAATAACCATTAGTTTATGATTTAACCAATTTCTATTAAAAGTTACTAGACAATAAACTATTCATACTCCTGAGTTATGAATCTTAACTCCTAAATCTGAGCATACTTGCTCAGATCACTCCCAAGGTGAAGTATAGGAGGCTAAGTAAACATGAAAATAGTGCGATCGCTAGTAATTTTTGCTGGGATAACTCTGAGTGGATACTATGGGATTACTCATTCAGTAAATCCCGCTGTGGCTCAGATTGTTCCGGATCAGACCTTGGGGGATAATCAAACTCTAGTTAAACCAAATGTAGAGGTCAAAGGACTTCCCGCTGACTTGATTGAAGGTGGAGTAACCAGAGGGGATAACCTATTCCATAGCTTTTCTGATTTTAATGTTAGGGACTTGCAGCGGGTTTACTTTGCCAATCCCGCTGGCATCAATACTATTCTCAGCCGGGTAACCGGTAGTAACATCTCCAAGATCTTCGGCACCCTAGGAGTAGATGGTGCCGCGAACTTGTTTTTGCTCAATCCTAATGGTATTGTTTTCGGAGCCAATTCCCAATTAGATGTAGCCGGTTCCTTTGTTGGAAGTACCGCTAATAGTATAGTTTTTGGCAATGGCACCGAGTTTAGTGCTACCAATCCCGAAGAGCCGCCCCTTTTAACCATTAACATTACTCCCGGATTGCAGTATGGCCAGAATCCGCCTCAGCCGATCGTAAATGCTGGCAATTTAGCTGTGGGACAGGGACAGAATGTCACCTTAGTCGGCGGGAGTGTGATTAGCACTGGGGATATCCTAGCACCAGGGGGTGAGATTAAGATATTAGCGGTTCCTCGTCAAACGTTAGTGCAGTTGGGGCAAGCTGGACAGATTTTGACAGTATCTACCCCAACGGTGCCATTAACACCATCCGATCCGGCCTCTGTCACAGAATTTTTGAGTAGTTTGAACCATGATACCGGCGTAACAGTTTCCAGTGACGGTCAGGTAATACTTACCGATTCCGGTACCCAAGTGCCACTTACTCCAGGAACCGTGATTATCTCTGGTGACCTAAGCGCTGCCAATTTATCTCCAGGACAAACTGGTGGCAAAGTAACGGTATTAGGGGATCAAGTGGGCTTGTTTGAAGCTCAACTCAATGGTGGCAGCAATGTCACTATCACTGCTGGAACCACAGGCAATCAGGAAGGAAATATCACTGCAGATGGCTTTGACATTACCAAAACCACACCAGGGGAAGTCACTCTAAGTTTGCAAGCGGCCAATGATATTAGTCTCAAAAATGTTGATATCAAAGCCAGCAGTGGTTTGCTCAATCTATTCCTGGAAGCGGATAGTGATAACTCCGGTAGTGGTGATGTGGAATTGATGAATGGGGAAATTGATACTGGTGGAGGAGCAGTCACCATTACTGCGGCTGGTGCGATCGCATTGGAACGTATCGGAATCAATAGTGATACCGAAGGCCAGCGCAATGCTGGAGATATAACCATCACAGCTGGTTCTCTATTGTTGGAAAACAAGAGTGATCTTGATAGCAATACTAAAGGCAATAGCAGTGGGAATGCTGGAAACATTACTATTACTGCTGACTCAGTTGTGTTCACAAACAACAGTGGTCTTGGTACCAACACTAGAGATAACAGTACTGGCGATGCTGGAGAGATCACCATCACAGCGGGTTCTCTATTGATTGAAAATCAAAGTGGTCTTGGCAGCGAGACTAGAGGCAATAGCAGTGGGAATGGTGGAAAAATAACAATTAATGCTGACTCAGTTGTGTTCACAAACAACAGTGGTCTTGGTACCAACACTAGAGATAACAGTACTGGCGATGCTGGAGAGATAACCATCACAGCTGGTTCTGTATTGTTTGAAAATCAAGGTGGTATTGGCAGCGATACTCAAGACAATAGCAGTGGGAATGGTGGAACAATAACCATTACTGCTGACTCACTTGTGTTGAGAGAACAAAGTGGTCTTGGTACCAACACTAGAGATAACAGTACTGGCGATGCTGGAGAAATCAAGATCAAAGCTGACTCCCTTTCTATTGCTAATAACAGTGGTTTGGGCAGTATAGCATCAGATGGGAGTAGCGGGAATGCTGGATCAATTACTATCGACGTTGGCACTCTTTCACTTGACAACGAAAGTGCCATCGGTCAAAGTGGAATTCCTCCCAATGTTGATGTTATTGATGCTGAGGAAAGCAATAACGCTGGAAAAATCACTATTATCGCTGACAATATTTCAATAACTAACAAAAGTATTATTGATAGCAATTCCAACAATAGTGATCAGGGTGGAGACATCTCTATCACCGTTACTGACTTGCTTTTGCTCAGGAATGAAAGTAAAATTTTCGCCTATAGCGGTGATCCAAATAGTGATATTCAAACTGAGGGCAATGCTGGAGATATAACAATCACAGCTGGTTCCATATCGTTGGAAGATGACAGTGATATTGAGAGCAATACTAGAGGCAATAGCAGTGGGGATGCTGGAAAAATCACCATTACTGCTGACTCAGTAGAGTTCACAGGAAAAACAGGAAAAAGTGGTATTGGTACCAATACTCAAGATAACAGTACTGGCAATGCTGGAGAGATCACCATCACCGCCAGTTCTGTATTGTTTAAAGGCAAAGACAGTGGTCTTGGTAGCGATACTAAAGACCATAGCAGTGGGAATGGTGGAACAATAACTATTACTGCTGACTCACTTGTTTTCAGAAATCAAAGTGGTATTGGTACCAACACTAGAGATCACAGTACTGGCAATGCTGGAGAGATCATAATCACAGCTGGTTCTGTATTGTTTGAAAATCAAACTGGTCTTGGCAGTGATACTAAAGACCGTAGCAGTGGGAATGGTGGAACAATAACCATTACTGCTGACTCACTTGTGTTCAGAAATCAAAGTGGTCTTGGTACCAACACTACCGATCACAGTACTGGCAATGCTGGAGAGATCATAATCACAGCTGGTTCTGTATTGTTTGAAAATCAAACTGGTCTTGGCAGCGAGACTCAAAAAAATAGCAGTGGAGATGCTGGAAAAATAACAATTACTGCTGACTCACTTGTGCTCAGAGGAGGCAGTAGTATTGGTACCAGAACGATTGATAACAGTACTGGCGATGCTGGAACAATAACAATTAATGCTGACTCCATCTCCCTAGAAAACAATAGTAATATCTCTGCTCAAACCTTTAGCGGAGATGGTGGCAATATTATTCTCACGCTACAGGATTTATTAATATTGCGCGATGGGAGTCAAATCAGTACCAGCGCTGGTACCGAAGATCAACCAGGTAATGGTGGCAAGATCACCATTACTGCTGATTTCATTCTTGCCGTCCTGGAAGAAAATAGCGACATTACCGCTAATGCCTTTGATGGCATGGGTGGTAATATTACACTTACCGCTCAAGGCATCTTTGGCTTCAACTTTCCGGATCAACTAACCAACTTGAGTGATATCACCGCCAGTTCTGAGCGTGGTGTAGACGGTAACATAACAATCAACATCCTTGGGGTTAATCCATCTCAGGGTTTAGTAGAACTCCCAACTACTGTAGTTGACGCCTCTAAACTGATTGCGGCTAGGTGTGCTGACAATGTCAAAGTGGCATCGGATGATTCCAAAGGGGATGAATTCATTATTACTGGACGGGGTGGCTTGCCTCCGAGTCCCCTTGACCCGATCATCCGCCAGACCGTCATAGCAGATTGGGTGACCATAGATAACTCGGCCACCACAAATTATCAGAGTCAACTAACTCCCGCTGCTAGGGAGGAGTCGGTTCCCAAGCGTCCAAAGCGGCGGATTGTGGAAGCTCAGGGTTGGCTGATTGGCCCTGATGGTACTGTTATTCTCACCGCTTTCCCTACTACCCCCGATACCTGGGCTAATTCTTCCCTTAAATCCCCTTCTTGCGAGGATCTTAGGAGAATTAGTAATGGATCTTAGTGATTAATTTTAAGGTGGGCAGTGCTTAGCAAGGGCCCTTGGCCAGCTTGATGCATCGGTCTGTGTACTGCTGTGATTAATCCTTTGGTGGGCAGTGTCTAGCCACCCTATGGCCAGGTTGATGAATCGGTCTGAGCCACTGCCCACCCTACATCTAGGTTTTTGGTGGCCAGTGTCTAGCCACCCGATGGCCAGGTTGAGCAATCGGTCTAAGCCACTGCCCACCCTACATCTAGGTTTTTGGTGGCCAGTGTCTAGCCACCCGATGGCCAGGTTGAGCAATCGGTCTAAGCCACTGCCCACCCTACATCTAGGTTTTTGGTAGCTCAGTGGGTTGGTTGTTCGATTTGGCCTAAGTCCTGATTGACCTGAAACGGAGGATAATCGCAAGTAACGCAAAAACCGAGCACCCCTAATCCTATCATGTGTGCTAGAATTCGGAGGAAGCTTAAAGTGAGCACTATGCAAGCTAGTTCCTAGTCTACATTCAAGATTGTAAATTCAAGTCATTAACAGCCAAGGGTTCCTGATAAGCATTCCTTGACTACCTAATTTCCTAACTATCGAATTCCCTGAGTATCTCAGTGTTTTTACGTAAGTTGAAATTTATAAAATATACTATTATTATCTAGTAGTAGGCCAGCAAAGGCTGAAGCTACGATTGCTATTAGCAGTTTGGGATCAGCAGCGAAGGTTTAGATTATAGGCGTTCCCATGCTGGTGTAGATTATTCCACTTTAGGTACGACTGAGGCACCCCTTAAAACAAGTCAAGCAAAGTGAAACCTTCGCAGCTAATTAAGAGTTAAGCGTTTTTGAGTAGATGGCGGAATAGGTTCTCTTTAACCATCATTTGACGCAAAACTTCCAAGAGATAGGACTGAGCCTCCTCCTGGCTCAAGAGCTTGACTTGGTCTTGGTAGATTTTCATCTGGAACTGTTGCTCCAAACTTAGCTTTCCAGGCGTTTCCATAGGTTTACTCCTAAGCTTACATACGTTGATTAGGGCAGGCGGACGAATGTTCCGACTGCTCTTTTTTTTGGCCGTTGTTAATCAATCTAACACACCTATAGAATACTGTCGATTCTGTCAAGCAATAAGTAATCAAAGATACAAATTGTAATAAAAATCCGGAAAGCGATGATTTGTCCTTGTGCTTGTATGTCTGACAGACTTAGATCAAGTCCGATTGAATACCGATAATAAAGAAAATTGATGGTGTAACGGTGTGATAGGGTGATTTCGATTAAGAGTAATTATTCGGAGATCATATTACGCCGAAGCAGAGGCTAAACCCACCTATAAACCCACCTATATAGTGGTACAATCCCGTTGATCATCAGTATATGTAGCGTAGCATCGGAAATCCTGATGGATTGGCCATGGATGGCTGGTTTGGCAAAATCTCAGGAATATGCAAAAATTAAAGTTTAAGTAAAATTTAAGTAAAAACTAGGTAAACCAAATACGATAATATGGATCCAATTATTGATGCGATGAAATTTTTCCAGCTCAGTGCTGGCAACTGGCGATCGCAACGCACGACCCACCACCTAGCCTTCCGACAAGCAGAGAAGGGAGAGTTGGACATCAATGTAGCCACCTTAGAGGCTGATCATCCCAAAGTTATTGAGCTGTGTGAGCTTCATAAGATTAACCCGAGTTTGGCAGCAGGTGGAGCGTTGGTCAGTTGGCAGGGCACAATGGCTTGGGATCAGAGTGATGACGGTCACAAAGACTCGACCGTGATGGTGGTGGTTCCAGATGCCGACTCTCCTAGACAGGGGAAGTTATTGCGGGAAAAAGGTTACGCTGAAACCATGCCAGTGGCTGGTCTTTATCAGATGGATGCTCAAGATGGGCTAGTGCTGATTACTGAATATGAAACCATGAGTGCTCATGAGCGTTTCTCCTTTATCACTCCATCTCGGCGGATGCGGACCAGTATAGTCAAACGTTTTGGTGGATTTAGCAGCGCATCATTTTGTATCGAAACCCGCATTGAATCTAATCTAGAGAATGGGTCTAATACTGGCGCTAATATTGAGACTAGTATTGGCGTGACATCTCAACAACAACAAAATGTCTTGGCACCGGAAGAGTATTATTCAATCTTGGGCTGGTGATTCCACCATCAGTGATGATCCGTTAATCCGAGGCTATCAGTATCTCAATGCTGTGGGTCAGCTGGCTTTAGACCCAAGTATGGTAGAGATCACTGAAAATGCTAGAGAACGCGATCGCATTTATACCTGGATTGGCAATCACATTGATGCCATTAATGGAGAGCTCCAGACTTGCCTAGAAGCCTGTCATAGCTGCTATCATGATTCCCTATGCCGCCCAATGCGGATTTTGGCAACCCCTTTAGGGGAAAAGTTTGGTATTGATGGCTTTTGCAACATCTTAGCCACTCCGGCAGTGATATTAATTGATGTCGGACGCATTGCACGGTCTGATTGGTTGAGTATTGTCATCCATGAATATGCCCATGCTCATTTAGGTGCCCCTGGTCACGATCAGCGTTTTTTTGAGGTCATTTCCCATCTCTGTTTGGGTCTGGGATTAAAACCGCCACGCTGGCAGTTAGATCTCGAAACTTACCTGCGGGATTGGCCTGAGTGTCCATCCAAGAATAATCCACTGTCTTTTTGGATGGGGTATGGATGCACTTGAGCGATAGGCTATTGTCTAATCCTTTGGTCTAATTATTTCGGGCTATTTTAATAAATATTAAAAAATATTACTTTGAGTAACGTTTTACTTAATCAAAATTAATAATCTATTAGTGATTAAGGTGATTAAGTTAAAGGAGAAGACTCTGAGTAATCACACAGATTAATCACAAAACCAAGAAGAGGGTTAGTTGATTAACCCATAACTATTGACAATTGACGATTGACGATTAACTGCTGTCCCCGCTATCCGTAGTCGCTTTAGAGATTAGGATATCGATTAAAATATAATTTTTTTATAGACTGACACAGGATTCATTATATATTTGATTAAGGTTTGTAAGATTTTCTAAGAATACGGAGATAAAAACGTGGCTATTCCTTTACTAGGCTACGCCCCTGTGACGCAGAATGCGCGCATAGATGGGTATGAGATACCAGGAGAAGAGCAACCCAGAATTTATTCCACTGAAAACTTGCTCTCCCCCGGAGACATGGATGCCCTCATCGAGGCAGCATACCGTCAGATTTTCTTCCATGCCTTTGCTTCCGATCGTGAACCGTTCCTGGAGTCCCAACTCCGCTTCGGTCAGCTCACAGTGCGGGACTTTATTCGTGGATTGTTGCTTTCTGAAACTTTCAAAACCAGCTTCTATGACAAAAACAGCAACTATCGCGTTGTAGAGCAGTGCGTGCAGCGGGTGCTTGGACGTGATATCTATGGCGAAAGGGAAAAATTAGCCTGGTCAATTATAATTGCGACAAAGGGTATCCAAGGCTTCGTCGATCAACTGCTCGACAGCGAAGAGTACATGGAGAATTTTGGGTACAACACCGTCCCCTATCAACGGCGTCGAGTGCTTCCCGGTCGCCCTCAGGGTGAAACACCATTCAACATCAAATCTCCACGTTACAACGAATACTACCGTGCAGTACTGGGCTTCCCACAAATCATTTGGCAGAACCAGGTGCGCAGTTACGTGCCACAAGACAAGAAGCCGAAGGAAGGGGATCCGTCTTTGTATATGGGCATGGCACGGGATTTGTCTCCCCAAGGCAACCCTATCCCACGAGTGTCAGCTACAAACATCGATTACGAATCCTTAGTGCCATATCGGTCTCAGAACAAGGAACTAGCTCAAGCGAAGTCGTAGTACGTCTAAGAGTTTGATTAAAGCTAGGGGGGGAGGGGCAACAAACTCAATCCACTCCCCAAAAACCGGATGCTGTAGTTGTAGTCGCCAAGCGTGAAGTGCTTGACCCGGTAGATTAACACCGACAGAACGACCACTGCTATAAACGGGGTCTCCAACAATGGGATGACCAATATAGCTACTGTGGACACGAATTTGGTGGGTGCGACCAGTTTCTAATTGGAAATGGATCAGGGTATAGTTGCCCAGTCGTTCTCGGACTTGCCAATGGGTAATAGCTGGGCGTCCCCCTTTTTCTACTGGCACGACAGCCATTTTCTTGCGGTCTACAGGATGCCGTCCAATCGGTTGGTTAATGGTGCCAGACTCAGCAGAGGGAGCACCATAGACTATACCTAAATATTGTCTTTGAGCAGTTTTGGCTTGGAGTTGGGCTTGTAGATGTCCATGAGCCTGGTCGGTTTTTGCGATCGCAATTGCACCAGTTGTATCCTTATCCAAGCGGTGGACAATGCCTGGACGCTGAACACCACCAATACCTGTCAGTTTAGGACAGTGGGCTAAAAGGGCATTGACAAGAGTACCACTCTCATGACCAGGTGCAGGATGAACTACCAAACCAGCCGGTTTATTGATAATAATCAGAACGTCATCTTCATAAAGAATGTCTAAGGGGATGACTTCCGGTTGTAATTCCAGAGGTTTGGGGTCAGGAATGCTTAGGGAGATGCGATCCCCTAGCTGAACTTTAGCTTTTTTTGAGATGCACACGTGATCATTCACTTGCACGTTGCCTTGTTCAATCAGCTTCTGGATACGAGAGCGAGACAAGTCAGGTGTTTGTTGAGCAATATAGCTGTCAAGGCGATAACTGGGGGTTGAAGCAGTAGACTTGCTACTTTCCTGAACTTGCAAGAATTTGATAGAAAGCTGAGGGGTCATTGTTGATCTTTGATTGTCAACTGAAGTGAGAATTAGGAATACAGAAGACTTAAATTATGTATTAATTATCAATAATTAACAAGTCTAGCGGTATTCAATTAGGATTAGGTGAGGTACAAATTATTGAGGTGCGACCCGTGGCGAATTTAATTCTTAATGGGTCAAGCGCACCTAAGGTTTTTAGGGAAGAGCAGATCTCGGAACAGGGGATAGGGAACAGGAAACACGGAGAAAATCCTATACACCTCATTAGGCTAAGAATAACTATTATAATTAATAATTAACAATTAACAATTAACAATTAACCAAAAGCGATCAACCATTGTAGAAGTGATTAACCGGATTTGATTTTATTAAAATTAATTATTTTGGTTCGTAGCAAAGTGCAGCGGTAGGGTAACCGTAAATGTCGTTCCCACCCCAACTTCACTGTTTACAGCAATTTTAGCATTGTGCAAGTCTAAACATTTTTTGACAATTGCTAAACCCAGTCCAGTCCCAGGGATACTGCCAACATTACTTGCTCTTTCAAAGGACTCAAATAGTTTCTCTTGGTCTTTTATAGGAATGCCGATCCCCTGATCTTGAACCTGGATTACTGCGTTCGAAGAATTGCAATTGAGTTCAAATTTTATCGTACCTCCTTCTGGAGAATATTTAATCGCATTTAAGAGCAAATTGTTAACAACATGACTCAACAGTCTTTCATCGATTAGGGCATCTTGACAGCTACCATGACTAATGAACATCAGGTTATGCTTAGAACCCAGGTTAATTTTAATATTTTCGAGTATGTCCTGACACAAAGCCACTAAATCCATGGATTCTGGTTCAAACTTGAGTTTACCAGCATCCGCTTTCCCAATCGTTAGAACATCATCCAAAAGTTGAGTCATCCGGACCACAGCATGCTGAATCTTATCATGGTGCTTCTGTTTTTTCTCAGGGGACAATTTTTCCTGATAGCGTTGCAGCATTTGAGCAGAAGATTGAATGGTAGTCAGTGGCGTGCGAAACTCGTGAGAAACTAATGAAACGAAACCTGAGCGGAGTTGACCCAGTTCTTTTTCCTTAGCCAATGCATTAAGAATATCTGCTTCTGCTTGCTTGAGTTCAGTGATATCCCTTCCCACCGCCTGGCATTCGATAAACTGGCCATGTTCATCAAACATAGCTCGATCACTCCACTGCTGCCAGCGAATTTCTCCAGAGTCGAGAAGAACTCGGTGTTCGTAAGTGTTGATCGGATTATCTACGGAAAGAGAACGGAAGTTCCGGGTAACAATGTCTTCGTCTTCCGGAGGCATTTTTGGCAAAAATACTTTCCCTACTAATTCAGAGCGGTCTTTGTCAAAATAGCGGCAGTAAGCATCATTGACAAACGTTAGGGTGCCATCAAGTTTCAAGCGACAGATCAGTTCAGTTTGATCTTCAATGATGGCACGAAATCGTTCTTCACTGTGTCGCACCGCCTGCTCTGCCTGCTTGCGTTCTGTAATGTCTTCAACCATGCTCAAAATACACAGGATTTCTCCTGCTTGATTTCGCATAGCCATCATGGTTAAATTACCCCAGAGGGTATCTTGATTCTTTTTACGGTAACGTATTTCTAACTTAAAACTATCAATTTCTCCTTGTATGACCTGCCTAATATAAGGCTTGGCTTGTTCTAGGTCTTCAGGATGAGTAATTGCCAAACCATTGAGAGCCATTAGTTCAGACTTGGTGTATCCGAGCATTTCATAAAAAGCCCGATTCACCTGAATAAACTGATAATCCAAATCTGATAGTGACATTCCAATAGGTGCTTCATCAAACACCCGTCGAAATTTTGCTTCTTTCTGGTCTAACGCGGCTTCTGTATTTAGTCTCAATTGCTGATAGGCTTGCCGTAGTTCTACCTCTGCCTGCTTGCGCTGGGTAGTATCTTGGATAATCCCGATAACTTGATAAATATTTTCTTGCTCATCTAGCAGGGGAATATAGGTAGCGAGGACAGTGAGTCCACCAACCTCTGGCAAAGTCAAAGTCAGTTCTTCCACTTGTGGCATCCGGGTTTCCACAGCCTTTTGTAGCAGTTTCACATAGATATCCTTAAATACAGGAGGATAGATTTCCTCGTCAGTGTGACCCAGTAGTGGTGAATCAGCCACTCCAGTTAGCTTAACCCCTTGTTGATTGATAAACTGGAGCCGCCGCTGGGCATCATAGATAATAAATGTACCGGGATAATTATCCACTGCTAGGCGAAATCGTTTTTCGCTTAGGCGTAATGCCTCTTCTGCCTGTTGGCGCTCCGTGATGTCAACAATTAACCCCAGCAGACGATTGAGATTACCTGAACTATCTAGGTAAAACTGTCCTTTGTTCTCAACGGTGATGTATGTGCCATCCTTCTTACGGATCCGATACTCAATATCAAAAGGCTCTTTAGTGACAATCACCCGTTCAATGGTGTGTCGGTATCGTTCTAAATCATCAGGATAAATTAATTCATCCCACCCTTGCCCAGTGTTGGTGAGTTCTCCTGGGTAATAACCCAATACTTGTTCAATATTGTGACCCCAAATCAATTCATTGGTCTGGGTATTCCATTCGTAGAGCAGATGACCACTAATTTGACTAACCGCTTCATAGCGATAAAGCCATTCCGTTAATAGAGCAAAGTCACTTTTGAAGTTTTGCTGATCTAGATTTAGATTTTCAAAGCCCTTACTGCCTTTATAGGAGCCAGTAGAGTTACCATAGTCCAATCCCGATTCTAGCTGTTTAATACTAGTGATATCTTTAGCAACAGCATAGAGAAGACCCTGTTCATCCTGTGAAATTCTCCAAGCGAGCCAACGCAAGCTACCATCTTTGTGGTATAATCTATTCCGGTATTCGACTAGTTTTCCTTGACCACAATCACGAAGGGCATTGAGAGTAAATTCCCTATCTTCTGGATAAATCCACTCAATCCAAGGTCGCGATCGCAATTGGGAGCAAGTCCAACCTAGAACCTTTTCCCAAGCCGGATTAAGTTGTTGAAAATATCCGTTTTGACCAAAGGTGCATAATAGATCAAGTGATAAAGAAAACCAGATCTTTAGGGCGGACTCTGCCTCTGCCATTGTTTCAGTACTTTTTATGTGAGACTGAGTGGTGTTCATTGCTGGGCTCGATCCGTCAGGAATTCTACAGATAAGCTAGGGATACATCTACCCACAGTCTTCCCTCAATAATCAGTATAATCACAAGATCATCAGCAGGAATATTTTAGAAAGCTCAGAAGATTTCTCTGAGTAAAGGAAATTGTGAGGACATTTTGTGGTAATTTTTGTTAGTCTTTTGCCCTGAAGCCCTGCTGAGAGCTTTATAGTAAGCCTGATTAGCATGTTCTCTTCGAGCAGTACGGTGGTAAATAACTGTGGTAGATAACTGTGCTAGATAACTGTGCTAGATAACTGTGCTAGATAATTGTGCTAGGTGACTAGGGCTGATAACTTGTCACAACTCGCCCAGCTCCGTAGCGCTGTCGGTAATAATACTTTGTTATCTCATCCCCTTGTTCTGAAAGCTGGTCAATTGCAATCCCATTTCGACCATGATCAATACCCGAACTATGAATGTAATCACCATCACCTAGATACAATCCTACATGGTTAACTTTTTGACCGGTAGCGAAAAAGACCAAATCCCCTGGTTGTAGTTGCTCCATTCTAATGGTTTGGGTGAAAGCTGCTTGCTGATAGGAATCTCTGGGTAACCAAATCCCCGATGCTGCAAACGCTGCTTGCATCAGCCCTGAACAGTCATAGTTGGGAGCTACTGTACCCCCCCAAAGGTAGTAGGGATTTTGATCCATTGCTGCTTTAGTAAACCCAATTACCGCTTTTATTCGTGCTTGAATTTGAGCTGGAGACAGAGAAATGGGGCGATAAGGAGTCTTAGCTATCTCCAGTAGAGCCAAATCCGACACAGGCAACCAACCAGAATAGTTATCTTCGCACAGACGTACTTCTAAGGCATTACCGACAGGCGGGACAGACTTGACCCGGAAGTGCCTTCCTGTAGCTGCTTGTGTTGTCAAACGCTTACAGTTGGGCGAATCATAGAGGTTGAGATTAGCACGACAGTAGTATTCTAAATCATTGGCTCGTAATTGCTCAAGCAAAACCATAGTATAGGAAGGCGGAACTTACACTCAGATTATGATCCTTTTCTAGAAGGATGAACAACTAGGAAGATTCAGCAGTGAAATCAACCGTTGCCCGTTGACCAACGTTTCCCTGACTGCCTCATGATCAAGTTACTCTGATCGAGCGCCTCCGTATCTGTTATGGGAGTTACGGTACTCGAAAGGTGCGACTGCCGCCAGGGGAATTTAATTCTTAATGCCGAAAGCTAACCTAAGCTGTTCTAGTCAACTTTTGCATGGATGCATGCATGCCTATTGCCTTCCCGATAGGGGTATACAGAGATGCTACAGGTATAGATGGGTAAGTCCTGTGTTAGTAGTGAGGTTTACCCAGGGTAAAACTAAAAGCCAAAATGAGGTTATTCTGCTATTTGTATCTGGTAAAGTTGGTCGGATGAGTAGACTATCCTAGGATTGGGTTCAAGTTCTTGAGTAGCTTATGTGATCTCAATGGCTAGCAGCTACAAGTTACTGACCAAGAAATATAGCTTTTAGCTTTTGCCTAACTGCTAAATTTGTTACCCCTAACCAATGACCAATTAGTTTTTGAGGAGTGAGTGTGAAGAGTAATTTTCCTAAGACCCTTTCGATGCAACTGAGTATGGCAGTATTGACGATGGTCAGTTACCAGCTGTCTGCTACTGCTGAAACACCTAGCTATAATTCATCGGTAAAGCAATTTACCCAGACAGCAGCAGCGGTCAGACCTAAGCAATTAGCAGCAGCTTCCACCATCACACTTGACCCTAATCGATTTAATCCGGAAACTACACAGACTCCTAAAAATATATTCAGACCAACTAGTCTGCCATCAGAGAATCTCAACACTATCACTGACCATCAAGCTAATTCCCGTTTAGGGCAATTGGACAGGGTAGGAGCAGCGGTTCGTGCTACTAAGTCGGTAGGGACTCCTAGTGAATTGGTCAACCGCTCCCAATTCAATGGCTCAGTTGCACCAATTGCTGACTATACAGTCAGACAGAAGCAGGTACCATTAGCCAATTTAAAAACTATCCAGTATCGTGCTAATCTCCCCAAACAAGAGCTAGAAGCGATCACTGAGCAATCCCAAAAACCTTCTCAAGAGTTCAATAATCCTGTGGTAGCTCCACCGAGACCAGGGACTTTAGCGACATCTGTAGCAGCTCTAAACATACAACTAGATCCAGCCAGCTCTCCCACGTCAGAGCCAACCTCCTATGAAGTAGGCACCCCTGTAGCTCAAAGAAACATTGATCCTACTGGCAAGAGCCTTGGGGTTGGAAACTATATTGGAGTTGGCGGTCATATCGGTTTTACTGATGATGGCACCAATATTGGTCGAGGTGCCTTTATGATTAACGGCAAATACGATTTATCCCCCACTTTATCAGTGCGTCCTAGCATACTAATCAATGATGATGCTACCTTTGTGATCCCAGCCACTTACAACTTTATTTTCCAGGATGAACCGTTTGAGCCGCCTACTTACTCAGCTTTCGCTGGTGCTGGTTTGGCTTTTTCTACAGGTGATGAGGACAATGTCGGTTTAATCGTTACTGGTGGTGTTGATTGGCCATTTGGACCCAATTTTGTTGCCAATGCTGCTTTAACTGGTGGAATTTTCGTTGATGGTGCCACAGATCTCGGAATTTCTTTTGGCATTGGTTACAGCTTCTCTAACTTTGATAGGTAGACAAGGGACAAATAGAAGCAAAGAAGGCATAAGATGCATAATTACTGAATCTTATGCCTCCTTTTTACAAAGACCTAGGTAGAGTTAATCAAACTTTCTAAGCAACGAAAGTTTGATTTTTGCCAGTTGAGGATACTCAACGGAGAGGGAGGGATTCGAACCCTCGGATAGGCCTGAACCTATCAACAGATTAGCAATCTGCCGCTTTCGACCACTCAGCCACCTCTCCAAGGTG
The DNA here is from genome assembly GCF_001767235.1 of Moorena producens PAL-8-15-08-1. GTDB lineage: Bacteria > Cyanobacteriota > Cyanobacteriia > Cyanobacteriales > Coleofasciculaceae > Moorena > Moorena producens_A. Next base: position 8,372,944 of record NZ_CP017599.1, read on the forward strand.
ATGTCAATCCATAATAGCACATTTTTGAAGTTGTCAACTGCTAGTAATGTAAATTTTCTGATTAGAAACCATCAGCGATCGTTCACACTACTACAAACATGGGGGAAACCAACGGCAGTCGCTCATGGGGGGAACCCCCAAGACCGCACCGGTAGTCGCTCATGGGGGGGACCCCCAAGACCGCGCTACCTCGCTGCCTCCCCAAGACTGCGCTGCCTTCCCAAGACCGTAATGGTGCGCTTACAGTGGTCCAATTAAATTCGCCACGGGTCGCACCTGAGGCATCGCTGAATGATGCACTATTTTTAAGTGAGGGACATTCAGCCAGCTATAAAGACCTGTGTCAAATCCCAGAAGCATCTCAAGAAGCTAAACGATACCATATAGTGCCCGACTTAAGTTATCATTTTATATAAATAAATTGTTAAATTTATTTACTTCCATCCACTGATGTGTTAAGCACACCTGAGAGGTTAAAATTTGTTAAGTGAGTGTGTAAAAGCTCGACGCTGAGGGTTTAGTCGGATAGAGGTCAGACTCCCCATACCTGAAAACCTTCTGTAAGCTCCAACATCAAAAAAGCCTATGAATACGAAAAATACACAGCACATTGCTCTGATCTCCGTTCACGGAGATCCAGCGATAGAAATCGGTAAGGAAGAAGCTGGAGGACAGAATGTGTATGTGCGCCAAGTGGGTGAAGCTCTTGCTAAGCAGGGGTGGCAGGTCGATATGTTTACTCGCCTCTCCAGTTCCAACCAAGCCACAATTGTTGAACATACTCCAGGTTGTCGTACTATTCGCCTAACTGCTGGTCCAAAAGCATTTGTGCCACGACAGGAGATTTTTGAATACTGCGGTGAGTTTTTAACCGAATTGCTTAAGTTTCAGGAGCAATCAGGCATTCACTATTCAATAGTACATACAAACTACTGGCTTTCGGCTTGGGTCGGTATGGAGTGGAAGAAGCGTCAATCCCTTCTTGATGCAATAGCGAGTGGGGGAAACCAACGGCAGTCGCTCATGGGGGGAACCCCCAAGACCGCACCGGTAGTCGCTCATGGGGGGGACCCCCAAGACCGCGCTACCTCGCTGCCTCCCCAAGACCGCGCTGCATCGCTAATTCAACTTCACACCTATCACTCCCTAGGCGCAGTTAAATACGAGTCAGTAGAAACAATTCCGAAGATTGCTGCGACTCGCTTGGACATAGAAAAAGCAGTGCTAGAAACAGCAGAACGCATTGTTGCTACATCTCCCCAAGAACAAGAACACATGCGTACGCTAGTTTCAAGTAAGGGGGACATTGATATTATTCCCTGTGGTACCGACATTGACCGATTTGGCAAGATTAACCGCTTAGAAGCACGGCAGAAACTTGGACTTAGCCCTGAAAACAAAATCATCTTTTACGTGGGACGGTTTGACCAACGCAAGGGCATTGAAACCCTAGTTCGAGCTGTTGGTTCCTCCCAGTTACGGGGTGATCCTAACTTGAAGCTGATTATTGGTGGTGGTTCTCGTCCTGGTGAGAAAGATGGTATGGAACGCGATCGCATTGAAGGGATTGTAGCTGAATTGGAACTGCAAACTATCACTACATTTCCTGGACGCATTCCTGATGAACTACTGCCAGCTTATTATGCTGCAGCTGATGTTTGTGTAGTACCAAGTCACTACGAACCTTTTGGTTTAGTTGCCATCGAAGCCATGGCTAGTGGCACCCCTGTAGTAGCTAGTGATGTCGGTGGTCTTCAGTTTACCGTTGTATCTGCAGAAACTGGCTTACTGGCACCACCTAAAGATGCTGGTGCTTTTTCGGCTGCTATCGATCGGATTCTCTCGGATCACGACTGGAAAAATCAACTTGGCTTAGGGGCAAGAGCAAGGGTAGAAAATATGTTTAGCTGGAATGGTGTTGCCCATCAGCTCAGTGAGCTCTATGAGAGCTTGCTGGAAGCCAAATCAGAGAATTTGGCAACAACTAGTGCCTGAAATCTATTGGGCACATTCATTCCGTGGCAATCAGGATAGATGTCAAAGGTTAAAGGATTAAGTTACGACCCTAGTATTCCTTTTGCCTTTTTGCATGGGTCCTATTCATCCTGATGGGTGGTATAACTGTTGTATCTGTAAATTGGGAAAGTTTGGTAAATTGGATATCCTATATGTTGGCAAGCGATTGCTTCGTGAGTCCGGAATGATGTTACATTAAATTTCTTGTTTTGACCTTCAAGCAAGGAAAATAAAAGGTTATTGCTGTTCGCTAGCCAACGCCCTTCGGGCTAATCGATATTGATCACAAAACCAGGCTAATCATTCCCGATGTTCCTGTAACTAGCATGTAACTAGGGTTTATGCATCCTACCAGTTATCCAATCTCCAATTCCCAATCCCCAAGTAGCAAGAAGAACTTGAATTATGGGTTCCCAAGGAGCTTATAAGCCATCCCTATCTAAGCATAGTGGTCAACAGCAGTATCGATCTTCTCCAGAACTAACAGGAGGAGCCTATGAGTTGGAAGCCAGCAAACTCGATCTGCGTCGTATATTAGCTGCTGCTCGTCGTCGAGCTGTCTTGATGGCAGGGGTCGCCCTTACTGTGACATCCGGAATTATTGCCAAAACCTTAAGTGCAGTTCCGATCTATGAAGGCAAATTCCAGCTGTTACTCGAACCCATATCTGGTGAAGACCCGTTGGAGTTGCAGGCAAAACCCGGGGTACATAGCATTGCTGCTCCAACTAAAAGTTTCGACTATGACACTCAAATTCAGGTATTAAGCTCTCCTCAGGTTATGTCTGAGATTGTGGAGCAAATTCAAACCCAATATCCAGAAATAAACTATCATACTCTCCGGGAAGGAATGATGGTATCCCGACTGCGAGAAACCAAAATTTTAGAAGTTGCCTACCAAGATTCAGACCCCGAAAGAATTCAATTTGTGTTGGAAAAGGTTGCTCTGGGCTACATCGAGTACTCTAAGCAACAACAACAGGCTAGCATCAAACAAGGCATTGAATTTGTCTCGAATCAGCAGCCGAAAATACAAGGACAAATTAATCAGCTTCAGCTACAACTCCAGCAACTCCAGCAGAAGTACAACCTGATTAATCCACAACTTCAGGGTGAACTGTTGACGAATCGGGTAAATGCTATTGTCGAACACAGACAAGCTACCCAAACTCAGCTGCGAGACATGATTATACTGTATGGGAAACTCAAAGGTCAGTTGGGTCTATCCTCACAGCAAGCGGAAGCAGTAGCTAACCTGATCGCAACACCCCGTTATCAACAATTGCTCAACCAACTTTCTAAAGTAGAAGGTCAGATGGTGTTGGATTTAGCAGAGTTCAAGGAAAACCAATCTACCTTTGAAGGATTAAGGCAACAACAGCAAAATTTACTCCCCCTGTTAAGCCAGGAAGCAGAAAAGGTGATAAATAGCCGTATTCAGGAGTTGAGTGGCAATGCTCCATCGGCTTCCTCAAGTAAAGTTCGCCTGAATTTGATTCAGCAGCTAGTAGAGACAGCGAACCAAATTAAGGTTTTAGAGATGCGCCAGGTCGCAATCGCTAAAGGGGAAAGTCTGATCAGTGAAAAACTTAAACAGCTAGCTGTGATTGCCGATCGATATACAGAACTCAAGCAGAAGATTGAGGTAGCAACAGAAAGCCTAAACCGCTTTGAGTCAGTTCGGGAAACTTTGGAACTTGAATCAGCTAAAACCAGTATCCCTTGGCAGACAATTGTTGAGCCGCAACAACCTGAAAAACCAATATCCCCAAATTTGCCTGATACTTTGCTCCTAAGCGCAGCCGCAGGGATAGTTGCAGGTGCCACGGCTGGGTTTTTAGCAGAAAAGTTACATCATTTACTTAACAGCACTGACGATATCAAAGAGTATACTCGCTTTCCAATATTAGCAACAATCCCCTTTAACAAAGAACTCCAGAAATGCACTACCGTTACTGGTGTGGGCATAATACCCGAGCCAGAAGCCTCAGCTCCACAACTCGGTGTGGGATCTGGTAGTTACCAGATTTCTCCTGTTTTAGAGGCGTTTCGCTCTCTCCAAGTTAATCTCCAATGTCTGTATTCTGAGAAACCCATTAGCGCTATAGTGGTAACTTCTGCTGAACCAGTAGATGGTAAATCCACTACGGCTATATTCTTAGCCCTGGCAGCAGCAGCAATGGGGCAAAAGGTTTTACTGGTGGATGCTAATCTGCGCTTTCCTCAGATTCATCAGAAGATGGATTTACCTAATTTGTGGGGACTGAGCGATGTTATTTCTAGCGAAATCAAGGTTGATGATGTTATTCAGCGATCGCCTCTAGAGGAAAATCTCTGTGTTCTAAGTGCTGGTCAAATTTCCCCCGACCCCACCAGGCTTCTCAATTCCCCAAAGATGGAGAATTTAGTTCAATATCTCAAAGAGCGGTTTGAGCTGGTAATTTTTGATACCCCTCCCCTACTTGGTCTGGCGGATGCTAGACTGATCGAGCCTAATACCGATGGGATATTGATGGTGGTAGGTTTAGGGAAAGCTAAGCAAATTTTGTTCAAAGAAGCTCTCTCGGAATTGAGAATTGCTCATAGCAGAGTTTTGGGTATCGTTGCTAATGGTTTAAAAGGTTACACTACCGGTAGCTATGATTACTATCATCATTACTTTGGTAATACTGTTGAGGAAACCAAAGTTTCATAGTGATTGGTCATTGGTCATTGGTAATTTTTAACTACCCTCATAACAAAGAGTGAATCATAAATAACTAACGACAAATAACTAACGACAAATACATCAATGATTCACTACTCACCAAGGTAGACTGAAGGGGAAGCGACTACTGAAGCTGTCATGACTAACCGCCTTGCCCAATCCCAAAGCCTTTATCTACGTAAGCATGCTGAAAATCCGATCGATTGGTGGCCTTGGTGTGAAGAAGCGCTATTAACGGCAAGAAAACAAGATAGGCCAATTTTCCTGTCTATCGGTTACTCTAGCTGCCACTGGTGTACGGTGATGGAGGGCGAAGCGTTTTCCAATCAGGCAATTGCCAAGTATATGAATGCTAATTTTCTTCCGATTAAGCTAGACCGGGAAGAAAGACCCGATATTGATAGCATTTACATGCTAGCATTGCAGATGATGACAGGTCAAGGAGGCTGGCCCCTTAATATTTTCCTGACACCGGATGACTTGGTACCCTTTTATGGAGGTACCTACTTCCCTGTGGAACCACGCTACGGAAGACCGGGGTTTTTGCAGTTGCTCCAATCAATTCGTCGCTTCTATGATTTAGAAAAAGGTAAGCTTAACAGTTTCAAAGAAGACATCCTGGGATACCTCCAACAGGCAGCAGTACTACCCGAATCAGAGCAGCTTGGTGATGATTTGCTCTTTATCGGTGGTCAAGTTAGTGTGGGTGTCGTTAATGCTCTCAATCCAGGTCCACGTTTCCCCATGATTCCCTATGCCAGTATGGCACTACGGGTTACTCGCTTCGATTGGGCATCGGAGTATACCCCAGAGCAGGCTTGTGCACAGCGGGGACTAGACTTAGCCAAGGGCGGTATTTACGATCATGTGGCTGGGGGGTTTCATCGCTACACAGTTGACCCCACTTGGACAGTACCCCACTTTGAAAAAATGCTCTATGACAATGGGCAGATTGTGGAGTACTTGGTAGATTTGTGGAGTGCAGGGATTCAGGAAGCCGCTTTTAAACGAGCGATCGCAGGAACAGTTCAATGGCTCAAGCGGGAAATGACCGCTCCGAATGGTTTCTTTTATGCTGCTCAAGATGCAGATAATTTCGCGACTCCAGCAGACAGTGAACCTGAAGAAGGGGAGTTTTATGTCTGGAGTTATTCAGAACTAGAACAACTGCTAAGCCCATCGGAGTTTACAGCAATTCAGGAAGAATTTACTCTGACCAAAGAGGGCAACTTTGAAGGCAAGAATGTGTTGCAGCGCCGTTACTCAGATCAGTTTTCCCAGAACACTGAAGCTGCTTTGGCTAAACTGTTTGAAGCACGTTATGGTGCCAAACCGGATCTCCTGGAAACCTTCCCACCAGCCAAAACCAATCAAGAGGCAAAAACCCGGAACTGGCTCGGTAGAATTCCACCAGTAACGGACACCAAAATGATTGTTGCCTGGAATAGCTTAATGATTTCTGGCCTAGCGCGAGGCTATAGTGTGTTCCTGGAACCGGACTATTGGCAACTAGCAACTGTTGCTGCTCAATTCATCCTCAACAATCAATGGGTAGCAGGTCGATTCCACCGACTAAACTATGATGGTCAACCGGCAGTGCTGGCTCAGTCTGAAGATTATGCCTTGTTTATCAAAGCTCTGCTGGATTTACATCAGGCAAGTTTGTCAGTAGAACAACCTTGGCCAAAAGGCCAAGGTTCAAACCTGCAACCGACCAACCTGTCACCGGCCAGTTGGCTAGAGAAAGCGGTTAAGGTACAGCAGGAGTTTGATGAATTGCTGTGGAGTGTGGATAATGGTGGTTACTATAATGCTGCCAGTGACCCTAGTGATCAACTGTTAGTAAACGAGCGTAGTTATACGGATAATGCGACACCATCTGCCAATGGGGTAGCGATCGCAAACCTAGTACGTCTGGCTTTACTTACTGAAGATCTCCGATACCTTGACCGAGCAGAGCAAGCCTTGAAAGCATTTAGTAGCGTCCTCAACACATCCCCTCAATCCTGTCCCAGTATATTTACTGCTTTAGATTGGTACCGCAATTGCACTCTGATTCGCGCTGGTGCTAAGCAACTTACCTCCCTCATCTGTGAGTATTTCCCCGTAAGTGTTTATCAATTAGATACCCATCTGCCAGATTCTGTTATTGGTTTAGTTTGTCAGGCACTTAGTTGTAAACCAGCAGCCACTAACACTGATCAGTTATTAGCACAGGTGCAGACAAGTCAAACCAGAGCTTGAATTGTACTCATTTTAAAACCGAGTTTCCCTACTAGCGGAAGTTTTGAGATGATGGTGGAATCCGCTCAATGGTAATCAGTGCTTCTATAACTGATTTGACTAATGGTGCAGCTACGTTAGAACCAAAGGCATTGCCTTGGGGTTCATCCACTACTGCTAAGATGACATAGCGGGGAGATTCTACTGGCAAAATTCCCACAAAGCTGGTGATCTTGGCATCGCTGTAATAGCCCCCATTAGGACTGGCTTTCTGAGCCGTACCGGTCTTACCACCAATCCGATAACCAGGAATGCGGGATGCCTTTCCAGAACCATCAGTTACTACAGTTTCCATCATTTCCACCACTGTCCGAGTAGTGTTGGGGGAAAATACTCGTCTCGGTGCAGGACGGCGTGGTTGCCAGTGGGGATTCCCTTTGGTGTCAAACAGTCCGCGAACCACATGGGGAGTCACTAGCTTACCGCCATTGGCAAGGGCACCTAGCATCTGAGTTAGCTGAATTGGGGTTAAGGAAAAGCCTTGACCAAAGGAAGCCGTAGCTGGTTCAATTGGGGAAACTTTAAATTTGTACTTACTTTTGAGCTGTCCAGCCGTCTCAGCTGGTAAATCAATTCCTACTTTTTGCTTTAAGCCTAGCTTCTCTAACCAGTCATAGTAAACCTCAGGTTTCATCTTTCTCATCATCCTCACCATGCCCACATTGCTGGAATGTTGAAGAATCTTGCTGGGATTGATCATCCCGCGAGCGCCTACTGATTTATAGTCATGGTTGAGAATCGGCCATTCGCCAATTTGAATCTTACCAGTGTCGTTGAACAAGCTTTGGGCTGTAATGATACCAGTTTCTAATGCGATCGCAACGTTTAGGGGTTTGAATGTCGAACCAGGTTCATACAAGTCTGACAGCGCCCAATTTTTAAACAAACTCACATCGAATTTGGAGTACTGATTGGGGTTGTAGGTTGGCTCACAAACTAGGGCTAACAACGAACCATTGTTTACATTCATCACTAGGATACTGCCACGCTCTGCATTAAATTTCTTGATGGTTTCCTTCAGGGCAGAGCGAGCTGCTCGTTGCAGGCGACTATCAATAGTTATTTGTAGCCGCAGGTCATCAAGGTGCATAAATCCTTCTGGCACATGACCTGGCATCAAGGCTCCATTGCCAGCACGGCTCAGTCGGATGTTTTTTATCTCCCGTTCTAGGAACTTTTCTTGGGTGTATTCTAGACCGGCTTGACCCAGATGATCGAAAATGTTTACATAACCCACCACATCTGATGCCAATTCATTTTGGGGATAAAAGCGGGAGTATTGTCGAATCAACTCTAAACCATCTAAGTTCAACCGAGAAATTTGGTCTGCGATCGCTTCTGGGATCGTATTGCCCAAGCGAATACCACTCTTACGTTTCCCGAACTGCTCCTCCAAATCTGTTGGTGTTTTTTTGATCATCGGAGCCAGCAAAGCAGCAATTTCCTGTAAGGATTTTTTGAACAACTTCGGGTGAGCATATAAGGTATAGACAGGTCGGTCGATGGCTAAAACATTCCCCTTGCGGTCAACAATAGGACGGCGAGGTACAAATGGCCGCATATAGACCATTTGCTGCCGCCGTGCTTTTTCCTCTAGGGACGATCCCTCTGAAACTTGCAAACGGTATAAATTTAGCAACAGCCCACTGCCGCCTGCCATCATTATTACCCATATCATTAGCAGTCTCAAACGGTTGTTTCCCAGTGACTTACCGGGCTTCATAAGGTTTTACCTGACTATCATTTTTAACAAATATACCTAAATAAATATACTTAAACAGACACACTTAATTAAATGTATTTCAATAAATATACTTATAAAGATCTACTTAACTAAATATAGCTAAACAGAGTTTTACCTACCCTCATTCGCCCTATACCTAGGCCAAAAACTAGTAACCCAGGGGTGTGATTTTCTTGGGTTTTGGCTCAGGAGGTTTCGTGAAAGCGGTAAATGGCTGGCGCTGAGGACGTTCAGGAGCTCGTTTGAGAAAAATTGTATTACTTGGATTGGGAGTAACCAGCCCTGTAGCTGGATTTTCAGCCTGTTGAGCGAGTTGATCTTTGATCACTTCGGTTGTTGCTGTCATATTGCGCTCATCTCTTTGCAGCTCCTCTAGCTTACGATACTCTTGGGTCCATTGTTGCTGGCTGTAAACTGTCCAGGAATAAACGGTGACAGCAGTAGCAATTAGTGTAAATGTTACTATATCTGATCCCAGTTTTAAAAATAGTAAGGCTTTCAAAAAAATTGGTGTTTGCTGCTGCAAAACACTCACATTTTCAACCTTTGGCTTAGGGGTTTTCGGTGACATCATAGTATCTGTTGGTGGTCGTGCTATCCTAGAACGTTGGTCTTTTGAAATAGCCAATGATTGCTGAGACCGATTTCTTTGACTACGAGCAGAGCGAGGAACAGCATTCATAAAAAACTCCTTAGTTGTTGGAAACACCTATGGGAAACCGGTAACGTTTAATCAGGGCAGGAAAACAATCTAGTGGCCGAGACTTCAGAGGTCTTAGGCTGGTTAGCTAACTCAAGAAGCGCTGCTGACCAGGATTAACTTGGTAGCAGTTATTACTAGCTAAAAAGATGATGCTAGAACGCACCTATCTTAGCATCAGGTCAGATTCAGGAGGAATCGTGAGTTAGGGACAGACGAGGATTTGTGATAGCCTAGAAATTAGTAGTAAAAATCAGAAAAAAACTCCTGAGCGCACCAATAACCCTAGCTATCACCCTAAGGTTAGAGCAAAAAACCAATCCCATCAATAGAAATTATTCCTGTAAATCAATCACACAGCCACACTGATTAATCCAGACGCCACAGGCAGTGCTGAATCGGTTGAGCTTTAGGGCGGCAGCCCCGCGCTGTACCCGTGCTTGGTCAGCGTCTCAAAGTTACCGTAAGGATAGGGTCGCCTTTATGGTTGGTCGGTTATGCATAAAAGAGGTGCGACCCGTGGCGAATTTAATTCGCCTAGCGATGCAGCGCGGTCTTGGGGGTTTCCCCCATGAGCGACTGCATCAAGACAAGGCTCCACTAACAATCAGGTTTCGTCTCTAGGAAGGATAGCCCGGTGATGGAGTGAAACGGAGTCACCAATTAGGAATCCTGGGGGATAGGGAAACGAGCTATCAAGCTTCTAATCAACTCAGAGGGTGTCATCCCTCTCTTATCGGCCTCCTGTTTTAATTGTCGTTTTTCAAATTCAGTTACTCTGACTATCAACTTTTTATCTTTCATCTTTTCGGTATTTTGGATTGTCATATGGATCCCCAAATGTTAGACTAACAATAGGTCGATAAGCAAGAGGACAAAAATGAGATATGCATATCAATACCGATTAAGACTAGCAAAGTCGCAAATTGCAAAAGTAGAGAAATGGCTGGACATGTTGCGTCATCAGTACAACTATTTGTTGGCAGACAGGTTTAATTGGTTTGAGCAGAATCGCTGTCCTATTAATTCTTGTCCCCTTGTTTGTCATTTACCAGATCTAAGAAATAACCCTGACTACTTTTCCCAGAAGAAAACTCTACCTCAGCTAAAGAAAGATAGACCTTGGTATAGTTATATTCACGCTCACGTATTACAGGATTGCGTAAAGAGAGTAGATCTGGCTTTTAAGCGGTTTCTTAAGGGAGATAGTAATGGGAAAAAGAGCGGAAGACCTCGATTTAAAAGTAAAAATAGATACAAGTCGTTTACTTTTCCTTCTCTATCCAAGAATCCTATAAATGGCAACATCTTGACTCTTCCAAAATTTGGCAAAGTCAAGATAATTTATCACCGACCTATCCCAGAAGGATTCAAAATCAAAACAGCTACCATAACCCGAAAGGCTGATGGCTACTATGTTACGTTGTCAATCCAAGATGATAGTGTTCCAGAGGTTATCCCAGTAGATAGCGTTGAAAATCCCATTGGGATAGATATGGGTCTCAAGTCTTTTCTTGTTAAGTCTGATGGTTCAGAGGTACCAATACCCCAATACTATCGAAAGGCTCAAAAACGGCTAAAGAAGATCCAAAAAGTTGTTAGTCGGTCTAAAAAAGGTAGTAACAACAGGAAAAAGGCTGTTAGCAAATTAGGCAAAGCCCATAAAAGAGTTGCTGACACTCGGAAAGACTTTCATTTTAAAACAGCAAAGGGATTACTAAACAATCATGATTTAGTAGCTCATGAAAAGTTGAACATTAAAGGTTTAGCGAAAACTAAATTAGCTAAATCTATATTAGATGCTGGTTGGGGTCAATTTCTGTCTATCTTATCAGTCAAAGCCTTAAATGCTGGACTAATCACGAAGGCAGTGAATCCCAGAAATACCAGCCAAAACTGTTCCAATTGTGGAACGAAAGTCCCTAAAAAATTAAAAGACCGCATCCATTCTTGTCCTCACTGTGGGTTTACAGCGGATCGTGATGTGAATGCGGCAATAAACATATTGAATTTGGCGGTGGGGCGTCCCGTCAGCAGTAAAGCTTGCCGAGTAACCGAAGGGATACCTGGTGTTGGCAAGAAGCCCGCGTTGTCCCGTTAGGGCAACGTCGGGAGTACGTCACATAGGATTTTATTAACGACTCAATTTAAGTAATCAATCCTCTTGGTCATGGCTAAATTGTTGAAATTGTTAGGAATTGGCCTAGAATTAACTATCGCTATACTTATAGCTAGACCAGGTTGGTGTTTACCACCTCCGGAAGATCTACCAGAAGAGGTGTTGAGAACTGAGATTATTATTGAAGCGCGATCGCCTCTTGATGGCAAGCCAATGAATCCCGCTGAATACGCCCAACTGCAAGATGCCATAGCACAACGCTCAACCAGCCCTGGCCTTGACCCCCAGATTCGAGAATTGATTTTTCTGTTGCAACTGAGCGATTTGTTTCGGACAATCCTTCCGTTCTAACGGTGATACTCCCAGACCTGTTTACCCGACGGGGTGACAAACTGCCTTAAAAGCTTTACGGGGTGTGGGGTGTGGGGTGATGGGTGTAGGGTAACCCACCCCTAACCCCTCCCAGGAGGGGAAGATCAGGAGCTGGCGGAGTTGCGACGGGACGGTTAAATCAGGTTTGGGAGCGATTGTTATCCCACCGGCTCACTCCAAATTCCCTGTCAGCCATGCAAAGCGCGAGTGGGGGAAACCCCCGCAGGTCGGCACTGGCTCCCCTGTTCCGAAGCTGCATCGCTTCTATTTTCCCCACCCCCTACCCCCCACACCCTACACCCTGTTTAGTTTAATGCCTTGTTGTCACCCCCTGAGCCTGTTTACCCTGAATGTATTCAAGAATTAATCCCGAACAAATTGACCAGATCGTAGGAAACCAACATCATAACCCCTTTGAAGTGCTTGGTTCCCATAAATTTGAGCAAGATCGTAAGGTTAGTTGGGTGGTGCGGGCTTATCTACCAAATGCAGAAGCAGCATGGGTAGTTCTGCCAACGGAAAGGGAGTCTTACCCAATGCAATCGGTACACCATCCTCACTTTTTTGAGGTGGAAATTGAAACACCTCGGCTGGCTAATTACCAACTGCGCATTAAAAAAGGCGGACGCGAATGGGTTAGCTATGACCCCTATCACTTCCGTTCTGCCAAACTAACCGAGTTTGATTTGCACCTATTTGCAGAAGGGAATCATCACCGCATCTACGAGAAACTGGGGGCTCATCCTACAGAAATTGATCGGGTTGAGGGAGTCTATTTTGCCGTTTGGGCACCTAATGCTCGTAATGTTTCAGTGATCGGGGATTTTAATCATTGGGATGGCCGTCAACATCAGATGCGCAAAGGGGTCACTGGTATCTGGGAACTCTTTATTCCTGAACTGGGAGTGGGAGAATCCTACAAGTACGAGATTAAAAATTCTGAAGGTCATATCTACGAGAAATCTGACCCCTATGGTTTCCAACAAGAGGTCAGACCGAAAACTGCTTCGATTGTTACCAACTTGGATGACTATCAGTGGCATGATCACCACTGGATGGAGCATCGGCGTCACACTGACCCCTTGAGGCAACCGATTTCTGTCTATGAGCTACATCTGGGCTCTTGGCTTCATGGTTCTTCAGCTAAACTTCCTCAGGGAGCAAATGGTGAAACCCTAACGGTGGTAACCGTTTCAGACCTCAAACCAGGAGCCCGTTTCCTGACTTACCGAGAACTAGCCCAAAAATTAATTCCTTATATCAAGCAATTGGGCTTCACCCATATCGAAATCTTACCCCTGGCAGAGCATCCCTTTGATGGCTCTTGGGGCTATCAGGTTACCGGTTACTATGCCTGTACCTCGCGCTATGGTAACCCACAAGACTTGATGTATTTTATCGACCAGTGTCACCAAAATGGGATTGGGGTAATTTTGGATTGGGTACCCGGTCATTTTCCCAAAGATGCTCATGGTTTGGCTTTCTTTGATGGTACTCATCTCTATGAATACGCGGATCCCCGTAAAGGTGAACATCAGGAGTGGGGAACCTTAGTCTTTAACTATAGCCGTAACGAAGTGCGGAATTTTCTGGTAGCTAACGCTTTGTTTTGGTTTGATAAGTACCACATTGATGGCATGCGGGTGGATGCCGTAGCATCTATGCTCTATCTGGACTATTTACGTGGGGATGGAGAATGGATAGCAAATCAGTATGGGGGTCGGGAAAATCTGGAAGCGGTGGATTTCCTCAGGCAAACTCATCAGGTGATTTTTGGTTATTATCCTGGTGTTCTCTCTATTGCGGAAGAGTCAACGGATTGGCCGATGGTGTCTTGGCCAAATTATTTAGGAGGTTTGGGATTTAATCTGAAGTGGAATATGGGCTGGATGCATGATATAGTAGACTACTTCAGCATGGATCCCTGGTTTCGCCAGTTCCACCAGAATAATGTTACCTTCAGCATGTGGTACAACCATGCTGAGAATTATATGCTTGCCCTATCTCACGATGAGGTGGTTCATGGCAAGAGTAATATGCTTGGGAAAATTCCTGGGGATGAGTGGCTCAAGTTTGCTAATCTCCGCTGTCTGTATGCTTATATGTTTGCTCACCCAGGTAAGAAAACTTTATTCATGAGTATGGAGTTCGGTCAGTGGAGTGAGTGGAATGTCTGGGGGGATTTGGAGTGGGATTTGTTGCAATATCAACCCCATAAAAATTTAAAGCAGTTGATTAGTGACCTGAATTATCTCTATCGCAGGGAACCGGCGCTTTATACTCAGGATTTTGACCAGGACGGCTTTGAATGGATTGATTGTAGTGACAATCGCCATAGTGTGGTGTCATTCATTCGCTATGCTCACGATTCTGAAGAGTTTATTGTGACAGTGTGCAATTTTACCCCTCAGCCCCATAGTCATTATCGGGTAGGAGTCCCCGAGATGGGATTCTACAAGGAATTGCTCAATAGTGATGCTCGCCAATACGGTGGTAGTAATATGGGGAATCTTGGGGGTAAGTGGACAGATGAATGGTTCTTCCACAATCATCCCTATTCCCTAGATTTGTGTTTGCCACCCCTCGGGGTGTTGATTTTAAAGCTTGATGATCAAAAAACTCAAGCAGGCTTACAGTAGTGGGGAGATGGGGAGATGGGGAGATGGGGAGATGGGGAGATGGGGAGATGGGGAGATGGGGAGATTTTTATTAAGGGTAATTACCGGGGTATCATAGCATATCTCTTTGATAATGTTCCCGATTCCCGATTCCCGATTCCCAATTCCCGATTCCCGATTCCCGATTCCCTGCTGCCCTCAATAACAATACTTTTTACTGTTATTCGGTTTAGGATGATATCTACCCTTGCGCAGGGCTCCGATCAGGGTGGATACGTAAACGCAACGTTGGGTGGTGCTATTATTCTTGGTGATTAGGGTGATTTGTCCCAGTTGTCCGTTGGTGTTTCCTCTGTAGTTAAACTGGACTCGCCATACTCCAGTATTTGAACAGTCTCCCTTTGGTTTAGCTAGGGTAGTCTCGGATTTACCTTTCTTATTTTTGTCTTTGTAGATGGCGATGGTAGGGCTAAGGCTATGCCAATGGACTTGATCTAAAATGCATGTTTTTCCCATAGCTCGGTGAATTGACCACTGGACAATGCCATCTTTTTCTCGAAAGCTAGTTTGCCAGATCTCTTTGTCTCGTTTGGCGTTGCTTTGGGCAATGCGCATAGCTCGGTAGATTTGGTCTTGGGCGATGTTGAGGTGCAGATGATTGATAAAGGTGAGCCAGCTGGGAGTTGCGATCGCAGCCAATAGTCCAACGACCAACACTATCAGAATAGTTTCCAGTAGAGTGAATCCAGCGATCGCGCGTAGCGCAATCGCATCAGCTCGGGATTGATCCCCCTGTTGGCTATTGAATTGCATCAACTATCACCCTAATTTAAGTTTGACCTTTCACGTTTCTAACCCACTCAGCACTATGTTGAATGATTACATTCGCTCCCTTTTCTATTAGTTTCTAATGCACCCAAGATAGTTTTTATTCTTACACATCGCTGGGTTGCTTCAATAGGATTATTTTTATTCTTAGAATCGGGAACAGCGACTACAATAGCTAAGTCAGTATCTGCACCATTTGGTAGAACGCCCTGGTTATCAAAGGTAATTGTTTTATTCTGCTCACTCAAAATGGATAACGTTCCAAGTTTGTTTTCATCAGTTAGATTTGTCCCTACCCAAACTTCCTCTGGTTTGACCCCTAAATCACCAACTAAACTCTGCCATTGAAAGTTTTGTGTTGGATTATCATTATTGTTGTCTTGATAAACTGCCGCTTCTGGAACTCCGTCGTTCATCCTAAAACTAACACTGTAGTGGAGTTTTTTATTTTTAGCTTGTCGCTGGGCTTCTTGGATTACACTTAACACTCTCTCATTCACTTTATTCACGCGCTGTCGATTCACAAAAGCCAGCCAACTGGGAGCAGCAATGGAGGATAAAATTCCTACCATTAAAATTACTATCAGTAATTCCATAAAGGTAAATCCAGCATCATTATTTTGTTTTCGTTTTAGGCTTTGATGATCTTCCATTTTTATGTAAAATGTAAACATATAATGCTATAGGGTTTGTTGATGATATTTATGAATAAGTAAATTTAATTGTACTATCCCTTATGAATTGGTTAGAGTAAATTTCTACTCCCTACTCCCTACTCCCTACTCCCTACTCCCTAAAATAACTGCTATATTATTTAATATTAAGGAAACCCCGTCCTTCAATTTGCATGGTTACGGTCGGGAAATAGCTAGACCGGTTTAGTTGGTATTCATAGTCCTCTGGATTAGTCTTGAGCCGAGCTAAAGCATTCCCTCTCAAAAATAATTGGGCTATTCTTTTGTCTGCATCCACACAGGCATAGAACCCACCGTTTATTTGACTTGGAACCTGCAAATCTTCCTCTAGCTCTTGATCTGATTGGGGAAAGACACTTGGACAATCTGGTGTTATTCCCGTTGCTTCGTTATCAATGTAATCTACCAAGATTTGAGCTTGAGTATCGTAAGGAGCATCCCCTTTTGTCCACTGATTCAATTTTTGCTTGAGTGTGCTTCCTCTTATGCTGATCTTAAAGGCTTTAAAGCCTGAGCTACCACGGATACCAAGATCCCCTGAATTTACATTGGTGACTTGATCATGAATTTCAAAGCGACCAATTCTAGCAATATTTGACCAAGTATTATTGTCGTCAGGATTTTCATCATCAATTAAGTAATAGGCAACGAGAGCATAGACAAAGGTATCATTTCCATTGGTAAATTCGCCAACGGTTTCTCCATTGACTTCGTCTGTTCTATCCAAATACTTTCGCTTCCAGAATACCAGCACAGGTGTACAGTTATCTTGGTTACAACCGTCTATTTCATTTGCAAATGGTGGGATTTGGTCTTGGATTCCAGAGTCAGCAGGTGTTCCAGCATTGTCTCTTTCTACTCCAGAGTTATCGTAGATATAGACAGCTTGCTCCAAGTCTCTAGCTATGTAGTCCATAGCGGCTTGGATTTCTTGTTCTGAGGTAGCCTTGGCTTGCTCTTTACGGTCTGTATCAACGATAGTAATCATAAATCTCAATAGTGGCGCGATGATTAGTACCGCCACAATCATGGCTACCAGTAGTTCAATTAAAGTGAAGCCGCCATGGTTGAACTTAGGCTTTTTATTACTTTTAAGTTTATGGGCGAGTAAGGTTCTCAGTGATGTAATCATGGTTGGAGTTTCTGTCAGTGATTGATGTCAGTTATGATTAGTGATTTGTCCAGCCAAACTGTAGTGCTAATCTTGAGAATCTCCAGAATTGCTATTACAACCCCCTAGGCGCTGGCAAAAACGGCTATAACTCGGTGTACCTGTGGTAATTTCTGTAGTCGTTTCAAATAGGGGGGCTTTGCGATCGCTGAATCCAGGTCCCCTAGATTTCGCCTTCGCACCCTCCTGACTAATTTTTAAGTTCTCTTTACCTTGAAAGGCATCAGCTCGGTAAACCCGCACCCCCAGAAAGTAGGTTTTTTCAGGATCTCTGGCATCGGGGTCTGCCGGGATACTCCGAAATGCCTGAATGATCAAGTCTCTGGAACTGTTCTTGCTACAGCCATCATCTTCATCAAGGTCTACGCAGTAGAGACTCTTGTCATTATTGCAATAGGAGTCTTTTTTATCTTTTTTACAATCGAAGTTTGATGGTGGAGCCCCAACCTCAGCCAATTTCTTTCTTTCTTTTAAGATATCTTTGGCTTCCATCTTTTCCGTCTTTGCGGGAGGAGCAATCGCTCCACTCCGTACACCATCGATGTAGGCCCTAGCTGCTTGCACTGCTAGTTCTACTCGTCTGGACTGGACTCGATTTGCCACTCCTAAGACAATCATCGGTGAGATGCCAACCATCAGAATTGTAATAATCAGCATTGCCATCAAGGATTCCATGATTGTGAAACCGGCATCTGATGATTGGGAAAGGGGTTGTTGCTTCTGGGGATTGATCATGGTTTAACTATTAATTATTAAGGGAGTCGGGATAGATGTAGGGTGGGCAGTGCTGGAGTTAGATTGATTTGCTTGTCGTAGGCTGAGCTTGGCACTGCCCACCAACATCGGAGTAGCACTGCTGGGTTCATTGGGAGTGTTAGATCCCCCCTAACCCCCCTTATTAAGGGGGGAACCGGAGAAATATGTAGGGTGGGCAGTGCTGGAGTTAGATTGATTTGCTTGTCGTAGGCTGGGGTTGGCACTGCCCACCAACATCGGAGTAGCACTGCTGGGTTCATTGGGAGTGTCAGATCCCCCCTAACCCCCCTTAACAAGGGGGGAACCGGAGCAAGATGTAGGGTGGGCAGTGGATCAGAGCAATTCATTACCTTGCCATAGACTTGGGTTGGCACTGCCCACCAACATCGGAGTAGCACTGCTGGGTTCATTGGGAGTGTCAGATCCCCCCTAACCCCCCTTAACAAGGGGGGAACCGGAGCAAGATGTAGGGTGGGCAGTGCTGGAGTGAGATTGATTTGCTTGCCGTAGGCTTGGGTTGGCACTGCCCACCAACATCGGAGTAGCACTGCTAGGTTAATTGCGAGTGTCAGATCCCCCCTAACCCCCCTTAATAAGGGGGGAACCGGAGTCGGGAGTAGATTTAGGAGTTTAGACCAATTCATGTCCTGGCAAATAAGGATGGTAAGCACTGCCCACCACCCTGAGATTAATCACAATCGTGCTTGATTACTCATAGTTCAACTTTCAACCTTGGCCTATTGGCCACGCTACGCGAACAACCTCCAACCTGAAAACCTTTTATTTCCGGCAATAGCGCTCGTTAACCGCTGGATCATTGCCGTTCTTGGCACACAGTAAGGTTTCCACCCATGGGTCATCTCGGGACACTTCCCGGAAAAACTCATCGGGGTCTCCCGCTGAAGGGGTGGTAAACCTGGAGGAGAACAGGTCTGGTAACTGGGTCAGCAGAGCCACATCGAAACCATATCGACGTGTGGGTGCCATGTAATAGGGCAGTTCACCACTAGCAGTGGCATAGGGCATGGAAAACTCAGAGCCTCGATCTCGAGCATCTATGTCGTATCCAAATCGAGTGGGGACTGATTCTGCACCAGCGTTCTCATTTGCATGGACGAATGGAGCTGTATCATAGGCCGCACGCTTGAACTGGATTAGGGAGCCGCTGATCCGCACCGGGATACCCTGATTGTTTCTGCAGGTTCCGCCAGTTACCCGCCAGTTTTCTAGGAAGCGTACGAAGTTCTCTAAACTACCGTTATATTCCTCTGGTCTGGGGGGACTATCCCCTGCAGCAATCACTACATTGAAGATTGCTCCATTGGGGTCCTCATTGGGATCAGCTCGCTGTGTCCAGCCCTCTTCCATTTCCACACATTCCCCTCTTTCTATCGGGAATCTGTTCTCTCTCCCTCGGGGTTGAGCAGTCAGGGAGTGAACTTGTAGGACTGGTACCAACATCGGTTGCGCTGTTGTTGGGTTTTGTAATGGCGTTTGGTAAAACAGTGGTTGGTTCTGACCGAAGCTTAGAGCGGTATCGGTAGGCCTATTTGGATTTCTAGCTGTTCTGTACCACAGAGCATGTGGTTGTAATCGAGGAGGTATATTCCACGAATCGTATGGGTAAGCTTGGACAGTCCCTCCAGCATTTATTCCCAGAGGAATCGGATTATTATTGCGATCTAGCTCCAAGTTGTAGTTATTATTATTAGGATCCTCCCGTTCGAAAGCAATGCGACGGGGATAGCGTCGATCGGCGGTATTTATGGCAGGTTGTGCGGTTGTGCCGGACAAAAGTTGATCGACACGAGTTCCTACAAGGTTACTAGCCTGTTGATTTGGGTTGCCTGGTATGCTAACCACCCAGTCCTCAGGTCTACAAGCTGAAACCGGCACTGTGCGACAGATTTCCATCACATACTCTGGAAATTGCACCCGTCGCTGAATCGGAGTGACAAAATTGCTGAGGTAGGAACTGTTTACAGTTCTAGGATTCGGATTTTCTGTAGTAATAGGTCTTGATACAATACTAGGTACAGGATTGCCATTGTCATCTTGAGTATCAATAATATTGTCATCATTGACATCCCACCAGTTGGCACTAGTGACAAAGTTATTGTCAAATATGCCATTTAGTTTGAGTCCTGCTGCAACAGTTATCTCAGACTCCGGAACAATAGGGTTATCTACAACACCATCACCATTAAGGTCAAAGTTAATGGTCGGGTCTGTCTCATTGAAATTTGTTTGTAAGTTACCATTGCCGTCTACGTCATAACCTATGACAATTTGAGACTCTATAACCTGAGGGTCACCTACGACACCGTTGCCATTCAGGTCAGCACCATATATAGCCTCATTTACAAGCTCTGTTAAGTTATCCTGATTTGGATTTTCCAGGTTACTACCCATTGGTATTCCCCTCAGGTCATAGTCCCCATCGGAGCGGTAACCAAAGTTAAAATTCTGAGAGAGCAGAGTAACGCTATCAGCAATCACTACTGCTGGTCGCCACAAATCCCCGTCTGTACATTCCGGCAATCGAGTATCATTTTGGCGACAAGCAAAGTTGTTGTCGAGAGTTTTACGACGCTCGTAAAAATTGTTATTATTCCACTGATCATTTTTAAGTTGTTGCGTAAACTCTTCCACCAAATCTCCCCCAGGGGTTTGGTGCAAATTAAAGCCAGATGTTGTCCCATTTCCAATCTCGTTTTCCGCTGCTTGGATATACACTGGCAAATTGGTGGCTAAAATTAACCCTTTCTCTGCTCCTGCCGGAGTGGTAAAGTCAAATAAGTTACGTTCGTCTTGACGGGCTAGCACTGTCCCATTACGTAAAATAATTCCATTGGGACGGCGGGTGGGGTCTAGCTCAAAGTCTACAGAACTTAAGCGCCTCCTTTCGTCAGGGTTAGCTCCAGTTTGATCACTTAGGTCTAGTAACGCATCATCACGGGTGGCGTAGATAATCCCGCTATTGGGTAGCAGAAATTCTGGGCTGGGACCGTTGGGTGATGTACCATTTGTTTTTGTTGTTCTGAGCAGATCGAGATCCAAAACTGTCGCCCGGATTTCCAGAGGCTGACGGTCTTCTATCGCTAGGTCATAGAGCTGGGGAGTGTTAGGATCCTCAATTTCCTGGACTTGTCTGGCATTCAAAAAGGACTGTTCGTAGATTGCCCCATGGGGGATCGGTGGACTACCCATAGGAGTAGCACCGTCTAAAATTGCTAGGGCGCAACTTGCGGTATCAATAGCTGAATTATCAGCTAGGGTGCGCTCACCTGCTCGTTTGAGTAAAGCTGTTCTCAAGGGTTCATTGGCAAGACGCCCATTGGGAAATACTAATCGGGATTGTCGTTGCAGTCTTTGGTCGTCAGCATTTCTACCTGGAAAGGCGTAAACGATGCCATTGTTAGACCTGCCGTTATTAAGATCAAATCGGTCTGGTGTGTCCCAATTCTCATCTCCAGATGCCACATCATTTTTAGCGGAGTTTTCATCTGTGGGGTCATAGTAGCTACTGACACAGGCAATCGGTTCATCACCTTCGGTGTAGTGATAAACGGCGCTTGCCCTCATCAATAGGTCACTGTTCTGGTCAAAATCAGTAATGTCATCACCAGGAGGAGGAAAATCATTATTATTAGTTAAATCACCACCTACACCACCATGCATGGGCATGGTATCTGGCCAGACACGTATGGGGGGGAATATCGTTTGGTTTTCTATGTCATTTAGCTGTATTCTGCTACCTCCAGAATTTGATGGATCCACAAACCTAATATCCCAACCAGGAGGGGGCAAATAAGACTCCAACTCAGGATTAGTAGGATTATTGCGAGGGAAGCTTGCCAGAGGATCACCAAACTGCTCATCATCCACATAAATCCCAGCACCGGTAACTACCCGCAATCCCCCATACCCTTCGAGAGGTTGAACTGGTTCCCTGGCTGCTGCTGCTTCCCAGAAACCATTGCGGTCAGTATCCCCTAAGTCAGACAAGGGAGTGACTTGGGTAGTGCGGAAGCGATTATCGTCGCTGTCATTCCACGTAACGCCACCCCCAATGTCTTGTGGAGCTCTGGCACCCTGAAATTCCCCTGCCCCTGCTGTGTTATCCCACCATCGAGCGGGTAAGCCATGACCGATCAAAACGCGATCGCCAATTTCTATTTCCCTACCTGCTTCCTGTTGTTCACTTGGTTCCGTTGCGGCAGGACTTAGATTATTTCCCCTGATATTGAGAGTCAGGCCATTGTTAGTGGTGCCATTATCTGGGTCATAGGGATATATCCACTCATCCTGGGGTCGGAGTTGGTCAGGGTTGTTCCCTTCCAGAGTAGCGTTTGGAGGGTTTTGAGTTAGGTCAACTTCAGGGCCAACTTCTGCATAGGGAACACGACGGGTGCGGTCTTTGAAGTATGTCTCTAGAGCTTTATTCCGTTGGTTCTCACGCTCATTTTCATCATCAACTTCTTCGTACTTTTTAAATACTTCCTCTGGGTCAGTACCCTCACCCTTGTTTAACTGAGCGGTGACCAGAGCATTAATTCGTGCGGTGAAGGCTTGGCTGTTATTGCCAATCTCATTGGGATTTTGCGTAACGGATGTATCGTTGTCATCTAAATCTTGGACCCTCGGTGCTTCCTGCTGACCCTGGAACAGATGTATCTTTCCTCCTTGTCGATTTTCATTTGGCTCGTCATCAACACGACCAAAGGCCATATTGCCCCCGACAACGATCTTGCTGTTTTCTTCGGTGTAGTAGCAAGATTCCGGGCTACTGACTTGAAAATACTCATTGTTACCATTACCGGTGAGAAAATTCCCGTTAGTAAAAACCCGGCCATTAATCTGGATGCCACTTCCAGGAGTGATTTGTAAATCATCCTCGTAGACAATGGCATTGTTAGCTAGGGGAATTCTGGCTCGGTCTTGCTGATACTCTAGAGCTGAGAATCCGGCCTCACCGTTGTAAGTTTCATAGGTGGTATTATCTGGTAGTGTATCCCCAGCTACAATCGGAACGGTTGCGGTGTAAACAAATATACTTTTCTTTAATTTCGACCCGGATCTAAACCACCCGGAATTATCCACTAGGCTAGCACTAGTGCTAGCAGCTGCTTCACATCCCCGGTTGTCGTTCGACTCCCCCATCGGTGGGGTTCTCGCTTGTAGAGGCGTTCGTACTTTTTCGTCTTCTAATAATGGATCTGGACTTTTGAAGTAAATTCCGTAGAGGGTGTAGCTATCGAATAGGCCATTATTATCCGTATCAACCGGAAACCTCCAGGCAGTATTTATCTGTTCACCATCTTCTTCGAGGGTCAAACGCTTTTCATCACCAAAGTTGTATCTGGGATTGTTGAAGGCATTTTCCAACGCTTCCTCGGATGGGGTGGAGCGGGGCAGGGTGGGGTCAGCAAACAAGGCTTCTAATTTGGCTTGAGCCCGCTCAATGGCTGGAGCGGCGGCATTGAACACCGCTTGATTGACGCGATAGTTACTGGCATTTTTGACCCGGTCAAAGGAGCGCAACACAATGGCAGTTACCAGCAAGGTTACTACCAAGGTCACCATAATCGCGGTAGGTAACACAAACCCGGCTGTTGCCACCCGGGAGCGACGGTGTAAAATAAATAAGCTACGCAACAGCCAACGCATCAAGGGTTTGGTGATGGCTTGAGACAGTTTGACTACCTGTTTGAGTAGTTTTGCGATCGCATTCGCTAACTTCTTCCTGGTTGACTTCCTGGTTGACATAGGGATTTTCCTGTCACATTTCCTGAGTAGATTCCTGAAGACGAACTAGTTCAAGCACCCTAGATGATAAGGCAATAGGCAATAGGCAATAGGCAATAGGCAATAGGCAATAGTTGACTACAAGAGCTTTTGCTGCTTGTATCAATGTCAAACACCTTAATTGGTAGTCCTATATTCAAATGCTTCAACGAAGCTAAGGGGTAACAACAATTAACAGACCCGATGGTGCGTTACGGGACGGACTGTCCCAACCCAGGCGTTGAGGCAGAAAATTAGGGCGAGCCCGTCCCTAACGCACCCTACGCCTAGGAACTTACCGTTACATCTACCTACGAATAGAGAATATTATTAAATATTTAATTATACTATCGAGATTTCCCAAAAACACAACCGAGATTTGTTAACAGTTTACCTAGCCTAGGACTTTCCTACCTCCTCTAAAGACAGACTATTCCCGCTTACCAAAAAACCATAGACTTAACCTACCCACATTAAGCCAAAAACCCATCATCCCCAGAGAAAAAAGATGGGGAGATGGGGAGATGGGGAGATGGAGAGGTGGGGAGGTGGGGAGATGGGGAGATGGGGAGATGGGGAGATGGGGAGATTTGTATTAAGGGTAATTATCGGAACCCATCAGCTAAAGAGCTAAACAGGATTTTTGCCTCTTGCCTCTTGCCTCTTGCCTCTTGCCTACTCCCTGCTCCCTACTCCCTATTCCCTCATTTAATAATGATTCAGATTAATTCCAGCTTCCTTAGCCATGGCTTGTAGACCCTTCTTCTGCAAGGTCTTTATGGCCTTAGTGGAAATCCGCAGCTTCACCCAACGTTTCCCTTCTTCCCACCAAACTCTTTTAACCTGTAAGTTAACGTTTTGTAAGCGCTTAGTCCGACGGTGGGAGTGAGAAACTGCATAGCCGTTATTGGCCTTTTTACCAGTCAACTGACATCTACGGGACATGGGGTACCTCTTGATTTACATCTGTTCTTGATCATATCTCGCAGATGGTGCAGGGAGTCGGGAGATGGGGAGATGGGGAGGTAGGGAGATGGGGAGGTAGGGGGATAGGGGGATGGGGAGATGGGGGGATAGGGAGATGGGGAGATGGGGGGAGTGATTAATCCATGGTGGGCAGTGCCTACCAAGTCTATGGCCACCATGGTGAATCTGTCTGATGCACTGCCCACCCTACATATATCTCCAACTCCCTACTCCCTACTCCCTACTCCCTACTCCCTACTCCCGATTCCCTACTCCCGATTACTCTTGCGTCAAACGGGTCATAACCTTATTGGACCGTTCCACAAACGCCTTCATGCCTTCGGCATCAAAGCCTTTCTGAGCCATCAGTGCCAGGTCATAGACATGCTGACAAATCATGTTAGCCAATTCTGCTGAGGGAGACTGACCGCCACTCTGAATAATACTGCTTTGACTGAGGTTAACTAGATTCTGAATCAGTGGGTGGGTGGTATTGACCACTAAAATATGTTCCTCTGGGAACTGCACCGAGTCCTGCTGCATCATGGCAGTCATTTCCTGTAGACGGCGCATGGCTTCCGGTAACAATACCATGGCCGGTGGGGTGCCTTGGGGGTCATCAGACTTCAGGGCTTGAGTCCGGACATTGACCTTAGGCTTATTAATCGCTTGCTCGAACAGTTCCTTAATCAGGTCAGAACGGGTTTTGTTGGTCTTCGGGTCAACAATCTCTTTTTCCTGGTCCTTATCAACAAGGGTATCATCTAAGTCTGAATCCACCCGAGAGAACTTAGCTTCTGTATATTCCCGTTCCAAGAAGCTAATGTAGTGACTGTCGATAAAGGAGTCCATAAATAGGACTTCTAACCCTTGATTTTTGTGCAGTTCTACATATGTGGCTTGGCTAGCCTCATCAGTGCAATAGAATACCCGATTTTCGTGGCGTTCTTTATTGCGCTCTAGATACTCTTTGAGGGTAGTGTAGGGTTGAGAAGAGGAAGACTTAACCTGTTCTGTGCCAGCATCTGGCGTGACATCCTCCCAAGCATCCCCCTCTTGGGATTGCACTTCTACCTTAGGGGTGTCAGTAGGGGTGTCAGTGGTTGGAGCTTCGGAACTTTCCACCGGTTGATAGGTGGTGCGGAAGATTACTATATCTTCTACTTGTTTCTTAAACTTCTCGCTATTGAGGCAGCCAAACTTGACGAATGTACCCACATCTTGCCAGGCACTGATGTACTGATCCCGCTCATCTTGGTACTGTTGCTTTAAGCGATCGCCAACTTTCTTAGCAATAAAGTCACCAATCCGAGCCACTGTCCGGTCTTTGGTCAGAGCAGAACGGGAAACATTCAGGGGAATATCAGGACTATCAATCACCCCTCGCAGTGGCATTAGGAAGTTAGGAATCACTTCCTCACAGTTGTCACTGACAAACACTTGATTACAGAAAAGCTTGGTTTGCCCCTTAGTCACATCCACGTCTGGCTTCAATTTGGGGAAATAGAGAATGCCATCAAGCAAGAAAGGATAATCTGTGTTTAGATGTACCCACAGCAAGGGTTCATCTTGGAAGGGGTAAAGATAGCGATAGAACTCCAGATAGTCTTCTTTAGTCAGATCTCTTGAAGATTTCTTCCACAGTGCCTCATGCTTGTTGATCACCTCATCTTCCAGCTTGATGGGCACTGCCATGAAATCACAGTAAGATTTCACTAGCTGACGAACCCGTGAGGGTTCTAAGTACTCTTGTTCCTCCTCTTGCATAGTGAGGGTAACGGTAGTACCTGGTTCTGTCCGCTCAGAATCCGATAGTTCAAAGGCTGGAGAACCATCACAGGACCAATGCACGGCTGTTGCCCCTCCTCGGTGAGATAGGGTATCAATTTCCACCTTCTGAGCCACCATGAAAGCTGAGTAGAAACCTAATCCGAAGTGACCGATAATCTGTTGGTCAGCTTGCTTTTGGTACTGCTTGATAAATTCTTCAGCGCTAGAAAAAGCAACTTGATTAATATACTTTTTCACCTCATCGGCAGTCATCCCAATGCCGTTATCTGAGATGGAGAGAGTTTTCTTATCCTTATCAAGGGTAATTTTAATTTCCGGGTCTCCCACATCCCCGTCAATCTCCCCAGCATAAGAGACCATCTTCAACTTCTGGATGGCATCCACTGAGTTGGAGATCAGCTCCCGCAAGAAGATTTCATGATCGGTGTAGAGAGACTTCTTGATAATCGGGAAGATATTCTCAGTATGAATCGTGATTGTGCCTTGTTCCAGTACAGTCATTGGTATTGCTACATTAATATGATGAATGTCCCTTTAACGATTTTGAGGGATTACTTTTGATAGGAGAGATGGGGTTGTCCACCGATAGGGATTCGGATTTCCGTATCTTAGGGAATACTAATGAAGTTCTAAGCATATGCGCTACTTGAGGTGCGGTCAGCGGTCAGCGGTCAGCTTATTTTATTCAAAAGCTGTTCCCATAGCGTAGCCTTTGGCCTTTAGCTGTTCGGTGTAGCATGCCCCTAGCCCATAGGCTGATAGCACCTCAAGTAGCGTGCGTGGCACAGGCTAGAAGCCTGTGATGTAGCGCTAATCGCTGATAGTTTAATTATTGAAAATCCACTAGTCATCAATCTCCAGGCTAGCATATTGAGCGAAATCACCTAAATATTTTCCTTTAGCTTCTGCTGCTTGCTGGATACCTCGTTTCACCTGCGCCAGGGTTTCGGGATTTTGCCTCGCATTTAGACCCCTAAAAATAGGGATAAATCGGTATTTAATACCACAATTCGGACATTGACATTTTACTAGCGCTAGAGTATCATTGAAGTGTAGGATTCAGACCTAACTAAGCCCTATGAAAGTAGACACAGCAAAAAAGAGATCAACTCAAATCGTTCCTGTCATAGGGATGAGTGAGTTGGTTCAGGCTGAGTTGCTGTCTACCATGAAAAAACTGGGCATCGTCAGGTCTGAATCCTACAACAAGCTAGGTAGTATTAGTCATTGGGGTCTTGATTGGAAAAAAGCCTATCCAGAGGTCAGAAGTTTTAGGACTCCTGATACCCTGGGACTGCCAGCCAAATTGATGGAATGGACGGTCAGTGATGTAGCAAAAGCCATTACTGCTCAACAGGCAGCTTGTGCTGATGCTGTTATTAAAAAGGTTTACAAAAGGTTCCCTGGAAAAGATAATCAGAAGACAAGAAAAGATCTTTGCAAACAACTAAAAAGCTTAGCTTTCTTGGATAGCCCCCTTCTCCATAGGTTTGTTAGAAAGGAGTTTCAACGGGGACATTCTTGGGTCAAAAACCAGATAGTCTATCAGCAGGGAGGCTATAACTGTCGGAGACTCTCTCGTAACACTTACCAGTTAGAGTTAGCTGGGCTAAGGAGAGGGAAAAGAAATAAAATAATTGTTCGGTCTAATCGTAAAATAAAAGGACAGATTAGACTAATATACAATCAATCATTATCAAGGTTTGAAGTTCACTTTTTAGTAGACCATGGCCAAGTTAAAATCCCTGCCAAACGTCGGAGCATAGGATTGGACAAGGGATACACTGAGGCTTTCTATGACTCAGATGGCCAGGCTCATGGTAAGGAGTTGGGCGAAGTAACCACCAAGAAATCCGATCGTATTTGTGCGAAAAATAGAAACAGAGGGAAACTCTGGGCACTCCATAGAAAATTAGAAAAAACAGATCCAGCAAAGTCGGCTCGGATACTAGAAAATAATTTAACCAGAAAAACAGAAAATAAGCGTTATAGGCAGGATCAATTAGAAATTAAAGCCATTATAGGAGCAGCTTCTAAGTCTGTTTTTGGTGGCGAATCACTAAAAGTATTTACTGAAGATTTAACACAGCCGATAAAAAATAAACGCCAGTCCAAAGCCATTTCCCGTAAGCTAAATAGTTGGATGAAGGGAAAATTACGGGACTCTTTACAGAAGTGGGCTAATTGGACTGGATCGGTTGTTACAGAAGTTCAGCCTAGTTACACGTCGCAAATTGACTCCGTGACCGGAACCCTATTGGGCAAAAGAAGCGGGGACAGTTTTACCAGATTTAATGGGGTCGTGTTGCAGGCTGACTACAATGCTGCCAAAAATGTCCTTGCTAGGGGTACGGATCAGGAAATCACCCGGTACATGAGTAAAACCGAGGTGCAGGCAGTATTGTTGCGTCGTACCGCGCGTTTCTTGGAAGGGATGGGACTGAGTCTGCTAGATGCAGTTGAGCTGGATTGGCTTAACTGCAAGCATAGTAAAACTCGGGCTTTCAAGCAACTCCTCAACGGGATTTGAGGAACGTCCAGAAAGATAAGTGGCAGGCTTGACTCCAATTGCTGAATGACCACTTCTCACTCGGACCACAATAGATTGAACCTTGACCGTTTTGTACCGGATTATCACGATTTATTACGGTTTAAGAGTATCCCATAACCACTGTTCTTCTTCTGGAATTGGCTCGAGTAGGATTTGTCCTGTATCGTTGATCAAGACTCGGTAGACTTTTGCCTTAGCTTGCGGTCTTAATTTTAAACAAAAGTGGTCATCAATTTCGGCAGCATTCTCAATGACCTGGAAGTTTTGGTTAAGAATTATTTTTAATAGCATAATAATATATATAGCAATTCTACAACTTGTGAGGTACAAATTTCTGGTTTTTAGGGAGCAGGGAGCAGGGAAGAGGGAAGAGGGAAGAGGGAAGAGGGAAGAGGGAAGAGGGAAGAGGGAAGAAGTAAAAAATAATGTGTACCTCATGAGTCCTATAAACGCTATATAGCACTTTTATTTTAGTTTTGAACATACTCCTTTAAGGAAAGACAAGAGTAATTTTGCATTCCCTTGATTAACTGGCCACAATGAATTCAATTGGAATAGTTTGACAAGGTGGTGCGTTACGGGACGGACTGTCCTAATACTGGCTACCGAAACATTAGCGCAAGCCCGTCCCTAACACACCCTACGCAATATTTACTATTTATTATTTATTTTTTATTATTCCCTGTTCCCTATTCCCTGTTCCCTATTCCCTGTTCCCTATTCCCTGAGCTATACAATTTAACTATATACCGATAATAAATCAATCCGCGATCCCATGACTAAAGTTTTTCTAATCTGTTCTGGTCTAGGTCATATCCAGCGGGGCTATGAATCGTTTGCCCAAGAGTGCTTTGCTGCTTTATCTCAGGAATCGTCTCTTGATATCACCCTTTTTAAAGGAGGAGGTAAGTCGGAAGAAAAAATGATTACATTATGGAATCTGCCACGGTATAGTTGGATGGCAGGTCAACTGGGACGATTGGTTAAGCAAGTAAGTGAATTTTTAAAAAAAGGTGACTATTTTGTCAGACAAGAAGGCTACTTTATTGAACAAGCATCATTTACCTTAAGTTTATTATCACATATATATCGTAAACGTCCAGAGGTAATTTACTTCAGTGATGATGGCTTAGGCTATCTACTGTGGCACTGGCGGCGTTTGACAAAACAGAATTATAAGCTACTTTTCCGTAATGGAGGAGCCTTATCCCCTCCTTTTTCCCGTTGGGATCATGTACAGCAGTTAACACCAATTCACTTTAAACAGGCGTTAACTTATGGAGAGCCTGCTGATCAACAAAGTCTACTACCCTCTGGATTCTTTATTTCTGCCAAATTACAGATACTATCACCATTAGAACGAGAGGGGTTACGAGAGAAATTAGGACTACCGAAACAGCAACCCTTAATTCTTTCTGTGGCAGCGATTAATAAGTCTCATAAACGCATGGACTACATTATTAATGAAGTAGCGAGTTTGCAAAAACCTAGACCATTCCTAGTATTATTAGGTCAACAGGATGCTGAATCACCAGAAATTATTCAGCTTGGCCAAGAGCTATTAGGGGTTGATCAGTTTCAAGTGCGAACTGTTGCTCGTGAGCAAGTAACGAATTACTATCAGGTTGCTGATCTTTTCGTCTTAGCGTCTCTCCATGAAGGATTACCACGAGTAATTGTGGAAGCGATGTCCCATGGTTTACCTTGTTTAGCTCATGATTATGACATTACTCACTTTGTTTTAGGCAATGAAGGATATTTCGCTAATTTTGAATTAACCGGAAGTTTAGCTACTCTACTTTCTCAAGTCTTGGGAGAAGGGTATAACGAGAGTAAGCGTGAAAATTGTCATCGTACGGTCTATGAACGGTTTAGTTGGCAGCAGTTATCGCCAGCTTATGTTGATATGATTGAACGGTGTAGATTAATGGCAAAGGGAACAGGGAGTAGGGAGTAGGGAGTAGGGAGTAGGGAGCAGGGAAATTCGGATTGTATCGATTTACTGTTGTCGAAGCTTTCGGTAATATTACTCCGAAAAAAAACGCGATTGACCTGCATGTCACCCTACGCGATTGACCTGCATGTCACCCTACGCGATCGCTAACTTATTATTACAATTTTAGCTAACCAATTTTATCGATAATTTTAATTAAAAAAAACGCGATTGACCTGCATGTCACGCTACGCGAACGCTTCCGATTTTTTACTGATTCCCGATTCCCGATTCCCTCGCTTTATTTCAATTACCCCTCCCGAAAAAAATCTAAAAACCCTTGACAACTTAGTTAGTAATCATTATAATTATAATTGTTAACCTAAAAAAAAGTTTTTCGACTATGCATCACAATTTTCTGCCAAATTCAGACAATAATCCAGAGGATATCACTTCGAAGATTACTCCTGAAGAGTTTTCCGAAAAAGAATTCCTTGTTCCGTATATTCTAAAGGGAACTCGCCAGCAAATAAGCCATACCATGCATATCCTTAATGCCATGGGCTATGCACAGCTTTCGGAGTGGAGTCCTCTTCAACCCACTGGAATTCCAGGGCAATTTATTACTATTATGAGGAGATACTGGATTTGGCGTTAACAGCTTGTCTTGATGCAGTCGCTCATGGGGGAAACCCCCTTTGGCGGCGCTGCATCGCTAAATTTCTGGGGGGGTTTCCCCCCAGGGCAAAGGCTCCGGTCTGTTCGCTACGCGAACAGATAGGTGAAAAATTCAGTGCATAGTCGAAAATTCCTAGCCGTGGAAAGTATTTCTGCGGCTATTTTTTTGGGTTAGCAGGTTTAAGGTTATTAGGTTGAAGGTTAGCATTCAGCCGTCAGCCGTCAGCCGTCAGCCGTCAGCCGTCAGCTGACGTAACAGAGATTAAAGCAATGCTTACTTGTTGTCTTGATGCAGTCGCTCATGGGGGAAACCACGGCAGTTGCTCATGGGGGGAACCCCCAAGACCGCACTGCCTCCCCAAGACCGCGCTGCATCGCTTATTCAAAAGCACCTCAAGTAGCGTGCGTGGCACAGGCTTCGACGCTGGGAGGTAGCGCATTAGCTGATAGCTAATAGCTGATAGCTGATAGCTAATAGCTGAATGCTGAATGCTGAATGCTGATTGCTGATTGCTGATTGCTGATTGCTTACGATACACTCGTCTAAGGTTTTGTTCGTAGATATCCGAGAATAGTGCTAGTATTCGATAATTTTGGAAATCGATTTAATAAAGCAGTAGACTGAGGAGCAGGTAAAATTAGTAATAGGATAACTTTCAGGAATACTTTTAAAGTAGTTCTTGTCAGTAAAAAGCTTGGATCATATCTGATGGCATGGCCAATAAATCGCAGTGCGGCTAGGGTTTGGTGTCGTTGTGAAGAGGATTCAAGAGCCTTGAAAATTAGGTACTTATACAAGTTAGCGAGGCTGTGCTTTTTCAGATATTGTAGAGAATCAGGAGCAGCAGCAAAGGCTCGTTCAATTACTTGTAAGCAACCTGCTTCCATCTTGGAAGTATCAGAAGAGGCTGAATTAGCAGAGACTCGATACAAAATATGTGGGTATGGTACAGCTACAAAAGGATAATGAGCTGCGAGCCGCAGCCACATATGCCAATCTTCTGCCTGAGTTAGGGATTCATCAAATTGACCAACTGTGTCAAATGCTTTCCTACAAATTAAGACGTTAGAACCATTTTCCAAAAAATCAGTTAGCAATAGCTGAGGATAAACATTACCATTGAGAGTGATATGGTTACCTCGCCGCAAAAACTGACCTGATTCATCGATGTAATTTGTCCAACTATAGGCAACGGCGGCTTGGGGGTTTGCTTGTAAGGCGTTTAACTGGAACTCTAATTTATCCGGATGCCAGAGATCATCGGCGTCTAGGAACGCAATATAGTCACCTGAAGCATGGGATAATCCACGATTACGGGCTCGGTTGACGCCAGCATTGGGATAGGAAAAAATTTTTAAGCGAGCATCTTTGATGCTAGAAATTATTGGCCATGTCGAGTCTTTGGAGCCATCATCAATGACAATTAGTTCAAAATTACTAAATGTCTGATTTAAAACCGATTCAATCGTCTGTTTGATAGTTTTTTCGTCATTATAAACTGGTATAATTATAGATATTAAGCTGGCCTTCATTTAAATTTCATGGTTCTGACATTAAGGGAGTAGGGAGTAGGGAGCAGGGAGCAGGGAGTAGGGAATAGGGAGTAGGGAGTAGGAAAAAATTTAAGTATTTAGTTTAATATGATAGCTGATAGCTGATAGCTGATAGCTGATAGCTGACAATGCTATACTGATTTAGTTCTATGGTTCATCAGCACCTTAATAGTTTCTTCTGGAGCATTTTGCTGCTTCAAATAGGTTTTGAGAGTTGTTTCGGTTTTACTCTTGAGTAAAAAATCACTGACTAACAGTTTAATAACTTGCCTAACATAGGAAATAGCATACCTCCAGAAAGGGACATGGTGTGAGTCTTGATAAATTATATTGACCATATGCCAGATATTATAATTTGACTTTAAATTAGTGAATCCTTTCAAAATCTCTAGTCTTTTGGCTTTATCCGGTTGGAGATACCATTGTAGTAAAGGGGGCATATAACGAATCAAGTCATTGACATTATAATTCGTAGTGGCTTGGAGTTTACTTGACAAAATCACGTTAAAGCCTGATTTATGAGCACGACTAACAAACTCAAAGTCACCGCCGTAATGCCGGAATCTATCAGCATCTGGAAATCCAATTTTATCGACCACTGTTCTGGGGATGATAGCTATATTACCATTTAGGGTATCGACTGACCTAGCCTCTGCTGTAGCAAAATAATCCATACTCCGAATTGGCTGTTTTTTATCCATGCCACTGAACACAATCCAATCGGAATAGGTTTTATCCCGGACAATACCCCCAACAATTGTATTATTGTACAGTGGAGACTGACAACTATCAATCAGGTTGTTAAGGAAATTGTCTGATAGAGAGATATCATCATTTAGCCACACTAGGTAATCCGAGTCTAATTTATCTATGGCATAGTTCATCCCCAGACAAATCCCACCTGTCCACCAGAGATTGCCATCTCCTTCAATTAAGTAAACATTGGGAAATTGACGTCTAATCATGTCTCTGGTGCCATCTGTGGAACCATCATCTACTATGATGACTGAGATAACTGAGGTATTATCAGTATTTACTTTAGGAAGTTGCTGAAAAATTTGACTCAGAATAGTCTGAGTATAGTGTTGCCTATTTCTAACTGGAATAATTAAGGATATTTGGGTCATGATAGGAAAGGGAATAGGGAATAGGGAATAGGGAATAGGGAGTAGGGAGTAGGGAATCGGGAGTAGGGAGTAGGGAATCGGGAGTCGGGAATCGGGAATCGGGAATCGGGAGTAGGGAGTAGGGAGTATTAAAAAATCATTGTGTGTACTTCATTAATAGTAAACAAAATATCATTAATGATAATCATTAGTTTTAATGTCAATTATTATTATGATAGTGTTTGCGTCAATTATTATTTTCCACTGTTCCCAGATCCGCTGCTCCCTGCTCCCTGCTCCCTGCTCCCTGTTCCCTGTTCCCTGTTCCCTTATTTTGTAAAAGCTTTCTAATAGCAAAAAATGGACTGATCAAACTGCCCCAGAAGAATTCTAGTTGAAAGGCGGCAATGAGATTAGTTTTAAATTGTCCTCGATACTTAAGGAAATGTAGGATAAATCGGCGCAAATTTCCCAATAAGGTTTTGGTAATTACTATAGGCTTTTGCCAAAAGGTAGCATTAATCAGGCGGAGCTGACATGTGGCCAAACCACAGCCACGAGCGAGAGTGAGTAAGTAATCTCTCTGAAGACGCCACTGGGGAATCTGATGATAGCTATGCATGGCTGGGTTATACCAAATTTCCCAACCTGCTTTGTACATATACAGCAATGGCTCATAATCATCCCCCTGGACGAATAATCCGGGCAGTTTGCCTGTCAAACTGGGACGAGGTGGCACACTATCGAGCCAAGCTTGTCTACGAACGACTAAGCTTGCTCCTGGGGGTAGCCTGATTTGCTCGGGTTGAAAGGGATGGGGGTTTGGTCCATGTTCCCGAATTGCCAGAAATTGCTTGATGGGATCAAAATTTTCTGGGGGTTCGACTTCAAAATCACCGTGAATTTGACCACTGTAGGCTCCTGCCTTAGGATACTCTTGACCAAAGCTATAGGCTGCAGCAATCCAGTTGGGATCAGGTAAATTGTCATCATCTAAAAAACCGATTAATTCACCTTTAGCCTCCTGGACAGCTCGCAACCTGGCAAATGCTGATCCTTGTTCGAGTTCAAAACAATATCTTAAGGGGACAGATAAATCCCAATTGCTTTGATAGTCTTGAATAACCTGGGCAGTATCATCGCTACTATTGTTGTCAACAACAATAATTTCCCAACTGATGGGGTTGAGGAAAGTTTGCGATCGCAGTCCTTCGAGCAGTAATGGTAAACGCTTCGCCCCATTATAGGTCGGAATCGCTATAGTGAAGTCAACAGACATAGAACTAGCTCATTTGGCTTTGTTAGGAAATCACCACAAATTGGCCAAGTTGGCTCAACTAATAGAAGCATAATTTGATATCCTGAGATATCCTGATTGGTGATTTGAGATTGATGGAGAGAACCTCCTTCACCCACTCAATCATAATTATGATAAAATCAACAACTGTATTTTCCTGGAATTCAAGGGCGATCCCATTGGCCAGCATGGGTGAACTTACCCATATAACTCGTGGTCTAGACAAGGTAAGGGACATGCAGGGTGTTTACAAAATTATTTTCCCTTACCCAAAAACCTTTGAGATGGACGTCATTGACTAGAACCATTGACACCGGACTAGGTAAGGGACATGCAGGGTGTTTATAAAATTATTTTCCCTTATCCAAAAATTTTTTGAGTGTTGACCGTTGACTCTTTAGTGTTGACTGTTTACTGTTTCGTTTTGACTATTTAGTGTTAACTATTCACTATTGACTGTTAAAAAACAGCAATATTCCTAGCATTTACTACTTACCGAGAGTCATCTACCGTGTTATTCAACTCATACGCTTTCATCTTCGGCTTTCTTCCCATTACCCTGGTGGTTTTTTTTGGCTTAAGTCGCTTCCGTGTGGTTAAAGCAACCTGGGTATGGATGACGTTAGCATCCCTATTTTTTTATGGTTATTGGAAAATTACTTATCTGCCTCTGTTGCTAATTTCAATTAGTGGTAACTATGTCATTGGCAAACAGATAGAGAAGCTAGTAATTCTGTTAGACGAAGGAAGTGGAGAGGATAGTGCGGCTCCTGAGAAACCCGATAAAATCTCAAGCCTAGTATCTACAGTAATTAGTTATAAACAGCAAACTAAACTGCTGCTTTGGATAGGTATTTGCTTTAATTTAGCGATTTTGGGCTATTTCAAATATGCTAATTTTTTCGTAGATTCATTAAACTATATTTTAGGCACAAGTATCACTATTCCAACAATCTTACTTCCTTTAGCGATTTCTTTTTATAGCTTTACCCAAATTGCCTATATTGTTGATGCTTATCGTGGGGAAACGAAAAAGTGTAGGTATAATTTTATGACCTATAGCCTGTTTGTGTCCTTCTTTCCCCAACTGATAGCCGGTCCAATTCTCCGTTACGATGAACTATTGCCCCAGTTTGAGAAGTTACGCAATAGCCTGTTTTCCTGGAAAAACATGGGAATGGGGCTGAGCCTCTTTATCCTAGGTTTAGGTAAAAAAGTTGCGATCGCAGATAATCTATCCCCCTGGGTAGCCACTATTTTTAACAATACTGACCAACTCAGCTTTGTAGAAGCCTGGGTTGGGGCATTGAGTTATACCTTTCAACTGTATTTCGATTTTTCCGGCTACTCTGATATGGCAATTGGCTTAGGATTAATCACAAATATCCAGCTACCGATTAACTTTAATTCCCCCTACAAAGCGACATCTATCAGTGACTTTTGGCGACGTTGGCACATCACTTTGTCCAATTTTCTCCGGGATTACCTCTATATTCCTCTTGGTGGTAATCGTCGCGGTCGTCTACGTCAATATGGTAACTTATTAGCCACAATGCTTCTGGGAGGATTGTGGCATGGTGCTGGCTGGACATTTGTGATTTGGGGGGGACT
The DNA here is from genome assembly GCF_001767235.1 of Moorena producens PAL-8-15-08-1. Lineage (GTDB taxonomy): Bacteria > Cyanobacteriota > Cyanobacteriia > Cyanobacteriales > Coleofasciculaceae > Moorena > Moorena producens_A. The sequence goes on from NZ_CP017599.1 coordinate 8,410,226, forward strand.
CCATGGCTTATTTTTGGTAATTAATCATAGCTGGCGGCAAATGAAGCTATCCATGCCAAAAATTCTAGCCTGGATGCTGACATTTTTAGCAGTGGTAAGTACGTGGGTATTGTTTCGGGCAACTAGTATTAGTGATGGTCTAGGAATATTACAGGCAATGGTAGGACTCAAGGGCGTTATCTTGCCTACTACTTATCAAAATACCTTGGGTTGGTTAACCCCCTTAGGCATCCAATTTCAGGAGTGGCAAGATATGAAACGTCTTCTGCCACCTATAGGGTTAGAAAAGACCTTTATGGTACTATTCGGACTAATCCTAGGGGTTACCTTTTTGCCTAATACCCAGCAAATCATGAAACACTTCAAGCCTAGCTGGTACTGGGCAACAGGTATTGGCTTAATCGCTACATTTTGCCTACTGTCTCTTAACAGAGTTTCCGAATTTCTTTACTTCCAGTTTTAAGGTGAGCTATCAGCTATCAGCTATCAGCTATCAGCTATCAGCTATCAGCTATCAGCTATCAGCTATCAGCTATCAGCTATCAGCTATCAGCTATCAGCTATCAGCTATCAGGTTTGGGTCTATTACCAGGCTACTGTTCGCGCAGCATGAGCGTAGCGCAATCGGTGCTTTTTAATAAAATAAGCTGACGGCTGTTCGCATAGCGTGAGCTTTTAGCTAACGGCTGACGGCTGACGGCTGAGCGCTGACCGCTGAGCGCTGACCGCTGAGCGCTGAATGCTTACGGAGGTAACGCAAACTATTCCCTCTGTTCCCTGCTCCCTGCTCCCTGCTCTTAACTAACCGCTGGAACAACTGATTCACTAGCTGTTACTGGTTTGCTGGGTGGTTTATTACTAAATGTAAGCCCCTGATCTCCACAATCAATGAAAATGGTATCCCCTTCGATAAACATATTTTCTAAAATCTTAGTAGCAATGGGATTTTCTAACTCCCGCTGAATTGCCCGCTTCAAGGGACGAGCACCATAGACGGGATCATATCCAGCGTCGGTCAGATAATCTTGAGCTTGCTCGGACATTGCCAGAGTAATCTTTTGCTCTGCCAACAGCCGCTCAATCCGTTTGAGTTGAATCCCGACAATTTTCCGCAATTCATCCCTGGTTAGGGTATGGAATATGATCACATCATCGACCCGGTTGACAAATTCTGGGCGAAAATGCGATCGCAAGGACTCTGTCACTCGTTTGCGCATTTCTTCATACTTGGAATCATCCCCAGCTACTCCCAAAATATGCTCACTGCCAATATTGCTGGTCATGACAATAATGGTATTCCGGAAATCGACGGTTCTGCCTTGGGAGTCGGTAATTCGTCCGTCGTCAAGTACCTGTAACAAAATGTTAAATACATCCCGGTGTGCCTTTTCCACCTCATCGAGCAATACTACTGAGTAAGGACGCCTACGCACGGACTCTGACAGTTGTCCTCCTTCTTCATACCCTACATATCCTGGTGGGGCACCTACTAACCGAGAAACTGCGTGTTTTTCCATATACTCGGACATATCAATCCGCACCAGAGCTTCTTCGCTGTCAAACAGAAACTGTGCCAGTGCTCTAGCTAATTCGGTTTTACCGACCCCAGTTGGTCCCATAAACAAGAAGGAACCAATGGGACGCCCGGGATCTTTCATCCCTGCTCTAGCGCGACGAATGGCAGCAGCTACAGCAGCAACGGCTTCTGTTTGCCCAATCACCCGTTTATGTAAATGTCCTTCCAGCTGTAATAACTTCTGGCGCTCTGATTCCAGCAATCGCTTCAGGGGAATACCGGTCCATTTAGCCACAATTTCGGCAATATCGGATTCACTGACTTGTTCTCGCAACATAGCAGTACCCCCGGATTGGAGTTCCAACATCATACTCTCTTTGGCTTCCCGGTCCCGCTGTAAAGCTTCTAATTTGCCATATTTTAGCTGGGCTGCCTTATTCAGGTCATAATTCCGTTCTGCCTGTTCCACTTGTACCCTTAAGTGTTCTTCTTCCTCTTTTAAGGCACTGATGTCTTGTAAAAGTTGCTTTTCCGATTGCCATTGTTTATTGAGTTGTTCCTGTTTTCCCCGTAAAACCAATATTTCTTTTTCAATGCGCTCTAACCGTTCTTGGGCAGAACTATAGGTGGCGGTGGTGGTACTAGTTCGCTTATCTTCCCCTTCTAGAGATAACTTTTCCATTTCCAGCTGCATCAGCCTGCGGTCAGTCGCTTCCAATTCCACTGGCTTGGAGGTAATTTCCATTTTGATTTTGGCTGCGGCCTCATCTACCAAATCAATGGCTTTATCGGGTAAAAATCGGTCAGTAATATAGCGCTGGGATAAGGTAGCTGCTGCTACCAAGGCTGAGTCGGTTATATTAACCCCGTGATGGACTTCATAGCGTTCTTTGAGTCCCCGCAAAATCGAAATGGTGTCTTCTACAGTTGGTTGCTTAACATAGACTTGCTGAAACCTACGTTCTAGAGCAGCATCCTTTTCAATATGTTTCCGGTATTCATCAAGGGTAGTTGCTCCAATACAACGCAATTCTCCCCGAGCTAGCATTGGTTTGAGTAAATTCCCTGCATCCATAGTGCCACCGCTAGCACCAGCTCCGACTACGGTGTGCAATTCATCGATAAACAGGACAATTTGACCATCTGAGTGGGTCACTTCCCTGAGTACAGCTCTAAGTCGGTCTTCAAATTCCCCCCGATATTTAGCACCTGCAATCAAGCTGCCCATATCTAAGGAAATCAGCTGGCGGTTTTTCAGGGATTCTGGGACATCCCCATTCACAATTCGTTGGGCTAGTCCTTCTGCGATCGCAGTTTTTCCTACCCCTGGCTCTCCAATCAACACGGGATTATTTTTCGACCGACGAGAGAGCACCTGAACCACCCGACGAATTTCCTCATCCCGACCAATCACTGGGTCAAGTTTTCCGGCTTGAGCGGCTTCGGTCAAATCCCGCCCGTACTTTTCCAATGCTTCGTAACGGGATTCGGGATTTTGGTCTGTGACCTTTTGAGAGCCTCGGATGGCTTTAATGGCCTCTTCGAGCTTGGCGGCATCCTGGTTATAGGTTTTGAGCAAGCGGCGTCCTACCCGTTCATCCACCGCTAAACCCAGTAACAGATGTTCTACTGCAATATACTCATCCTCCAAAGTCTTGCGATAGGCTTCCGCATTATCGAGCATCACATCCAAACCACGACCCAGGTACAATTGGTCTAGGTTAGCGACTTTAGGTTGGCGCGTCGCAAAATTTTCCAGTTGTTGCTGAAACCGGTTAACATCAACAGTGACACGGGATAGAATCCGATTGGGTAGCCCATCTTGTTCCAACAATGCGATCGCAACGTGTTCGACTTCCAGCTGTTGATTTTTGCAGCGACGGGCGACATCTTGAGATTTAACAATCGCTTCCCAGGCTTTATCTGTAAACTTGTTGGCGTCAGTGGGCTGCATATCCTACAACAAATCTCGCTTTTTTACCATCTATGCTGTGGTTAGTATAGCAATCCGATACTTTTTAGCTACCAAAATCTACTTTGCAGATTTTAGCCCACTAATGCAAGCTGCTTAAGCAGCCAGGGGGTATCTCCCAAGGCCAAGATCGGTTTTGTTCCGCTCTTGGCGCTATTATCTGTGTTTAATAGAAAACGCAACCACTATCATGGTTTGCTTTGGTTTTCGGCTTCAATTCAAGGAACCAGAATGTTTTCAATGACACTATAAAACTAATCAAATTCTAACATACTGGTTCCTTTTTTTGTATATACTGCAAGATATTTGGAGAAAATCGTCAACAGTGGCTAGCCCTTTTACCCTCTATCCGGAAAGTCGGGTTTGAAATTAATCAACGGTAGATTATGATCAATCAAAGGTTGATCAAAGGTTGACGGTTAGGATTCCCATTCACGGTAGGGTGTCTGGATCAATCCCCATTGTTTTAAGATAATCCGCTAACCGTTGAGCTCGTTGATGTTCCTGTTGAGCTCGTTGATGTTCATGGTATGCAATTTGCTCTGGTGTCAATAAGCGATTTCCTTGATCATCGTACCAGTATAACCACTCTCGTTGCCATCCCTGGTATATCCCTTGTTCTGGTCCAATTAACAAGCCTAGTTCTGGTATCTCTATCAGTTCACCGGATTGTCTGATATATTCCCCGTCTACCAAGCGATACACCTCAAACGGCTCATGCTTATCCCGTCGCCAATGGTGGGGGTTATAAATGGTGTAATTAAGTACTCCTAGTTGAGCGTATTTTTCCAGCTTCTGGTCATACTCACCCCCTGGGGTTTGAGAAACTACTTCTAACACCCATTGGGGAACGATATAATTTTCTTCCCATAGCACATAGCTGAGCCTTCCCTTTGCACTCTTACGTCGCACTACCCCTAGACTTAGGAAACCATCAGGGACAATAGCCGGTTCTTTAGGTTTATAGTAAACTCCCATGTTGACCCCTAGGAACCAATCTTGGCGCTCTGACCACAGCCAAGATAGTACTGCTCTTAAAAGAGTGGGAATTAGGATTTGTAATTCATTATCCACAGGGGTATCGTCGGAATCTGGTAGCTCTTCTGCAGAGGGTAAATACTGCAATGGGTCATACTGTATCATCTAGCATTTATCAAGTCTATGAGGTACTAATTATTGGATTTTAGGGAGCAGGGAGCAGGGAGCAGGGAGCAGTAAAAATATTTTTGGGAGTGTTAATCCCGGGTGCTATTATGGAGGGAGTGGTTAAACATCCTGTGTACCTCATGATTATGATAATTGCTAGAGTTAGTTTCCGAAGGGGATACTCACGAGAAGAGGACTAATGTGCTCTGTATGCTGTCGGTGTGATGCCCGTAAATTGTCGAAACTGTTTGCTTAAGTGGCTGTGGCTGTTGAACCCACACTCTAAGGCAATGTCCACAATTAATCGGTCTTTTTCTTTCAACAACTGCTTCGCCCGTTCTACCCGTTGCTGAATCAAGTATTGGTAGGGAGACATGCCGATTGACTGCTTAAATAGACGGCTGAAATGAAATTGGCTCATGTCTAGCAATCGAGCTAATTCTGCCAGTTTAATATCTTGATCTAAATGTGTATCAATATAATCTATAATTCGCTGGAGTTGACGCAGGGGTAAGCCACCCTGGTAAATTGGCAACTGAGGTTTGGTAGCTGCGTGCTGCCTCAGTAAATTCACTGCCAAGACGTTAGCCAAAGAATCAATATAAAGTGTGCTGCCTGAAGATTCCTGTTGAAGTTCAGTAAGTAGCATGATTGCGATCGCTTCAATCTGTGGATTGCGAGTCCGAAATTCAGGTAGTAATTCTAGCCGATCGGGATTCTGTTCAAGGGTTTCTCTAGCAACGCTTTGAATAAACTGAGATTTAAGGCGAATCTGCAAGTAATTATCATCACTGTCCCACCGAGCAAAAAACGGTGTCTTGGCAGGGGTAATGGACATGTCTCCTTTTTTATACAGCCCTGTGTAGGTTTTCCCGGCCTGAATTTGGAGCAAGCGAACGGGACGAGGAGCAAGGGAGATAGAAAGGGTATGCTCATCATTGTAATGACAATTTCCCTCTCCAGCAGGATGTTGGAAGTGTTGGACTCGAATATGCTCCCAGCTTTGTGTTTGGCGAGACTTCTGGGATAAGCCATTGGTTTCAGGCTGTTGGATAGCAGGATTTTTCATAATCCAAGTCCAGTGCGTCTAGTTCTGATTATATTCAGGTTGGGCTAGTTTCCAGCAAAAACGTGAAAAGCCATCGCAAGATTGTGATAGTACCACAGGAATTAGACAGCTTAGCATCAATCGCCTTTCTAAGCTGTAAGGGTGATTGTTAAGCAGAAAGTATCAAGAAGATGAATATACTTATTTTCGGTTCAACCGGTGCTACAGGTCGTCAGGTTGTGGAACAGGCTCTTGAGCAGGGACACAGGGTTACAGCATTTGCACGCAATCCCGCAAAGCTAGATATCAACCACGCTAATCTCAAGGTTGTTCAGGGGGATGTCATGGATCTGCCATCAGTGGAGAAGGCCGTACAAGGTCAAGAAGCCGTGGTGTGTGTACTCGGAGCAGGTCAGAAGATGACAGGGACAATCCGGTCAGAGGGGACACAACAGATTATCCAAGCTATGGATAAAGCAGGAATCCGACGCTTTATCTGCCAATCAACTCTTGGAGCCGGAGATAGTTGGGAAAATCTTAACTTTTTCTGGAAGTATATCATGTTTGGATTCCTGTTACGGAACGTGTTTGCTGATCATCAAAGGCAAGAGAACTATGTTTTGCAAAGCGGTCTAGACTGGACAATTGTTCGTCCTGGAGCCTTTGTAGATGGGAATCGCACTGGCAAATATCGACACGGATTTCCAAGTAACGATAAGACATCAAAACTCAAAATTTCTCGTGCTGATGTCGCTGACTTCATAGTGAAGCAACTGGCAGATGACAAGTATATTCACAAGACACCAAGTTTGTCCTATTGAAGTAAGTATTCAGCGATCAGCATTCAGCATTCAGCGATCAGCATTCAGCTAATGTCCTACACGGACGCTACACCGAACAGCTATCTGCGAAAGCCCTATGGCCAAGCTACACCGAACAATTTATGCCTATAGATTCACAGGCTAGAAGCCTGTTCCACCTTACTTGAGGTGCTTTTGAATCAAATAGGCTGACCGCTGACCGCTGACCGCTGACCGCTTAGATATTAAACACTGTGAAATAACACGAAAATTCCCAGGAGGCTTTATGGTAACTGTTCACAATTTCCGTTTTTCTCTAATGCTGTTAACAGCAATCGGCAGTGGTCTGGCCGCTGGCATCTTCTTCGCCTTTTCGACCTTTGTGATGAAGGCTCTGGCTCAGCAACCACCAGCACAGGGTATTGCTACCATGCAATCGATCAATATTACTGTGATCAATCCCTGGTTTATGCTGGCATTTCTGGGAACTGCTGCTGCTGGCACATTGCTGACTATTTCGTTACTGTTGCAGTCGCATCAACCAGGTGCTGTCTATTGGTTGGCGGGTACTTTGCTTTATCTGATTGGCACAATCGGCGTTACCTTCGCGTGCAATATCCCCCTGAATGATGCCCTCGCAATCGTCACGCCAGACAGTGCTGAAGCCACAACCCTATGGGCAAGATTCCTAACGGATTGGACATTTTGGAACCATGTTCGGACGGTAGCAGCATTTTTGGCAGCGATGCTGTTTACAATTGCCCTTTGCGTTCGCCCTTAGGCGGGCACAAAGTGCCATCGCAAAGGGCGATTTGGAATGACGAACGAAGCTACACTCATCCGATAGGGGAGTGTAGCTTCGTTCCAGGCTCTTTTTCTCGTTTGGCTTTCTATGTATACAAAGTACCCATATAGCCTGCCAGGATAGATAATGGCATTTGCTTGGAAGTATGGATGTTTTTAGCTCAGATGTCAATACCCCTGATTCTTGCCAACCGACCCCCTTGCGACTTGCCAGTATCTAGCGTCTAAAATAGAAGAAAGTAATAGATACTACAATATCCTCAAGAAACTTGACTACATCTGAGCCGCCAAAAAAATTAGTCATCAAAAAAATACCCCCGATTGAGCGCAAACCCCAAATCGCACTCAAGAGCGTTACTAATTCTGAGGGTGAAGTTTTCCAGTGCCAAGACCAGATTAGAGTAAAAGCACCTTGGGGAAGTAGAGCTACTGCCGAGATTACAGTCTTGTATCAGGATCACAGTGGCAATCCTTGGGCGCAATATAAGCCAAATGAATCTGACCCAAAGTGGGATTGGGAGGGAGGCTGTGTCCGTGCAGAGCGACTGAGAAAAGCTTGAATCCTAGATCTGTAAATGATGCGAGCACTTATCTAGGGTAAGGCTTGACCATCTTAGTCGCCCAATACACATGGAAAACCTCTGTGACTGCTCCAGCCCGTCGAATCGGCACTGTCCCTATTTCGTGGATCTCCTGAAAATAAGCTCGATAGCTATCTGTCAACTCTTGAAATCGCTCCAGAGTAACGTATAGTCCATTTTTGCCTAACCATTGCTCAGGCTGGAACCAGACCATAAAACCACGCATATCCTCTCCCAAGCAGGTAATTGGTGTAGAGGTCAGGGGACTAATGGCCATCGCTACGATCCCACTGATATAATACCCATTGCTAAAGACAAAGCTAGACTTTTGTAATGCCTCACTCAGGACAGGAGACTCAGCAAACCCTTGTCGCAGTTGCTGAATATCAATCAGTTCTTTAGAGGGGTCATCCTTGGGAGAGACAAAACCCCCAAGTAAAGCATAGTGACCGGATTTTTGCAGTGTTCCTGTAGTGATATGCAGCAGCACAAACAATAATAGGCTAGCTATTGCTATGGCTGAACCCTTTAGCCATCGGTTTACCCAACGGCGCGATGACACAAAGTGCCCGCCTAAGGGCGAACGCATTTGCCACTGTTGCGCCTGTTGCCCTAGTAGTAAGGTTATCCCCCAAAATCCTGGCATCGGCCAAGTGGGCAAAATTTGGTGATATCCTGCTAAGAGGGTAAAGCCTACAACTAGGGGTAGGGATACCCATAGGATCAATCTTGACTCCAATGTTGATGTCTTGCTATACCCGGTAAATTGAGCAAGTAGCGATCGCAAACTCACCCACCACATGGGCAATGCCATCGTAGGAAAAAGATAAGCTATCCCAGATAAAACTATCACTAATACATTTAGCCAATTGTAGCCCGGCTGAGGTACCTCTGGCTCTGGTTGAAAACGAGTGGATAAATGGAAAGTAAACGATATCCAATCATGCTGTATATTCCAGTACCAAATTGGAAAAATAGTTATGATAAATAAGATTAAACCTAGCCATGCCCAAGGTGACAATAATGCACAACGATGACGTGGACTCGTTAAGCAAAAACCAACTAATCCTAAGCCTAAAACAAAGCCATGATATTTACCTAGACAAGCTAAACCTACTAAAATACCTAGGAGTGCTAACCGATAGCTAGGTCGGTATGAACCAGAGATAGGGGTTAGGGTGTGGGGGTTAGGGTGTGGAGTATTGGAATATAAACTATTGGGTTTAGTAGATAGTTTACTAGATAATTTTTTCCTTGAATGTTTCGCTCTTACGGGAAAAAATTCGTAAGCAGCACATAATAAACTAGCTGACCAAAAAAATATCAGGGGACTATCGGGTAGGGTAAGCACACCAAAGCCAATTTGAAAAATCGGAATAATGGTAGCGGACGCTAATGTCAATCGAGCCGCTTTGGTGTTAAATAGATGAGTGCTAGTCAGATACAGTAGCAATAAGCTACCTGTATACAAAATCAGGGAACCCAGACGAATAGTGAATTGGGAAACCTCTCCCGTTATCCAAGTCCCAAAGCCAGTAGTCAGGGCAACTAAAACTGGGTGATCAAAATAACTCCAGTCTAGATGCAGGGTATAGACATAGTAATAGGCTTCATCAATACCAGGGTAAAGCCAAAAAGCAATGATACACCGAAACAGTAGCCCCCCTAGCAGCCAACCAAGTACAAATTGATGTTGAGACAACCGTTTCAGGGCATTAGGCATCATAATCTATTATTTTTTAATTTTATGAGGTACAAATTACTTGATTTTAGGGAGCAGGGAGTAGGGAGTAGGGATTAGGGAGTAGGGAGTAGGGAGTAGGGATAAAACAAATAATGTGTACCTCATAATTATGATAATTATTAGATTTTGCAGATACTCCCATAAAAGACATGGTAGGTTTACTGGATTGGGGAAAACTTAGCAACAAAAGCCATGAAATTGCTTTCTATGTTTTTTAGAACTCTAACCACTAAAGAAGAGTGAAACTGGGCAAACCTTACTTCCTCAAATTTGTTTTTCCTAGCTTATCAGTGATGGATCGCTACATCGCTGCTGAACTCATCCCACCGTTTCTATTTGGTGTTGGCGGGTTTTCATCTATTGGTGTCGCTGTGGGTAGCCTGTTTGATATGGTAGTCAAAATCACTGAGTTAGGACTATCCTGGACAATTGCTGCCCAAGTCGTGCTGTTGAAGTTTCCTGAGTTTATTTCCTATGCCTTACCCATATCAGTACTGCTCGCTACACTAATAGCATATTCTCGCTTGAGTAATGACAGTGAGTTAATTGCCCTACGCAGCTGTGGTGTGAGTTTATACCGACTAGTTGCCCCTGCTCTGGTGCTCAGCCTAATTGTCACGGGTATCACTTTCCTCTTCAATGAATTAATTGTTCCAGCCGCTAACTACCAGGCAACTATAACATTAGAAAAAGCTCTTAATGAGGAAAAACCCGCTTTCGATGAAAACGGTATTATCTATCCAGAGTATCACACTTTTCCCCAACCCAATGGCACAACTACTCAGACACTCAAACGCTTATTCTACGCAAATCGATTTGATGGTCAGAGCATGAAAGACCTGACTGTCTTGGAGTGGTCTAATCAGGGTAAGTTGAAGAAAATTATTCTATCGGAATCAGCCCGTTGGAACTCTAAGCAAAATACCTGGGATTGTTCCCATGGGTCAATTTATTTCATTAGTCCTAAAACCTCTTTTCGGAAAATAGTAACCTTTGATCATCAAGAAATTTCATTTCCTAGAGCGCCCCTTGATTTAGTCACTAAAGCCCGTGACCCCTATGAGATGAATATTCTTCAAGCCATAGAAATGATCCAGTTGCTAAAGGGAGCTGGCGATCGCAAAAAACTCCGGATGCTCCAAGTGCGGATGCAACAAAAAATTGCTTTTCCATTTATTTGTCTAATCTTTGGCTTAGTAGGAGCAAGCATCAGTATTCGACCTAAACGAATCAGCAAAGGGACTAGCTTTGGGGTCTGTTTAATCGTAATTTTTGGCTACTACTTACTGAGCTTTGTGATCGGAGGTTTCGGTATAGCGGGAATTCTCTCCCCAATTGTAGCCGCCTGGTTACCTAATCTATTCGGTTTCGGAGCAGGAGGATGGTTGTTGTGGCGATTGGAGGGTAATGGTTGATGGTAATTGGGAGTAGGGAGTAGGGAGTAGGGAGTAGGGAGTAGGGAGCAGGGAGTAGGGAGTAGGGGGAATAAAGTTGATTGTACCTCATAAGTACGATCGTCAGTATTCATCCTAATACTTACATTAAATTTATCACCTTGGATGTTAATTTAAAATTCTGTAAGCATTCAGGTGCGTTACACTGTTGTTTTTTTATTCGCTCAAGGGTAAGTATTCAATTCGGTCTTGATATTCCTTGGGAAAGGAAGCTCCAGCAATAATGATTAGCTCTGCGAGGGTTTCTCCAATATGATTGGATGGATCGATTACAAAAATCCCCGGTACGTGGCGACTCTCTGCGAGATGGTCTACTAAATGTTTAGGCATAGATTTCCGATTGTTTGTTACTAAAATAAAATCATGAATTTCACACCAGATTAAAATCTCTGGATCGAGAGTTCCTTTAGGAGGAGCGCCTGGATCGCCGATCCTTCTGACAATAAGTTCTGGTGCTTGGCGCATCAGTTGGGTTCGGTAAAGGGAGGCGATATGCTCGTCCAGTAAATATTGGATCGTCATACAGCACTCTTCGGTTGGGATGACTCTCGCTCCAGAGCGGCTTCTGCTTTCAATTGCCGGAACCTCTGTCGTGCAGGAGAAGGATTCTGTTTTTGTTCTTCTCGTTGTTGGCGGCAAAACTCTAGCCAGTCAGCTAAGTAAGCGCTCACCTCTTCTTTGTTGTGTAGATAGTAGAGAATAGTGGCATGAACCTGTTCTAAGCTAATGGTGTCAAATTGTTGGGTAATTTCTTCAGGGGTTCTGGCGCGGTAGATATATTCGTAGAGGACGCTTTCGATACCAATGCGGCTACCTTTGATGCGAATGTCGTCAGAGGCTAGGAAGTCAAAGTAGTCTTGGATTTCCATGGCAATTTGCAATTAATAAAAAAAGTTTTAAAAAAGAAACATAGGAGGCGCGAATACACTTTTTAAGTAGATGTAAACTACATTTAATTTTACCGTTATTATTTTTTTTAAGTCAACCTATTCGTTTATAATGGAAACGTGATTGCTAGGGCTAACTCAAAATTTTGACCATTGTTTTCCTGGTAAGAATCCAATAGTTTTTTAGCATCCCCAGGATCGATATCGAGGCACGTAAGCATTAGGCTGTTCGCGTAGGGTGCGCTTAGCCCATGAGCTTAGAGCTGAATGCTTACAAAATTGTTAAAATTGAAAATTATCAATGGCTATTAACCAGTTGAAATTTTCAATTTTAACTAATCCCAGTTATTCTTAAACTGCTACAGCAGTAGCCTTAAGTTCAAAAATCTTATTGATTACATCTTCTACTACCCGATCAGGAGTAGACGCTCCAGAGGTTACTCCTACTACTATCGAACCAGAGGGAAGCCAATTTCGTGCTACTTCCACCTCCTGATGTAGGGGTTTATGCTCGATTTCATCAGCAGAAATAATCCGGTTGACACTGTCAATGTGATAGGATGGTAGTTGTCGCTCAATCGCAATTTCTTGCAGGTGAGTGGTATTGGAAGAATTAAAACCACCAATCACAATCATCAAGTCTAGCTTTTCTTCCACTAGCTCCAACATGGCATCCTGCCGTTCTTGGGTGGCATCACAGATGGTATTAAAGCTTTGAAAGTGATCGTTTAAATTAGACGTACCATATTTCTTCATCATGGTGCGCTCAAAAAGTTTGCCGATCTGTTCGGTCTCGGTCTTGAGCATAGTAGTTTGGTTGGCAATCCCAATCCGCTCTAAATCCTGCTCTGGGTCAAAGCCAGCTGAGATAGCGTTTTTAAATTTATCGAGAAATTCCTCCCGGTTACCACCATTGAGAATGTAGTTGGCAACGTATTCCGCTTCTTGTAGATTCACTACCACTAAATATTTTCCGGCAAAGGAACTCGTTGCTAAGGTTTCCTCGTGTTTATATTTCCCGTGAATAATCGAAGTGTACTCTTTTTTCTTATGCTTCTCTACGGTGTTCCACACTTTGGACACCCAGGGACAGGTAGTATCTACAATCTTGCAGTCTTTCTCGTGGAGTAGCTGCATTTCCTGAACACTAGCACCGAATGCTGGTAAAATCACTACATCCCCAGCACCAACAACAGAGAAGTCTTTCTGGCCATCCTCAACAGCAATAAATTTTACTGACATTTCCCGCAAGCGCTGGTTAACAGAGGGGTTGTGAATAATTTCATTAGTAATCCAGATCTGTTCACTGGGGAAATGGGTGCGGGTTTCATAAGCCATGGCTACAGCTCGCTCCACACCCCAGCAAAAGCCAAATGCTTCTGCTAGCCGGATGGTCACATCTCCCTGTTGCAGCCGATAGTTCTTGGCACGAATCTCTTCAATCAGACTGCTTTGATATTCCGATTCCAACTGAGAGGTAACTTCGGCTTCGTGACCAAATCCTTTACGGTGGTAGTTATCTGATTTCTGGAGTGAGCGCTTGAAAGCTTTTGTATCCATTGAGCTATCTTCAGCAAATTACTTATCAATCACTGCTAATATTATTAATTTAGTTTTAATCAACCGTGATCTTAGTTACTATAGCAATCCTAAATAAATTGTGATAATTTTTTTTCCTACTCCCTGCTCCCTACTCCCTACTCCCTACTCCCTGTTCCATTTGCTATAGGAATCCCTACTCCTTCTTGGAGGATTAGTTGCTCAAAGATTTGTAAACCATAGCGCCACACTAAGTAACCTTGGGGACTCAGATGCAAGCCATCGGTACTAAGCTCAGGTTGCAGGTTGCCCTGACTATCAGCAAAGAGGGGATAGAGATTTAGATAAATCGCTCCTTCTTCGTGAGCGATCGCTTTTAGCTGCTGGTTAAGATTTTGGATGCGACTGTTGGGGATAGTAAGTAAGCGATCGCGTCCTTCCCAGGTTGCCTGTTCAGCACCATGGGGCAAAATCGATTGAAGGACAATCTTCGTTTCGGTATGGGCTCGCCGTAAGTAGCGAATCGTTAGCCGTTGGTTTTCTAGAATTGCTTCATCCTTGACCCCCCGAATTAGGTCATTGATGCCAATCATCACAAAAATTGCTTCTGGCTTAGTCTGATCCAAAATATCTAAGCGCTTGAGCAACCCTGCTGAGGTTTCCCCAGACAGTCCTTGATTAAGCCAGTAGCGTTTTGGAGGTAGCAGCTTGTTGGGAAACCATAGGCTTAGAGAATCTCCCAACAGGACAGTTAACTGTTCCGGTTGTTGATTAGCCACTACCTGAGCTTCCTTCTCCAGCAGTGCCAGCCATTGTTGGTAATTTAACTGGTGTCGTGGCCCTAATTCAATTACTGGCTCAGGGGTAGAATTTAAAATTCGGGTAGTTACCACAGGATGGCTAACTGGATCTGACTTTGACTGGTGATACTCACCCAGTAGTAACCAGATGAGAGTCACAATCATAAACCCATTGGCAGCAAGGGATAGTAAAGCCCAAGGTGGACAACGCTTCAACTCAATGAACAAAAAATTGGCATTATGTCTGTTCTAACATCCCTGAGGGCAAAGGTAATACCATCAGTTGGCAGTTAACAGTTAACAGTTAACTGTCAACTGTTAACAAAACCTAGTTAAAAGCAATCGGCCATGTCAGCAAAACGCTAAAATTCAGAGCTACTAGCCATGTCTGTAGTACTACTGAAGTTACCCATGCTAGAACTAGGCATCACACTGGATTCCTTAACAAATCCAGCGTAAGCTTCCATACCGTGTTCGGCAATATCCAAGCCTTCCAGTTCTTCTTCTGGTGTCACCCGGATACCTAGGGTTAGTTTCAGCACGAACCAGACGATGCCACTAAACAGCACCGTGAAGCCCCCAATCGCTAGAATACCCAGGATTTGGGTGCCAAGTTGACCGGCACTACCGGCGGTAAACAGACCTGAATCTTTAGCGAAAAGTCCAACGGCTAGGGTTCCCCAGATACCATTGACCAAGTGGACTGAAATTGCCCCTACTGGGTCATCAATTTTGATGTTGTCAAAGAAGGAAACAGAGAAGACAACGATGATGCCACCAATAGCACCAATAATAACTGCTGAGAAATAGCTGACATTATTACAGGGAGCCGTAATTGCCACTAATCCAGCCAAAATCCCGTTGATGATCATGGACAGGTCTGGCTTACCATCTTTTAGCCAAGCCGTCAAGGTAGCAGTAATCCCACCAGCTGCTGCGGCTAGGTTAGTGGTCACCGCAATATAGGGAACTGCCTCACTAGCAGCTAGTTCAGAACCTGGATTGAAGCCAAACCAGCCGATCCAGAGAATCAAGCAACCAAGAGTGGCAATACTCATGTTGTGACCTGGGATAGCACGAGGTTCACCGTTTTCGTACTTACCGCTACGGGGTCCGAGGAAGGCAGCTCCCATCAAAGCCGCCCAGCCACCAACGGAGTGAACCACGGTTGAGCCAGCAAAGTCTGAGAATCCCATGCCACCAAGCCAACCATCACTGCTCCAAACCCAGTGTCCAGTGATGGAGTAGGATACCCCAACAATCAGGATGCTGAAAATTAAGAAGTCTAGGAACTTAATCCGTTCAGCAACCGCACCGGACACGATGGTGGCAGCAGTTCCAGCAAAGGCAGCTTGGAATAGGAAAAATACGGCTATCGGTAGACCTGCAGGAAATGGATCTAACCCATAGGTAGCGGGGTCTTCACTGCTGAGGAAAAAGCCCGACAGCCCAATAAATGCGTTGCCTTTGCCGAACATAAAGGAAAAACCAATTGCCCAAAACGAAATAGTTGCTAAGGCAAAGACAATTAGGTTTTTCGCGAGAATATTAACCGCATTCTTCTGGCGGCAGAAGCCGGTTTCTAGCATTCCGAATCCGGCATTCATGAAGATAACTAGGATCGCAGCTACTAATATCCAGATAGCATTAAGAGTGCCCTGAAGTTCTTCTGGGGTAGGTCCGGCGCTATCCTGGGCAACAGCAGCTGTATGCCAAACTAGAACAATTATCCCTGTCAGGGGAATACAGGCGAGCCAGTAAGGGGAAAACGATTTTGCGATCGCTTTGAATGGCTCTAGATAAGGAGAATCCCACGATGAGCGGGAGGCTTGGTGAGCCATAGGTCGCCTAGATCTTACTAGGGTACCCTTGTTTTTCATTGTTCGCTGAGATTTTGAAATTGACATAATAAGCGTTAACTTACCTCTGATTTAGATACACTTCCTCACACTGAGAAACTTCAGAAAACAAATTCTCAAATTAGCCACCGAAACCTAAGAGTCCATCCTTTTTCAAGGACTCATCCTGACGTCACCCTGCTACCTTTACATACCTGATTGCTAGATGCTAGACTCCTGGCTGAGCTAGTCATCAGGTAGTTTCTTCAGCTAAAGCCTTGTCTTAAGACAAAACCCTACAAATAACTGGGACTATAGTCAAGGGAATTAAAGCATTATTTAATGAAATATTTCATTAAATATTATTGCCGCAGGATAGACCCCGTACACTGGTAGAGTTACCTGGGTCAGAGGCTTTCAAGGTGGGAACGCCACATGGTTCCACTCAGCCCCCTTCGAATGCTGCACCTCCCACTAACGGTTTATAAATTAATCCAGTTCTAGGTTTGAGTAACCGTGTTTTATTGGTAGAAAATTGATCAAGCAATTTGGATAATATTGGTACACGATACAGGGTGATCAACCTTTCGTGTAAAAGTGATTATTCCCCTAGGCTTTAGCAAGATGTCCCAACTACCACGCACTAATGCTCACGAAAGTTTGCCGATAATCCGAACTGGGTAATTCTATAGCTAAACACTCAGTGGACTAGTCAACTCTAAGAAAGTCTTACGTTTAATCAACCCCACTTACATCCTTTCGGATCAGGTGGGGTGATTGACTAATTGATCGCTTTGTCTTTGAGGTGTTTTGATCTAAGATCTTTTTTTGGGATGATTCTGTATCAATAGATACTTTTTTTTAAAAAAAATGAGAGTATTTAAAACTAGGCAGATGCAACGTCTAGTTGGGGATCTAATTGGCTGTGGAGTTGGCCGAACCAGAATTTGACACTCCTACGGATAGAAGCCGATCATGGTACAACTATAAAAATGGGCATACTGTAGAGTAGGCATGTATTTGATATGCTCAACGGATTAGCTATGGAATTGTATAGATAACACCAGTGAATCGAATTGACCAGGAATTGGCAGCGTTAGAGGAAGCCATCACCCATTTGGCAAAGGAATTCCAATCAACCTACTTTAACTATTTGACCTTTTTAGGTGAATGCGTGGGGCAACAGCTGATTATGGCTTCCTATCGGATTTGTACTCAAGGGTATCCTGAGTCTTTTCTAAATTTGTCGGTTAACAGTCGGCAACAGTTACAGCAATCCCTACGAAAGCTGGCTCAAGAGACTCAACAAAAGTTGCCATCACTCCTAGAACAGTGGCAAGAGTCAAGGTCAGCTACTACTGATGACTTGGATCAGGACTTGGATCAGGACTCGGATCAGGACTTGAATCAAGACTTGGATCAGGACTCGGATCAGGACTCGGATCAGGACTCGGATCAGGACTTGGATCAGGACTCGGAAATGCCTTCATCTACAGAAGACTCTCGATTCTTGAATGCTCTAAGGGAGCCATCACCAGCAGCTGAGTTGACCAGTAAACCACGAAATAGCATAGAGAAACTGGAGCAATGGCTTAAGCACCTAGAGAGTGGGATCACCAAAACTATTCAAGATGTCTCTGTGGAAAGCAATCGGCTCTTGCATAAACACTCGATTATACCAGACAAATTTCCCCAAGAAATCCTAGAAGCAGCGGCAAAAGTCGAAGCATCTGCGATCGAAACGGCTGAATCCCCCAATATTATCAAAATAATGATGGAAACTAAAGGTGATGGAGAAACAGATGAATCCAGATTAACCCGTATTATTGCCATTAAGCTGCGCTTATCTGAAATAGAATTTGCAGACCCTAACTTGACCCCTGGACGTAATAAAATCAGAGATCTATTAGCTAAAATGAGTCAACTGAAGCGAGAGTATTACAAAAAACAACGGCAAAAGGCAGTAGCTCAAGCTGAAGCAGCATGGCGTGCCAGCTGGTTTGAGGATTAAACTTAGGGAATTACCAATGACTAATTACCAATCACTAATTACCAATGACTAGTTACCAATGACCAATGACCGAATTACCAGATTGGGTGCGATTGCAAAAAGCCCTGTCGGTAGAAGCAAGAGTTGGCTTTACTGATTTGGAAGGGAATCAATACCGCTTTAGTGAATTCCTCTGCCTCAGTTTTGGTAAGACTCCTAATGTCCTAACATCAACTGAGAAACGGCGTTGGCAGGACATCGGCAATCAGTTTGCCCGTTATTCTCAGATGACGCTACAGCAAAGGCAACATCTGGTAGCTGAGACTCGCCGCTTTCTCAACGACCTCAAGCAGAACACTCAACGCCGTTTAGTTGAAGATCAATCTCAAACAGAACATCCTATGGTCAGAGTGCCTAAAACCAAGCCCTTGGTGGAGAAACAACAGGCATCCTCAGAGCTTGGTAGTAAAAAAAACCTTGACCTACCACTGGCTAAGTTGGCAGCGGTGGGTAGTAAAAACAGTCAGTATTTAGCACGTCTGGGTCTGCACAAAGTGCGTGACTTGCTCTATTACTACCCCCGTGATCATATTAACTATGCCCGTCAGGTTAATATGGCTGACTTAGTACCTGGTGAAACAGTCACTATCATGGGTACGGTGAAGCGCTGTAACTGCTTCAGTAGCCCCCGTAATAAAAAATTAACTATTTTAGATATAGTCTTAAAAGACTCTACTGGTCAAATTAAGCTCAGTCGTTTTTTTGCTGGCTTTCGTTACAGTAATCGTAGCTGGCAGTATCAACAAAAGCGGCGGTATCCAGTGGGAGCAGTGGTAGCTGCTTCGGGTTTGGTAAAGAAAAATAAATATGGGATTACCCTAGAAGACCCGGAACTGGAAGTATTAGAGCATCCAGGGGGTAGCATTGACTCGATGAAAATAGGTCGAGTTGTACCGGTTTATTCCCTAACAGAAGGGGTGCCAGCTGACTTGGTCAGGCGGGCAATAATTGCTGCACTTCCCTACACCTCTTTGATTAAGGAACCCTTGCCAGTAACCTTTCGTAAAGAATATGGGTTGATGGGGGTCTGTGATGCGATCGCAAACATTCATTTTCCCCAAGATGCAGACACCCTTGCTGATGCCAGAAGGCGCTTAGTCTTTGATGAATTTTTCTACTTACAGCTAGGATTTCTCAAGCGCCGCCAAGCTCAGCGTAAAAGTCAAAGCAGTGCGGTCATGGCTCCGATTGGTAAACTCTTTGACCAATTTAATCAACTGCTTCCTTTTGAATTAACTGGGGCTCAGACACGAGTCATCAATGAAATTCTCAAGGATATGGAATCAGAGACACCCATGAATCGGTTGGTCCAAGGAGATGTTGGTTCCGGTAAAACTATTGTGGCAGTTTATGCTATTCTAGCCGCCATCCAATCGGGGTACCAAGCCGCTTTGATGGCTCCTACTGAAGTATTAGCTGAACAGCACTATCGTAAGTTAGTAAATTGGTTCAATTTACTACACCTTCCCGTTGAATTACTAACAGGTTCCACTAAAGTTTCCAAGCGTCGAAAAATTCATTCCGAGCTAGAAACAGGAGAACTTCCTTTGTTGGTCGGAACCCATGCTTTGATTCAAGACCCAGTGAACTTCAACAATTTGGGTTTAGTGGTGATTGATGAACAGCATCGCTTTGGGGTAAAGCAACGGGCTCGTTTACAGGAAAAAGGTCAATCTCCCCATGTGCTGACTCTGACCGCCACACCAATTCCCAGAACCCTAGCGCTAACCCTCCACGGGGATTTGGATGTGAGTCAGATTGATGAATTGCCCCCTGGTCGTCAGAAGATTCAGACCACTGTGCTAAGGGCTAAAGAGAGGAAACATGCCTATGACCTGATTCGTCGAGAAGTGGCTCAAGGACGGCAAGCCTATATGGTATTGCCCTTAATTGAAGAATCGGAAAAATTAGATTTACGCTCAGCAATCGAGGAGCATAAACGACTTTCTGAAAGTATATTTCCAGAATTTAAAGTTGGGTTACTTCATGGTCGGATGAGTTCAGCCGATAAAGATAAAGCACTGAGTGCTTTTCGGGATAACAAGAGCCAAATTATTGTTTCAACTACCGTGATTGAAGTGGGTGTGGATGTACCCAATGCTACTGTAATGATGATTGAAAATGCAGAACGGTTTGGGTTATCTCAGTTACACCAATTACGGGGTCGTGTCGGTCGAGGTTCTGACAAATCTTATTGTCTTTTAGTCAGTGGTTCTAATACTGAAACAGCAAGACAACGTTTGGGGGTATTAGAACAGTCCCAAGATGGCTTTTTTATCTCTGAAATGGATATGCGTTTTCGTGGTCCTGGGGAAGTTTTAGGTAAGCGCCAATCTGGGTTAGCAGATTTTGCTCTAGCTAGTTTGGTAGAAGACCAAGAGGTATTAACTTTGGCCCGGGATGCAGCCGAAAAGATTATTCTTCAGGATGAGATATTGGAGAATTACCCTTTAATGAAAGTTGAGTTAGAGTATCGGTATCAGTGGTTAATGGATGGGACGATTATGACTTAATTTACCATAGAATTGTTTCAGAATTAGGGAACAGGGAGTAGGGAGTAGGGAGTAGGGAGTAGGGAGTAGGGAGTAGGGAATAGGGAGTAGGGAGTAGGGAGTAGGGAGTAGGGAGTAGGGAGTAGGGAGTAGGGAACAAAAATTCTCAAAATTCCTACACTGATCCCTATTAATAATAGAAATTAATAATGGATAAACGCAGAAATGTTGAATGATAGTTAAAAAACTAGACAAATAGCCTCTAATTTAATAAAATAGAGGATAAATAAAAATATAATAATGTTGTTTAAATGATATCAAATTTTCCACAAATCATCAAAAAACACCTAGGAAAACTACCTAATGATGATTATCCAGTCCTAAATACTTTCCTATTTGTATCAACCTGGTTAGAATTTGTCTTAGATTGGCCAAAAGGCCACGCTACGCGAACAAAGTCAAACTAGTATGAGGAGTTTATTTAAGCGTTTGAATGTACGCGGCATAGAGGTAGACATATCGACTTTCTCTAAGGCGAGCAAAGTTAGAAATCCAATGGTATTTTATAATTTGTTCGTTCACTTAAGAAAAAATCTACATAAAAACAAAAAAATAGGGAATAATAAATTAGCATTATTTCCGATTGATTCGACCATAGTAACATTAACAAGCAAGCTGTTATGGAGCCAAGGCTTTAATCAAGTAAAATTATTCAGTGGCTTAAATTTATTAACAGCAGAGCCAGGAGGAATAATGATTCATTTTGGTCAAGGTCATGATAGTAAATATGGGGATAACACAATAGAATCAACTCCAGAAAACGGAGTTGGCGTAATGGATAGAGGATTTGCGAGCTTGGAGAGAATAAAAAATCTCAAGATCAAATATAATCGTTATTTTGTCTTAAGAATTAATAACAATTTCAAGCTAGAAATGTTGGAGGATGGCCAGTACATAATTGGAACAGGTAAAGATCAAGTAAAAGTGAGATTAGTCAACTTTTGTGACCTCGAAACTAAAACTGAATTTAGACTAGTGACTAACCTACCAGAAACAGGTGAAGCAGGAAGAAGTAATGAAGATATTGCAGATTTTTATCGTTTATTTGAAGTTACCGTAAGAGAGTGGAGCCTTTAATGTCGGCAGGTTATGGGTAAAAGGTTTAAGTTATATGAAGAAGGCTCCACTCTCTAAGGTTTCGTCTCCTTGGATGGCAAATAGAGTTGTTCTGGAAGTTTTTGAAAATGCATCTGAAACTCGAAAGATTAATAACCAAAAATATTAATGGTATTGAAATACAAATATATAGCTGTCTGATCGGCGAAGCCGCGCCAAAGGCGATCGCTTACCTGTTATTACAATTGGTTAATATTCCTCATGAATTTGGAAGTAAATTATTAGATAAGCTTCGATATTTACAAGCTTTTATGTGTGAAAATATTAGCTATGTACATTGGTTTGATAAGATGGTGTTCTCGTGAAGCTATCTGGTGTGTTATAGGTGTAGTGTATCTAATTTTAGGTACATAACTCTCGGGATTCAACATTTATGGGATAAACGGTAATGGTTAACCGGGAAACCAACTAATTATTTTTATGATTTTGAGTTAGTTTTTGACTTCAAAGATATGGTGCATATAGCGGTAGCGGTTTTAAATTTTGTTAAGTGCAGAATTATCATTTTATGTAACATAAAATAAGCAATATAAAATATATCAGTATTCAAACTAAGTTAGTGCTTATGGCTTATTACAGCGTTTTTAATAGCTATCAGGTGCGCTTGACCCATTAAGAATTAAATTCGCTCTTTGTGCGCTTTCTAATGGCCATTGAAAACTGCTGTAATAAGTAAACTGTATTTTTTTGATTATTTTTATAATTCATTTATCGGTAAATGACTATAATTTTTTGAATTTTGAATTTTGAATTGGGCAAAGCAGTAAAGAAATCCTCAATGAATTGTGATAATTTTTGATGCCATATTCCCAGGGCGTGCGCTTTCCGTAGGCGAATTAAATTCGCCACGGGTCGCACCGCTCCCTATTCCCTATTCCCTATTCCCTATTCCCTATTCCAATACCTCAACTGTCCCCAACTGACCATCAATCCTGACCCGCTGACCATCTCGTAATATATCAGTGGCATGATTAATATCCATTACGGCTGGGATACCATACTCTCGGGCTACAATGGCACCGTGGGACAGACGTCCCCCTACTTCAGAAATTAAGCCACCAGCACGAGCGAGTAATGGTGCCCAACCGGAATCGGTGTAGGGTACAACCACAATGGTTTCCTGGTCAATAGTGATATCACTTTGCAAGGTTTTCACTACTTTTACCAAACCCTCTACAAGTCCCGAACTGGCACCAATGCCTTGTAGCAGTCGTTGATCAGACCCAGCTAAAGATTTGGGCTCAGCGGGTAAGGGAGGATTATTGCCATAAACCAGGAAAGGTACGCTAGTCAGCTGAGCATCCTGTGCCAATTTAGTCCGCCGTTGTTGCACAATTTCTGGAAGCTGTTGTCTGAGTTCCTGGTTATCACTACCTACTAGAGAGCGAATTTCGGCTAACTCCAAGAAAAAAATGTCCCCTGGTTCAACTAGTAAACCTGACAGCAGCCAGCGTGCCTCTAGAGCCAAGAAGCTCCAGCGTAGGTGAGCCATCAGCTTAGAGTAGACTTGGGTCACCCGACCTTTGAGATCCAGCCGTGCTTGTACCACTTCAGCTTTCCAGCGTTGCCCTCTAGCTTTTGGAGATTGAGGGAGTGGATACGCTAGAAACTGAGCGAACAACTTTCTGACAGCTCGGGGGTCTTCTTGCCAGCGGGGAATTGCTACATCGGTTGCCACTTCGCTAAGGTAACCATAGCGCTCAAGAAAGCGGTCAAACTGCTCTAAAATGCTGGAACCATCTGGAATTTCTGCGAGGGTGGCAAACAGAGAGGCTCCACTGTCATAGATAATCTGTTCGTGGCTTAATAAATGGCGAGCATCTGTTGCTATCTTAGCCAAGGCTCGCATACTATCGACCTCTGGAGTTTTGCTATTATCTAGTTCTTTGTCATCAATCTTGAGTAGTCCCTGCCGCAAGGACATACTAAGGGGAGCAAGAATACTATAGTAAGTGGCTCGTTTCAACACTGCCAGAATGCTGTCGATGCGTTCTAGGAGTTGCACTGGAGATAATTCCGACTGGGCTCTTGCTGAAAGCTGATTCAATAGGGGCAGAAAGTGGGTTTGGTAATCCGCTTCAAAGTCTTGGTCTAAACGCCATTCCCGACCGAGCAATCGTAGTAAACCAGGTAGGTTTTTGATAGTGGTATTGATCGGTGGTTTGGAAAACTTAGCTCCCCTAGTCAGAAATTCCAGACTTTCCGGGGGTAGACCCATACGCCTAAAAATTTCCCCCAACAGCGTAACATTGAAGTAAGCATGGGAATAGTGCAAAGTGGCAGTTTCAGTGAAATCCATTCCTCGTGCTCGTCTCCCTAGCACTATGGTAAAAATCTCTCCCCAAACACCGCAGGTTAGGGGACGATTAATCGACCAAGTTAGGGGTCGGATTACTCCTGGAATTACTTCCGCAGCAATTTTACGAGTCCAGGTTGGTTGTAGGGTAGTGATAGGTCGTGCTTGCAGTAACCAAAGGCTTTGACCGTCATAACTCCACTCAATATCTTGGGGAAGACCCTGGTAATAGTCTTCTAACCGACGTGCCAAGAGCGCCACTTGTTTGATTAAGGCTGGGGGGACATCACCACTGCCTTCAATCCGTGAGGAGGCCAAACTTTCTGCTGAATCCTCTTGCTCCCCTGACTTCTGGAAATAAACTTGGTACTGCTCTGGTGTTACTTTACCCGATACAACTTGTGTAGCATATCCAGGTAGGGCTTCGACCACTACAGCTTCTCCCTGTTGGGAAATAGGGTCACGACTGAAAGCAACCCCAGAAAAAACCCCCTTGACTTGTTTTTGAATGAGCACAGCCATCGCTGTATCTGGCAGTTGCTGATCCCGACGGTATTGTGCAGCTACTGGATTACGATAAGACTCTAAGACTCGATTAATGGCATCGAGTAGTGCGGCTGAGCTGGTCACCTGCAAGATGCTTTGATACTGCCCTGCGGCTGATGCCTGGGCTGAATCTTCTCCTATGGCGGAAGAACGCACTACCAGGGGTTCAGATTCAGAAACGGGTAGGTATTTGAGCAAGGGTTCTGGATCATCCCCTGGAGGGAGTACCCAGCCCACAGGTACTGAGTAACCAGAACGCTTCAGCTGGGATAGGGTGGCAGCTTTTTCCCCAACTTTTTTACGGTCTAGTTTGGTGTCCAGAGAAATTACGGCACTATCGCCTTGGAAAAAATGAAACACTTTCTTAGATTCTGCTTGAGCTTCCCCACTCGGAAGGTCTAAGTCATCGGGAATTTTTTGATAAATCCAAGCTAATAATAGACTCAAGCTGGTGGCAATTACAATTCTGGAGAAATCCTGGGGATGTAATAAAGCCAGAATCACAGGGAACAAGACTAAAATCACCCGTTTGCCATGTTTGGGATTGCGGAAAATGGTAAAGCTAATCCCTCCAATCAAAAATACCAGCAATGCCAAAATGGGGTCATGCCATAATACTCCCCAAGTGACATTGGTCGTCCCTGCACCTTTGCCTATCCAGTAACGACCTAACACCAACATGATTAGAGCGATCAATTCCCAAGCTGATTCACTGGGAAAGAAGTGGCGAGCTAGTAAGACTGCTGCAATTCCTTTTCCTGCCTCTGAGAGCACTGCCAAGACACCAACCAAATTTCCTCCGTGGTAAAAGGCGGCTGAAACTGATATATTACCAGTACCGACCTGGGCTAGGTTATGCCTTGTCAGTACACGGGTAATCCAGGCAATCAGAGGAAGTCCGCCTAAGATAGGACAGACGGTAACAATGAGCAAGAACCCTAAAACCTGGTTTAGTGTCATGGGACTAATGGAAATCACTTAGTGAGATAGAGAGGGCTTGATAATAAGTACTTTATTAATAAGTATATAAGAAGTAGATAAGAACTATTTGAACTTAATGGCATCAAAATATGTCTAGTAATCGCAACTAGCAATCATAAGTTGAGTTTGTCAAATTATCTAACCCAAAAGCAAGCCAAATTGTCTAAAAAAATTGCTGGCTTAGTTTAACTAAAATACGAGTAAAGTATTTATATCATCTGGTAGATTATTGCCTGTTATAACAATAATAGTTTTGGTTTCATGTCTTAAGCTGATTTAGTCCCTCACTTGTTTTGATGGCTACAGCTTTTGCACAGGGTTTCTCAAGTAGCTTTTCCATAGTGAATTGGATTCCTATGCCAGTAGCACGTCAAACCCCATCTTGCCCCTGATAGTCACACTTTTGAATTAGTTTACGATGTTTGGTAAGGTTAAAGTCTTTTCTTTTTTTTTATTTAAGCATGTCTTGATGCCATAGCGAGTGGGGGTTTCCACGGGGCTTACAAGGTGCGATCGCGGTGTTCCGCACACAGCCCCTCCCCAAGACCGCGCTGTATCGCTTGATCATGTATAGCAGAAGTCAGAAGTAAGAACTAAGAAGTCAGAAGTCAGAAGTTAGAAGTCAGAAGTCAGAAGTCAAAAGTAAGCTATGACTAAGTTTCCGAGTTTAGGAATGTCAAACACCTGAATGGGTAGTGCTATATTATAGTGTTTGGACCAATCCTTACACAGATAGGGAGGTAATGGTATGGCTAAGATTGTCGGTGTTCATGGTATTAATCAAGAATTTAGAGGTAGTAATACAATTTATGATCAATGGCTACCAGCCCTCAAGGATGGCTTGGAGCGTGTTGGAGCTAGATTAGATTCTGATCATGAATTCCACTGTGCCTTTTATGGAGACCTGTTCAGAGGTCGCTCGAAATCAGCAATGGGAATACCTAACTATGACGCCAGTGATATTGACTCGGATTGGGAGAAGGAACTCCTCCTGGAATGGTGGAAAGAAGCAGCAAAAGTAGAAGATGATATTAAAGGCCCAGCCGATCTATCCAGAGAAAAGGCAACACCCAGACTTGTTCAAAAGGCTTTAAATGCCTTAAGTGGTTCTAGGTTTTTTGGTGGTGTTGCTGAAAAGATCGTGATTTCTTTTCTGAAGCAAGTTGGGGGTTACTTACATAATCCAGAGTTAAGACAGCAAATTCGCGATCGCATTGTGAAAGCCATAGACCACGATACCCGTGTATTGGTTGGTCACTCTCTGGGGTCAGTTGTCTGTTACGAAGCCCTATGCCAACATCCAGAATGGTCAGTGGAGGTTTTTGTGACTCTAGGTTCCCCATTGGGGATAAGAGGGCTGATTTTTGATCGTTTGGAACCCTCACCGGTCTCTAATTTGGGGTCTTGGCCGGGAAGTGTAAAAAAGTGGATCAACATTGCGGATGCGGGAGACATTGTTGCTTTAGAAAAAGAATTAAATCCTTTATTTGACGGGTTAGTGGAAGATAAGCTTGTTTATAATGGATCCGATGCTCACAATGCTAGTAACTATTTTACCGCATCTGAAACAGGAGAAGCTATTAAGTTGGGCTTGATGGATGAGTAGACGAGGCATAATATGACGGGAAAACCCAGGTATTATTTAATCGCTTGTGGAACAAGCAACTACAACGATCAGGATGTACCTAACTTAGATAGTGTTCCAACAGACTTACAGAGAGTTGTTGATTTATTCATTCATAAATTTGGATATGAAGAAGCCTTGACTAATCTTCGTTTAAATCCGAAGAAAGATGATTTAATCAAACAATTTTCAGACTGGCTTCAGCATGAAGAACGATGTGAGATCGATCGCGTAATCTTTTACTATTCCGGTCATGGTGAAGACCTCAAAGGAGATAGACATTATCTTTTGATGGAAGAGACTGATTACAATCAAATACCTCAGACATCCTTGCCAACAGAAGATTTAGTTCGTCCTTTGAACAACGAAGGAGTTAAGATTGAACAAATCCTGTATATTATCGATACTTGTTATTCTGGAGTCGGAATAAGTGATGTTTCGAAATTTACTACACAAGTTGTTCAGAAATACCAATCGGTAAGAGGAGCAGGTATCGCAGTTCATGGGATTGCAGCTTGTCGTGCCAAAGATACTGCCAAAGAAGATGTATTTTCTAGGGGGTTGGAGCAAGCTCTTAAAGATTTAAGTAAAAACTACGAGAATTTATATATTCCTCTAGACTATCTAATTGACCAAATTAATCAGATTATTTCCTCAGAGCAACGTGCTTCCTACTCAGCTTCTGGCTCTGAGATATCTGCTAAGTTCTTCCCCATTATGCCTAATAATATACAAACATGGGAAGACAAGCAAGATGAACTGATTAGCAAACTTTTTGCTGAATTAAAGAAACACCCAGAACATAGCTTAATTCAGGTTAATTCCTTTATTTTAAGTTATAATATTATTGAAAAGCTTGTCTTAAGTGACGAATTTATTCTGGATTGTAGAGAAATCAAAAAAAGACTGACTGAATTAGGACAAAAACCAGTTTCAAGAGGAATATGCCCTCTAGTGGCTTGTGCAGAATGGTGTCGGCAAAGATTTTCTAAACAGAATGACAAATTGAGGAGACTTGCTATTACTATTGAAAGTTGGCAACAGGAAGTTATAAGATATCGAGAAGATGCAAACCTCTCTACAATCCAAGAATCTGTTAAAAAAGCTGATTTAAAATTTCAAGAACTGATTAAAAAAGAAAATCTGCGACTTCAAGTTGAGATTGAACCAGAGGTTGATAATGATAATGGTACAGGACAAGGGTCTGGTGTCTTACTTTTGAGTATGAATCTTTGGCTTGAAAGTCAGGATTTACCACTTGGTCGGTTTGCAGAAAAGATACGGTTAGAACCTTGGGAAAGTGAACAGAGTGACTCTGAGCAAGAGAATGAGAGTTTATACACTAATCTTGAAAAAATTTTACCCAACTTAATTCGGAATGCTCGTTATAGTTTACCGGAACGAGTTAATTTAACAATTGAGTATTTTCTTCCCTTCGACTATTTCAAAACACAATTGGATAAAATTACATTTAAGCGAGGAAGAAAACGAACACCGCTCGGTGAAGAGTACCCAATTTTTATCAACTCCTTTGAACGATATTTTGATCAAGATTTTCTTGAGATTCGTGATGAGATTGAAGTCAAGAAGCAAGGGTTATGGAATGATGTAAATAATTCAGTAACTGAACCCAGTGTCCCAGGGGAATTTGAAGGGGATGATATCTATTATATGGGTACAGACCCATCAGATTCCGATCTAGAAAGAATTGAAGAGGCTTTACCCATTGCGGTTTGGAGTCGGAACCTGAACCAACCTCTGATTGAAGGAGAGCATGTAAACCTCTCAGAATGGCAAAATTGGCCTAACAAAATACGTGATTTACGAAAAAAGAAAAACGGTTTGGAGGTAACCCTTCTCTGGGATGATTTATATCCGAAGCCTTCCCAACGCTGTAGACCCTTAAATACCGACCATCTATAGCGTTTATCGTAGCTATGAGGTACACATTATTTTTTACCTCTTACCTCTTACCTGCTCCCGTCTTGATGCAGTCGCTCATGGGGGAAACCACGGCAGTCGCTCATGGGGGAGACCCCCAAGACCGCGCTGCCTCCCCAAGACCGCGCTGCATCGCTGCTCCCTGCTCCCTGCTCCCTAAAAACCATAAATTTATACCTCACAAGTCGTAGAATTGCTATATAGTAAAATGCCAAAAGACCCAACATCTGACCAGCCAGATCCTCGCATCTACCGGGGCTTAACCCTCAGTGCGGAAAGTTTACCAACCCCAGAAGACCAACAAAAGCATCTGAGTCGTATTCCACCGCCCCCGCCTTGGCGCACCTTTGGTCTGTCAGTTGAGCAATGGCGTGAAAAAGCAGAATCACAAAATACCCAAGACATCGTAAGAAAGATTAATCCAAGGGCATTGGGGTTTGTTCCGACCAAGCAAGCGCTAGAATTGGTCAATGCTGCATTGTGTTTACGTCGCCCTTTACTGATTGAAGGAAATCCCGGTAGCGGCAAAACATCCTTAGCCTATGCAGTAGCAGCTGAATTGGGACTACCGGGGCCTTACCGCTGGTCAATTGTTTCTCGCACTACTCTGAAAGATGGTCTCTATGCCTACGATGCCATTGGGCGACTACAAGAAGTGTCTTTACTGAGGCAACAAGTTGGTAATACAGAGAGAATAAAAGAGCCTGACATTGGTAACTATTTAAGATTAAGACCAATGGGTATGGCATTTCATCAATCTCAACCCCGTAGACCGGCAGTGCTGTTAATTGACGAAATTGATAAGAGTGATATTGATATGCCCAATGATCTCTTACATATATTTGAGGAAGGATTTTTTGAGATTCCAGAACTGAGTCGTTTAAAACGTAACTCCCAAAAGGTACTTCCTTACCGCAGTCAAAGCAATGATAGTGATGAAAAAATTTCGATTGACAAAGGATTAATTCAATGTCAAGAGTTTCCCTTAGTCTTGATGACCAGTAATGAAGCACGGGAGTTTCCACCAGCCTTTCTACGCCGATGTCTACGGTTATCTCTCAAGCAACCTGATACAGAAGAGGGTTTCTATAAAATTTTAGAAAACCGCTTTGATGCCACCCATTTAAAGCAACTGGATGACCCAGCCCGGAAATTAATCAACGAATTTTTGAAACGGATTAAGGCAAGAGACACAACGTTAGCGACGGATCAATTGTTGAATGCTATCTATTTATTACTACAAGGAGATGACTTGACTGAAGAAACACGGAAAGAGGTATTGAATACTATCTTCAAATCACTGTGAGGTCAGGGGGAAATGGTGAGTGAAACAAATCAATGGTGGCAAGATGATAGAGAAGTGGCAGAACTGATATGGTGCTTGGCTCACTTAGATCGTATTGTTGCTCCTGCCTCCTCTCAAGACATCAAACCACTAGAGGATTTACACCATTCTGATCCGGAATCATCCACTGAAAATCTCTCAGAAGATTATCCAAAGAGTCCTCCCTCAGTAACAGAAAAAGTAGAACAAAAGATACCGATTAGGACTTATCCTAAACCGTCCGACCATGCCCCGACTTCCCCTGAAAAACCTGAATTATCCTCTAGTAATTACAGCTCTCCTATTCGTGTTCCTGATCCGTTTCCCTTACCCAAACCTAGGGAAATCAGTAAAGCACTGTTGCCTTTATCTAAGCGTGTTTCTGGACTGCTAGCCAATGAACTGCATATTGAGGCAACCGTTGAACAAACAGCCGAAGCCAATGGATTGCCAATGGTGGCATTTCGTTCTCCCCTAGAGCGATGGTTTGAGGTACATTTATTGATTGATTGCTCCCCTTCAATGGCATTTTGGGGAGATTTAGCAGAAGGGGTGGCAACGCTTTTTCGCTGGCAAGGGTTTTTCCGGGATGTACGGATTTGGCACTTCCAGACAACAGAACCTACGCCCCAATTGTTTTCAGGTGTTGACCGGATTGAACGGGATGTTCGTAGCCTGATCGCACCAGGACGACATCGACTCTTTATTGCCTTAACGGATACTTTGGGAAAAGCTTGGTATTCCGGTCAAGCCTTTAAGGTTTTAGCACAATTAGGAGAACAGCATCCTGTTAGTATTGCCCATCTTTTTCCTCAAACCCTATGGCAGCGAACAGCTCTAGATCAGGCAATTCAACGACCATTAATTGCTCGCCAGCCAGAGTCCCCTAACTCCATGTTACAAGTAGGAGCTAGGCTTCGTACAACGGCTAGGTTATATCAATTTCCAATTTTCAATTTATCCGTTAACCACTTTAGCACTTGGGCGAATTTTACCACCGGGAGTGGCAGCAATTCGATTCAAGGGGTTTTAATTAGACAGGATAAGCCCGAAACAGCCACAACTAATTCCAAATCAGTGGCGGAAACTACCGAAGGCGTTGCTGATTCTGGGTATGATTCCGCCCCCCTAGCCCCCCAATTCTGGGGGGAACAAAACTCTGAAAGTCCCCCAAAGTTGGGGGATTTAGGGGGCTTGACCAACCCCCTAGCCCCCCAGCGAGCAATCCCTCGCTGGGGGGAACAAAACTCTGAAAGTCCCCCAAAGTTGGGGGATTTAGGGGGCTTGACCAAAACCAGACGATCGCGCATTAATACTTCAATTCAGCAACGCCCTCCCGAACAGTTACTGAGAGGATTCTTGGCTAATGCTAGCCCCAAAGCCCGAAAACTTGCTGAAGTTCTGGCTGCTGTTCCCCTCATTCCTCCAGTCATGCGTTTGGCACAACAGTGGTTTTTACCCGATAGCGAACACTGGCATCTGGCAGAAGTTTTTTTTAGTGGTCTTCTCCAAAAGTCTTCCTTGGGGCCAGAACAGGCAACTGTTCCCGAAACTTGGTATGAATTTCGTCCGGGAATTCGGGAGTTACTGCTAGGAAATAGTCCAGTTCAACGCACCACTGAGATTTGGCGGGAAATTGGAGATTTCATAGAGCACCGTTATGGTAGTCTCCGGGATTTTCCAGCACTGATTCCCAACCCCGCCGGGTCTGTTCCAGGTTTTGCTGGGGATCGAGACCTCTATTTTGCTGAAGTTAAAGCAGCAGTTCTCACCACTTGGGGAGGAGAATACGCCAATTTAGCACAGGGAGTCAGGGCAAAAGTCGCAAAACGGAAACGGGAGAAAGATGAGATTGGTAAGGGATTAGAACCTTTTGATTTTGTTGCGGAAGTTCCCATCATTGTTTTTGAAGAGCAGCCAGACGAGGATGAAGAGAAATTACAACAGTGGACATTTCAAACCCCGACTGTTAACCGTCGCGGAGAAATTACCGAAACCACAACCTACACTGCTTCTTACTTCACCGAAACCCTAACCGATAATGTGGAACTGGAAATGGTGGCTATCCCTGGAGGAACCTTTACCATGGGTTCCCCTGAAAGCGAAAAAGATAGCTATGACGATGAAAGACCTCAACATGAGGTCACACTCCAACCCTTCTTTATGGGGAAATACCCTGTAACCCAAGCCCAATGGAAAGCGATCGCATCAATGACAGACTTGAAAGTAAAAATAGACTTAGATCCAGACCCCTCAGAGTTTAAAGGAGAGAACCGCCCGGTAGAAAACGTAAACTGGTATGAAGCAGTAGAGTTCTGTGACCGCCTTTCTAAGCTAACAGGAAGGGAGTATAGACTGCCTTCCGAAGCCCAATGGGAATATGCCTGTCGAGGTGTTAGAGAACCCCTTAACCTTGATAGTGGAGAATCCTACCCCCCATTCTACTTTGGAGAGACGATTACCGGAAAGTTAGCAAATTACGACGCCTCAAAAACCTATGGGAATGAACCAGAAGGAAAAGAAAGCCAGGAAACCACCCCTGTGGGTCAATTTCCTCGGAATCCCTTTGGGTTATATGATATGCACGGGAATGTTTGGGAATGGTGTTTAGATGATTGGCATGATAACTACGAAGGTGCGCCCACAGATGGCAGTGCTTGGATTGATAAGAATGAACAGGAAAATTTCAATGGTGAAAATAAGTCAGATTCAGCCACAAATGACGAAAATAATCCAAAATCGCCTCTGCGGGGCGGCTCCTGGGACAACTATCCTGATGACTGCCGTTCTGCGTTTCGCATCGACGTCATTAGGCGCGAGGTATACAACGGCGATGATGGTGTTCGTTTAGTGTGCGTGTCCGGGAGAACTGGATGAAGTCAGAAGTTTGAAGTTTGAAGTCAGAAGTTTGAAGTTTGAAGAATTATGCCAAAATTGGCAATAAAACGCCCAAAACAAACCTTTCGAGGCTACAGAGAATACATAAACGGCATTCCTCTCGAAATGGTCTTAATCCCTCATGGAACCTTCATAATGGGGGCACCAGAGAGTGAAGAAGGGAGTCGTGACAATGAAAGACCCCAACATCATGTCACTATTTCCTCCTTTTTAATGGGACGTTACCCGATTACTCAAGCTCAATGGAAAGCGATCGCATCTCGATCTGACCTTTTGGTCAATCAAGATTTAGATCCAGACCCCTCTTATTTTAAACAGCCCTATCAAGGGATAGATAGATGGCAAAGACCTGTTGAACGAGTCAATTGGTATGATGCAGTAGAGTTCTGTGACCGCCTTTCTAAGCTAACAGGAAAGGAATATAGACTACCTTCTGAAGCCCAATGGGAATATGCCTGTCGAGGGGTAACAGAACCTCTGAACCTGGAAGCTGGAGAATCCTATCCCCCATTCCACTTCGGAGAAACCATTACAACAGATTTGGCTAATTATCGCGGGACGGATAATAAAAACTTTGGATCGTCAGGATCTTATGGTAGAGGGCTAAAAGGAGAATACCGTGAGGAAACAACACCAGTAGCCTATTTTCAAGTCGTCAACTCTTTTGGACTCAGTGATATGCACGGGAACGTTTGGGAATGGTGCGCTGATGATTGGCATGATAACTACAAAGGTGCGCCCACAGATGGCAGTGCTTGGATTGATAGTAATGAAGCGGAAAATATCAATGGTGAAAATAAGTCATATTCAGCCAAAAATAAGGATAAAAAATCGTATTCAGTGCTGCGGGGCGGCTCCTGGGACATCAGTCCTATTTTCTGCCGTTCTGCGATTCGCAACAACGTCGGTAGGCGCGAGGGCCGCAACTACGTTTATGGTTTTCGTATAGTGTGCGTGTCCGGGAGAACTGGATGAAGTCAGAAGTTTGAAGTTTGAAGTTTGAAGAAATAATTTGAGTTATCAACAAGTTTCAATTCAGGATAGAACAAAAAAGTTTGCGGTTAGAATAGTCAAAGCTTGCGTTTGGTTAGAAGAATCTAAAGTTCCTAGAACCTTAGGGAATCAGTTATTAAGGTCAGGAACGTCTATCGGAGCGAATTGTAGTGAAGCTCAATCAGCCCAATCCCGGTAAGCATTCAGCTTAAGCGCTACGCGAACAGCTATTGGCCAAGCTACGGAAACAGCTTTTTAATAAAAGAAGCTGACGGCTGACGGCTGATGGCTGACGGCTGAATGCTTACGAATAGACTTCAAACTTCTGACTTCTGACTTCAAATCCAGATTTACTCCTGTTCATCATCATCCGGCAATTTTTCCATCTCCTGAGCAATAAGTGTTTGAAAGTCTTCTCCACAATGAACATTCAAATGAATTGTAGCAGCCAGCAATTCTGCCAGAATTTCCGCTTGTTGTCTAGCACTGATATGAGGTGACTGAAGCTGATAGATTAAAGCGGTAACCGTTTGGCATTCTGAGCCTAATTCTGTAATTAATGTTTTCAGAGTATTGCTAGTAATAGGAAGGGAGCGGTCGCGAATCTGCATAATTATTTCCCCAATCGTTTTAGTGCTTGCTGAATGCCCTTCTCAAAGGCACGAATCTCAGTTTCCCAATGCCTTATTAAACCTTGATCGGGAAAGTCCTTTTCATACTCTAGTTTAATCTTTTCTTGGTGTTCAGCAATGCGCTGATTCAAGCTACGAATTGCCTTTTTGTGGTTTTTCTTTCCCATAAAGTTTATAGATGCACCCACAGACTTGCACCAGTATCTTATGGGGCTGGTGTCCTCACCACCTTTATATTTTACCTACCCATACTTTTTATATTGTAGGGTGAATGAATAGGTAGATCTCATTTTTGCTGTTTGACCCAGTGGTGCGTTACGGGGCGCACTCTCCTAACCCTGGCTACAAGGGAGAAAATGAGGGCACCCCTAACGCACCCTACTGGACTGATTATCTGAATTTGATATTAGATATTGCACCAGTACAAAAAAAAATTAATAACTGACAGAGTCAAATATTATCACTATTCCCGATTCCCGATTCCCGATTCCCGATTCCCGATTCCCGATTCCCGATTCCCGATTCCCGATTCCCGATTCCCGATTCCCGATTCCCGATTCCCGATTCCCAATTCCCGTTACACACAAATAAAAAAGCGCCCCCCAAACGGAGAGCGCTTTTCTCAAACTCAGCCAATTAAGCCAAATTTAGATTAGCCGTTGATAACTGGAGCAGTTAAAGCAACAGGAGTAACTTCACCAGCAGCTAGATCTAGAGGGAAGTTGTGAGCGTTACGCTCGTGCATTACCTCGAAACCTAGGTTAGCGCGGTTTAGTACATCAGCCCAAGTGTTGATTACATGACCTTGAGAGTCAATAACACTTTGGTTGAAGTTGAAGCCATTTAGGTTGAACGCCATGGTGCTGATGCCCAGAGCGGTAAACCAGATGCCTACTACAGGCCAAGCACCCAAGAAGAAGTGCAAGGAACGGCTGTTGTTGAAGGACGCATATTGGAAGATCAAACGACCGAAGTAGCCGTGAGCTGCAACGATGTTGTAAGTTTCTTCCTCTTGTCCGAACTTGTAACCATAGTTCTGAGACTCGGTTTCGGTGGTCTCACGCACTAAGGAGGAGGTCACCAAAGAACCGTGCATAGCACTAAACAGTGAACCGCCGAATACGCCAGCTACACCCAGCATGTGGAAGGGGTGCATAAGGATGTTGTGCTCAGCTTGGAACACGAACATGAAGTTGAAGGTACCGCTGATTCCCAAAGGCATACCATCGGAGAAGGAACCTTGTCCAATGGGGTAGATTAGGAACACAGAAGTAGCAGCAGCCAAGGGAGCGCTGTAAGCAACGCAGATCCAAGGACGCATGCCTAGACGGTAGCTCAGCTCCCACTGACGACCCATGTAGGTGAAGATACCAACAAGGAAGTGGAAGATGATTAGCTGGTAAGGACCACCATTGTAGAGCCACTCATCTAAGGAAGCTGCTTCCCAGATTGGGTAGAAGTGCAAACCAATGGCGTTAGAAGAAGGAACAACAGCACCAGAGATGATGTTGTTGCCATAAATCAAGGAGCCAGCAACAGGCTCACGGATGCCATCGATGTCCACAGGAGGAGCAGCGATGAAGGCGATGATGAAGCAGATGGTAGCGGTTAGCAATGTGGGGATCATCAGTACACCGAACCAGCCTACATAAAGGCGGTTGTTGGTGGAAGTGATCCAATCGCAGAACCGGTCCCACACGTTAGCGTTACGCTGATTTAATGTGGTAGTCATGTTCGGATGATTGCGTTTATTAGATTATCTAGGTTCAGCAGGCTTGTTTTGCCTGTCTGTATTTATCCTAATACAATCCTGAAGATAAATACATTTTCGAGGTTTAATCGTAACTTTATTTAAAACTAGTTAACTCTACTTAATAAAACCTATGCGATCGCTTTCCTCAATGATTACTGATAGCTAACAAAATTGTAATGAATCAGAGGGATGAATCAGAGGGATGAATACTATGCTGAGCAAGGGTTAGGCCAGTATATTGCCAGCTTGGTGAATCCCTTTGAACCACTGCTATTTTAGCTTAACATTGCTTAACAAAATATGAGTAATTGCTTTTGTCAATCCTTACTGATATCTCGGACAATTTTGATTAATTCTAGGGATTAGTCCTAGCTTGGGGAGTGCCTAGCAAGGCTATGACAGGGTTATAAATCTGTCTGAATTGACTGCTATTTTAGCTTAACATTACTTAATAAAAAAAGTGCGATCGCTTTATTAACGCTTGGAATCCTAATCTTGCGTAGAACTGGCATCTTGCGTAGAACTGGCATCTTGCGTAGAACTGGCATCTTGCGTAGAACTGGCATCTTGCCAGTTTCCTCCTTATTTTCGAGCGGGCAGGATGCCCACTCTACTGCTATCCATTACTTGACTGACCCAACGCCAGAATTCTAGGGCGAGCCGTGCCTAGCAAAGCTATGACAAGCTTGATTATCTGTCTGATGCATGCCCACCGTAATACTTAAATTGCTAGCCCGGAAAATGAAACGGGCAAGATGCCCGTTCCACGAATATGCAGATTCCAGCAACATGACGGTGCCACTACGATGCCTGTTCCACCAAACTATTAAAATGATTTTTTGAAGCAGCTTGTCATCCAGTCAGTCTTGAGTCAGCACCATTCCACCTAAAGTCCAGTTTTGATATGGCCTTGTCCATGGCTAGATTCAAAAATTGGTCTACTGATGTATACAGCCATGACACACAGGAATTGCTCTGATCACCGATTTTCTGAAATCCTATCGCCATTGACAGCTCTTGATAACTGGGATGGATGGTCATGGCGTATAAATCCCAAAGGTTGGGAAAATCAGCTTTCATACCCACTAGGGTTTGCTGCACATCCTCCAGGAATCGACACACATTCTGGTGACTCATATAAGGAGTATCAATCATCCAACTCCTGACTAAGACCGAAGTACAATCGGGATTTCCGGGGATAGCCATTTTTAGGGGGTCGATAGTGGAGGTGGAACTCAAATAGAGGCTATTGCTAGCAGGAACAAAGAATTTTTCCTCAGACTCACTGGCGGTGGGATAGAGCATATAGAATCCAACGGCAGCAGAAGTATCACAGCGACGTAGCACTCGCATACTACTGGGATACTGATGTGCCCAGCTCCGTAGCAACTTGGTAATTTTGAAGGGGATATAATTGGTTGTATTACTCATCCAGTTGTAGTTGCGAGCCAAGAAATTCGCTACGATCACAGCATCAGTGCGGGGGTTAAAGCCATCAACTTGGAACTGTATGGGCTCAGCTAATGGGTTAGATGATGTTAAATGAGTAACAGGGCGAATTTTGATACAAATCGTATTGCCATCAAACAGTTTCTCAATTAATCCGAGATCCACTAGGATATCAATCATCATCCCAGCAGCGCGATCGCTTCCTCGGTCTTTGTTAGCATAAAAGAGTTCTGCCGCTTCTCGATGAGTACATGAGACAAACCCTTTCGGTATGGTCAATTGGCTCAAGGGTTTTCTTAAGCGACCATTCAAGTCCTGTTGCTTGAGGAGTAGATAAGCCCACAATCGCACGAAATACTCTGCCCGACAGCGAGTTAAACCAACCTGTCGTGGGTTGATCAGTTTATATATATAGTTGTCTTGTAACTCATCGGGAAACCACTCATCGATAAATGCTGGATTCATTGCTCATGGATCGTGTAATAGAGTGACAAAATTGTGGCAAGGTAGTTTCATGACTTGGCTTAGCTAGCCCATTCACGATTTCTACACATTGCCGTGATCTAATGGTATTTATTGAAAGATATATATAGACCAACACCCCTAAACAGTAGAATTTCGGATTTTTACTCCACAAAACTAATAAAAAACCAATAATTGTCGGAAAACTTCACCTTCCTTCCGGTCCCTTCACCCGGCTACCCTTGATTGCAAACAAATGCAACGAACTTGGGAAATCTGTAGCTTGCTCATTGTAGCTACAGGAGTTCGCCTATAAAAATGACTGTATCAGTAAGCCAGAACGAGTTACTCAATTCAGCCATCGTTGTATAGAGTTTTTGGGTAATTCGGAGATTTATGGGTATTGAAGGAGATTCAACATGTATAGCTTACAGTCCCAGATTAACCAGCAAGTTAAAGGTTTCGTTCAGCTCAGTAATTCAGAAAATAAGTCTCAGGTTGCTAGTTTACAATCGAAGAACTCTCAAATCCTTCTACAAGCTATTCTTGAAGGATTTGTTGACGGTGTCTTGATTCTGACTTCTCAAGGAAAGTGGGTTCATGCTAATGAACGTGGGAGTCGCATTTGTCGTCAACTCTGTCAAGATAAGTCACAAATGAGTTCTATACCTGAGTCAATTTGGCGAGTGTGCGAAGCGTTAATTGATAGTCGCGATTGGTTTTCTGGGCAAAAAATGATTATTGAGTCGGAAATCCAAACGGAGAATTCCCTAACATTTCGAGTTAGGGTAAGATGGTTAGTCTTGGATAATCAAGCACAGCCCTATCTGTTAGTAACTCTAGAAAATCGCCATCATTCTAGCTACAATGCTGCTATTACTGATGCGAAAAAATATGGATTGACTAACCGGGAAGCAGAAGTTTGGTTGCTTAAGAAAGATAAACTGTCTTACAAAGAAATTGCAGCTCGGCTTTATATTACTACCAATACTGTTAAGAAGCATATGAAAAATATTTATGCGAAACAACAGTCATTAATTAGCTAATAGGGAACAGGGAGTAGGGAGTAGGGAGTAGGGAGTAGGGAGTAGGGAACAGGGAACAGGGAACAGGGAACAGGGAACAGGGAACAGCGATGCAGCGCGGTCTTGGGAAGGCAGCGCCGCCAAAGGGGGTCTCCCCGGAGACGAAACCTGATTACGTTGAGCCTTTATGGTTGGTAGGCTATGCAAAAAAGGGGTAAAACTTATTGATTAGCGTGATTTGCGCGGTCTTGGGGGTTTCCCCCATGAGCGACTGCATCAAGACAAGGCTCAACTGTCTTACGGTAACTTCTAACCATGAGCGACTGCCGTGGTTTCCCCCATGAGCGACTGCATCAAGACGGGAACAGGGAATAAAGCATTCAGCTATCAGCTATCAGCTATCAGCTAATGCGCACAATACTTGAGGTGCTTATGCGCTACAGATGGTGCTACAGATGGTGCTATCACCCCAAGGCCAACTGACCGCTGACCGCTGACCGCTGACCGCTGACCGCTTAATGCTTAAGGTGTTACTGAAGCATTAACAATTATCATAGGACTCTTTTGACGGATGTTTTTTGCTATGGACGTTTTTGATTCCCAATCTGATTCCCACATTGTTACCTACAGCCCTGCTTACACTTTGGTACCGACTTACGAATGCTTTAATCGGTGTAGCTACTGCAATTTTCGGGCTGAACCGGGTAGCAGTCCTTGGTTGAATTTGGAGGATGCTGAAAATCAGTTAAGGTTGCTTCAGTCTCAGGGTGTTTGTGAAATTCTGATTCTTAGTGGTGAGGTTCATCCTAGGTCTTCACGGCGCAAGGCTTGGTTTCAACGAATTTATGATTTGTGTGACCTGGCTTTATCTCTGGGATTTTTGCCCCATACTAATGTTGGACCCTTGAGTTGGGAGGAGATGGCGGCACTCAAGCAGGTGAATGTGTCTATGGGGTTGATGTTGGAACAATTGACACCGGAGTTGCTCAAAACGGTTCACTGCTATGCTCCGAGTAAGATACCACAGGTGCGACTACAACAGTTGCAATGGGCGGGAGAATTGGGGATTCCCTTTACAACTGGTTTGTTGTTTGGCATTGGTGAAACTGAGCAGGATTGGTGGGAAAGTTTAAATGCGATCGCACAAATTCATGATGAGTATGGTCATATCCAAGAGGTGATCCTGCAACCTTACAGTGAGGGCACCACAGAAATGTTTCATAGTCAGTCTTTCGGTCTTCATCAGCTGCTAAAAGTGATTCGGAAGGCGCGTGAGATTTTGCCCAAAGATATTACTATCCAAATTCCTCCCAATTTAGTTGATACTGTTGGGGAATTGCCTCAACGGTCTTCTGCTCTATTAGCGTGTTTGGAAGCTGGCGCACGGGATTTAGGCGGAATTAGTCCCAAGGATGAGGTGAATCCCGATTATCCTCATCCCCATAGTTATCGATTGCGACACGTGATTGAACCAGCTGGATGGAAGTTAGTAGCGCGTTTACCAGTTTATCCTAAGTATGACAGTTGGTTACCTCCGAAATTGCGACAAGTGGTTGAGAGATGGCGGATTAGTTATAGTTAATTAAATTTAGTTAAATGATAATAGCTAATTTATAGACGTCTTGTCCTAACACAAGCTGGAACAGCGATTGCGATAATTTCGTCTGATCAGAGGTGAAAAGATTGACTGATAAGCCTGATGTTAAACAGGAAGTGTGCTCAACAAGTACGTAGCAACTATGTTCTCAGACTTCTCTGGCAAAAATCTTCGAGGTCGCTCCTTCAAGGGTCAAAACCTTACAGGAGCAAACTTTAACCACGCTAACCTTCGAGGTGTAGACTTCAGCAATGCTATTTTGAAAGGAGCGACCTTTAGCCATGCTAGGAGTGGACTACGGTATTACTGGGTCATTCTTTTACTAGGATTTTCATTACTTCTGTCAGTATTATCAAGTCACATTTTCTGCCAAACTGGTCATATTTCCCTAAAATTTCTGGAATCAGAATCCCCTATTCTTCAGAGTGCGATCGCATCAGCACTGTTATTAATCTTTAGCATCATTATTATCCGGCGGGGATTTGCCCTGGCGTTAGTGCTCGTGGTTATAGCTGTAGCTGATATTAGCCTGGAAGCTAACATCACCCGTGTTGCTATAGCCGTAGCTGGAGTTGAGACATTAATGTTAGCTATCGCTGTAGCAATTGGCACAACTATCGCTATCGCCCATGGTGGAATTATACCAGGAATTTTAGTAGTAGCTGGAGCTATCATCGCCAATATAGATATCCATGGAGAAGAAGCTTTAGCTGGTAATATTGTAGAAGCTGCTCATTTTTCCTGGGGTTTGGCTGTGACATTCCTAGGGGCTTATGTGGCTAAGCAAGCCTTGGCTGAAGACCCAAAATTTGCTTTTATTCGCTTAATCGCGATTACCTTACCGGCTAAACTAGGCACAAGTTTTGGCCATGCTAACTTAACCGATGCTGATTTCACCAAAGCTAGCCTCAAAAGTACAGATTTCAGAAATGCTAACCTCACTCGCACTAACTTTCATCTAGCCACAAACCTTGACCTAGCTAGGGTTAGCAATACTATTTTAATTGACCGAGAGGTTCGGGATTTAGTTGTGACTCACCGAGGTGCTAATCAATCCTATCGGGGACGTAATCTCAAAGGAGCAAACCTAGCAGGTGCAGACCTCAGTGATGCTGACTTAACCGAAGCAGATGTGAGTGAAGCCACCTTTGAAGGGGCTTGGTTAGAACGAGTTAACCTGACTAAAACCCAAGCCTTAACCACTAATTTTAAGTATTCACAGCTAACCGGAGCTTGTTTAGAAGCTTGGAATATTGATAGCACGACTCAACTAGATGGTGCTATCTGTGACTATGTTTATCTGCTCAACCATCAGAGAGAACGCCGTCCTAGTAGTGGGGAGTTTGGGACCGGGGATTTTACTAAACTGTTTCAAGAAGTTTTAAATACCGTTGATTTAATCTTCCGCAATGGAATTGATTGGAAAGCGTTCGCTTCTTCGTGGCAAAAAATACAAATCGAAAATGAAGGGAGTGAGCTCGCTATCCGCAGTATTGAAAATAAAGGAGATGGCTGTGTTATTGTCAGAGTAGATATACCGGCTGATGCTAATAAAGCTGAAATTCATAGTAATTTTATTCAACATTATGAATTGGCTCTGAAAGCTTTAGAAGAAAAGTATCGAGCTGAGCTAAACAGTAAAGATGATCAAATTACTCGCTATCAGGAGGATCAAGCCTATTTCAAAGAATTATTGACTCAACTGTTAGCTAGCCGACCGGTTAATCTGAACGATACTCAGAAAGAAGCAACGTCAAAATCCGTAAACAGCAAGTTAGTTATTCTAAAAGTTGGTCAAGGTAAGCTCACACAAGGGTTTCCGATTACGCTTCAGATTGGAGCAGAGGGAAGTTTCCCATCAGTAGAATGCACGGGGGGTTTGCCCTCAGCTCCGGAAATTATCCAATCCTATGGCAAATGGCAATCACTCTACCGCAGAGGGATGAAAACTGGTCTACGGCTAGAAGTGATAGAAACAAAAATTACTAATTTCAGCAGAAAAGAGTTTTTTGAAGCATGTCATGATTCAGCGGAAAACTTGAAAGAAGACCTGAATCGTTGGTTAAAATCTGAGTCGTTTCGCTCGATTAGAGAACAACTCCTAGAAAAGCTAAGCACTTCTGATTTAATTCGGGTTATTATCCAAACCGAAGACAGTAATCTGAGGCATTTACCTTGGCATCTCTGGGATTTTTTCGAGCGCTATCCTAAATCGGAATTTGCTTTGAGTACTCCCACTTATGAACGTATCGAAAAATATACGTCTACTAAGGCGAAGGTAAACGTATTAGCAATTCTGGGGGATAGCACTGGGATTGATATTCATAAAGACCGGATTTTATTAGAGCAATTACCTGATGCAGAAGTCAGCTTTTTAGTAGAACCAAATCGACAGGATATCAATGACCAACTCTGGGCGCAACCCTGGGATATTCTATTTTTTGCTGGTCATAGTTGTAGTCATGCTCAGGATGAAATTGGACAAATTTTTATTAATAAAACCGATAGTTTGACCATTCCTCAATTAAAGCATGGTCTGAAAAAAGCGATCGCTCAGGGCTTAAATCTAGCAATATTTAACTCTTGTGATGGGTTAAGTTTAGCCGTGAATCTCGCTGATTTACACATCCCCCAAATGATTGTGATGCGGGAGCCTGTGCCAGATCAAGTAGCCCAAGCATTTCTGAAAAACTTCCTGGCTGCGTTTGCTAGTGGTAAGCCATTCTATTATTCAGTCCGAGAAGCTAGGGAAAAGCTCCAAGGTCTAGAAGATGAATGTCCTTGCGCTACTTGGTTACCTGTGATTTGCCAAAACCCAGCAGAAATTCCAGGAACTTGGCAAGATTTTCTTTAATTGGTATTTTTTTTACACTAGCTTGATTTTAATAACATGATATAATAGTAAACGCTATAATTTTCAACCTTTTATACCAAAAAGCAACCGCATTATAGCTAACCTTTTGAATACGAATTCGTAACAAAGCGCCGTCAAAGCTAAGGTTAAAATTGATAGTACTAAGAACTCA
This sequence comes from Moorena producens PAL-8-15-08-1, assembly GCF_001767235.1. Taxonomy (GTDB): domain Bacteria; phylum Cyanobacteriota; class Cyanobacteriia; order Cyanobacteriales; family Coleofasciculaceae; genus Moorena; species Moorena producens_A. The sequence continues at coordinate 8,454,620 of NZ_CP017599.1, forward strand.
GAGAATACTCCTTGCGGTCTAGGTGTAAAGTAACCAACTGTAACTAGGACTACAAGGTGCAAAATATAGTACATGTAAGAGCTTCTACTCATATAGGATAGAAAAGGATTGGAAAAAGATAAATATTTTTTAGCTAACCCTAATATGGCAGCCAGCCAAGACCAAGTATTTAAACCTGCCAAGAGAGAATAAACACAATATTGGGCACTTAAAGTCGGTGTCGGTGTAGAAAATGCTATAGGAAAACCAGCACTTATAATTACTACTATAATTACTGTACTGATGCTCCATATCAATATCCACCATCGCAAATTACGATCTATAATATCTGTAATTTTTTTATCCATACAAATAATATAGCCGATTATAAACGCTAACAGATTGTAGCTAAAATATGCTAAATCTCCAAACACGTTATAGGGAGGTGAAAAAGTCCAAAAACAACCTAGGATAAATGTAGTTGAGAATAATAACCATGGTATAATTATACCAATATAATAATAAATAACGTTGCTTACTCTAAGATGCGCCTTTACGTTTTTTAAATATAAAAACAAAGGTAAAGAAATTAATGTAAATAAAAATAAATACCCCACAAACCAAAGATGTTTCCATCTGGGCGCTCCGCCATACCCATTAAAAGCAGTGAGCATAAAATAAGGGATATATTCAAATATAAAATTCTTTAAATTCCGCTCTTGTATTTCGCTAGGCCAAAAGTAATGCAATATCGGACTTAACAAAATAAGAAAACTTATTAGGGGCAGGATTAGTCTTTGTAAGCGCTCTTGTAGATATGAGACAGTACTCTTTTTTTGCAAATAAATAGCTGCACTATATCCCGATATAGCAAAAAGTAAAGGCATATGCAGTGGCGCAATTAATGCTACATAGAGACTTAACAACTGAGTGGCAACTGAATTCTGAGGAATATTTGAAAATCCTGGAATAAACACCATCATCCAAGCCACATGAAATGGTATTAAATTTAAAATCACTATGACTCTTAGCCAATCCAAATAAAAAAGCCGTGGTCGTGGGGTCACTAATTTATTTACACTAGAGCTTTTAGGCAAAATTTCAAGACTAGACATTATATTGTCGGCTTTTCAAACGGATAGTTCGATTATAAACCCCTTTTAATACTGCCTAGCTCAAAATTGTGTCAATTTAAATTAAAAAAAATTTTCATAAATAATTTTTAATTTACTTATTAAAACTATATACAAGGCTTAAAAAAAACGTTTCCGGATAGTCTATAAAATTTTATTTTTATGATGTACTTTGGTTATTCGTTAGATAGAGGTATAGCAATTCTACGACTTGTTACGACTTGTGAGGTACAAATTTCTGGTTTTTAGGGAGCAGGGAGCAGGGAGCAGGGAGCAGGGAGCAGGGAGCAGGGAGCAGGGAGCAGGGAGCAGAGAGCAGGGAGCAGGTAAGAGGAACCCACCCCTAACCCCTCCCAAGAGGCAGGGCTGTTTCTTGCGTCCGGCTAAAATTTGATTGCTGGGGAGGTGGGGAGATAGGGAGATAGGGAGATAGGGAGATAGCGGTGCGACAATAAGCGCGAATTTAATTCTCCGACTGTAAGCGCACCGTCGGAGAATTTTTATTAATAAAAAGGTATTTTTAACCTGAAAAAAAACCTCTCCCCAGCACCCCAGCTCCCTTTCACCAGATTGAATTGACAATTTATTCGGGGAAAATGAAACAGCCCTGCCCCATTGTAGGGTGGGCAAAAATATTTTGGTTATGGGTGAGTATTCTAGATAATAGAACTTTGCCCACCTATCCCTATGAGCAACTGTATTGCTATTCCCTTATAAAAACCCATACCAAACCGCTACAATACCATAATCATTATAATGCTAAGTAGTCGGACATAAATAAACGGTACTGTCTCGAAAACTTTAAAATGCTTGTAACCTTTACCCCAAAAGGTTTTGTCTATATTTACAAAACTTTATACAGCACCCAAAACTTTTGTCCGACTACTTATTCCCCTAGAGAAGTACCAAAGATGGGCATTCCAGTTAGTATCGAAATCGTTGGGTAATCGCTCCTGAAGACTAGAAGATTGTAGGTGAAGTAGCTCAGGTTTGTTGAGGGGAGTTGGGATTACAGTCCAATCTTTTCTGTTATTAAACTGGCTATAGAGTTTCTCAGTATATGGTAGCACCGCAGCACTATACTTTTGAGTACTTACCACTTCTGTGACTACATCAAGCTGCCCTAGGATAGAAATAACAATACGATCCAATCGTGGCGCACCTTTTACATAGTTGGGAAAGGCATTCAGTACAATTTCTTTGCCTGATTGGAATGTTTCAACCTGGAAAGGTCCACTGCCAATGGGCTTCAGCTGAAAGCTTTTTTGATTGTAAGCGTGGCGCGGTACTATACCGATAGTCATCAGAGAGGCAATGTAGGGTGGTAGTGGAGACTCAAGAATGTCGATGGCCCGGGGGCGTGGTTGGTCAACAATTTCGATAGACTCAATCTGATCAGATTCAATGGCTCGGGAGCTTGGTTGCTCAACAATCTGATCAATCCTCTCTAGGGGCTGAATCTGATCCCGATCAATGGGCGTAATGCTATCATCCTTATCAATATCAACTTGATCAGAATTATCGTCTTTGGGTTCCTCTTCTTTGAGAAAAGGCCACAGTACTTCAAAGCTGATTATCCGATCATTAACGACATTGATATCTCTGATTATGTTTATTACCCGCGTATTTGGGCTTGAGTTAAGTTTTTTATATACCTGATAGGTAAACTCCACATCAGCTACAGTAAGCTGTTTTCCGTCATGGAAACTCACATTTTCAGACAGCTGGAAAGAAATTATTCGAGTATTCTTGTCCTTATTTTCACTCCACCACCAACGAGTGGCAATATCCGGCACAAAAGCCCCTGTTTTTGGATCAAGACGACCCAAACCACGGAAGACTAGGCTCAACACATCCCCTGGACCGTAGTTTATATCCCCTGAAGGGTAGTTGATGTTCACTAATGGGTCAAGGGTATTGATATCACGAAAATCAGCAATGGTTAGTTGGTTTAGACCTTTAACCTCAATCTTTCTGGTAAAGGTGCTGTTAGCTCGGTTGAGGTCTAAATGCTTGTGGTTGGGATCAGCAGTGAAGCGGATGGTGTGGGAACCAGCTTCGAGTCTGAGCTGGCGACGGATACTACTGTCTTGCGATCGCTGATTGGGCTGCAACGGACCATGGGATTGGATTGACTGGGGCTTGTTATCCACTGTCCACTGTACCTCGAAGGCATCAGAAGAACTATTCCCTTGATTGATTAGATCAGCTTCAATGGTAATCAGCTCTCCTGCTGATGGTTGATCTGGTATGATAATAATATTACGCACTCGTAAATCAACGGTGATTGCTTCCCAAGACAGCAGATTGGTGCTTTGACCATCGATAACCACAAACAAGACACCAGAGCCAGTTACTTCGGGCATGGTAACTATTAAACGGGACTTGCTCCACTCCAGAATCTCTGCTGGTTGACCTTGGAACAAAACTGCGGCATTAGGGTCGCGTACGCCAAAATTATCTCCTTCAATCACAACCTGACTTCCCGGTAGTCCTTTTGCTGGTTTGACCTCACTCAAGAACGGTAGCTGTCGCCATATCCGAATCCGTGAATCAGCAATTCCAGTTTTGCGGCTGAGTTCAGCTACCATTGCCGCTGTTTGGGTGTAGCCTTCAAGGTCATTAACTGAGTAAATCCCAATGCCATTTAATTGTTTGATTTCAGCTTCGGTAATACCAGTTAAGGTAGTCAGGGGCCTGGTGCTGATGGGTTGATCAAGTTGCTTACGCACTCCTTGTAACTGGCTTTCTAGGACTTGGGCAAAATCCAGTTTGATAACAGTAGCGCTATTTTCCCCAGGGTCTGTAGTCCGAAATAAGATTTTCCCGTCAGAGGTACGGCGCAGCTTAACTTCTATGTCCAGTTTAAGCTGTTTAATCGCCATCGACTTGCCACGGGCATAAGATTTCAAAGAAAGGGTATCTTCAGCACGGTCAATTTCAGCAGCGATCGCATCAACCATATCCGCTAGCTGCCATTCCGTGTTTTCGTCTTTATTGCTGTCTATATTACCTTGTGTATTGCCGTTGCTGGCTGTTAATGATTCCTCATTAGTCATAGTAGTTTACTAGCAAAAATGTTGAACTTCGGATGGGGTAGTATTATCAGCGCGTTTGTATTTGATATTTAAACCTGTATGGTCTTTTTTTATTGGACAATAAAACTCCGAATCTCTTTCCCCTATTGCCTATTGCCTATTGCCTATTGCCTTTTTGGGCAATTCGTGTGTTTACAACCTAGATACAAACGCTATAGTGATTTTTCAGGAGCGATAGTCATGCGGATGCGACCTAGTTTACCGACAGGGGGAGTTTCTAGGGTTGAAGGTAAACTAATCATTACTCGTGATGTGGTTTCCTTTTGACTTAAAAATTGCCCATCGGTTTGTAGGTATAAATGGGCTGGAATATCAAAATAAACATCTGTAACCTCTAAATTCGTTCCTGCTGTAGTGTCAGAACTTTTTTGGTCGAGGGTGTCAGATACTTCTTCAAGGATTAGGGCAATTAAGTTGCCTAGTGTGATGTCAGCCATAGGTAATGATGCACAGGGGATGATTGAGGTTACTTAATAAGGGAGCAGGGAATCGGGAATCGGGAATCGGGAATTACCCTTAATAAAAATATCTCCAAACTCCCCTCTCTTTTCCTATTCCCTGGGCGCTACCCTATTACAACAATCATCCCGCTGCAATACTTAAGTGATTAGATGATCAAGTTATCCGTTCGATTCTACTATTGGGAAGGTCTCCGTGCGGAAGCGAATTTTAACCTGACCAATGATTTCAGTACTCATGGTGACGTTATCAAATGAACTTTCATTGGTTGCTTTGACTTTTAGTTTGTTGAAGTTCGCTCCAACAGAAGCGCGACCCCATCCCCACCTAGCACTGGCTCGGAGATAAGCGCCAGCTTGTAAACGGTCGTACTCGCTTTTTCGTCTAGTTTCTGTTTCGGTAGCAGTAACGTTAAAGGTAAGTTTAGAAAAGATTTCACCATCGGTGATCACAATCCGTGCCATACCCTGCCGTGCCATCTCCCGGAGATGATCAATCAAGCTTTGTGCCAGTGACTCAGAGAGTTTCCGAAGAATTAGTTGGACTTGAGCAACTGTGAAAGAATTCTTCTGCTCTGGTGTGATAGTGAGTTTAAGGGGTTGTTCCAGATTGACCGTTTCTGCTTCTAATGCTCTTGCTACCTCCTGTAACTTAGTAACACCAGCCTTGCCAGGATTCCCTGTTTTTGGGTCTCTAGGTGTGTTTGGAAATATATAGTTCGCCCGTACAACAGTGCCGCCATTTCCATCCGGGTAGTTTTCATTAAGGTGTGCGTTAATCTCCGCATCAGAGACATTCTCAGCCTCGAACTGCTTGAGGGTTTTAGCTAGGTTAGCAACCAGCTCAGCATAGGCTTCGATCTGTCTGATTGTCGCAGCGATAATAGCATCGAAAGTGCCGTTAATTAAGCCAGCAGTAAACTCCACAAAGCCTAGGTCTTGTACTTGCTTGGCGGCATTAATACCGGTATTAACAGCATCACCGATAGCCATGCCTCCAACCATGGATATCTGAGATTGCTGCTGATTCAGTTTTTCCTCAACCAATTCCTGGAGTGTGTTACCGAGGAGATCAGCAATACCATCGCGCACTAGTTGCCGCTCTTGCTGGTCGCTAATCCGTGCTAGCGCTGAATCAACAATCTCGGTGACGATGCGGTTAACACCTTCTTGCACTAGTGCTTCAGTAGACGGATTTTTATCCGTGGACTGAATTTCTGGGTTTGGCATATCACCTAACTGTGGCGGAATTGGATTTTCTGAAGTCATGGCATGATGTCCTTAAAATTAAATGGTATCAATCGGGGTAACTTATCTAGCCCTTGGATTACGAATGTAACGTTATGCATTCGCTTCATCACAACTTTCAAATGAGTAGATCACACTGAATTGGCTCAATTAAGGTAACTTATCTACCCCTTAATTTACTAATGAATAACGTTGTTGTCCCAACCTAACAACTTTCAAATGAGTTTTTCACCCTGAATAAACCTTTGGTTACAGCAACAGCTCATTCTCAAGCGTTGCTTAATGATGGTATAATTAAGCTCTTCTAGAACCCCACGTTTTTTTGGAAAAAAACTCTCAAAGTTCCCCAGAATTGGGGAAGCACCGGGGTGGATCTAGAGGCTGATGTAGAGGCTGATGCTTTCAATCATTAATCCTTAATTTCAGCAGCACCAATTCTTAGGGTACACCCTAATCAATGGGGCTATTAGGGTTTTAAATGAGATGTAAACAAAAGATGATGGATCAAGGAAACTTCCGATCAAGGACCAGCTAAGACTAGGAAAGAGATTCGAGGATTTTTTGATGTAGGCTAAATGAGCCTAAGTTTTGATGACCTATTTATAAACGCTATATTATTACTGAATTCTGGATCGTGCCTACTGCTCAACACCTGTGAATTCATTACATCGAACTGAGGCGAGAACAAATCCGTAGCCCAAGGGTATCTTAGAGGAAGATAGGGACAAACACTAGAAACCTCATGGCATCTATTCCTAATCCAACTCTGGCAGCTGGTCTAGAAGCTCTGAAACAGGGCAATTACCAGGATGCGATCGCACACTTAGAAGGTGTCTGTGAGATGGAGTTGGATGACTCCATTGTGACGGAAGCCTCTCAATCCCTAGTCGAGGTTTATCCTAAGCATGGTCAGCCAGAAAAAGCGATCGCACTTTGCCAACACCTGAGGGAACACCCTGACCCCCAGATACAGGAATGGGCAGCTAAAACCCAGGCTGAATTAATTACCAAGTATCCCGTTGCTGCTAAGTCCCCTGCTGATGCCACAGGGTTTACTCCCCTAGAGGATAAGGCGTCTAGCCCACTGAAACTGAGCCGTAAACCACACCAGACTGCTTCATCCTCTTCCCTATTACCAGTTCCCTACTCTCCCCCGGATATTCCCACCCTCTACACTCCTCGTCCTCGATGGCGCAACTGTGGACGAGCAGAGCATTGGCATCCCCTGAAATCTCCCAAGATGGAACGGTTGTGGTTAGTGGCAATCACGGTTGCGATCGCATTTTTCTGGCTACTGCGCGTCCTAGTTGAATTCGCCATGGAAACCATCAATTCCATCTTGGTAGAGTTACCGTGGTTCCAACCGTTCCAATTGTTATACCGTGACCCAACTCTAGCCCTAGGAATTACCTTAGCAATCCTATTTATCCTATCGCCCTGGTTAATGGATAGATTGCTAAAACAGTTTCATGGTCTTGAACCCCTATCCCTAACTCAACTAGCTTCCCGCCATCCAGAATCCGCTAAAGTCATCCAAAAGGTTTGCCGCAAACGACGTCTGCCCTTACCGAGCTTAAAAGTTTTACCCACAGACGCCACCGTAGCCCTGACCTATGGTAACTTACCTCGCACTGCTCGCATTGTAGTTAGTCAGGGATTATTAGACCAGCTCAAAGATGATGAAATTGCCAACATCTACGCTGGTCAACTAGGACATATTATCAATCGGGATTTCATGTTGATGTCCCTAGGGGTACTAATTATTCAAATCCCTTACACCATCTATTGGCAAATCCCTCAGTGGGCAGAGAAGCTAAAGGAATTACTGCTAGTTAAATTACCTGGTGCTAGGGGATGGTTAAGCGCAATTCTTTTAGGAATTACCGGTACTGTTGCTTGCGTCAGTTACAGCATTTACTGGGTATTGAGCTTACCCCTGCTATGGTTATCTAGAGCTAGAGTTTACTATAGCGATCGCATCGCCATCTCAATCACTGGTAATCCCAATGGCTTGACCCGCGCCTTACTAAAAATTGCCCTAGGGATAAGCGAAGACATCCAAATTTCCGGCCAAACCAGTGGGCTATTAGAAAGCTTTGATGTCTTACTGCCCGTCGGTTATCAGCAAGCCATAGTTATCGGCAGTTTTTCCCCCACCACCCCCTTTGAAGACATCTTAAAATGGGACTGTACTAATCCCTACCGCTACTGGTTAATCATCAACTCTGCCCATCCCCTACTGGGAGAACGTTTACATTTACCGAAGCGCTACGCCCACTTTCTCAAGCTTCATGCCGAACTAGAGTTACCCGCTTTAATTCCTGCCAGTCGCAATCGAGCTGAATTTTTCTCTAAACTCAGCAACAGTTACAAAGCCTTACCCCTGCTACAAAGTACCCTAATTTTTGGCGTAATAATGGGGGCAGGCCTAAGAGGGATACTTTGGATAATTGGTAAAGTATCTGACCTGCTCGACATTTGGCAGCTAATTTGGCTACATAACGCCAATTCCTTTATCGATGCTTGTATCTTAATTGCCTTTAGTATCAGTGTCTTTCTCTGGATTAATAATTACTTTCCCGACCTCAAACCTACCAATATTGGTACTGACCCCGACTTAGGAGATTATTTCGCTACTAACGCTACTCTACCTCCCGATAGTCGTCCTGTTCTCTTAAGCGGAAAACTATTAGGACGTTCGGGATTACGCAATTGGCTCGGACAAGATTTAATATTACAAACCTCTACAGGTTTAGTCAGACTAAATTACTGTTCCTATCTCGGACCACTAGGTAATATCCTACCTCAACCCACCCGTGTTAGTAATTTAGTTAACCAGACCGTGATTGTCACCGGTTGGTTTCGCCGGGGTGTTAATCCCTGGATTGATATTGAAACCATCAGTATCGAAGAAGATAAAGCAATTCGCAGTTACTATCCCATTTGGATTACCATCCTCGCCACAGTAGCAGCCCTATCCGGCGCTTATCTGATTTTCCAAGTCGGAGCCTGAAATTATTACGAGGGAATCGGGAATCGGGAATCGGGAATCGGGAAGTTGATGTAGGGTGGGCAGTGGGCAGATGTAGGGTGGGCAGTGCATCAGACAGGATCAATTACTGGGATGATAATTTCTAAACACTGCCCACCATCGGATGGGGTTGGCAGTAGATGTAGGGTCGGCAGTAGATGTAGGGTGGGCAGTGCATGAGACCGGATCAATCACTGGGATCATAGTTGCTAGACACTGCCCACCATCAGAATAGTGAAGCAGATGTAGGGTGGGCAGTGCATCAGACAGGATCAATCACTGGGATGATAGTTTCTAGACACTGCCCACCATCGGATGGGGTCGGCAGTAGATGTAGAGTCGGCAGTAGATGTAGGATCGGCAGTGCATGAGACCGGATCAATCACTGGGATCATAGTTGCTAGACACTGCCCACCATCAGAATAGTGAAGCAGACCGGATCAATCACTGCCGACCATAGTTGATGTAGGGTGGGCAGGGTCGCAGAACGGATCAATCACTGGGATGATAGTTGCTAGAGAATGTTTCTAGTTCATGTATTCACAACCCAAATCCAAACACTATAGTATGAAAAAACTGTCTCTAATTTTACCATTAGCTATCTTAACTTTTGGATGTATAGTTGTTAACAGCCAAGAAACATCATCACCCAATAGTTACACTCAATCGGTTACCAGTGAAGTGTTAGGTAGTGGTTATCCGACTCAAGAAAAAAAGGAAATTCTGCAACTTATTCGCCATACCATCAAACCCAGAACAAAACTCCCTACTCATATTCATACGGGAATGCAAATTGGACTAATAGAGGCTGGCACGTTAACGTTTACTGTTGTGAAAGGAGAGGCTAAAGTAAGGAAAGCTAATGGCACAGAATTAATTCTGCAAGCAGGGCAAACTACAGAACTAACCGTTGGAGATTCTCTAGTTGAATCTAGCGGAATGGTTCATTATGGTGAAAACAAAACCAACAAGCCAGTTATTATTTTGTCCGCTTTTCTATTTGATGTTGAGGAACCAAAAACTATTTTAATCGATCCAGAAAAGTGAATAGTAAAGTGTCAGCGGTCAGCGGTCAGTAGTCAGCGCTCAGCGGTCAGCCGTTGGCCTTGCTCGGAAGCTCCCGACTCCCGACTCCCGACTCCCGACTCCCGACTCCCGACTCCCGACTCCCGACTCCCGACTCCCGACTCCCGACTCCCGACTCCCGACTCCCGAAAAAAACATTAAGAAATGTTGCGTTATCTGTAAATATTCGTTACATTTGTTTACATAACTGATTACCCGAGGACCGCTACGTCCTTAAGACCTTGAGCTCACAGCCAGGGATAAAGGCACACTGTAAGCGTATTGGCCCTAGGTTTTCTCCTCCCAACACAGCAAGTATCACCAGCCCCTCTCAATGGCTGGTTTTTTTATATCTACAAATTTTCCATTGCTTGAGGTACTTTCTTTCTGGGTTTTTAGGGAGCAGGGAGCAGGGAGTAGGGAGTAGGGGAGTAGGATAAAGAGTGTTTTAAGTGTTTTAAGAGTGTGATAACTATCGCCACTATCGCGATCTGTTCCCTGTTCCCTGTTCCCTGTTCCCTGTTCCCTGCTCCCTGTTCTCTGTTCCCTGTTCCCTGCTCCCTGCTCCCTGCTCCCTGCTCCCTGCTCTTAACAAATTTGTTACAAAAGTTTTTAAAATATGTTATAATGGTATAATTTTTATGTTATAATAAAATTGCCCCAGACGTTAAACGTTCAACGGGAAGAGCCAGCCTGAAGATATTCCAGGCTGAAGGCTGGCTCTAGGACCCCTTATAACAGGAGATACATTAGATTATGTCCTATGCTGAACGCCTACATCCATGGGTGGTGGTGCGCCTATTGCCCAAGATGCAACGAGTGATTGTAGCTCGGTTCCGTAAGCGATCCGATGCGGAGGGTCATATGCAGGCTCTGAAACGGCTAATGCCCGATGCTCAATTTGTGATTATATTTGATATCGGCGAGCCGATCACTGAAGAAGATTCTTAAGATTATAGGGAGTAGGGAATCGGGAGTCGGGAGTCGGGAGTCGGGAGTCGGGAGTCAGATCAGGGTTCCCTCTTGCCTTTTGCCTTTTGCCTTTTGCCTCTTGCCTCTCCCCAAAGAGATTATTCACGAATAAACTACCATAGCAATATATCCAGAGTACAAACAAGATACTACCACCATGCCGCGACTGAATCTGATCGCTTCTGATCAAGCTTCTGGAAATCAACAGGCTGCACCTATCGAAAGCCGTGATCACTTCGATGGGAATGGGAAAACAAATCAGCCTCAATCTCAGCAGTTAGAGCCCATGACCGGGGTGACATCAAACCAAATTGAGCTGGATTTGGAAGCAGTGAATCAGCAACTTGCTGAGGCTAGCCCTACCAAAATCGTAGAATGGGCAGCTGAAACTTTTGGTGATGGCTTAGTGATGAGTAGCAGCTTTGGGATCCAGTCAGCGGTCATGCTGCACTTGGTCACTACTGTCGTTCCAGATATACCAGTAATTTGGATAGATACGGGCTACCTACCGGTGAAAACCTATCGATTTGCCGAGGAGTTGATCGAACGGCTCAAGTTGAATGTAAAAGTGTACCAGTCTGCCATGAGTCCAGCACGGATGGAAGCCTTGTATGACAGACTCTGGGAAAAAAATGATGTGGAATCCCTCAACCGCTACGACCAGATCCGCAAGGTGGAACCGATGCAGCGCGCTTTGCGGGAACTAAACGCAACGGGATGGTTAGCAGGATTGCGCAAGCAACAAACTGACCATCGCAAGACTATGGGCTGGGTTAACAAGCAGGCAGAGCAGTATAAGATTTTGCCAATTCTTAACTGGCACTCTAGGGATATCTATCAGTATCTCACAGCTCATGATTTACCCTATCATCCTATGTTTGATGAGGGTTATACAACCGTCGGTGATTGGCATTCCAGCCGACCTTTATCCTTTGATGATCAGGATGAACGGGATACCCGTTTTCATGGCCTTAAGCAAGAGTGTGGTATACACTTGCCTGAAACTCCTGGTGAAGCGGCAAGTCTTGATTCTAGCTCGCTTTAATTTTAATAGGGAGTAGGGAGTAGGGAGTAGGGAGTACGGAGTAGGGAGTAGAGGACTACAATGCGATCGCTTACTATTCCGATAATGCTTCTACAATTGGTGGAACAGGCATCTTGCCTGTTTCCTGCTATCTAGAAATAATGCGATCGCATACTAGTTCAATAGTGCCTCTACAACTAATTGGTGGAACTGGCATCTTGCTAGAACAGGCATCAAGCCAGTTTGCTACAGTCTAGAAATAATGCGATCGCATACTATTCCGATAGTGGCTCTACAACTAATTGCTAGAACAGGCATCTTGCCAGTTTGCTACTATCACAGATGTGTATCCTTACTGTTCCGATAGTGCTTCTACAACTGGTGGAACTGGCATCAAGCCAGTTTGCTAATATCACAGATGCGATTGGCCATAGGCCACGCTACGCGATTGACCTTTGGTCACGCTACGCGAACGCATTCTATTCCGATAGTGCCCTGCTCCCTCTTCTCTGCTCCCTGCTCCCTGCTCCCTGCTCCCTCTAAGCAAATAACCTCCAACCCGATTAAACCCTAAGATGGTCACTTGGGATCCCTATCTAGCATCAATCCGTAACACCTACGCCCAAAGGTGGCAAGTTTATACCCTAAGCGATGTCGAAGACCGCAAGCGCAAGCAGCAGCAACCGACCCCGATGCTGTTCAACTTTGACCTAATGGTCGAAACCATCAAGTCGAAGCAGCCACAAAGAGACGGAAATCGGGAAGAAACTGAACGCTTGCCTGTCCTAGAAGGATTGCGCAAGTATGCTGATGACCATGTCTTACTGGTGGGACGTCCCGGTTCCGGCAAATCCACTGCTTTAGTGCGATTGTTAGGGGATGAAGGGATACAAGGGAAAATTCCGGTGCTGGTGGAACTGCGATATTACCAGACATCAGTGCTGGAGTTAGTGCGGAATTTTCTCAAGCGCCATGGTGTACTGCTCGACTCTACCGATATCGAAAGACTATTGTTTGAGGGACAATTCTTGCTACTTATCGATGGCGTCAACGAGTTACCTTCAGATGACGCACGCCAGGATTTGACTCAGTTTCGGCAGGATTACCAGAAGCATACTCCCATGATTTTCACCACTAGGCATTTAGGAGTGGGTGGTGACTTGGGGATTCAGAAGAAGTTGGAAATGCAACCCTTGAGTGCAGCCCAAATGTCGGAGTTTGTCCGAAAGTATTTGCCTCAACAGGGAGAGCAGATGCTTAAACAGTTGGGCGATCGCTTACGGGAGTTTGGGCAAACTCCTCTAGTATTGTGGATGCTATGTTCCCTGTTTCAGGCTCAGGGAGAGATACCGTCAAATCTGGGTTTAGTGTTTCGCTTAACCGAGTCTTATTCTAAGCAAATCAAGCAGGATGTTAAGGTTTCCGATAATAACTCAAGAAAATTTTGGCCTGAGCTGCTGCAACAGTTAGGGTTTGTGATGACAACAGGGGATAACCCTGATAAACCCGAGGAAATAAGCGTTGCTATTACCAAGACCAAAGCCGAGGAAATTTTAACTAATTATCTACTTAAGAAAGCTGTTGTCAATCCTAATGTTTGCGCCAAGAATTGGCTTGAGGACTTACTAAACCATCACTTGATTCAACCATCAGGAGAGTTGATTGAGTTTCGACACCAACTGCTCCAAGAATACTATACAGCAGAATATTTATTGAATCAATTACCACGTCTTAATGATCAGGAGTTACAACAGAACTATCTCAATTATTTGAAATGGACAGAACCTCTGGTGCTGATGCTGCAATTGCTAGACAATAAAAAGCAAGCAAAGCGGGTGGTAAGGTTAGGGTTAGCAGTGGATTGGCAACTGGGAGCCAGCTTAGCAGGAGCAGTAAAACCGGAGTTTCAGGAGCAGACTGTTGGGTTGGTAGCTCAGTTAGAGATTCCGAAGTTACTTAAGGTTGAGCTGTTGGGAATAACTGGATCAGACAGAGCCATACCTGAGCTAATAAATAAATACCTGGATCATGACGAGTATTCTGTGCGTAGTCTTGCGGCATCTGCTCTGGGAGAAATCGGGACAGAAGCCACCATCGACCCCTTAATTAAATTGCTGGATGATGAAAACTCTTGGGTGGGTAGTCGTGCGGCAGATGCTCTGGGAGAAATCGGGACAGAAGTGGCGATTTACCCGTTAATTAAATTGCTGGATGATGAAAACTCTTGGGTGCGTAGGAGTGCGGCAAAAGCTCTGGGAAAAATCGGGACAGAAGCTACGATTGACCCGTTAATTAAATGTCTGGATAATGAGGACTATTCTCTGCGTATAATAGCGGCAAAATCTCTTGGTAAAATTGGGACAGAAGTAGTGATTGAACCATTAATTAAATACCTGAATGATTACAACTCATCTGTGCGTGGAAGTGCGGCATATGCTCTAGGAAAAATTGGGATAGAAGTAGTCATTGAACGCTTAATTATATGGCTGAGGGCTGACAAATCATCTGTGGATAGAAGTGCGGCATATGCTCTGGGGAAAATTGGTATAGAAGTAGTCATTGAGCCATTAATAAAATGCCTGGATGATCAAGACCAAGATGTGCGTTCAAAGGCAGCAGAAGCTCTGTCTGAAATTGATACAAAAGTAGGGATTAACCAGTTAATTTCATGGCTGGATAATTCAAACTCATATGTACGTATAATGGCGGCATATGCTCTGAAAAAAACAGGGACAGAAGTGGCGATTAACCCATTAATTAAATGCCTGAATGAACCCGACAAAAATATGAGTTTTATTGCGGCAGAAGCTTTGGGTGAAATTGGGACAGAAGTAGCGATTGATCCTTTAATTAAATACCTGGATGATGACTATTCCTATGTGCGCGCAAGTGCAGCATATGTTCTGGGTAAAATTGGGACAGAAGTAGCGATTGACCCGTTAATTAAATGCCTGGGTGATGAAGACAAAGATGTGCGTTATAATGCGGCAGAAGCTTTGGGTAAATTCGGGACAGAAGCCACTATTGACTCATTAATTAAATGTCTGGATGATGAAGACAAAGATGTGCGTTATAATGCGGCAGAAGCTTTGGGTAAAATTGGGACAGAAGTAGCGATTGACCCATTAATTAAATTTCTGGATGATGAAGAATCATCTGTGCGTGGAAGTGTGGCATATGCTCTGGGTGAAATTGGGACAGAAGCCACCATCGACCCATTAATTACATGCCTGGATGATGACGACTATTATGTGCGTAGTAAGGTAGCCAAAGTTTTGGGTGAAATGGGTACAGAGGTGGCGATTGATCCGTTAATTAAATGCCTGGATGATAACCAATCATCTGTGCGTTATATGGCGGCAAAAGCTCTGGGAAAAATCGGGAAAGAAGCCACGATTGACCCGTTAATTAAATGCCTAGATGATGACCAATCATCTGTGCGTTATCATGCGGCAGAAGCTCTGGGAAAAATCGGTACAGAAACCACTATTACTAAACTGATTAATCGCCTGAACAAAGAAGAATTTGCAACAAGTATTGATAAATATGCTGTTGAGGAAACCATCAAAGCTATTAAAGCTATTCAAGAGCGCTACCAATTCTACAACCCAACCTATCGTCCCAAACTAATTCCCAAACCCGATCGTCCCAAACCAATTACCACTCAAACCATATACATCCTCCACCTCTCCGACCTCCACATCACCACCCCTGACCAAGCTCAGAATTGGTCAAACCAACTCGCCCAAGACCTGAAGCAAGACCTTGAAATCCCTAAGCTTGATGCTCTTATCCTCTCCGGTGATATAGCCAATTATTCCACTGAACAAGAATACCAGGCTGCACAACAGTTTCTCGACAACTTTCGCAAAGACTTCCCCCTAGACCCGAAGCAAATTGTTCTAGTTCCCGGTAACCATGACCTCAATTGGGAACTCGCAGAAGATGCTTATGATTTTTGGTATCGCAAAAAATACCAAGGTAAACTCACAGAGGGTCACTATATCGAAGAAAGTCAACGGGTGATTCTAGTCCGAGACGAAACCAAATACCAACAACGCTTTGCCCACTTCAGTCAATTCTATCAAGCTATCAAAACTGAACCCTATCCCCTCGACTATGACCAGCAAGCCATTATCGACCATTTCCCAGAGCAAAACTTGCTGATCCTAGGACTAAACTCCGCTTGGCAACTGGATCACCACTTCAAAGACCGTGCTAGCATTCACTCAGGTGCTCTGACCAACGCCCTGACCGAGATTCGCCGTAACTCAGACTACGACAACTGCCTGAAAATAGCGGTTTGGCACCATCCCCTGAATAGTAGCGGAAGCGATAGGATTATCGACCAAGGATTCATCGAACAACTTGCTGTTGCTGGATTCCGCTTCTTTCTCCACGGACACATCCACAAAGCCGAAACCAGCCTTTTCCGTTACGACCTCAGTCCAGGTGGGCGCAAACTCGATGGAATTTGTGCTGGCACCTTTGGCGCACCGACCAAAGAACTGGTACCTGGTTATCCCTGGCAATATAATCTACTGACATTTGAAGCTAATCAGCTCACTGTCCGCACTCGCCGCCGGGAAGAAGCTAATGGTGCTTGGAAACCTGATTCACGGTGGACTCAGGGTGCGGGAGAAGGTGCTAAAGATCATTATTCCATTGAGTTGTAGGGAGTCAGGAGTGATGTTGTGCCAATAGCTGCTCAAATTCCTCAAGGGAATTACTCTCAAGAGAGTTATCAATCAACTGTTTCAACACAGAGATATCTTCTATGGCATTAATCGCTGCCACCAATTCTGGTGATACCGATTCAAACTGATTTTGTAAAATTTTAACTACTGCCTCTTGAAAAGCCTGTTGAAGTCCTTGTTGAAATCCTTGTTCAAATCCTTTCTCCAGAGCTCTCTTCATTGCTCTTTCTTCGACTCGACTAATTAAAGGCATCTGTCTTTCCTCCTGATAACGTTCGAGTGGCTGCAAGTGATTAATTCCATGGTGGGCAGTGGTTATCAACACCCGCCCAGCTAATTTTATCTTTTTGATGCACTGCCCACCCTACATCAACTTCTCAACTATTCCGGTCAAACCATGATCTAGTCAATACAGTGGCTGCAAGTGATTAATTCCATGGTGGGCAGTGGTTATCAACACCCGCCCAGCTAATTTTATCTTTTTGATGCACTGCCCACCCTACATCAACTTCTCAACTATTCCGGTCAAACCATGATCTAGTCAATACAGTGGCTGCAAGTGATTAATTCCATGGTGGGCAGTGGTTATCAACACCCGCCCAGCTAATTTTATCTTTTTGATGCACTGCCCACCCTACATCTACTTTGGGGGACGCAAGAAAGTCTTGTTCCCCCCAAAATTGGGGGGCTAGGGGGGCAAAACCATACCCAGAATCAGCAACGCCTCTTGCCCGTTTCCATACTCTTCAATTGTCCTGACCAACCTGATGTTGTGCCAATAGCTGCTCAAATTCCTCAAGGGAGTTACTCTTAAGAGAGTGATCAATCAATTGTTTCAACACAGAGATATCTTCTATGCTATTAATCGCTGCCACCAATTCTGGTGATACCGATTCAAACCGATTTTGTAAAATCTTAACCACTGTCTCTTGTAAGCTTTCCCGAGATTCTTGAAGTCCCTGTTGAAGTCCTTGTTCCAGACCCCTCTTCATTGCCCTTTCTTCCACTCGACTAATCAAAGGCATCTGTCTTTCCTCCTGATAACGTTCAAGTTCTTGATTCAGCTCCAGTTCTAACTCTTCCGGTAAAGCCATCATTTGATCAATACACTGGAACAGCTTCACTATATCGTTTTTACTATAACCTTGTTCAAAAAGTCTCCGAACCAAGTACCACTTCCATCGCTTGCGCTCCATCGGTTGTTTATGGGTAGCTTTGGTCTTCAAATGAGCCATTACCACTACTGCAAAGCGATGCAGCGCGGTCTTGGGGGTTCCCCCCATGAGCGACTGCATCAAGACAGGGATTAGTACTCGATTCCAACACCTGCCACCTTGACTGATAGTTCAGTAATTTAACTATCGGAAATTCTAGACTCAGGCGACAACCTCCCAACCCATATTCATAGGACGATGGAGACCAAGACGCATTCTCATCTCCCAATACCGCTAAGCTAATCACAGGTTTCTCGTACAGGTCAAATGCCCTGTAATGATATTGGTACATTCCCTTAGCAAAGGTTGATTCTTTTTGGCTTTGTACCTCCACTTGACATCCTCCCGCCGCTAAATCTCGCGATTATAGCGGGGGATTCCTAAGACTCACGACTTAGGTTTCTGTTTCCTTCTCCCTTTTGGGGAGTTTTTCACACCAGCCTTCCGAGACTTGCTCTGTTTCGCCGTAGGCGACGCTACGCGAACGGGTCTTACGGTCGCTCCACAGACTGACACGGCAAGCCCTGCCGCCAAAATATTAATTGATGCATTAATATCGCGATCATGGTGAGTATTACAGGATGGACAATTCCATTCCCGAATACTCAAAGGTAAAGACTCAACGCGATTCAAGCACACAGAACACAACTTACTACTGGGAAACCATCTATCAATGGAGACGGCTTTTCGGTTGTACCATTCTGATTTGTATTTAACCTGACGGATTATTTCCCCCCAGTTAGCGTCACTAATCACTTGAGCTAGTTTATGGTTTTTTACCATATTTTTCACAGCTAAGTCTTCAAACGCAATCAATTGGTTTTCTCTGACAAGTTGAGTGGTTAGCTTGTGAGTAAAATCCCTTCTAGCGTCTTTGATTTTTGCGTGTATCCTGGCCACCTTTAACCTGGCTTTGTC
This sequence comes from Moorena producens PAL-8-15-08-1, assembly GCF_001767235.1. Classification (GTDB taxonomy): domain Bacteria; phylum Cyanobacteriota; class Cyanobacteriia; order Cyanobacteriales; family Coleofasciculaceae; genus Moorena; species Moorena producens_A. Next base: position 8,473,457 of record NZ_CP017599.1, read on the forward strand.
GCGATTATTAGATCCCTTCTGTTTTCGCGACAAAGCCTTTTGGTATTTAGCCAGTTTTTTCTTCAGCTTTTTAAAATGTTTAGGGTTGGCAATTTTATCTCCATCACTGGTTGTAATTAAGCTAGTAATCCCGAGATCGAAACCAACCTGTTGGTCCGTTGGGGACAAACTTAAGTCTCTATGATCATGGAACCTGACTGAGATATGCCAACGATTAGATGGATCCAAGCTGATTGTAACGGTTGTTGGTTCGCAATTTACAGGTAATTGACGACTCCACCGAATAGGTAAAGGTTCTTGGCATTTTGCCAGATAGATTTGACCATCCTTCCACTTAAATGCTGACTTTGTAAATTCTGCGCTACCACCGTTACGTTTTTTCTTGAAATTGGGATATTTGGTTCGACCTGCAAAAAAATTAGTAAAGGCGGTTTGAAGATGTCTTAATCCCTGTTGAAGCGGGACACAACTGACTTCATTTAGAAAAAATAAGTCATCCTGTTTCTTCCAACGTGTCAACATTGAAGAAGTTTCTTTGTAACTTATTCTTTCCTGACGTTCGTACCACCCTTTGGTTCTAGCATCTAGGGCTTTGTTGTAAACAAGTCTTACACAGCCTAGAGTTCTCCTCAACAGAGTCTCCTGTTCAGGTGTCGGATAAAAGCGGTATTGGTAAGCTTTTTCACTCATGCTCACAGTTTAAAATATACCGTGTGAGATATCAACTGGACGCAATTCCTGAGGGGCTGTGTGCGGAACCTGCGTCCGCACTTTATATGCCCTGTCTCCCGCTAACCCTACGGGTATAACGGGAGAGGAATTGCTCTTAAGGATGAATCAACACCCAAGTTTCATTTCCACCACAGAGCCACACCTGGAATAATTTATCAGCAATCCGTTTTCCTGACTCAGCCGCACCAACTATTTGCTGTAATTCTGTATCAAGGGATTTAGGTGTCTGATTCCAATCAATCAGAGTGTGGACTTGGGGAAAATAAAACTGCAAAAATGAATCGAAATAGGCTTGTAATGCTTCTTTCCAAGGATTGTCATAGTCAGCTATTGGTTCGCTCATTTCTATCTTTTACTTCTAGACTAATTCTAAAAACTATCGTCAGCTATCAGCTATCAGCTAAAGGCCTTTGGCCACGCTACGCGAACAGCTATCAGCTATCAGCTAGTGGACTTTGGCCAACGAATGATTACAAACCATCTAACGACAAAGATAAAATTACTATCGTTGCTGTCATGGTAATCCGTGGAGAAAATTGTATAGTAAAAGAGCGGATTATGGAGAGATTAATACTGAAATTACTGAAAGCAATATCTAGGATTTATAAAATAGATTAAGTTCACAAGTTAGGAATTTTATGAAATAGGGATGCAGCCAGTAAAAAGGGGAGCCAGTTGCTGAGGTGACTCCCCTTTTCCCACAGTTTCCTGTGTTTTACTATTCCGATCAGGTGACTGGAATTAAAAATGCGATTGACCTTTGGTCACGCTACGCGAACGCTTTTCCATACTGTCGTTCTTTGTGAGCAGGCTTCAGCTCCAGTTTTAACTATTCCGATTAAGCTATTATTTGCTCAATTGGCTGCTAGTGATTAATCCGATGGTGGGCAGTGGTTACCAACAGCTAAACTACAGCTGCTCGGTGTCATCCACTGCCCACCCTACCTAAACTAAAAGCGATCGCACTGATTAATTCGATGGTGGGCAGTGGTTACCAACAGCTAAACCCCAGCTTATCGGTGTCATCCACTGCCCACCCTACCTAAACTACCGATGGTGGGCAGTGGTTACCAACAGCTAAACCCCAGCTTATCGGTGTCATCCACTGCCCACCCTACATCGACACTTGTCAGTTAGTCTCGAAACTCATCAAAAAACAACCTACGGCTACCTAGGAATAAACCAGGGCTATTATCTCCAGTGGAAAAAGCGGTGACTCCAAATAAATAAGAACCACTAAACTCAGGATTTTCCTTAGCTCTAACCGAAACTGTAATGGTTTCACCAGGAGCAACCGGTGGATCAAACACAACCGTTACTTGATCCGAGTTAGACGATTCACTTCCCCCAATATTAGCCAAAGTCAGGGATGAGCCACCAGCAAAAGAATCGCCCACAAATGCACCACTATTTATCGGATCAAATTTGACTTTATCGATATTAGTTTTATTCTGGGTAATCGTTACAGCTTGCAAAGACTCTCCAGCATCTTCCGGTAATCTGAGGGTGAATTGGTACGTTGATGGAACCCTTACTCTAGTAAAGCTCGTAGCTGCCCTAACTAAGCGCGGAGCACGGTTAAATACAGTCTTACCATTACCGATTTCAATCGTCTTAGCAGGTAAGCTATAAAGAGTAGTTGGTAGCAATATACCCAATAAAAAAGCACCAGAGCCTACAATACGAGCCTTAGTTAATCCCCAACGTGCTATAGTGTTAGTCATCTCAATCACCTCTCATCAAGAAAGCGTCCGAAAGAAATTTACTGTTTAACGAAAAATTGTTAATTAACCAATACCCTTCAAGGATAACTACTCAATCGTACTTAATCTTAAGGATAAGAGTATTTTCTGAAAATTACCTGATATCTCCCTTAGAAAACCATAATAAAACCGAATCGTCACAATCGATACTAGATTAATCTTTGCTATTCTTTCGTTATTCCATGTTCTATTAACTATTAGAGCATTTCTGATCATTATAAAAAGCTACTACCGTTTTTTTTACCCAAAATTACTCTATAATTGATTGACTTTTGCCTCTTGCCTCGTAAGCTATAAGCTTATGTGCTACGGGCACGCTACTTGAGTAGCAAACCGGTTTTGAATAAAATAGGTAAGCATTCGTTTATAGCGCTACGCCCAAAGTAAGAGGCATTCATGCATGCAGTTTACTACAACAGCTTAGGTGCGCTTTCCGGATTAAGAATTAAATTCGCCACGGGTCGCACCTTTTGCTGCTTGTATCAATCTCAAACACCTTAATCCGTAGTGGTATAATCTGAGTTACGGAAAGCTGTTCGCGCAGCGTGAGCCTTTAGCTCACAGCTGATAGCTGACGACTAAATGCTTATCTTGCCTCTTGCCTAAGCAAATATGTTTAACATTCCAATACAAACCCTATAGTTGTAGTTCTTTGAGCCATGTTTCCCAAAATAACGTAGCTTGAGACTCTAATTTTTGGGCAAACATAGCTGTATCTCTGCGCAATTTGGCAACACTAAGATCGGGAGTTGAACTAATTTCGGAGGCGTGACCAACAAACCAATGCTCTAGTCCTGCAGCAGTTACTTCTGGGTGAAACTGTAAAGCCAAACTACATTCACCCCAGCTAAAGGCTTGGTTGTTGTACTTTGAACTAGAGGCTAGATGAGTAGCACCATCAGGAAGGTCAAAAGTATCGCCATGCCAGTGTAGGACGGCAGTATGTTCTTTAGCTAAATAGTTCAAAGGTGACTTTTGACCTGCATCGCTCAGCTCTATGGGTGCCCAGCCAATTTCTTTTACACCACCAGGATATACCCTTGCCCCCAGTGCCCTTGCCATCAGTTGAGCCCCCAAGCATATACCTATGGTGGGTAAATTAGCTGCTAAACGCTGCTCCAAGATGTGAAGTTCTTTTGTTAAAAAAGGATAATCCCGTTCGTCGTAGGCTCCAATCGGTCCGCCTAAAATTATTACCAAATCTGGATAGAGAAAATCTATCTTATCTAGATCAACTAGATCAACAGCCTTATTGTAGGTGACATGATAACCCTGTCGATCCAGAACCTGATGTAAACTGCCTAGATCTTCAAACGTAACGTGTGTGATCGCGTTCGCGTAGCGTGGCCTACGGCCAATCGCATTTTTAGTCATAACTTTTGCTTACCTGTTGTGTTGATGCAAAGGGCGAGTGGCGCATGGGTCTGTGTGCGGAACTTGTTTCCGCAGCTGTATTGATTGATGCAAAGGGCGAGTGGGGAGAACTTCCAAGACCGCGCTGCCTCCCCAAGATCGCTTAGGTGCGCTTATTCAAAAGCTGTTCCTTTAGCTTGCCGATAGCCCATAAGCTGTTACAGGCTTCTAGCCTGTGAGGTAGCGCATTAGCTGGATGCTTAGCTCTTTCTTTTTTATAACTATGAGATGCGCCCATCTGAATTTGCGGCCTGACCTGCATTTTCAGTTAATAAGATTTGCCTGGGGATACTCTTAAACCGGGATTAATCAGGATAAACCTAAATAAAACGGTCAAGGTGCATTTTATTGTTGTCCGAGGGAGGAGTGGTCATTCAGCAATTGGAGTCAAGCTTGCCACTCATCTGTCTGGACGTTCCTGGCATCCCGACCAGGAGTTCCTTGAAAGCCCGAGCAAAGCTCATGTTTAAAGTCAAGCCATCCAAGCTCAACCGCATCAGCTAGACTCAGTCCCATACCTTCCAAAAAACGCGCGGTACGACGCAACAATACTGCTTGAACCTCGGTTTTATTCATGTACCGGGTAATTTCCTTGTCTATACCTCGATCAAGGATGTTTTTAGCAGCGTTGTGGTCAGCCTGCAACACGACCCCATTAAACCTGGTGAAACTGTCCCCGCTCCTTTTCCCTAATAGGGTTCCAGTCACGGAGTCAATTTGCGACGTGTAACTAGGTTGAACTTCTGTGACAACCGAGCCAGTCCAATCAGCCCATTTCTGCAAAGAGTCCCGCATTACTCCCTTCATCCAACTATTAAGTTTGCGGGACACGGCCTTAGACTGGCGTTTATTTCGGATTGGTTGTGTTAAGTCCTCAGCAAATACCTTTAAAGATTCTCCCTTAAAAAGAGACTTAGAGGCTGCTCCTATAATTGCCGTTAGCTCTGACTGATTCTTTCTGTAACGGCGGTTTTCTGTCTTTCTGGTTAGGTTGTTTTCTAATATTCGGGCAGACTTGCAAGGGGACATTTTTTCTAGTTTTCTATGAAGCGCCCAAAGCTTTCCTCTGTTGCGGTTTTTGGCACATATCCGATCTGATTTTTTAGTTGCTACTTTGCCCAAGTCTTTTCCGTGTGCCTGACCATCTGAATCATAGAAAGCCTCTGTATACCCTTTGTCTACTCCTATAGAACGGCGATCAGCAGGGATTCCTGCGGTACCGTAATCTACCAAGAAGTGAATTTCAAATCTTTGCAGAAGTTGATTGTGGATTAATCTAATCTGACCACTTATTTTGCGATTAGATCTAACAACTATTCTGTTTCTCTTTCCTCTCCTCAGTCCAGCTAGTTCTAGCTGATAAGTGTTGCGGGAGAGTCTTTTACATTTGTACCCTCCTTGTTGATAGACTATTTGATTTTTAACCCAAGAATGCCCTCTGTGAAATTCCTTTCTAACAAGCCTGTGCAGGAGTGGACTATCTAGGAAGGCTAAGGTCTTTAGTTGTTTGCAAAGTTCCTTTCTTATCTTTTGCTTATCCTTTCCAGGAAACCTTTTGTAGACCTTTTTTATTACCGCTTCAGTACAAGCCGCCTGGCTCGCTGTGATTGCTTTTGCTGTATCGCTAACAGTCCACTCCATCAACTTAGAGGGCAGTCCCAAGGATTCAGGAGTCCTAAAACTCCTAACTTCTGGGTAGGCTTTTTTCCAATCAATCCCCCAATGGCTAATGCTACCCAGCTTGTTGTAAGACTCAGAGCGGACGATACCAAGCTTTTTCATTACCTGCAGCAACTCAAGCTCAACCGACTTAGTCATTCCCACTACGGGGACAACCTGAGTCGATATTTTCTTTGTTGCTCCTACTTTTCTTGGCATCGTTAACTGACTGTGTCCTATATCTTAAGTATACTATAGCGCTAGCAAAATATCAATGTCTGTTTTGCTGTATTAAATCCCGTTTTATCCCTATTTTTGGCTACTTAATTGCAGGGCGAAGCTATCGAGTCCACGCTGACAGTCTAAAATGCCTAACTCTTGGGCCAGCTTAGTAATCCCGTTATAATCAATGCGCATCAGGTTAACCTCGTTGTCTCTTGCGCAATCACCAATCACCTCTTTAGTATGTGGAAAGCCGATCTGAGCCAACATTGCTTCCCATACACCAAGCTCGATATTCGCAAACCAGTTAACTGGCTTGGGCAGCATCTCCATGAAGAATTCCTTTTGTTCTGTAGTCAGCTTGCTGTAAACCAACTTAGCCAAATTCTTAAAGATAGGGCTATGAGCCATCTCATCGCGGCGATGCATATCAACTGTCAATCTGTTGAATGGCTGGATTGTGCTATCCTCTGCTAAAAGCTTAAGATAGTCACTTATTAAAACTTCGGAGACGATCGCCGTTACCAACTTAACGATAATTTTTTGCCAATCTTCCGACCAGCGGTCTTGCTCCTGAAGCATCTTCATCACAAGATTGAACTCCGGCAACCTCAGCGACTCTAAACCCCTTTGCTTCCGGGTAATTGAGCAAGCGTTGTTTACTAGTAACACGTGGAAAGCTTCATCTGTAAGTGTCTCGATCGCAATCTTCTGACTGATGTCATCCTCTGTTCCCGGTACATTTTTATAAACAATATCGGAACAGGCAGGGACAACTATTTTTAATTCAATGGCGATAGTTTTCTCATTGTAAGCCAGCCAGCCGCAGGAGAGAATTTTATTCTGGACTTCCTCTGATGCTTCTAAGAAACGAGGATGCTTTTTAAATGGCAACAAATCCACGCGAAAGTCTTTCAAACTTGGATCGAATTTCTGATCTGGCTCCTTCTTCTTCACTTGTGCTCGTTTAGGCCAGTGATTAGACATCGTCTGTAATAAACTGCGACAATGGGAGCTTTCATGAGAATTGAGGTTTCTTTCTTGTAGTGAAAGAGTAGCTGTAGTTTGAAATTGACTAGTGTGTAAGACTTTCATTTTTAACTATCAAAATTACAAAAAGTACAATTTTAGTCACTATCAACCTATCAGCCTATGTGCTACGCACACGCTACGCGAACAGCCATCAGCCATCAGCCATTACCTATCATTAGCTATAGTCCCGTTTTAAGTTAATATCAAATGTTAATTAACCAATAACTCTCAAGGATAGCTCCTCAACTGGACTTAATATTAAGTATTCATACTTACCGTGAAAAGGACGTGATATCTAACTGAGAAAATCATAAGAAAACCGATTCCCTGCTGTTGTATTGTTCGTGATTTTGTAAGCATTCAGCTGAATGCTGATAGCTGAATGCTGAACGCGCACGCGTGGGCGTAGCGCTTATGCTCACGTGATTTTTTCCCCGTTCTCTGTTCCCTATTCCCGACTCCCTTAACGCCAGCCGAACCAACGCATTACTGGCACTAGCAGATAATAACTCACCCCTAGCCAAAATCCTTCTAAGATAGCCAACATAGCAAAAAAAGCCATCGGGTGATAGAAATCCAGTTTACCGGTTCTAGAAAAAGAAAAGATATTAACCACAAATCCTGCTGGCAATAAATCCGATGACACTAGACCCCCAAATACGCCACCAGCTCCTGCTGCCACCACTAAAGCATGAATCAGATTATGGCTGGGTAGCCCTAATCCTAGTACCAGGAGCATTACTGTAACCGCAGTAATCCAGATCAGCAACCCCTGGTCAGCTACATCAGAAACCAATAATACTGTAGGTACCGTTGCCTGCCACATCAACCATCCCAGGCTATAACCAAAAATACCCATTATCCCTGCTACTAAAAAGCGTCGCTGCTGACCAAAGCCTCCTCCAGCCGTCAATCCCCAAGCTGTACCTAAGCCAGCAGCCGCAAACAATAGCATTTCTTGCCACATTGTTATTTGCACCGAAGGCAAGATCATAGACAGTACCCCAGAAAGGAAATTTGTCACTTTCTGCCCAATACTTGTCCAATTAAATACCATAAACCCAACCGTTGCACAAAAAACTCCCCCAAAAGCTCCGAGGAACATCTCCCAAACACTATCGAGACAAGCTAGTGCGATGGTGATCACTACTGCTAAGAGGGAATCTTTTACGGATGTGATCGAATGAGTCAACCCTGTCACAGATTGTGTTAATTTAGGGCTAGATAACCCCAGAGCAGCTACCTGATTTCCTTGAAACGAAGAAACTGGTGCTGAGGAAAATACTGGTGCTGGGGTAAATTGGTAGCTAGGGCTAGGAGTCATACCTAGACGCAGATGAATCTCAATCGTAGTTGTTGGTCGTTGTTGGGGTACTACGCTGAGCATTTCATCCAGCAAGTCCGCCAAGTCATGACTTACCACTGCCTGCTCTCGCCATCGAAATTCACCAGTTACTGGGTCTTGTAAATCCTTCAACTCAATACCCGTCAGTAAATGAATCATCGTTCGGCTCAGGGCATAGAAATCAGCAGCCGGTCCAATTGCTGCACCAGCTATCTGTTCCGGTGGAGAGTAACCTGGAGTAATCAACCGAGTCGAATCATTCTGAGAAAACTCAGAACCCACACTCAATTGTTTAGCTCCCCCAAAATCAATCGCCACTAGCTCTCCCGTGGTTTGCCGCAGCATTAAGTTTGAGGGTTTGATGTCACGGTGAATCACTCCACAACTGTGCAAGACCTGTAAAATTTCTGCTGCCTGGTAGAGCCAGTCCCGCACTAACATTTCTGGACATCCCTGAGGATGATCTATAAGCATTTGCTCCAAGGTTGAACCGTTGATTTTTTCCATCACCAAACAGTGCAGGTCTGGGTGTGGCTCAAGACCTAGATTGACGACAAAATAGCTATCTTGCTCAACTTTGGGAATGCCTGGATGATCCAGACGTTGCAAAACATCTGCCTCTTGCTGAAATAGTTGCAATACCTTCGGTTTAGTATCCAGCAAGACCTTCAGCACCTTTTCTGTCTTCGACCGCAAATCCCAAACGGTGTATATGTTGGCAAATCCTCCTGAACCCAAGAGCTGGAGAGGAAAGTAGCGATTCTTGAGCCTTAACTTTGCTCCACAACCATTGCAAAAGTTGTTATCCCTTGGCTGAGGGTAGGGCGCTGGGCAATTGGGATTAATGCAATGAATTGATTCAGCAACAAATGGATGCACAATACAGCTCAACAGACATTGTGATTTGATTCTATCGAACTAAGGAATTTTATGATTAATTATAAGTAGTCTTTCAAGTGAAATTTTAATGAAACGACCTTTAGGTTTGTCCTAACCACCACTGGCTGGAAAACTCCCACCGATAAAGTGAATATCACTGAAAGTTTCGATCCACAGACGAGCTCCACAATCAAGAGGGTTATCTGGTTGATACACAATCCGACACGGACCGAGAATTTCTACCTGGTTGCCATAGGTATTGTCGCCACTTCGTTTTACCGAAATCACTGGCAGCCGCTCTTTAGGGCTTTTGTGGTTATTGGAGCCAATCCGATTACGATTAACATTAATCTTGGCTAAAGCAGGAGGACGACTTTTACGCCAAGTTCCTTTCGGTCCCCGGTTCTTCTTGGTGATTTGAGGCAAATAGTTGAACAGAGGAATAATCCAGAACTTACCGCTTTTATAAGCACCCCTTACTCTACCGGAGTCAAGCAATTGCCGTAATCGTCGAGGAGTTATACCCAACAGAGATGCTGCTTCAGTAGTACCAACACACTTGTTCATAAGTTAATTTACCTTGGACTTCCTTTACTATTCCGATATCACTATTATAAGGAATCATCAAAGAATTGGCAAGGACACAAGCCAGATTTAGGTGTTAGGTTTTAGGTATTAGGTTCTGGGTTTTGGGTTTTGGGTTTATTACTTATTCCTAGTATTTAATGTCTAATGTCTAATGCCTAATGCCTAAAGAACTGAAGCACTAAAGTACTGGACTACTATGGCCACCTATCCCGGAATTTCTAGCGACGCTTTCAAACACCCCCTTGACCAACAAGCGGAGCAAGCTTTACGCAGTGTCCCTGGTTTTGATTTAGTTTCTCGTAAGTTTGTAGAATTTCTCTACGAGCGTCCCCAGTTTGTTTATCTGATGGGGAACAGTATCAAAGTCGGACCGCGCCAGTATGCCAATATTTATCACTTATTCCGAGAATGTGTTCGGGATTTAGATGTACATCCTGAACCAGCCCTATTTGTTAGTCAAAACTCTCAGGTTAATAGCTATGCTTTAGGTCAAGACCATCCTTACATAGTTATCAACACTGGCTTATTAGATTTACTGAATGAAGCAGAAATTCGTACTATCTTGGCTCACGAATTAGGACATATCAAGTGCGGTCACACCATCTTAATTCAGATGGCGATGTGGGCAATGAATGCTGCCTCTATGTTAAGTGAAATGACCTTTGGCTTAGGGAATATCGTCAGCACTGGCTTAATTTTCGCCTTTTATGAATGGCGTCGCAAAGCTGAATTATCCGCTGACCGTGCTGCCTTACTAGTGATAGATGACCTGAAGACTGTGATGCAAACGATGATGAAAGTGTCTGGTGGCAGTGCTAAGCATCTACAGGAATGCAGTCTTGATGAATTTATCCGTCAATCAGAAAATTATCAAGAACTAGACCAAGACAGTCTCAATCAAATCTATAAGTTCTTACTGTATAATGGTGGTATTAATCGTCAATTTCTGAGCCATCCCTTTCCAGTTGAACGCATACACTACCTGCGAAAGTGGGCAATTTCAGAGGAATATCGCAAAATTCGTCAGGGCAATTATCAACGTGTTACCAAAAAGGGAGCAGTTGACGTTGACTCGAATCCACCATCGAACAACTCAGTGAATGAAGCGGAACAGTTGCAGCGTCAAATCCAGGAATTGCAACGGGAAATTAATCGTATCAAGAATAAATAAGAGGGAACAGGGAATAGGGAACAGGGAATAGTGGAAAGAGGTCGTATTCAGAAAATTTTGTTAGGTGCGCTCTTACCATTAAGAATTAAATTCGCCACGGGTCGCATCTGTTGAATAGGCTAATTTTCCGGCGTTGCGTCAGTCTTGGAATCAATAGCAGTAGAGTGGGCATCCTGCCCGCCCGAAAATAAGCATGAAACTGGCAAGATGCCAGTTCCACGCCCGAAAATAAGCATGAAACTGGCAAGATGCCAGTTCCACGCCCGAAAATAAGCATGAAACTGGCAAGATGCCAGTTCCACGCAAGATGCCCATTCCACCGATCGCACCGCTCCCGACTCCCGACCCCCGACTCCCTGCTCCCTACTCCCTACTCCCTACTCCCTACTCCCTGCTCCCTTTGCTCCATGTTGAGAATACCAAGTGGAGAGTGCTAGGTGATGTACTTCTAACCAAGAGCAGTTATTGTCCTTGGCTAACTTAGCGCAATCTTGGTATTCTGGGTGGACATTCATAATCGTTTTGTGAGGTGAGCGATCGCTCCAAGCCACTTTCACACTAATTTGGCCATACTTAGTCTGTACCTGCTGGATTTCCCGAGGTAAGATCGCTCGTTGCTGAGTCAGACGTCGCACGCCTAAGGTAGTGGTTTCTCGGAATAATACTGCCTGACAGGCCTCTAGATCTTGAGGATGACAGATGACACTCAGGAGGATACCTGGTCGAGATTTCTTCATGCCAATAGCTTGAGTGAACACATCCACAGCACCAGCGTTAAATAACTCCTCAAATACATAACCAATGGCTTGAGGATTGAGGTCATCTATTTGAGTCTCTAGCACTGAGATAGTTTCTAGGGAAGAGTTAGCAGAAGAAGAGTTAGCAGAAAGGGGTGACTGGTGTAGGGTTTGTGGGGGTAAGTTTGACGGTTTAACCTTGGACTTGCTAAGCTTGACGGCTTCTGAGGACTCACCAATCCACAATCGCAACATATTGGGAATGGGTAATTGTCGAGAACCGCCACCATTACCTATTTTTTGAATAGTCATTGCTGGTGGTGAACCAAAGCTAGTGGCTAAGGTAACGGCAATAGCTGCTCCCGTTGGTGTTACTAATTCCCGCTCAATCCCATTACTGTAAACTGGCACCTGACGGGATTCCCACAATTTTAGTACTGCTGGTACTGGCACCGGTAGCCGACCATGAGCTGCCCATACTGTCCCGCCACCAGTGGGCAGTGGAGAACAATAGATTTGGTCAATTCCTAGCCAATCTAAGCCTAAGCAAGTACCGACTATATCGATAATCGCATCAGTAGCGCCTACTTCATGGAAGTGAACTTTGTCTGGAGAAATACCATGAACAGCTCCTTCCGCTTCTGCTAGTTTCCGGAAGATAGCAAGACTCCACTGGCATACTCTTGAGGGTAATTTTGCTGCTGTAATTAATTTCTCTATGTCTGGTAAGTGTCGTGTGGGATGATGATGATGATTCTGCTCAGGTGTACTGATCTCTGTTATGCCTGACCTGTGTTCATGGTGGTGTTCATGGCCGTGTTCATGGTGGTGTTCATGGCCGTGTTCATGGTGGTGTTCATGGCCGTGTTCATGGTGGTGTTCCTGTTGATGGTGATGATGCTGATGGTCTTGATCTGGTAAATCTACATCAACTTTGGTTGCCAACTGACCATTGTGGTGTACTTGGCTAAGTCTTAAGTGATACTCTTGCTCAATTCCGAGTGCTGCTAGCTTTTCCAGTAAATATTCCCACGGTACACCCGCAGAAACTAGTGCTCCTAGGCACATATCACCAGCAATTCCAGTGGGACAATCTAAGTAAGCTAGCTTTGTCATTCTAGATCCTATTGATTAAGACAAATTAATTAAAACAAATTAATTAAGACAAAAGGATTTGGAGCAATTCATCCTCCACAAACCCTACAGGTCTAGATCAGGGAATTATGGCCAGATCTTGCTAACTATACTGACCTCTGAGTCAGAAAAAGCCAAACTGGCAACACACTTAGGTGGCAGTAGTTTTTAATCCTTTGGCAGAAGCGTTTCTATGTCTGGCCTTGGTGAATTTTCCCAAGGTTAGGCTTTAGCAATTCAATATTGAGGAATTCAACAATATTTATGGCTACTATTTATACTATCCATCCGGAAACACCTCAAATACGTCGAATAGAGAAAATAAGAGAGTATCTCGAAGATGGTGCAGTGATGCTCTATCCCACTGACACTGTCTATGCGATTGGTTGTGATTTACATGTGAAGTCCGCAGTGCAACGAGTTAGGCGTTTGAAGCAACTATCCAATGATAAACCCCTGACGTTTTTGTGTTCGTCTCTGTCCAATATTGCTAAATATGCTCGGGTAAGTGATCCAGCTTACCGGATTATGAAGCATTTGATTCCCGGACCGTATACGTTCTTGTTACCAGCAACCAAGTTAGTACCAAAGCTGGTGATGAGTCCCAATCGTAAAACTACTGGTATCCGAGTCCCAGATCATAACGTTTGTCAGGCGTTGCTTTCAGCTCTAGGTCATCCAATTATTTCTACCTCGGCTCATCTACCCAATCAGGATGGTGACACTCCAACGGTGGGATTGGAACGGGCTAAACTATTTGATGCTCTCGATGGTCTCGTAGACATCATTGTGGACAATGACTTAGAACCGGGATTTCAAGTCTCAACTATCCTCGACCTGACTGGTTCAGAACCGATGATGGTGCGGCAGGGTTTGGGATGGGAGGAAGCGATCGCTTGGATTTAGCTAGTGAAGCTAGTAATTTAACTAGTCAGCTCAGGTTGGGAGGAAGCGATCGCTTGGATTTAGCTAGTGCTTTAGCTAGTGATTAACTAGTCAGCTCAGGTTGGGTAATGAGAGTATCAAGCACCACTTGACTACAAGACAACGTTAGTCGTTTACGGAAAAGTAATCGCTAGTTCAGCCAGTTTGTGGATTGACCATTCCTGAGGTTGTGGTCATCCTAAATCAGCTTGATGGTCGAAAGTCTTGAACGCTATATCTAGTAAGGATTTCAGCCTTAGGTAATCCTACGGAAACTACAGCAGTGCTAGGGGTTAAAACTAGTCAGCTGAGAGAGTCACACACTCACCCGACCAGGGCGTTACTCACGAGTCTACATTTAGGGTGGACAAGGACAAAGGACAGCGAACCACTCCAAGGTTTGTAGATCACATTCACACACATTTCCTCTGTTGCTTGTTTCATGGCAATTCTGTGAATCTATTTTTGGGGGCAATACCATGCAAGTCAAAACTGTTACTAATCATCAAAATTCCGCCACTAACAATCAGGCTCCGGAAATTACTCTAGATAATCAAACCCAAAACTTGACCCAGGTCTTAGTGGAGGAACTCCAGTCGGAAATTGGAGCTAAATCCAGGAGTATTCAAGCGGTTGCCCACCGGATTACCTTGGAGGTAGAACGGATTTGTACTAAGAGCGATCGCATCCAGAATTCCGGTGAAATTGATACTTGGAAGTTGAATCTAGCACGTCATCGACTGCACAAATGTCTGTCATACTACAAACTAGGTTCTCGGCAGGGTCGTGTGGAACTCCATAGTACCCTCAGTACCATGGTTTATCGCCATGTGGCACCGTCCCAATCTCAGTTAAACTTTTCTGCTCGATACAATTTGATTGAGGACTTTTTACAGGACTTTTACGCTGAGTGCCTCAAAGCCTTCCGCCGGGAAAATCCTGTTGATTCTGACTACACTCCCCGTACCCAGCTAGAACTAGCAGAGTACATGGGCTTTAGTGAGCAATATGCTAAGCGACGCATTACCCTACGTGGTCGTGGTAGCCAGCAGTTGATTGTACTCAGAGCACAAAGCTTTTCCCGACGCCAGCCTAATGAAACCCCTGTGGATATTGAACAGGCTGTGGAGTATGGTAGGGATGAAGAAGCCCAAGAGCACAACCGTTCAGCTACTGTACAACAGGTACGCTCAAACCTGATTGAGAAAACCATTGACCCCAGTGATGCTGTTTTACGCGATCGCATTATCTCTGAGTTGATCAAATACCTAGAGTCTAACGGTCATAATGACTGTGCTAATTATCTAGTGTTAAAGCTGCAAGACCTGGCTGCACCAGAGATTGACGAAATCATGGGTCTAACACCCCGTCAGCGGGATTATCTACAACAGCGCTTTAAGTACCATGTAGAAAAGTTCTCTCGTTCAGCTCAGTGGAAATTGGTACACCAATGGCTAGGAGCAGACCTGGATCAAAAACTAGGGATGTCATCCAAGCAGTGGGATATCTTTGTGGCTCAACTCGATAGCCAACAGCAAGCCTTACTGCCCCTGAAACAGGCGCAAAAGAGTGATCAAGAAATTGCCAAAGCCCTCAAATGTACCCAAAAACAAGTGCAAAAGCGCTGGACTAAGGTGTTGGAACTAGCTTGGAAGACTCGTAACTCAGAAATTGGCCATGGCAATTAGACTTACATCTCCTTGGAGCAACTAAGTAAGGAGGAGAGTTAGGTAAAGGTTAAGTAGTTATGCCAACACCGACAAAGTATTAAGTTTGCTAAGGTTATGTTAACAACTGAAAACTCGTACCGCGTATTTATATTTATTTTTATTCTAGGTTTTAGGCTAATGGAATTCGGGATTAGGTACACCAGGGGCAGTTGACAGCCTCCGTGCTCAAGTCGGGGCGCTTCATAGGCTTGTCAGAAGCATAGAGCGATTAAACCTAGAGCGATTAAACCTAGAGCGATTAAACCTAGAGCGATTAAACCATTGGCCTAGACCCTTAAAAGTATTTCGCGGCTGCAGATCCAATCTGGTCAATCAACCAATAGTCATTACAGTAAGTATCTATGGTAGTCAATATTGCTCAAGGGTCTGCTTCACCTAAGATAGCAGCAAAAAATCAACAAGCTCTCCGGCAAGTGTGGGAAACGATTGAGCCTGATAGCTGTCCCTATCGCTACAATTTCCATATGCACACGATTTACTCTGATGGTAAGCTCAAACCGGAAGAGTTGATCAAACAGGCAATTACCATTGGTCTTAAGGGACTTGCCATCACCGATCACCACTCCGTTAGTGGTTATCAAGTTGCTCAAGCTTGTATAGAAAAATGGCAGCAGGAGTCATCTTTCTGTGATTCATTACCCCAGTTCTGGACTGGTGTCGAAATTACCGCCAACCTCCTGAATGATGACGTTCATATCCTCGGTTATGCCTTTGATCCAGAACATCCTAGTTTAAAGCGCTATTTCACTGGCATCGCACCGACCGGTAATGATGCTGAGGCTGGTGCAGTGATTGATGCTATCCATCAGGCTGGTGGTTTAGCAGTGTTGGCTCATCCAGCCCGTTACCGTAAGTCAGCAGATGAGTTAATTGCTGCTATAGCCAACTTAGGCATTGATGGTGTTGAAACTTACTATGCCTACACCAATCCTGAACCCTGGAAACCTAGTCCAAAACAAACTAAGCTTGTGTTGCAGTTGAGTGCTACCTACAATCTATTTAATACCTGTGGCACTGATACTCATGGGTTAAGCTTGCTCAAGCGTATTTGAAACGGAAATCTATTTTGACTTCTGTGGTTGTGGTCAATATCACTAAACGACTTCAGCCGTAAACTGGTATACATCTAGCGATACATTCACAACTGTCATCTGTGATCTAATTCTCATGTCAGAGGTGGACTAGTTACGGCTGGGTTGTTTTCAAGGCTGGGCTATCTTAGGCCGTGGGGGGAAATGGGATGCTCCAAAAGAGCCGCTGCGCGAACGGTCAATCGCGCCGTGTCGGGCTTTGCCCGTGCATGTCACGCTACGGGAACACAAAACCGGCAGCAATCTTCCATAAAAACTTTCCCCGCATCTGTTCGATACATACAATATTTAATTTGTCAACCTCTATTAATCGACTGATAGTCCAGATTGATGGGACTTTTGCTATCAATACTGTGACTAGCTTTATATTTCTGGGAATTATATAAGTAAGCTCTCCTGAGATAGCTCAGGTAGCTAGAGGTTGAGACTATAGCTTCAGCCACGACTATTGAAGCCATTACATGGTGATTGGCAGTCGGAAAATCAGCTGGATAAGTTTCAGCTCAGACTCTGGATTGAGAAAGTGGTGCGACAAGGCGCGATGTTCTGTCGCCAAGGGAAGGCGCACCAAGAGATAGGAACAAAAAAACGGTTTTTGGAGAAGACTATGATTAAGCCAGAAAAAGATTTTTGCTTCTGTACCTTAGCTCTCCGTAGTAAGTATCGCTCTCTTGCCAAAAAACTAGCAGGAGATTTAGAAAAGTATGCTCCAGGAAAATTATTAATAGTTGCCACAGATGATGTCAACGATTTTAATAACTGTAAGAACGTTTCAGCGTTTAAACACCAGCAAACAGGAATTCTTCATTGTTATCATGACAAACGTTTTGAGGTTGAGAAGGCTTTGTCAAGGTTTAGTGTCGCCATACAAATTGATGCTGACACCAGGATTGTAGGTAGCTTACCTGAAACCATTGAAGTATTGCCCGGAATTACAGCAGGACATCAAGCAAATCTTGTCAAGCATGTAGAAAAGTATAATCCGGAAAGATTAAAGCCCCTTAAACAGATAGCCTCTAAGTTAGATATCCCATTAGACAAGGCAATTTATATAGGAGAATCTTTAGTTTTTGTTTCTAGAGATGGTGGCAAAGAAAAAGAATTTATTAAACAATGGGGTATGATCGGGCGCTATTTTGAGTTAAAAGGTATTCATGGTGGCGAAGGCATTATCTTAGGACTGGCGGCTGCTAAGGCTGGATTGACTATTAGCAGAAGTTCTAGCTGGGACAGGATTAATGAAGTCAAGAAACATCTGGATGCTTCTCATGAGAAAACACAGAAAACGTTTTGGGATTCTCTGAAACGCAAACTGGGCTATCACTATAATTTTAATCGAGCCAGGGTAGCAGCATTAAAAGATTTTGAATTTTACTACCGATAATATAGCATTTGGTGAGGTACTTTCGTTTTAGGGAGTAGGGAGTAGGTTTTAGGGAGTAGGGAGTAGGTTTTAGGGAGTAGGGAGTAGGGAGTAGGGAGTAGGAAACTTCCGATCAGGGAACAGCGATGCAGTGAGGTTTTGGGGGTAACCCCCAAGACCTCACTGGCTTGGTTTCCAAGGGGCTGCGTGCCCAACTTGCTTCCCCACACAGCCCCAAAAGCATGAGAGACCGCATCAATAAGCCATTTGGTCATCGAACAATATAGCTTTTGTTATTCTAATGAGGTACAAACGATTTTTACCATCTTACCTCTTACCTCTTCTGACTTCACTGCTCCCTGCTCCCTGCTCCCTGCTCCCTGCTCCCTACTCCCTAAAAACATCTACCTCACCTAATTAAAAACCACTATAATGCAATCAGTGGCTATATTAGGAATCCTAAATCAGTTGTCAAATGATTTAGGGTTCCTATATATTTTTTATGGGGATAGCTTTTCCATTGTATAGTAGTACCAATGAAAAGGGTCACTGCAGTTATGGATACGGTCGTTATTCTAGCTTATTTTAATTTTTAAAAAAATAAATCCAGCTATATGGCTCTTGTCAAAGCACTAGCTTACTTAAGGGAAGACGTTGATATAATCCTGGTTTGTTATGGCTTAGATACTGACAGTATTGTTTCCTCGCAGAATCTTAAAATAATCAAGATTACCTCTGCTTCTGTACTTTGGCAAAAAGAAAGATTCTATAACGTAGCGTTATCCCATTTGACTAAAGAGCATCAATATGTTGTTTGGGCTGATGCCGATCTCCTTTTTACTAACAAGGGTTGGCAAGAGCAATTAAAAGAGAAACTGGAAAGCTACCGACTGGTTCAGATCTTCAATCGAGTCGAAGATGTAAAGCTTGAGAATGGCCATTTTTCTCTAACTGGACTTAGCCGCAAATCCGTGGTCACAACTTTCAATCGCGATATTACAGTTAAGGATTATTTCAGTAAAAGTGGCATCAGCTTAAGTCTTGGATTTAATCCGGGCTTTGGATGGGCGGCAAAGGCGACCACGATTAGAGAAATAGGCTTCCCCGACTTTATGATTTTGGGAGGTGGCGACAAGGTTTTATTGGCCTCCGCTATGGGATATCATTCGATTTTTGTTAAAGCACTTTTTTTTAATCATAGGTTTTCTAAACTATATCATTCTTGGGGAGACAAAGTTTTTGATACCATTAAAGGACGAGTGTCTTACCTAGAAAATACGATTTATCATATTGTTCAGGGAGATTATAAAAATCGTCGCTATTCTGATCGCCACAAATTAATTCAGGACAATAATTTTGCGATCGCTGATTATCTAAAAATTAATCAATGGGGAGCATGGCAATGGTACGATGAAAACAACGAATATGCTGTCAAAATAAGGAACTACTTTGATGAAAGAGGAGACTAAAGCATTGGAAATCGTCTTTTACGGAACTTCCGGTTGGTTTGACAGCACATCAGGTGCTACTAATTCTGTAGGGGTATTCGTAAATGATAGAGATATTGTTTTGTTCGACTTAGGCACTGGGGTTAGAAAAATAGACAGAGAAAGCGTTCGTGGTAAAAATGTTACTGTTATGCTTTCACACCTACATTTAGACCACTGTTATGGGCTACATATTTTACCGATGTTCCAGCCCGCTTCCTTGACGATTGTTATCCATGAAAGTCTAAAGCGTTATTTGGAGACTTTGTTTTCTTTTCCGTTTGTGAAACCGAGGGATAAACTAGGATTTCCTGTTGAGATTCGAGTGGCTAAAGATACAAGCTTGAATTTCGATAATTTTACCATAAAGACTCAAGCCTTAAAACATAATACTCCAGTGATAGGCGCTCAATTGCAATTAGAAAACCAATCTATTTGTTATTGTGTTGATACCATTTTATGTGATTCTCTATTGAGTATAACTAAGGATTGTGATATTCTCATTCTTGAATCTTGCCCGGTTGGAGGAAAGAAAACAAATGGATTTCATCTTGACATAGAACAACTTAAGGCAGTGCTAACTGCTACTCATGCTGAGAAGGTGATCATAACTCATTTTGGCGCTCGACAGTATCCAGATACTAAAACCAAAGAGTTGCTGTTTGCATCGATAAAAGATTTTCATCACAATATCGTTATGGCTTACGATGGTCTTGTTATCCGAAGTTAATCCATGAAAAGGGATACAAGCAAACACTATATTATTATTGGTGGGATGAAATGCGGAACAACTTCGCTGTTTTATTCCTTGTCTAAAAACTGCCCATCAATCAACGCCTCGGTGGTGAAGGATACTAAATTTTTTGTGGATAGAGATAGAGGAGGCAACTGGGAAAGAGGTATCGACTGGTATTTAGCAATGTTTCCTCCCTTAAATGGAATAAAGCTGGAAGCTTCTACCCACTATACAAAGTATCCAGACTATCCAGGGGTACCGGCGCGAATCAAGCAAGTCTTGAAAAACGTTAAATTGATTTATCTAGTTCGAGATCCATTACAGCGATCGATTTCTCATTTTTTTCATAACTTGTTAGTCGATAGAGAAAAGTTGGATATCAATCAAGCCCTTTCGACTAGTCGTAATAAATATATTAATTATAGCGATTATGCCCTACAGTTATCTCAGTATTATGATTATTTCGCTCCCGAAGATATTGTGATCATTAATATAGTCGAAGAAGAGTACCGAGAAAAGTCTTTAGAAGCACTAAAGCATTTTTTAGGAATAGAAACAAGTAATCCCTTCGTGCTAGAGCGTAGCAACACTGTTAAAGACAACTTTGTGAAAGCCGATAAAAATATAAAGATCGCTCCAGACATCATTAATTCTTCAGAGAATAATATTGAGCTAGCTTTAAAATTTGGTTTGAGCCATGATAATCTGATAAAAATGATTCAGCTTTGTAGGGAAAATGCCGTAAAGTTTAAAAACTATTATCCATTTACCATAGACCATTGGCTAGACAACTATAAAAATTATTTACTGTATTAACTTTGATAATATTACAAATTTTAATCTTAAGATATACCAATGGTGATTGCCCCAAAAATAGTCTATTATCCTGATGTTACCCTTGACAATCTAGATGCGGGAGTTATTGTCGCTTATCCATTGCCCGATGAAACCCATGCTTATTATGCAGTCCCAAATTTCCTGATTATTGGCGCGCAGAAATGCGGCACTCGCGAAATGCATACCTGGCTCGATCAGCATCCCAATCTTAAAGGTGCCCCTGAAGAGTGCCATTTTTTTGATGAAGTAATAGATCTTAAAACTGAATGGATACGCTATCTACTCAATCCTGCTTATTTACTGTCAAGAGACAAGGAGCAGTTGTTGTCTCGTTGTATCTATACATTTGAAAAAACACCAGCTTACTTAGACAAATGGAATCGAAGTGTGCCTATTCCCGAACTGGTTCGTGGAATGATGCCCTCTGGAAAATTCATTGTTTTATTGAGAAATCCAACAACACGGGCTTACTCAGCTTATCAAATGGGAAGGGCAGAACAAGACGTGATAGGAGCCATTCCTGAATATGTCGATACTGATTTTGTCTCTTTGATTAAAAGACGATTGTCAGCAAGCCAACCCGATCCCTACGATCGCCTGCTAAGCGTAGGGCACTATGCCTTGCATATAGAAACGTGGTTGAAATATTTTTCGCGAGAACAGCTATGGGTTGTGCTATTAGAAGATTTTCAGCGATCGCCTTTTGAAGTGATGGATGAAATCCTGACATTTATAAAATTGGCTCCCTTTGATTACCGAGCGTTGGCTGAACAAAATTCCCGTGGCTTGTGGGTGCTTCGAGGCCAAGCCTCAAAAGGAAATGCTCAGCCCTACGAACCAATTCCACAGGAAGCAAAAGCATTATTAGATGAGTATTATGCTCCTTGGAATAAAAAACTGAGGCAATTAATGCCAGAACTTGATATTAAATGGTGACAACTCGATATGCTTAATCAAAAAGAACGCTCTCAGAATCAAAAACTTTTGATTGCGTCGAATATTGCAATTATCCCTCTTATGACCAGTTTTGGTGCTATTGATGCCAGCTTACTTCAGTTATACGCAACCAGTATCCTCGGTTTGCAAGAAAGTCAAATCGGTTTTGCCATTGGTTTACCTTCCTTACTTATACCGCTACAGATTTCAGGTATTTATTTTGTAAAACGTTGGGGTAGTCAAACTACTCTGATGATTGGTTTTGCTTTACTATTTTTACTGCTACCATTAATGCTGATTGTGCCTATAGTGTATGGAAAAAATAAACTCTTTGGTTTTGGGTTTTTTTGTATTATTATTTTGTTTATGAATATCGTTCATAATACTACAAAAGGAGTAGCTTTTCAACCCATAATTCTGGAATCTACGCTTCCAGAAGAGCGTGGATGGTTTTTTGGTAAAATGCGACTGACTGTGCATGGGTTTAATTTACTTTTTTTTGCTA
Source organism: Moorena producens PAL-8-15-08-1 (assembly GCF_001767235.1). Classification (GTDB taxonomy): domain Bacteria; phylum Cyanobacteriota; class Cyanobacteriia; order Cyanobacteriales; family Coleofasciculaceae; genus Moorena; species Moorena producens_A. Next base: position 8,495,741 of record NZ_CP017599.1, read on the forward strand.
TTCTTTCTGTGACGCTAGGAGAAAAATTAGCACTTCATGATTACGCATATATAGTTGTTTTGCTGATGATGTACTGTTTAGTTGCAGGACTCATAACTTATAAAATCAAAATTTATGAAACTAGTCAATCTCCCTATAAAATCAACCAGAATTTTTTAGATGATATCCGCGAAATATTTTCCAATAAAAAATACCGTTTATTAATAACTATTTTGACTTTATGTTTTCTTTCTTCTTTGCCCCTGTTTGTCACCTATTTAGCAATTGGGTTACAGCTTAATGCCAATTATATTTCCCAGTTAATTACATTAAATATAGTAGGAACTCTGACTGGGATAGCAATTTGGGGGCGACTCATAGATCGCATTGGCTTTATGCGTACCATATATATTATCGTCTTAATGCTGGCAACTGTCGGAGTGCTATGGTTATTTGTGCAACCTATTGAATTGTCCTATGGTTGGTGGCAGTTTTCATCTCTCAGCCTGGTCTTAATTGCTATTATTACTGGTTTTTTACAATCGGGATTGAAAATGGCATTGCTCGTTGGGGTACACAATACTGCCACGGAGCGATCGGCAGTTACAGCATTGGCTTTCTTCAATAGTACCGGAATGATTCTGGGCAATCTAGTACCCTTCTTTGTTGGATTTTATTTAAATTTTACATTAGGAGTATGGAGATTTTCTCTGGGTGCTATTAATATTGACAGTTATCAAATGATTGGTTTATTGAGCGCTTTATTGTGTTTGCTGAGTGCAGTGATGTGTTACCGCAACCGTCAGCTGATGATATAAGTCGATAGAGATGCTTCCTGTGCTGGGCGATCGCCATTGGATCTAATACCTCCAAATCCCAGAAGTCAGGAAGGAGGGTTAGTGGGGGCGATCGCCTCTACAAAACTGGCGGATTTAGTGGCAACGGTATTCGAGCAGAACTATAGCCTTTATAGGAATCATGATGTACAAATGGATCCCCCTAAATCCCCCTTAAAAAGGGAGACTTTGAGGTTAATTGTTGTACCTCATACATGAAATTAACGCTATATATCAGCTAGCAATCATTTAGCAGCTTTGCCATCAAAAGAAGAACAATTTCCCCCTAACCCATCCACAATGGCACAGGTATTGCTAGTAATCATGCCAATATAAGTTCCAGTATCACTCCCTTTTTCTCCTAGACCATCTGCAAATAACTTTTGGTCTGAGAGTTTAACCTTTGCTTCTCTGGCGACAGTGCCAATAACCTTATCATTTGTTGTTACTTCGGCGAAAATTGTTGGTACCTTACTTTTCTTAATCTTCTGTACCAGTTCTTTCACCCGTGCTGCTGTCGGTGCTTCTTCTGCGCTAAGCCCTTGCAACGCATCAGAATCAGAAAAACCGTAAGCGTTAATGTAGTACCCTAGGGCATCATGGGTAGTAATTAGTTGGCGTTGCCCTTTGGGTATAGTTGCAACTTGTGCTTTTACCCAAGCATCCAACTGTTCCAGGTTAGTGGTTAGCTGTTTGGCATTCTTAGCATACAATTCCTGATCATCTGGGTTAAGTGCTGCCAGTTGGCTACGAATTACTTCCACCATCTTGATAGCATTTTGGACATTATGCCAAACATGGGGGTCGGGCTCTAGTTCCTCATCACTGTGAGCGGATCCTGTCTTTTCTTCCTCATGGTCATGGTCATGGTCATGGTCATGGTCATCATCATGGTCATCATCATGGTCATGGTCATGGTCATCATCATGGTCATCCTTATGGTCATCCTTTTCTTGCTCATGATCATGGTGGTGATGTGCTTCCGCCATAATTGGACTAGGCACAGCTTGATCATGCACCGCTATTTTAGGAGCTGGTGTATTAGTGGCTTGAACTAATTTAATAACTTCTGGTTCAAAGTCGTAGCCACCGTATAGAACTAGTTGAGCTTGCTCTAGGGATTGGCGAGCTAAGGTGGTAGCTTTGTAGGTATGAGGGTCTTGACCTGGTTCAATCAGACAGGTCATATCAATGGTATCTTGGGCAATTTCTGTTGTTAAGTCACAAAGCACACTGTAGGATGCTACCACTAGTGGCTTCTCCCTTGATGAGGTTTCGCTGCTTTCACTACAACCACCTAGTGCTACCCCAAAGGCGAGAGCACCACTAGCTAAGAGCGTCCGAAATTTAACTGGTAAGGGTTTCAGCATAGATCAACCCGCTTAAATTAGTAGCTATCAAGAACAAGAATCATTTTACAAGGCTTAGGCTGAGAACGACAATCAGTTGCAAACACGCTAAACTATGAGAGCGGTAGTCGTTCTCACAAAACCTAATGTTAGAAGTCCATAACCTAGGAGTCTGTTACCGAGACACTTGGGCTATTTGTGATATATCCTTCTCCCTCCAGCCAGGACAATTAACTGGCTTACTGGGGCCCAATGGTGCTGGTAAAAGTACTATGGTGAAGGCGATGCTGGGACTGATTCCAGCAGCGAAGGGGGTAGTGAAATTGGCAGCCCGTCCCCTCCGGAGTCAATTAAAACGAGTCGCTTATGTTCCTCAGCGATCGCAAATTGATTGGGATTATCCGATTACGGTATGGAATGTAGTCATGATGGGTCGTACAGTCCACACCGGTTGGTTTAGGTCTCCTAGTCGCCAATCTAAGGAAATTGTTAAGAATGCGTTAGAACGGGTGGGCATGTTCGAGTATCGCCACCGTCAAATTGGCGAACTCTCTGGTGGACAGCAGCAGCGGGTATTTTTAGCGCGGGCCCTAGCTCAACAAGCGGAGTTATTATTTTTTGATGAGCCATTTGTGGGCATCGACAAAAAGACAGAAGACATTATTTTTGAGGTTTTTAGTGAACTTAAATCCCAAGACAAAACGTTACTAGTGATCAGCCATGACTTAGGAGAAACCTTAGCTCATTATGATCAACTCCTCTTATTGAATAAGCAACTGATTGCTGTGGGTTCAAGGGCCCAAGTGCTGACACCAGAAAACCTGAGCAAGGCTTATGGTAAGGTGATGAGTTTGGCCGCAGCTTGAGGGGTGAGTTTTGAGTGCTTAGGTCTGAGTGCAGAGTGTGTTAACTCGGTCAGTCCCAAAGTCAGAGAGTAATACCTGTTAGGGTTCACTGTTCAGCAATGAACCCAAGGTAATATATACTGATCCTTGCTGGGCTGGAAAATTGATCAAACAGGATATTACAGGACTCATGACTGACTCTCAAACTGGTCGGATGTTGCTTTCCCATAACTTTGAACTATCAGACGATAGTTTCCCTGAACTAAACCGGGAAGAATTTACTCAGGTATTTGCTGAAGGATTAAGTAACTATCCATCCTTAAAGTGTCGTAAATTAGATCATCCCCATTGGATGGTTGAGATTTTATTCCCTACTCAAGAGTTTACAGCACCTCAAGTTGGAGAATTGTGCGCTCAAGCTCTAGACGAGAAGAGGATTAGTCAAAAAAAGGGAGATTTTATGCCAGATATCTTAATATTAGGAGGTTTAAAGAAAACTCCACCCTTAAGTAATGCTCCTGATACTCTCCAAACCGGAGAATGGGGAGTTGATGTTGTAGAAACAACCTCAGCAGAGCAATTTTTAACAGCCCTAGGATGGGAGGAAAAAACAGCTGGTAAAACCATCGACAATGTTTTCAAGATTGAAAAAAGGAATAATGCTGCATCCTAACGTTACAGCAGATTTGTATGACCTACAAATTATTTTGTTTTAGGGAGCAGGGAGCAGGGAGCAGGGAGTAGGATGAAATAGTTGGGAGTATTTTTGGTATTATTAAAAATCCGCAAGTAAGATTGTTAATGATATATTTATATAGCAATTATCTGTCTTGATGCAGTCGCTCATGGGGGAAACCCCCAAGACCGCGCTGCATCGCTATGCCATGAGGTACAAAGGGATCCCCCTAAATCCCCCTTATCAAGGGGGACTTTGAGGCGGAAAAGCGTACCTCATAAATCCTAGAAACGCTATAAATGCTATTGACACTTAATAAAAATCTCCCCATCTCCCCATCTCCCCATCTCCCCACACTCCCTACTCCCTACTCCCTACTCCCTACTCCCTACTCCCTACTCCCTACTCCCTACTCCCTACTCCCTACTCCCTATTCCCTGTTCCCTGTTCCCTACTCCCTTTTATTTAGTATGAATTGGCTGATTGAGCCCCTAGGTTTTGAATTTATGCGGAATGCGATCGCAACGGCTGTGCTGTTGGGGATATTAGGCGCAGTGGTAGGCAGCTACTTAATTGTACAACAAATGAGCCTGATTAGTAGTGTGATTGCCCATGCGGTTTTACCTGGTCTCTCAATCGCATTTTTTTTAGGAATAAATATCTCTATTGGTGCCTTTATTGCAGGTGTCCTTAGCGCTTTAGTTGTAGCGGTGATTCCTCAGCGTACGCGAGTCAAAGTGGATGCAGCAATGGCGTTGACTTTCAGCAGTTTTTTAGGTTTGGGAGTGATACTAATTACGGTGCTGAAAACTAACCAACTTGACTTAGAAAATATTCTTTTTGGTGACATCTTAGGGGTGAGACCAGGAGATGTCTGGCAAACCCTGGTGATTACAGGAGTAATTTTACTTTTAACAAAGTTGTTCTATAAAGAGCTATTATTCTATACCTTTGACCCTTTAGGAGCGCAAGCTAGCGGTTTACCGGTCAAACTAATTTATTTCGGGTTAATCTTAGCGATTACTCTCACCATTGTGGCCAGTATGCAGACGGTAGGGGTGTTGCTGGTTATTTCTATGTTAATCGGACCCGCGACTACGGCTTATTTATTAGTAAAAGAATTACATCACATGATGGGTTTAGGCTCAATGATTGGAATTTTTTATAGTGTCAGTGGCATGTATATAAGCTACTATTTTAATTGGCCATCAGGCCCCGCTATTGTAATGGTAATCTTTGGCTTATTTTTCCTGGCATTTTTGTTTAGCCCAAGCCAAGGGATTCTCACGGAGCCAGCTGTCGCACGTCGCCAGGCTAAGTTATTGACTTTGCTGAAGGAATTATTGAGATCGAATCGAGGGTAAGTAATCAGCAATCAGCTATCAGCAATCAGCCATCAGCAATCAGCCATCAGCAATCAGCAATCAGCTATTAGTTATCAGCTATCAGCTATTAGCTTAAGCGCTACGCGCACGCTACTTGAGGTGCTATCAGCCATTAACTATTAGGTATTGGCTATCAGCATGTTGAACATGGTAATAGCATGTAGACATGGTAAACTATAACTAAATAACTCAAGACTAGTGTAGTGTAAGGGCTAGCAACACCCATGCACTAGACCTCAGCTTACTCTAATCTCTGGTCATGGTTGAAAAACTTACAGTTAAAAATTTTGCTGGTATCGACGAACTAGAGATTGAGGTTAAACGAATCAATATCGTGATTGGACCTCAAGCTAGTGGAAAAAGTGTATGTGCTAAACTTCTTTTTTACTTTAAAAACTTTGTTTGGAAAATTTTATATACAGTAGAAAATCAACAAACAAAGCGTCAACTAGAGTCAAGTTAATCTAAAACTTTTGAAAACTACTTTCCTCCAGATTCATGGGGAGATGATGATTTCTATATTAAGTATGAAATCTCTAATGTTTTTATCGAAATTTTTAAAAAACCAAATACTAAGGGTAAACTTGATATTAGTTACTCAGAATTTTTTAAAAAAGAACTATTAGAATTACGCAAAGGGCTGAAAAAAATTAGCGGAAAAAGCTCTGACAAAATTACTCAAGTGGAGCTGGTTGAAAGATTTTTGTTCAGTAGGGAAATTCTAAGAGAACAGTTGACAAAATTTTTGAGTAGTTCAGTATGTGATGAGGCAGCTTATACCCAGCTTTTTATTCCTGCTGGTCGCTCTTTCTTTGCGAATCTCCAAAGTAGTATATTTTCTTTGATTTCTAATAAGAGTGTTATCGATCCATTTCTGATCGAGTTTGGTTCCACTTACGAAACTATAAAACGTTTGAATGTGAGAATCATCAAAGAAACTGAAGATATCAACAAAAAAGAGATAAACGATGAAATCGACAGGCTTGTTAAAAAAGTGTTATGTGGGGAACACATACAGGAAAAAGGCGAAGATTTTGTGAAGATGGCAGATGGAAGACGGATTAGTATTGCCAACTCTTCTTCTGGTCAGCAAGCAACATTTCCCCTGACGATTATGCTTTCAGCACTACCTTTTTCAGTTTATGACCGTTCGGCTGGACAAACTGTTTATATTGAGGAACCAGAAGCTCATCTATTTCCAAGCGCACAACGAAACATGGTTGAGTTAATCGCCTGTGTTTTTAATTCTGATCCGCAAAAGCAAAAACTTCAATTCTTTATCACCACCCATAGTCCTTACGTCCTAACTGCAATCAATAATCTGATTCAAGCTGGTATGCTCTATGAAGAATCTAGCCAGGATACCTTACCTAAATTAGAAAAAATTGTTCCTAGCTATAAAGCCCTGAGTACGTCTGATTTATCAGCCTATGTCCTAGAAAATGGCAAGGCTGAAAATATTTTAGACAATGATACAGGTCTGATCAATGCCAATGTTATTGACGGTGTTTCTGATCAGCTAGCTATTGAGTTTGATAAACTTTTGGACTTAGCTTGACTATTTATGAAAAGTTTCCAAGATTGTGAGGAATATAAGCATGACAAGATAATCGTATTAGAGGAAAACAATAGTAAACTAACTTTACTCAATCCCAACAAAGATAAAATTTTAGTAATTACAGTTGATGGCTGTGCTATCGCAGATGATGAAAATAAGCGCTGTGATTACGCCCTTGTTTGTAGTAACGGATTAGAAATTTATGTAGAGTTGAAAGGAAGTAAGATTAAACATGCATTTGAGCAGATATAATCGACGATTAAGTTACTTTCAGATAACCCACAAAAAATCAAAAAGCTGTGCTTTGTAGTTTCGACTCGCGTTCCCAAACTAACAACGACTATACAACAACTGCAAAGGAAGTTTAAGAAGAACTATAATGCTAGTTTCTGCATTAAGACTATTCAAGATACTTATAATTTAAGTAAAATTACCATCTAGAAAAAAAGTACGTAAGCCTATGGTTAGGCTTCTTCTTCTTGACTTTCTTGAGAGTAAAGTCACTGTATGCTACCTCAGTCTCCTGATTTTGAGCCTAAGGGTAAGCTTGAGCTGTGTCTATTTTATAGCGAAGTCTGAACAAAAGTGACAATCGGGCAACTAGGGAATTGCACTGGGAAGTCTGCTGAAACTTGATTGCGATTGACCTTGGCCAAAAGGCCACGCTTCGCGAACGGTCACGCTACGCGAGTCACGCTAAGCTTCCGCGCTTGTGCGATTGGCCGTAGGCCACGCTTCGCGATGCGACCTAGGAGCCGCTAAAAGCGATTGGCCGTAGGCCACGCTTCGCGATCGCATCACCGGTTTTCTAGCTAGGGGTCGGGGGCGATCGCGACCCCTAGGTGAATTAGGCCAGACTTAGACTTATGGATGTTAAGTCAAAATGTAACACAGTGCGATCAAGCCCGCTGGTAGGTTAGGTTAAGTTAAGTAACCCAACAATCTCACTAAATTAATTTAACAAAACTCGCGGAATTCCCCACCCTCTTCCAGGGTGGGGATGGATAGCGAGACGACAACTTGTAATGACAAATCATCACGATTCATGTTAGAATAAAGATGGTCGCTGACCCGCCTGACTGACTAAAAGGCTACCTTACAAATGGTCTAAAATCCTATCAGTTTTTAGACCATTAGGTGTACAAAGTACTAGCAGAGCTCAGGGTCAGAAGTTACCGCAAGAATAAGGCAGCCTTTATGGTTGGTCGGCTATGGGTAAAAGGGTTAAAACTTTATGATTAAGGCTGCCTTATTCTAAGGTTTCGTCTCCGGGAAGAGACAAGCCCCGGCTGGTTGACCACAGAGTCGTAATTCCAAGGTGAGTCTGCCCTTGTAAACTATATGTCTGCGGAAGGCGGATATCTGCCTGTGGACGCTGAGTAAGACCGTATTGCAGCAGGCGCGCTTTCCAATGGCCGGGTAACCCGGCCTTGGGTCGCGCCTCTGTTTGAGGCATCGGCGGATGAAGCGGGAAGCCCGAAAGACGAATAAAACCGTCCCTGAGTTGACCTGAGAATTGGAAGCCCCAACCTCAGCGTTCGCGTAGCGTGACCAAAGGTCAAGCAGGTTGGGGTACTTCACATTACTTCCGCTCAAAGGAGGCAATCAAAGGGTTCTCAGAACTTAAGTATTTATTGATTGCTGACAAAGCTTGAGGTTGATGGGAAACATGAGCATCAATGAATAAACCAATTGTTTCTGCTAGCAAATTCCGTAGTAGGTCTTCCGGTTGAGATGCTGGATAGTCTAGGAAAGGTCTACCAGTCGTGGAATCAGATGGATAAGCAATAGAGAAATGATTGGCTCCCTCTAGAAGTAGCAGATAACTATCGTCTCTGCCTGCTGAGATCGCTTCCCTAAAAGTGCGTAACACTGGAGTGGTTGCTTGTTCCCAAGTCACTCCATAGCGGTGGCTGCTGTTGGCAATAACTCCATCACAGGTTCCTCCAATCAGCATTAATGGTAAAGCATCAGGTAAAGGCAAGATTGTGCCCGATGGATATCCTAGTTGCTTCCCTCCTGCTGTATGTGCACCATAGGCAAAAGAAGCCACAATTTGTGGAAAGAAGCGTGGATTTGCACTTTCAATTGCAACTCTGCCCCCAGCGGAGTGTCCTCCTAGAATGATCTGTTTTAAATCAAGCAGGCCAGCTAGAACTCCGTTAAGTTGTAATTCCTCTAATGCTACCAATAGGCTTGGTAAAGCAGAGGCTGTTGGAGCTGAACCATAGGTGTTTGGATTCAACATTGCGATGTCAACACCTGGAGTCAGACCTACTATACCAGGTAAGTTTTCGGCAACCCAGGAGAAAGTGACAACCACAAGCCCACGTTCTGCCAACTTAATAGCAAGCCACTGATATACTTCAGGACTACAGTTTATGCCATTAAAGAAAATGACGACTTTGAAGGGAGACTGCTGAGGATCAGCAGGAACAATACCCATATTTTGTTCCTGATCGCTGCCTGACATCAGGGCTGGATAGAAAACTTTCAAATGAATGGTGTCATATGGAGAGGAAGCATCTTCTACTTTGGTAGACTGAAAAATTGCTCGAATAACCATACCACAAAAACTTATTTATTCAGACTTTAATGAGCTTATCAATTACAGTGAGCTTTGAAGCACACCCATAGATGGAAGGCTAACGGCATTGAGGCTAGCGGCGCGAGACGCACTCTGGGAAAAGCCAATCCTTTCGCCTTCGGGTCCGTTTCAATCAATGGTTTGGAATTCGTTGATCCTCAATGAGTCGTTCTGACTCAGAAATGGCAAAGTCTCCAACAGCTGACTTCTCAATAGCGGTGAGGGTAGTCTGTTATGTTTTTGGCCTTCTCCTCTGGTGCTGGGGTGACAGAATTACTGCTACAATTGAATTTATTGCCGGGGATGGGTTTGAGGTTTGTGAGCAAAATTATGACCGAAACGATGCTATTTATTTCATTGATCCACCTTATCTAAAAGCTGGTCGCAGGCTCTATCGATATTCAGCAGTTGATCATGAAGCTGTATTTAAACTTGCTAGCCAATTGGAAGGCGATTTTTTGATGAGCTATGAAAATACAGAAGAAATAAGAGATCTAGCAAGTGGCTATGAATTTGCTGTACAACCTATTGCTATGAAAAACACTCATCATGCTGAGAAGACCGAATTGCTGATTGGCCGAAATTTGGATTGGTTTTTAGGGTAGTGCGATCGCTCTTGTCCGGTGGGCAAATGGATCTGATCACTGATCTAATGGCCAAATTCTCCTAATTTGCCCACCCTACCCTACTGATAGCTGACGGCTGATCACTGATAGCCTACCAAGTGCGATCACTCTTGTCCGGTGGGTAAATGGATCTGATCACTGATCTACAGCGGTTTTCAATTCGATGAGGTAAAAACTTCTGGGTTTTAGGGAACAGCGGCTCACCCTACCCTACTTACTGAGAGCTGAGAGCTGACGGCTGATAGCTGAATGCTTACGATACAACAGAAAAGGGATAAATCAAGATTGTGAGCTTAACCAGGGGCTTACGAGCCAAGGTCAAATAGTGAAACCCGCGAATGTGGAATGACCAGGAATCTTTATAACTCTGATGCTGAAAGTCGCCCTTCGATTGGCTCGTATTCATCTTCCAACAGCCAAGTTTGGGTTTCATCATAGGTTGCTCCACTAAACACAACCTTGTAATTCTCAGCAGGATCGTACACACGACAACTACCTGATGAATTACCCAGTAACAGCAGGATGTAGGGAGGGGATAGCATGGGGTCAATCCAAACTTCAGCGAAATCCCACTCACTATTGGCTGGGTCGAGTACGGGGAATAACATGGTATTGGTTTTTTCCATCAATCTTCACCTCTCCATAAAACAAGGGAGTGCTTGGGCTACCATCGGGGCTGATTCTGTAACCAATTGAATCAGCGAAGAACAAACCGTAACGCTCATATCCTCGTATGACTCCGGTAAACTCTCCTGTCTCTATGATGGCTTGAGCAACTCTTTCCATTGTGGCTTGATTGTTAAAAACATGAGCCGATCGGCCTCGCCTGAGTAACCGCTGTACTTGTGGTGTGCCAGGTAGATGCTTGGCAATGTGTCTAGAATCCAGAAAAATCTCACGATCGATGCCACTCATACACTAGAAATATCGAGTGTTTTGAGCATACCAAATTTATGGTATGGAGCAAGACCAAAAAACCCCCTCAACTGCAGCTGTATGGCAGGTCATTTTAGGTGGTGGTGCCGAATGGCTAGCGGAAACTATTGTCAACTTTAATTTAACTCCACAGAGTGCCAAGCAAGCGATTGATTCTGCTAATGAATCTCTGGAATCTCTCGCTTTCGCAACAATAGTGAAAAATCGCGTTAATCGTGGTGGAATTCTGGCTGATGGTGCTAGCTTTATGAAAAATGGGGAAAATGGGAAAGGAATCACCTCACGCTGGTATCCTGATACTCTGAAAAAGCGTATACTTTCTATTGATAAAATCAGAAAAAAAATTGAATTTATTGCTGGGGATGGAGTTGAGGTTTGTGAGCAAAATTATCACCGCAACGATGCTATTTATTTCATTGATCCACCTTATCTAAAAGCTGGGCGCAGGCTCTATCGATATTCAACAGTTGATCATGAAGCTGTATTTAAACTTGCTAGCCAATTGGAAGGCGATTTTTTGATGAGCTATGACAATACAGAAGAAATAAGGGATATAGCAAGTCGCTATGAATTTGCTGTACAACCTATTGCTATGAAAAACACTCATCATGCTGAGAAGACAGAATTGTTGATTGGCCGAAATTTGGATTGGTTTTTAGGGTAGTCATTATGTGAAGGCTGACCCAAACGATGTTGGCGTAGCCTTCCCGAAGGGTAGCCGATGGTCTGGGGCGACTCCTTCGGGCAGGTTAATTAGGCACGCCAAGGCTTGTGGTAGCTGGGTTTCGTCCCTCAGCCTAGCCTAGGATGGTACCCAGGGTAAGGGCAAGAATCAATAAGCCTAGGCTTATTGATAAAAAGACCGAGTCATTCTCAACAAATTAACTCTATTGCGAGTACAGTTATACGAGATTATAGGGGTTTCGAGCTACGATCAACCGATATCCAGCCAATGCACATTATGGGCGATTTTTTCTTGCGCTTATCCTGGGATGGTACCGGACAAAGCAGAAACTTGGAAGGTCCTCAATTGGAATTCCCTCATCGCAGGGGCCAGTAAACTTGAATTCCTCTGCTTCAATAAAATCACCAGTAACATTACCGACTAGATCATAGTTTCCTGAGAGTTCCAACTTCTTGACTGGTGGTCCTTGTTTCAAGTCATCTTCTGTCAGCTCGACCCAAATAACATTGGGGGATAAAGTTGATTCAAAGTAATAAACGTTGCTAAGGTGATTTGCTGCTGTTCGCCAAATGGTAGAGGAAATATTGGGTTCTTCTGGATTAGTTAATTCTTGGAATGGAGCTGATGCATTGCGAATGACCGACATTACATTGGCCACTGTTTCTCTGTCGGACTGAGGAGTAGGTAGATTTTTTAGGTAATAGCTCGCTCGTACATACCTGTCAGCTGCTCGGTCTGTTCCAGGTAGCATAGCATCGCCACCTACTGATTCCCAATAAGCATTGAGTGCTATTTGCTCATCGTAGATAGGAGAGTTGGTCATCACCACAAATTCCTTTCCATGGTGAATAACCAGCTTGCCTTCGACGTGTTCAAAGATAGCCGAGTCACCCAGTGCATCTGAAATAGAAAAATGGACTGTAGCGGGATAGCTGATACCGCTGTCGCTAGGAAGCGGTGAGGAAACGACTTGTAACTCATCGTTCTCCAATGCACTTACGGCTTCCTGAACCGTTGCAAAATTGTCCAAAATATACTGAATATATGCTGACCATGATATTCCCTCACGGGAGGTGTCACGCTCGCCGAAATCTGCTTCGGCAAGAAACAGCATATTTGCCATCAAGCCTTGGTCATTCAACCCATCAATAGTAGCTGTATCGTAGGCAGCAGCGATCACAGTTCCATATTTTGACTTCCACTCAACAGAATTCTTACCTACTACCCCATCTCGCTCCATTCCAGCCGGAAACATCCATAGATTAGATTTAGAGTCTTCATACCAATCCATACTGCGGCCAGTGACAGCATAGGTCGGTGTGACGTCTTCTGTATAAGACGCATGAATAGCCCTTGTACATGCTTGAGCATCACTCAAAAAAACCAGATTTATGATTAACCCACAGATCAATAATGCTTTGAGAGTTCGCACAATGAAGTGCATAACTTATTCCTCCTGTGTTTATGCATGTAGATTGCACCAGACAGGAATGTATCATATCCTTCCAAATTTTTCTAGACCTCGCCACTAGTGATCGCGCCACCATCTCAACTCACCTTTGAGAACCTCGCAACTCAAAGGACTTGGACTCACGAGCAAGCGCTACCATCATCAGTACCTCTGACCTTGGCGACTCGGAGGGATTGTAATTATAGGCGATCGCCCCGCTTTTACTCCGAGGGAGAAACGGTACCTACGACCTGGGATGCTTAAGGGCTTTGAGGGCAGCAGCGGGAGACTAGCTTTGGGGAAAAACCAATCCTTTCTCCTAGTCGTTCGCTAGGGTAAAGGGTTGGGAATTCGTTAATCATAAATGAGTTTAAATGACTTATAAAAGGATTTCAAGGACTCCTATTGCTGACTTATGAATAGCATTGAGGGTAGTTTGTAGTGTTTTTGTCCCTCTCCCCTGGTGCTGGGGTGACAGGATTACTGCTACCGTAGCAACTGGTCGCCAATCCGTAAAGCGGGGAAAAAAGGCGGTAAGTCGGAAAAGGAGTCTATCAATAGCGCCAGGGAAGATCTGGCAGATAGGTTAATTAGACCGTAAGCATTAAGCTGTCAGTCGTCAGCCGTCAGCCATTCCCGTAGCGTGACGCATAAGCTGTTCGCGTAGCGTGGCCAAAGGCCTTTAGCACCTCAAGTAGCGTGCGCGTAGCGCTATAGCTGATAGCTGATAGCTGATAGCTGAATCCTTAAACCACTACTATCTCAAGCGACACCATAGTCAGTGTACGGACGTTTATAAGGAGCCTGTAAACCCAATACAATATCGTCTCTTGGAACGCCCATCTCAACTAACTCCTCAGCAGGATTGAGATCTGTCAGATTTTGCTGGAGCCAAATTTTTCCGTCTTTGATATCTAAATGAACTATAGAACGGTAAATTCGATTCAAATCTTCCCAACCCACATTCATCCACTGGTAATGATCCCGAACAGTATCAAAAATGAGTTGTACTTCCACCTCATCATTTGAAACATCATCCTTGGCGTAGTCGTTCAGTAATGTTTGAACGTACTGGCGGTATTGAGCTACTTTCTCCATTCAACAATCACCTCTTTCGCTGAATCATACACAATTATCAAGACCTGATACTTTTGTATCGCAGTTTGAGTAAACTCGTATTGGAAAAATGTTTGGTAAACATCTTTTGGAACTGCCAAATATAGACTCCGGTCTGGCTCAACAGACTCCAAAGCAAGACGATAGCTGAGAAACTGGCCCAATGCAGAGTAAAAATCGGTAATGGCAGAGGGATTCAAAAAGCTTTTGATCTCAACCGCTATTTTCTCCCCTGTCCGTTCTGCTGCGATCAATCGCTCTGCACCTAGATCAGCTCGGAAGTTGATGTTTCCAAACTTAAACGTCAGTGGATCGTGAGTAATCACCCACTGGTCTTTTTGAAGCGCTTGCTTTACAGCTTCGTGGAAAAGATCTTTGGCGGACACAAATCGAATCTCAACCCTGCATCTTTATGATACTGACTTCTAAGGTAAGTCTATACGGCTGTAATGGCACAGTCTAACGGTTACCTTCAGGGGTGTGAAACCAACTATCTCGAAAAGTTGATGCTTTAATCTACAGATCCCCTGTCAGAGTAGTAAGTTATCACCCCTATTGCTCACAAGCTCAAGCCTACACTCCCCTACCCTGGCGAGTCTAGCTAGGTCACTACAAAAGACTACAGGAAGAATTATGCCTTGGAGTATCAAACACAAAATCCGTTACAGTATGTAAATAAACGAAGTTACCTTTTTAACCCAGGCACAATGGTATCCTCTTCCTCGATAGCTGTCAGAGAACTCCCCATATTTCCCCTACCTGAAGTCGTTTTATTTCCTGGACGCCCTCTGCCGTTACACATTTTTGAATTTCGCTACCGAATCATGATGAACACGATTTTGGATAGCGATCGCAGATTTGGTGTCTTAATGTGGGATCCTGTTAAACAGGAACCAGCTACAATTGGCTGTTGCGCTGAAATTATCCACTTTCAGCGTCTTCCCGATGACCGGATGAAAATAGTAACCTTAGGTCAGCAGCGGTTTCGGGTCTTAGAGTACGTTCGTGAAAAGCCCTATCGGGTTGGACTAGTGGAATGGATTGAAGACCAGCCACCAGCTAAAGACCTCAAACCAAAGGCAAAAGAAGTGGCACAGTTATTGCGGGATGTTGTGCGTCTTTCCGCGAAGTTGACCAACCAGAAAATTGAGCTACCAGAAGACCTGCCCGATCTACCCATTGAGTTGTCTTACTGGGTTGCTAGCAATCTGTATGGCGTAGCCTTAGAACAGCAGGCACTTTTAGAGACCCTGGACACAGAAAAACGTCTAGAACGGGAAACCGAAATTCTCACTTCTACTCGCAATCACTTAGCGGCACGTACTGTACTCAAAGATGCCTTAAATTAAGCTTTGATTATAAGCTTAAGAGAGAATAGACCTCGTAGCATTAGTATTTTATTGATACTGTTTTCATCAATTATTTTCCCTTCCCTTGTCCGAAGTTCCCTAGTCCCTATTCGGTGCTACCAGCGCTATAACAACATTTTTATTCACGGTTGACGGTTAACTGTTGACAGTCAAATTATCGACATTGATGAGGGTGTAGCTGCCAAAAATCTTGAGGATTTCCTGATCAGGGATTATTTCCTCAAGAGCGGCTTTAAATAATGGTGCATAGAGATCTGATTCCAGTTCAATAAAGAATATGTACTCACCAAGTAATCGCTTGGTGGGACGAGACTCAATCCGACTTAAATTAATACCTCGACGGGCAAATACCTGGAGTGGTTTAGACAAGGATCCAGGTATATTAGCAGGAGGACTAAATGCTAAGGAGGTATGACTACCTCCAGGAGATGGCTTTAAACTCAGCACCCAAAATCGAGTGAAATTATCGGGATAGTCATTAATGTTAGATGCCAGTACTGGTAGAGTATAAAGCTTTGCTGCTCGTTCAGAAGCGATCGCTGCTGCATTGTGATCTTTGTCCAAAAATTGTAGCGCTTCAGTAGTGGAGTTGGTAGGTACCAGTTGCACTGATGGCAGAAACTGCTCTAACCACCCCTGACACTGAGCCAGGGCTTGGGGATGGGAATAAACCGTTTTAATGTCTGCTATGGTTGATGCCCGTGACATCAGACAATGTCTGATTGGCAAAACCAGAGCCTGTTGGATTTGGAGCTGATCTAGTTGCCAAAGCCGATCTAGTGTCATGGCGACACTGCCTTCAATGGAATTCTCTACAGGTACCACTGCTAGATCAACTTGTTGGTTAGCTACTGATTGTAAGGTTTGGCCAATGCTGGGATAAGGACACAAGAGGGATTGTTGACCCTGTTGTTTCTGGAGTCGCTCAGCATAAGCTGTGGCAGCGGCTTCTGTATAAGTTCCTGGTGGTCCGAGATAGGCAATAGAAAGTGACATAATAGACAATATAATTTGAGTTGTGAACAAAATCGTTTAGGGAAGGGCAAGAGGCAAGAGGCAAGAGGCAAGAGGCAAGAGGCAAGAGGCAAGAGGCAAGAGGCAAGAGTTAATCAAGTAGATAAGGATTTTTAGTCAGGTCAAAAACTGTAATCCTTGTATTGATTCAGTCGCTATGATAATTTTTTTGTGTGATCATAAATTAGCATTTGGTTTCATGATATAGTTAGTAATATTATCTAGATTAGGGTGGGTTAATTGTCATAAAATAATCAATAATAAATTAGGATTAGATCAGATTTTTAGGTGCTTTGTATTGATTAAGAAGTTAACTGTAAGCTATTGAAAAAAAATAGCCCTAAGTTAGTCAGTATATCAGTTATTAGTAGCTGGGGTATTTTTAGGCTTGTTTGGTAATCGAGGAACCGATAAACAGCAAGCGCAAATAGTCTATTTTAAAAGTAAAGCAGGGTATCTTTATCTGCCCTAGTTAACGTTTATTTCTTTCATGATGGCATCGGTTTTTGAAAATTTCCAACCCCTAGCTGCGATCGCTACCACTCCTACTGGGGCTCAAATCCTGCAACCCCTCTGTCAAACTACTGGTGCAACCCTTTGGGTACCGAATTCTCTGAGCACCCTAGAACAGGTTGCTGTCTACAAGGGTTCCCTCAAAGACCACATTGCCTCCCTTTGGTCCAACCACCGTGCCTTGGTGTTTTGTTTGGCAGCGGGAGCAGTGGTGCGCTTAATTGCTCCTTTGTTAACCGATAAATCCAGTGATCCAGCGGTGGTGGTGGTTGATCAAGGGGGAGGTTTTGTAATTAGTTTGTGTAGTGGTCATCAAGGGGGAGCAGATCAACTGACACGGTTAATTGCTTCCCAACTCGACTCAACGCCTATTTTAACGGGAGCAGCAGCGGATTTAGGTCTACCTGGAGTTGATGTCTTAGGTATTCCCTTTGGCTGGTATCGGGGAAAAGGGGATTGGACTAGAGTCAGTGCTGTGGTTGCCCGTGGGGAAATAGTACAGGTAATTCAAGAGGCTGGTTCCACTCTTTGGCAAGCTCATCTTAGAGATGGACATCCTTTCTATTTCGGATTTCAAGACGATAGCGCTACAACTGAATCCGAGTCTATCTCACCTAAAGCCAGGATTTGGATTAGTCCCACCCACCAGCAATTTTCTCCAGGATCGGATTTACCAAACGTCCAGTGGTATCCACGGGTACTGTGGCTGGGAATTGGTTGTGAGCGAGGGACATCGAAGCAGTTGATTGAAATGGCGATTCGGCAGACCTGTGAGGGTTATGGTTTATCAGAAAATGCGATCGCAGGAATTGCGACTATTGACCTGAAAGCCGATGAAGTCGGCATAGTCCAATTGTGCCAAGAGCGCCATTGGCCCTTACGCACTTTCCCAGCGGACGTACTCCGTTCCGTAACTGTACCCAACCCATCGGATGTAGTGGCGGCAGAAGTTGGTACTCCTAGCGTTGCCGAAGCAGCAGCTCTGTATAGCGCTCAAGAGTTGAAAGTTAGCAAGTTGTTCGCGAACGTTGGCCAAAAGCCCATGCTTCCCGAACAACCCTTATTAGTTCCCAAACAAATAGTTAAATCAGCGAATCAAGTAGGAGCAGTAACTGTAGCGATTGCTCAATCCCCAGTAGAATACACTGGACGTATTGGGAAACTGTTGCTAGTGGGTATCGGTCCGGGAAATCTTGAGCAAATAACCCCAGCAGCTAAAACAGCTATATCCAGCGCTGATGCTGTGATTGGTTACTCCCTCTATATCAATTTAATTGCAAGCTTGCGACGTCCAGGACAAATTATCGAAGCATTACCGATTACCCAAGAAACCCAACGAGCAAAACGTGCCATTGAACTAGCTGAGTGGGGATTAACGGTAGCAGTAGTTTCCTCTGGTGACTGCGGTATCTATGGTATGGCAGGGTTAGTCCTAGAAGAATTGCGCTCTAGGGGCTGGGATGGTAAGACACCCCAGGTGCAAGTATTTCCTGGTATTACAGCCTTACAAGCTGCTGCCTCTCGTGTGGGAGCACCCCTGATGCATGATTTTTGTGCCATTAGTTTGAGTGACCTATTGACCCCTTGGGACGTAATCGAAAAGCGTCTAGAAGCCTCAGCCGCAGCAGATTTTGTGACTGCGTTGTACAATCCGCGATCGCGTAATCGGACTGAACAGATTGCGATCACACAACGGATATTTCTCAAGCATCGTAAACCTGATACTCCTGTAGCCATTGTGGTTTCCGCCTATCGAGAGGATGAAAAAATCACTCTCACAACTCTTGACAAAATGCTAGAAATACCGATTGATATGCTGACTATGGTGCTGATTGGTAATCAAAGCACTGATATTCATCAGGATTGGATGATTACACCAAGGGGATATCAGGTTTAAGGTTATTGGGTTGAAGGTTATTGGGTTGAAGGTTATTGGGTTGAAGGTTATTGGGTTGAAGGTTATTGGGTTGAAGGTTGTTCGCGTAGCGTGGCCAAAGGCCAAGGTTGAAGGTTGTTCGCGTAGCGTGGCCAAAGGCCAAGGTTGAAGGTTGTTCGCGTAGCGTGGCCAAACGCGCCCCGCGTGGCCCAAAGGCCAAGGCCAAGGTTATTTGGTTGAAACCAGATTCGGTAAGTTAAATCAGAGAAACAACTCAAACACCTGACGACAGAAATGTTTTAGCTTGTCCCCCACCTCAGCTGATGGCTGACAATTACCGATAATTTGCCAACGCTCCACTGTGGACAGTCGCCAAGCTTCTCCTTGATGGTTAAAGGCGGTCGCTTCCAAACCAATCAGCCGATGAGATTGATCCAAGTGGTCTTTATGAAACCGAATCTGTAACAAAATACTTCGACTTTGGAAGCGTCTACTCCAGCCAGGGAAGTGAAAGCCAATGTCAATAGAGTTAGGATCCACGAGTTCTCGGGTTTCCGGGTCATTTGTCCAAGGCTTGAGGTCAGCCTTGGCATCAGGGAATTCAGACTTAAACAAATTCACAACAGCCGCAATTTTGGTGGTGACTTCTAAGCCGATGGCTTGTTCAGCTGCGTTCACGCCTAATCTCCTATGGTTAACTGCTAGTAACGTAATTTGTATCTTTTTATTACAACCTAATACAAATCTACCCAATTATTTATAAAAATTTATACTTTTGTAGTATAAGTTAAATATTTAATCAATACCAGAACCAAGTGTTCCAGGGCTCAGGGGGTGACAAGCTAATTGAAAATCTTACAGGGGTTAGGTTAATGGGGTTAGGTGAAGCGTGAAGATTGCCCTTGCGAGATGGATTGATTCAAACTATCATTGACGTTGTATGGTAAAAATTGCTTCAATTGCTGGGAAATACAAATGACTCCGATGCGCTCATTTTACCCAACACCTAAAACCTAAAACCTAACACCTATCTAGCTTTGAGCTTTGTTGTCACCCCGTGAGGTTCCAGGGTAAGCGCAAGAAAAATGAACTTATAATATGCTAGGGGAAGCGATGTCAGAATAAAGGTTTCCAATGGTTATTGGCTTCGATTTCCCCGCGTTACTCAACTGCAACAACTCGGCAATCCTTGCGACTGCTGCCTGCTACTGATTCTCAACAAGTTCAGCAGGAAGTGATCGATTTTGAGAACCTGATTGATCCGCGAGGGAAAAAAGGGGCTAAATATGTAGTGATGGAAAAACTAATTAATGTCAGCTTGACGCTAATTTTCTTCTTGGCTATCAGTCTCCTAGGAATAGGAGAAGCATTGGCTACAGAGCTTCATGTTGCACTGTATCCATATGTTCCTCGGCTTGAGCAATTCCAAACAGCAATACAAGCTGAATGGGATTTGGTTGAACCAAACGTTCCCTTGAATTTCTTTCCTTCGGAGGATTGGGATGGGGGTTACTCGAAGAATCCTCCTGAAAATGCAGATGTTTATGTATTCGATGCCATGTTTTTCGACTACTTTCGCAATCAAAACTGGCTCGAACCGATACAGGCTAGTGAAATCGACAACTTGGAGGACTTCGTTGACTACGCAATAGATGGGGTTAAGGTAGGTGAGGAGTATTACGCAATTCCCCAGCTTGGCTGTGCAAATATATTGTTCTATCACAAAAACGATGCACCAATTGCCAATGCAACGAAACTAGATGAAATTCAGAATGCTTTGGGTTCATGCACCTATACCAGCGAGATTCCCCCCGATATTCGGGGCATGATGCTTGATATGTCTGGTGCCACGACAAATGCTACTCTTTACCTAGACATTGCCCATAGCTTGACTGGACAATATCCCTTCCCATTGCCTGAGAATGAATCGCAACTTAACTTCCAGGCGATAGAAAACATGCAAGAGTTGCTAGGGATGGCAAGCTATGAGAATGCAACCGATTCTATGGAGCCCAAGCAGCAGCCCTACCAGCAGGCAGAGTGGTTTAGTAATGGTTGGGGACGTGCATTCATGGGCTATACAGAAGCGATATCAAACATGAGTGAAAACACAAGGCAAAACATTGGCTTCAAGGTCATGCCGTTATCAGATCAAGATCAATCCTATCCAGAAGTTTTCTATGGTGATGTGATTGGTGTAAATACTACAACTAAAGAGAGGGGGACACGTGACCTAGCTGTAAAGCTAGCTAATACGATGGCAGCCTCCACAACGATTATTGCAAGTATTGGAGCAGATGCAAGTCATCCCTATCCCCAGTATCTTATGGCCACTCGTCCCAGCGTATTCCAGACTCTTGAGGAATCGTTTCCCCTTTATGGTGATATGTTTCGGCTGATCCAAGGTCAGAATATTATTATGTTCAAGGTGAATGATCAAAGCCGTAGCTGGCTAGAGACAATGAAGAAAAAGATTCGTGATCAAGCTAGGCAGAATTATTCTGGCGGCTGTGATTATCCAGCTATCAAAACTATTATCAATAAAAACTATTATCAATAACACTTATGCTCCTGAGATTTGTGAAAATACATGTGCCCACCATGGCGGTTGGAACGGTCAGTAGACCAATGCATACCCAGCTGCACAAAAGAAATCTGTATGTGGTTGCAACCCATGCCCATTGCCATAAAAGTCTGGCACCTGAGTCCTCACTTGTCTAAATTACCACTCAGCGGTAAGCTCATATAGCAATCCGATATCACAGTGGACAGTAACAGTTCTTACTCAGAACTAAGAACTCAGGACTGACGAACTATTTTCAACGGAAGTATTGTTCACCAATCGATGAGGATTGCAACACGACAAGCAAAACCGGAAAGGCAAAACAACCGTGTCAATCAGTGAAGAATCTATAGAAGTCGGGTCTTGGGAATGGTTCTATCGGGAAGCTAAAGCAGTTGGCGATAGTAGAGGAGTGCCAGTAATACTGCTTCATGGCTTACCATCCCAGAGTTTTTGCTGGTGTGAGATCATGCCAGATTTAGCTAAAGTAGGCTACGATGCGATCGCACCAGATTGGCTCGGTTCTGGATTATCCGCAAAACCCGATCGGCTTGACTTTCCCTACACACCAGATGCTTTCATTGAAGCCTTAGGCGATTTCCTTAAACACCTGGAAATCGAAAGATTTTCCTTAGTTGTCCAAGGCTTTCTCGCTTCAGTGGGTCTTCAATATGCCTTGCGTCACTCAGACCAGATTGAGCGTCTAGTGATTCTAAATACACCTGTCTCCTCTGCTGCCAAGTTACCCAGCAAGATGCAGCAATGGGGATGGCCATTCATCGGAGATATGTTAACCCAAGACCCCTTGTTAGTTGACCGAACTCTCGAAGGGGGGTCGCGCTATCGTATTGAAGACAACTATTTAGATCTCTATCGCAAACCTTTCCTGAAAAGTTCCGATCCTGGACGTTCTCTGGTAGCGACTATCAAGAATATCCAGATGAACAAGTCTATGGCAGAAATTGAATCAGGTTTCCGCAACTGGGACAAGCCAACCTTAATTGTTTGGGGACTCAAAGACCCTTGGCTTCCGGTTGAGCAAGCTGAGCAATTTGCTAATCAGCTTAAGAATGGGGAATTAGTGAAGCTGGAGGAAGCTGGACATTACCCTCAGGAGCATTGGTCGAAGGAAATTAGTGAAATCCTGGTGCCGTTTCTACGACGCAAAGCTTGAATTGTTTAGTATCGTTGGCAATTAAAGGATGTTGCGATCAGCAGCAAAATGTGTCGTGTAGCTGCATTCAGAACATTTATGTTCTCTAACCCTCAAATCTTTCTTTACTTTGATCTGACACTCAGGACAAGTCTGGCTGGTTCCACGTGGGTCTACTCGCGCTCCTGTAACACCCACGTTTGAAAGCCCATGGCTCTTCCGGATCTGTGGTTTAAAACGTATCAAAAGGCACAAAATCGAAAATAAACGTGGCTGGAACTGGCAGAATTATCTGATATAAACTTGCCTTATCAACGCAAAGCCGGAAGAGCCGTTTATAACTACCGATGTTTACTTTCTCTTTTTCAAAACACCACTGCAACCTGTAGCACCCAAAGCTAACAAACTAAAAACAGCAGTTGGTTCAGGTGTAGATGCTACTGGGGTATCTGGACGTAAAGTGTATGCAATGTCTCCTGCACCAGCTCCTTGAGGAAGATCGTATGTAAATAAAGCTTCACTAAGCTCAAAGAAACCAGCTATAAAAGAGAATTCATCATCTGACCAACTCAACCCTAAGAAATCACCATCGAAAAATACAGCTTCAGGATCGGATAAACCATCAGTTTCAGTGTAGTTAACACCATCAAAGTCAAAACTGATATTGGAGACTGATAAAAATTCTTCATCTATTCCCGTTAATCCTGAATCATCAAACTCAAAAAATCCAGAGTAGGTTTCACCATCTAAAAAACCCGAATCTATACTAACTTCCAAATCATAAATTATGGAAGCTGCATTAACAGGATTAGCATGAATGACAGTGAAGCCAAGAACTGCACTTGTGGCAACGAAAGATAACTTTTTTAAAATGTTAGTCATGTTTTTTTTGTAAAAGGGATCAAGTATTTGTATGTTGCGTAGATTTAAAAGCTATTAAACACCCTGTATATTATAGATTGTGGCCAAATAATTACTGGCTTTTCTATTACTAAAAAAAAATGACTAGCAATAGCAATAGTGACAACACTCATGTCTGAAATAAAATTTAAGATTCAGTAATTGAGTGAAAATACTTATTAAAAAAAAAAGCCTTTTATTGAGAGCTAGTTAATAAATGACTATAAGCGGTAAATAAAAAAGAACATTTGGCTAAAACAAACCTAAAATAATCATGATTTTATACAATGCAATTTTTCACAAAAAAGCAGATTATCAAAACTATAATAAAAACTGCCGAATATTCATTTAGAGTTAGAGTATCTTCCTGAATATAGTCCTAATTATCAAGTTGACATGCTCCCAGCAGCGTCTACCTGAGCAGCTCGTGATTTGATTAGTATTTCGCCAACCAAGATATTGCTGAAAGTAGTGCTTGGGTAGGTAAACTTCGACACAATCAGTGGTCAAGCTGCCCTATTGGGTATTCAACTTTGCGTGTGATGTGACCAATATTGGGTTATAGTACGTGACGAACCTTAATTCGTTTTCCCGATCGGTTGGCTAGCGAACAAACAATGATGATGAGAAGTTATCGGTCTATTCTGACTGTGATTCTGGCAATGGTGATGACCTTTTTGGTCAGCTGTGGTAGCCCAAGTGCAACCACAGCTCCTACCTACACCCCTGAAAAAATTGCCCAAATCCAGACAAGTGCTACTAGAGTGCTTGAGCTTCGCGAGAAAATGCCAGTTCTCGAAGCCAACATTCAAGACGAAAACTGGGTAGATGTCAGTTCATTTATCCATGGTCCGTTAGGAGATCTAGGGCTCAGCAGTAACTATCTGAGTGGTCAACTCCTTCCCAAAGACCAGAAAGCT
Source organism: Moorena producens PAL-8-15-08-1 (assembly GCF_001767235.1). Lineage (GTDB taxonomy): Bacteria > Cyanobacteriota > Cyanobacteriia > Cyanobacteriales > Coleofasciculaceae > Moorena > Moorena producens_A. The sequence continues at coordinate 8,520,078 of NZ_CP017599.1, forward strand.
GCCAAGGAAGCGGCTGAAGAATTGTTGAAATCTTTGGTGAAAATTGACGAGGCTTCTGTAGAGCGCAACTCCCAGCTAGCACTCAAAAACTACGAAGCAGCGCTGAAAAACTTTGATGACTTTTTGGAACTCATTCCCACTAGTTAGAAAGTTATAAAATATGAAGAATGAATTATGAAGTGTAAAGTGTGAAGTGTAAAGTGTGAAGCTTAACCTGTGAAATGAGGTGATTGGTGGCTCAGTGATGGTGAATGGCTCGTGCTTTAGACCCTGAAGGCTTACATCCTAGGGCTACAAAAACCAAATTCGCTCTTTGGGAAATAAAGATATAATCAATGTTTCCTATAGGTACACAGCTTTAGTTTATGTATCCTAACTAGGCACGGGTATCAGGAATCTTAGAGGTTGTCTGAGAAGTCTCATTTGCTACATCCAAGCCCCCGTTGGTCCCCCAATTTTGCGGTGCGACCCAAGGGCGATTTACTCGCCCTAGGAGGCGCGCACCGGAAGGGACTTTTAGAATAAAATTGACTCTTTTCCCCCCCAAAGTTGGGGGGCTAGGGGGGCAAAATCCAGTATAAAAAAACTTTTCAGATATCCTCTTAACTTAATACCATTCCAATTCAGGTTGACTAAAAGCGTTATCAATAACCATAATTCATACATTAAAACTTCACACTTCATAATTTATACTTCATAATTCATACTTCATAGTCGATAAAATTGTGAGTAAAGTCGCTATTATTGGATGCGGTATCGTTGGAGCAGCGATCGCATATGAACTTAGTCGGGTAAATGGGCTAAGTATCACTGTGCTCGACCAGCATCTGCCAGCACAAGGATCTACTGGTGCTGCTTTAGGGGTACTGATGGGTGCCATTAGTAAGAAAGTCAAGGGTAGGGCGTGGCAGCTGCGCCAAGCCAGTATCCAGCGCTATCAGAGCCTGATTCCTGAATTAGAGGCACTCACGGGATACCAGATTCCAGTCAATCGCAACGGTATCTTGAAGCTGTGTTTGCCTGGAGAGGACTTAGCGTCTTGGGAAAAACTAGTAGAAACTCGCCTCTCCCAAGGTTGGCAATTAGAAATTTGGGATGTTCCCCAAGTTAAGCACCGTTGCCCTCAGCTAAGTCAAGATAAATTTATTGCTGGAATCTATTCTCCCCAAGACCTACAAATTGATCCAACTGCCCTAACCCAAGTATTAGTGGCTGGTGCTGAGGCCAATGGGGTTAGGTTTAATTTTGGAATCACAGTAAAAGGATTTGAATCCATAGGTTCCGATCTCAACAATTCTCTCAATTGCTCCCAAATCTATACTGATGCTGGAACCCTAGAGATAGATTGGCTAGTAGTGGCTGCTGGGTTGGGTTCATCTGGGCTGATTAAGATGCTCCAAGCACCAGACTTGCAAGTTACTCAAGCTCTACCTCTGACTCTCAAACCAGTACTGGGACAAGGAGTAAAATTGCGGCTGCCACAGCCCATGGGATATGAAGATTTTCAGCCGGTGATTACTCGTGATGATGTTCATATTTTGCCAGTAGGTAAGCAAGACTACTGGGTGGGCGCAACAGTTGAGTTTCCCGATGATGCAGGGAATGTGGAAGCACAACCAGGGTTACTGGAGGTGGTCAGACAGAATGCGATCGCATATTGCCCTCCTCTAGCCACAGCAGAGATTATCCACACATGGTACGGGTTACGCCCTCGTCCAGAAGGACGACCTGCCCCTGTCATTGATCAACTGCCTGGTTACAATAATGTTTGGTTAGCAACAGGTCATTATCGCAATGGTGTACTCCTCGCTCCGGCTACAGCACAACTAATTCGCATCGGAATAATTGGATCAGGAAAATAGCTAGAGGTGCGACCCGTGGCGAATTTAATTGTTAATGGTAAGAGCGCACAAGCATGTTTTTGTTGAGAGTTAATCTTGACATTTCACAGTTAACCGTCAATCTTCAAAAAACACCGATCAATTAAAATATATAGGTTGAATGTTCATGAACTGATCTTTGTAGGAGGCGCGGCGCAACCTCTCACGTTTAACCCCAATGGGGTGTCAGGGGAGTATCCAGCCGTGAATTTTTGATGAAATCTCGATGGTTAATCACGAGTTTGCTGATGGTGCTGATGAGCTGTGGCGAGTCGCCGACTCCACCACCTAATACAACAACGAGTTCCCAACCGATGCCAACCCCGCCTAAGTTAGAGGACACATCTAAATCTGGCAGTTCAAAGTCCACAGCCAAACTGTCTCCTCCGGCATCAGTTGCCTTTACTATCTCTGCTAAAGGAATTGGACCGGCTAAGTTGGGAATGACCTTGGGACAGCTGAAAAAATCCCTAGGGGATAAAGCAAAATTTGAGGTCAAGTCACCGTTTATTGTCGGTTTCGATGCGATCGCAGTTATCCAATCAGGACAACCCCAATACTATATTCTTTACCCGATGGGAACACCTATGGGTAATTCAAGCGTAATGGAAGTGTTATTTACCGAAAACCCTAACTATCGTACCACCAAAGGTGTTGGTCCTGGCATACCCCTTAAACTAGCTGAGCAAGCTTACGGTGACGCTACCTTGTCCTTTAACTATGCCAGCGAGTCTAGGGAATACGTCAATTTTGCCAACCTATCACAAGATATAGCCTTTCGCATGGGAGTAGCCGCCAATGATACTAATAATCAGTTTTCTGGCATTTATGTTAAACCCTTGAAAGAATATAACCAAACCCAAAACTATCGCGACTCAGCGACAATTAAATCCGTAGAAGTCTATTGCCGAGATAAATGTCCTTCACCCTAAATACTCATTTACGTGAGCTTATCATTTAAATGCATGATAGCTCATTTAATCAACAAGCGTTTGAAATTGCACTGGAAGCAGTAAGGGAACAGTTGCCCCTCAACTCCCCAGGCATGGGGCAATTCCCACCAATTCCCCTACAGGTCTTTGACACTCTCCCATCCACCAACCAAACCCTTTGGGAATTGCTCAACCAAACTGCAACAGTTCCCACCATGGTTATTGCTGGGCAACAGACAGCAGGGCGGGGACAGTGGGGACGACAATGGCAATCTCCAAAAGGTGGACTCTACTTATCATTAGCTTTAGCTCCCAAGTTACAGGCATTGGACAGCGCCCAGCTAACCATGTGTAGTGCTTGGGGAATTGCTACAGCTTTGAGAGCTTACGCCATACCAGTGTCTCTGAAGTGGCCCAATGACCTACTGCTTAAGGGACGTAAACTCGGAGGTATTCTAACACAAACCCGTGTCCAACAGGGTCAAATTACCAAAGCAGTCGTGGGTGTCGGAATCAACTGGAGCAATCAGGTGCCGGAATCTGGCATCAATTTGCGCTCATTTTGGCAAGCCGAGCCCTCTCCCACTGTGAGGTCTATAGAAATGCTGGCTGCCATTGTTTTACAAGGACTACTGTCCGGATATCAACTCTGGTCAGAGGAAGGAATGAATAGTTTGCTACCACGATATCTAGCGCTATTCAATTATCAAGGAAGCCAGGTCATGGTAGAAGGAAATCCAGGCATCATAACAGGGGTAACCCCTAGGGGCGAACTGCGAGTGCATCTACACGATACTCCGACCCCAAAAGAAATTTTGCTCAAGCCCGGTACAATCAGTCTTGGCTATCGTAGTTGTTGAGAACTCTTATGGTTAAGGGTCAAATGTTAAAGGTTAACCATTAACAAACAGCGATCAAGGTTAATCAACTAATCAACAAAACAGCAATTATGGCGTTGCTTAATAATGGAATGATTTTAAGATTAGGTGCGCGCCTCCAAGGCCGCGAGCAATCCCTCGCGGCCTTGGGTCGCACCTGTGGAATGGGCATCAGGCGTGGAAGCGATGCAGCGCGGTCTTGGGGGTTTCCCCCACTCGCGCTTTGCATCAAGACACAGGCATCTTGCCTGTTACAGTTTCGCACCTGTGGAATGGGCATCAGGCGTGGAAGCGATGCAGCGCGGTCTTGGGGGTTTCCCCCACTCGCGCTTTGCATCAAGACACAGGCATCTTGCCTGTTACAGTTTCGCACCTGTGGAATGGGCATCAGGCGTGGAACAGGCATCTTGCCTGTTACAGTTTCGCACCTGTGGAATGGGCATCAGGCGTGGAACAGGCATCTTGCCTGTTACAGTTTCCGGGCGGGCAGGATGCCCACTCTACTCCTATTCATTCCAAGACTGACGCAACGCCGGAATTATGGCTGATGGCTGAGCCGAGCGAGTATAACTGTGTAGTAATTATTTAGTGAGTCGTAAATGACCAAAGAAAACTCCCCTGGTAGCACCCTGTATAGCATTTTCTACCGATGCCCAAAACTCATCCATGGACTGAGTGTGATGAGTAGTATTGGTGTCCTCAGCAGCGGTATGGTTGTGGCAAAAACTCAGTCACCCATAGAAGCTGTATCAGTAAACACGACTACCAAATCTATAACGGAAGCAGGATTTGATCCAATTCTTATTGCTGCTTTGCCTAAACCTACAGCCCCAACCTCTTTTCCGGTGCCAGCTGTGCCAGTGGCAAAACCAGCCCCAGCAAAAGCTCCTTCAAAACCAGTAGCAGCAACTAAGGTCACTAAACCCATTGCCCCACGAGCACCAAAAGCTGCCCGGAAATCAGTAGCTCCCTCCGTGGCTATCAAGGTCAGGAAACCTATTGCTCCACCAGCTAGGAAATCTGTCCGGACAAAAGCGATCGCAGTCAAACCAGTACAGCGTAGAACCCAATTCTCTGTACCAGCTAAAGCCACTGTCGCCAAGCCACCCAAAGTCAAGCTCAATCCAGTAGCATTACAGCCTAGAGTTCCAAAAGCGGCTGCTAAAAATAGCTATATTGACCGCACAAACTACAATGTTGGTGCCACTAAACGGTACACTCCCCCCTCGGCAGTTGTTTTAACTGAACGGTCAAGGGGTTGTCGGACTGTAGCCAGAAATGGGCAACTCAGGGGGAATTGTGGTGTTGCCCCGAGGCGTCAACCAATTGCTATCACTGGAGGTAGACGGAACGGTAGAGTAACTCAATTACCCAGACCACGAGTAATTGGTACTCAAACTGCTAGATATAATCCGGTTCGACCAGTCCGATTTAATTCAGTTCAACCGGCCAGATTTAATCGGGTGAAACCTGTCAAGAGTCGTCCAGCTAAATGGGTTCCTCGTGGGATTAGCGTTGCTCGGCGGAATCGGTCTGTCCGTAAACTTCCTACAGCCTTAGCCTACTACAATCTCACCCAACGACCCTCAGGATTGGCCAATTTCAGGCAATCCAGCTTTGTGTTCCCCGTAACCATTCCTTCTGCCATTAGCTCCCTATTCGGCTGGCGGATTCATCCGATTTCCGGTAATCGCCGTTTCCACGCTGGTACAGATATAGCAGCACCCCTAGGTACTCCGGTTGTTGCTGCCGCTGATGGTGAAGTAGTAACAGCTGACTTCTTAGGTGGCTACGGTTTGACCGTTATGGTGCGCCATGAGGAAGGTACCCAAGAAAGCCGCTACGCTCACCTATCAGAAATCTTCGTCCAACCTGGGGAATGGGTACAAAAAGGAACTGTAATTGGGCGCGTTGGCAGCACCGGTAATTCTACTGGTCCCCACCTACACTTTGAATGGCGGCATGCCACTCCCCAAGGCTGGGTAGCAGTGGATGCTGGCTCCCATTTGAAATATTCTTTAGGTCAACTAGTCCAAGCCCTACAAGTAGCCCAAAATACCTCCTTTTCCCTACGAGGATTTTAGGCTGCTGATGGGGTGATGGGGTGATGGGGTGATGGGGACAGAGTTATATCAGCAGCACCAGTTATATCACCATCTCAGTCCCCAGTCCCTTGTCACCCTTCACCCTTTACCCTTTACCCTTTACCCTTCACCCTTTGCATCCAACGATGCAAGCCTTTACTTAGACAAACTTTCCCACCGAGCTTCCACCATCATTCGCACCACATCCGGCATTTTGTATTGGGCTTGCCAGCCTAACTTATCCCTTGCCTTAGCTGGGTTAGATTTCCCTAAAGCCAAATCAGTCGGTCGGAATAAGTTGCTATCGGTCACCACATGCTCTTGCCAGTCCAAGTCAAGTGTAGCAAACGCCGTTGCCACGAAATCTTCTAATTTATAACTCTCTCCTGTCGCTATTACATAATCATCTGGCTGGTCTTGCTGTAGCATTAAATACATTCCTTGAACATATTCAGGAGCCCAACCCCAGTCACGCTTAATTGCCATATTGCCCAAACGAAGCTTCTCTTTACTACCGTTAGCAATCCGACAAGCAGCACTAACAATTTTTTGGGTCACAAATCGTTCTGGTCGTAGGGGAGACTCATGATTAAATAAAATACCAGAGCAGGCAAATAACCCATAGGCTTCACGGTAGTTAGCTACTTCCCAAAACGCTGCTGCTTTAGCAACACCATAGGGACTTCTGGGACGAAAGGGAGTCTGTTCATCAGCGGCTTTGTCTCCAGTATCCCCAAAGCACTCACTAGAACCAGCGTTATAGAGTTTAATGGGAGCACCAGTAAAGCGAATTGCCTCTAATAAATTAATCGTGCCAGTTGCTATGCTTTCTAGGGTTTCTACCGGTTGTCCAAAAGACAAACCCACTGAACTTTGCCCAGCCAAGTTGTAAACTTCATAGGGTTGGAATTTTGTCAGCACTTGCAATACACTACGAAAATCCGTCAGTGTCATTGATTCCAATTTAATTTGGTCTCGGATACCCAAATACACCAATTTCCTAAAGGAGGACATTTGAGCATCCCGTGACGTGCCACAGACAGTATAGCCTTTGTCTAAGAGCAACTTTGCTAAATAGGCTCCATCCTGACCAGATACTCCACAAACCAGTGCCTTTTTCATTAACTTTTCTCAGAAAATAAACGATTCATGTCATGATAGGATTAACTATCCATGTTAGATATCAAGAATCGCAGTGTACAATGAATAAAGAAGAATATCGATAAATATAACTATAAATAGTGATAGATCTAAATAGATAGATTATGAGTGAAATATTAAGGTTATGGTCGGCAATATATAAACGGGGGCAAGCTCTAAATATAGATAAGATTAAGTGAATTACCTAGGGAATTCAAACGATAAGAGCATAACTTATAATTATTTAAATTATAACTATTGTTGAAAAAATATTTTGTTGATACTGTTTTCATTAATTATTATTCTCTGTTACCTGTTTCCGACAACGGCGACGAAGTCTATTGTTTTATTAAATAACTTTGGTTCTATTTTAAATCGTCACCAAAAAAAATAAGACACCCTTCTGCCTTGATGAATGGCAAGCTACTAGTCAAGTATAACCTGCTAACTTAGAGTTGACAAAGGGAAACAGATTAGCGTCAGTGCTATTATGTGGGTATTAATAATTAACTATGACTAATTACATATACCAGCAGTTGGTTCGATGGGGAACTTTCCAGCTACGAGTATCCTCTAAGTAGAACAAACCGATCACGGCTCTTTAACAATCTCCCTCTACCAGGCTAATCTATGTGTTCACCAATTGTCAGTTGTCAATTGTTATCAAATCCCAACCACAATCAGAGACGTCATAGTAGTGAGTGCGCTTTACCTATAGCTTGCCTATCAAGAGATGAAACCCTAGACCAGATCAAGCTCACCAATAACCAATAACCAATTACAAATGACAGGCCAAGGGAAGCGTCAATGAACCCTAAACAACCCTAAACACAGTCGTGACGTGGCTTGAGTGACAACATATTCCGGATTTTCTGAACAATTTAGTGTGTCTTTATCTAGCAAGAGTCAATATGTTTATGATCAATACAATTAACCCAGGGAAAAAAAGACCCCTTGATATATTAAGCCAAATTGCTAAGAATCACAGTAGTCTACAACCACGATTGACTAGACCAGTGGTGGGTGTAAGCTTACTGGTGGTTTCCGCTATTACCCTACCTACACCTACCCTAGCTCAAATTCCTTCAATCAAAGTACCAGCTCCACCATCCCCGATCGAGGTACCAGCTTCAACATCCCCGATCGAGGTACCAGCTCCACCATCCATTGCTGACTTCATTGAGGTGAATCAGGGTAACACCGTATCAGCCGCCACACCCCCTGTGCGTAACTCTTTACCACCAGATAGAGCTTATACCCTTGATGCTGGAGATGTTCTGACCATGAATATCTTTGATGTTGATGAATACAGTGGTCAGTATCAAGTACTGGTGAACGGTTCCCTGAACCTACCCTTGATTGGTAGTGTCGTTGTAAGGGGAAAAACCCTCGATCAAGCTAGCGAACTCGTTACCAGTGCCTTCTCTGTTTACATCAAACGCCCAGTCGTTTCTTTGGGTCTGGTCAAAGCCCGTCCTTTAAAAATTTCCGTAGCTGGGGAAGTGAGTCGCCCTGGAGCCTACACCATGGGTCTGAATGAAGGACAGCAATTTCCCTCCCTGACTCAAGCAATTAATTTGGCTGGGGGAGCTACCCTAACAGCAGACGTTAAGCAAGTAGAACTCCGGCGTCGTGAAAGCTCTGGGCAGCGCAATACTTATTATATCAATCTCCAGCAATTGATTAATAGAAGTGATATCAGGCAGGATGTTACCTTGCGGGATGGGGATGAAATCTTGCTCCGAACTACTACTGCTATCAACCCAGAGCAAACCCGTCTATTGTCCAATGCCAGTTTTGCAGCTAATGCCAGCCGTCCGATTCAAGTGGCTGTGGTAGGGGAAGTGGTTAACCCAGGAGCTTATGTGGTCAAGGGAGAAACTCTGGGTAATAACAACATTAACATCGGTAGTGCTGATATCCGTAGCACCAATGCACCACCAACTGTAACCCAAGCGATCGCGATCGCTGGAGGCATTACCCAAGACGCTAACGTTCGCCAGGTTAAAGTGCGACGTTTGACCCAAGGGGGTACACAACAAGAAATTGCCTTGGATTTTTGGCAATTGTTGCGACAGGGTGACCTAACTCAGGATATCCTCTTAAAGGAGGGAGATACAATTCTTGTCACCAAAGCTGACGAAATTGCTCCAGAGGTAGCATTGGCATTAGCAGATTCCAACCTTTCTGCTGCTGCCATCCCCGTCAATGTGGTTGGTCAAGTTCAACGACCTGGTAATGTCCAAGTCAAGCCCAATTCTCCTCTTAATGAAGCCTTGCTTGCAGCTGGGGGATTTGATGACGTTCGTGCTGAAAAAGGTTCTGTTGAATTAGTTCGCCTGAATCGCAATGGCACAGTTGAAAAAAGAGACATTCAAATCGATTTTACGGCTCCAGTTAACGAGGAAACTAATCCGACCTTGCAGCCTAATGATGTGATTATTGTTAAACGGGATGGTGTCGCAAGAACTGCGGACAATGTTGAAAGGATTTCGAGACCTGCTAGCGGTATTTTCAACCTAATTGAATTACCAATTAGATTATTTAATCTTCTATTCTAGTTTAGCTGTCAGCGATCAGTATTAAGCATTCAGCTTATTTGTTGAATGCTTAGTGCTTACCAATTTTAATACTGAGTTTAGAGATAAGTCTGATGAAATGGAGAGTCATTCTTGAGCCTGATCTACATAACGGAGACTGGGCAGCTTGGTGCCCCGAACTTCCTGGTTGTACTTCCTGTGGTGAAACTAAAGTAGAAGCAATAGAAAATATGCGTGAGGCTATTGAACTCTACCTTGAACCTGCCCCCCTTGAGCTGCCGGAAGGTTCTGTTACTTGCGAGGTTACTATCTAATGGGCGATCGGATTCGCCGAATGAATGCTAGACAAGTTGAGGCCATCCTTGCTCGGTACGGTTTCGATCTGATTAGCCAGAAGGGTAGCCATCGGAAGTGGCGCAACTCTCAACAAAACCTTCAAGTTATTGTTCCGTATCACAAAGGACGAGACTTACCGATTGGAACACTGAGGAATATATTTGTCAGTGCAGATATTCCTGAATCAGAGTGGAAAGGCTAGGAAGGCTCTAGTAGCTAGAGCCTCTGGCTACGTTTTAACAATCGATCAGTTCTGGTGTCTGATTCAGAATTTGACTGCGAATAGAAATAAAGTCCTGATAAGCAGGTGATTCTAAAGCTTCTGGACGAAATATAGCGGTTTTGTGGCAGTTTTGAAAGGCTAACTTGATCCCGAAATAACGCTCGACTGCACCACGAATCGCATCCCCACCTATCATCCGCAATAGCTGGGCTCTATCTTGCTCAGTTGGTGGTGGTACCGAATGCTCTACCCATTCCGCTTCACCCTGTGCCAATTGCTTGGCCAGGTCTTCCACAATTCCAAAGGCATAAGGTAACGATTGCCTAATGCTCTCAATAAAAGCTTCTTGATTAACCTCACCCTCCTGTGCTTGCTTCAACAGCTCTGGAGTAATGTTCAGTGACATTGGCTTTTCCTTTATATCCCTAATAAACAAAATAGTTATCAGAGGTTTACACTTAGTTGGCTGAACCTCCCAGGGAACAGTCTATCGTGATAATGATTATTTTTATTGTTAATAATAATCATTTTTAGTAAATAAATATTACGATGCAGGCGGTTAGAGACGTACTATGCTAGTACCTTGAGCTTGGTCAGTTTTGGGAGAATGCGTTCGCGTAGCGTAGCCCTTCGGGCTAATCGCTCTTAGCGGAAGCTTCGCTTCATCGCGTAGCGTAGCCCTTCGGGCTAATCGCTCTTAGCGGAAGAACAGCATCCTAGTAGCAAAAAGATGAGTGGATAAAGCTAAAGTTTCTAGCCATGTTTGCTAGAGATACGGTGCAAGGAGAAGATGGTAAACCGATGATAGAGTATGACTGTTGCTAGTTTTCTCTACCTGTCTAGGCGACAGTTCCTTAATACACTTCTTGATCACTATCATTTGGTGCTTGTCCACTGTAGTACTTTTGTCGAATGATTTTAGGCTCTGGTAAATCAAATATGTCAGATCGATTACCTTCAAGAGCAAGATTTCTGGCAGTAACGAGCATGGGGTCATTTCTATTAACCTGGAACTCTTCTACAGCTTTAGGTTCAAACTGTCCCAAAATCAATAGATAGTTTTTCTGTAATCTTTCTGGTGGTTTAGATCTAAGAGCAATCTTTACTGCTTCAATATGATCGTTTTGTTTAAAGTCATTATATTTGTGTCCTAGATATAACCAGGTTTCAGTTGCCATCAGCTTTTCGGCAATACTAACTGAACTCTCTAAACTAGTACCAAATTTAACAATCAATTCCCATTCTTTAGCATATATCTTTGGCAGGAAGCGCATTGCCCTGATTGTAACTGCTTTTAGATATTCAACAGGCTGTTCAATATTTTGATAATGTGTCAGTAAGCTTCTGATTTCAGCTAGATAGCCTTGCTTAGCTAGATTCTCCAGCACATTGAGAGGATTGCGAATAATCCAAAAAGCTTGGCGCAAAATCTCCATTAAGGTATTAAGTATATCCTCAAGTCCTAAAATAGAAAGCCTATAGAGGGCAAAACGAATATCTCTCTCCAATGTCCGTGTCTGATTTGGATGACTACCATTTAACTCGCACAGTTCTTGCCACCTATCCTCGAATAATTTTACTAGGTCTTTACGCAAATTATCTCTATTTGTACTCCAAACATTATTAGAAGTAATAAAAGAAGCAGACCACTGACGAATTGCGTTAAAAGATTCATCATCTGGCGGTTGTGTATACTTTAATTCTCCTTCTAATCCAAAAACGTCTTTCTGTTTGGCCAAGTCTCGCTCACGGCTTTTGTTATTATACAAATACTTATATATTTTGTGACTTAGATCTGTATCATTTATATAAATTTTGATCTCTCTTAGGCATTGTTGATAATGATGAATATGATGCCACCATAGTTCATCATTGTGAAAGTAACTCTTAAAAATATCGCGGTGTTCTGAATTCATTATCCACAGTGGGTTGACCACACAATCAAAGCGATCGCTCAATTCATCTAGACGTTGATCTTGATCAGATTGCTCTAAAAACGAAGAAACCTCGTATATTTTCTCTGTTTTGTTTTCGTTGAGATTTAGTCCTAGCTTTTGTAACTCATCTTTGACAGTATTTTCAATTATCTTCATATCTTCTGGGTTGGGAATGACGAAAATCATATCATCTACATAACGATGTAGTTCAACTCCCCATTCATTACCACTGCCAAATTTGGCATCTACTGAAGTTAAATAAATATTTGCATAAAAGCCCGATCCAATATTTCCCTGAGTAATCCCCTGACCTAATTGATGTTCATCAATAGTTTTAGAAAGTAATAACCTAATCAGCCAACGTACCCGTTCGCTTTCTGTTAATTCCCTATAAAGTTCATGACAAAGCTGCTCTTGAATAATTTTTGTATAAAATGATTCAATGTCTACTCTTAAAATTGCCCCATTAGGATAGTTGTTAGCACTATCACGTGCTTTTTTAAGGTAATCACGATAAGCTGTAAAATAATAGTCATAAAGATATTCTGTATTTTGTTGTTTACCAGAGATTCTGTAGGCGTAGCTACTACCTCTTAGTTGAGATGACTTGTCACCTAATTTCTGAATAATGGCGACGGATAAAATTTCTTCTTCAATTCGTGACAGTCCTCTTGGACGAGTCTTTTCCACATTCTTAGGAAATTTATAAGAGATGGTTTGATCTACTAATGCAACATCACTAGCATAAGCACATAATTGTTCTTGTAATTTGGCAATATTTGAATCTAAATTAGTTTCAAAAAGACGCAATTCAGTCTCATCATATAAAGACTCCGATAATAGATTGCGACGTGCCCTGGCCCAGGCTAAGTTGAGATTATCAAGACTTATAACTTCATTCCAATCTTTATCTTCTGCTCGATCGGCACTCGATATTGTCTGAAAATCAGCATAAAAATCCGTATGATATCTTTTATGATATCTTTTTCTCTCTCTATCTTTCCAATAGCAGTTTTCTGGATTTTCAAAATGAACAATATGATTATCTGAATGAATTTGCTCAATAGTATGTCGATTACCTACAATTTGATGTAGGTTTATCATCATTTCCTTAATTCTTTCAGCCAAAGTTACTTTACTATTTGTGCCCAATTTTACTTGGTATTCCATATTTTTAGTTCCAACAGTGACAAGGTGCATCACATCAATTGCCACAGTTTCTATCAATTGTTTGTAAGCCAGAGCTTCAGAAGTTCCAAGACCTAAGTTATCCTCTGTAGAGCCTCCGTCAATATCAATACATAAAGACCTTAGTTCATCATAATTTTCTTGATGAGTTCTGTAGGTTTGACTGAAGGGAGAAATAACATTTAGCTGCATTACTAAGACATTGGACAAACATGGTAGTTCAGATAATGAGCGTTCACTCCTTAAATATCTTTCTATTTCAGTTGTAGCATTAGGAAAACCATTAACTATATGTTTAAATTCTATGTTGACTAGATCAGAACAAGATGACTTTAGATTTTCCATCATCTTAATATAAAGACCAATAGCCCGGAAGCTTGGATCGATTCCAATAAAAAGGATATTTACTTCATTGGTGAGATCGCCTTTCTCCTTTAGTTTAATAACTGTTTCTAAAAATGCTGCGGAACCAGCACCAGCACCACAACCCACATCTAAGACACAGACTTTTTGTCTATGTCTTAGCCAAGTTATAATTTGTTCTGTTCCAATAATGGACTCTAATGTATGTGCTGCTTTGAAATAATGTGTATGAAAAAAAGCATAATATTGGGAAGCAATATCTATCCAATCAGTTTTTTTAAGGTTCTTTTTTATATCCTCGTAGTGTAAATCTTTGTAGCCATGAGCATCTTTAACAGTGACTTCTAGCCACTTATGTACAGCAGTGTAAGCATCGGCAACAATAGGATGAAAACGACGATATGTACGTGGTTGTTCAGTCACTGAATGCACTCCTTTGGGATTTGATTAATAAAGTTACTAATTTTTTTGGAAAAACCGCTGGCATCTTGGGAATAGGCTGATATAAATAACCTCTGTTTTCCCCTAGTCATAGCCACATAAAACAACCGCCTTTCTTCTTCAATATTATTATCACGAACACTAAAATAATTAGGGAATTCATCTTGAACAGCACCGGCAATGAAAATACTGTCAAACTCTAAACCTTTGGATTGATGAACTGTGAGAATTGGAACTTGATTATTGTCTTGAGAAACTCGATATAAGTTTTTAGCAAGAGCGGTAAATTCAAGAATGCTACGTAAAGCTGTGTCAGGGTGCAAATTTAGATCGTCCTGTGCTTGGAAAAACCGTAAAAGATTGTGGATATTTTGCAGGCGTTTCTTTTCAGATTTATAATAATTGTATAGTCCAGATTCTACCAATAATTTATCCAGCAAATCTGAAGGTCTTAATGATTGGCTAACATCGCGCCAGTGCTCTACCTGTTCAGCAAGTCCTTCAAATACCTCACCATAACGGTACACTAAAGCTTGACGATAATCTGCTCTTCGTTCCACCAAAGGTATGAGTAGCGCCAACAAATCAATGGTGGTTTCCACATCATCCATTGCCTTATGGCTAGGTAGGTGGGTAAGATTGAGATACTCTGCCAAAACTTCCAAACTGTAGCGTTCAGATTCAATGAAACGATTCGCTAGTTCTAGGGTGTCCTCCCATTGCAGCTTTTTTGGATAACTAACACCAGCTTTTTGAGCTTGAGCTGCCACCATCTTAATATCAAAGCCCACATTGTGTCCAACTAGCAGAGAATCCCGGATAAACTTGAAGAATTCACCAAATACATCCTTAGCATTTCTACCATTTTCTGCCAAGAAGCGATCGCTATGTCCGTGTATTCTTTCCGAGTCACCAACGCTGACGGTATTAGTAATGTAAGCGTGAAATCTAGCCTGTGGTTTCCCATCAACTAGACGAATTGCTGCAATTTCAACCACTTCATCTTGACTCACTGAAAACCCTGTTGTTTCCACGTCAAAAACTGTTACGACTCCAGATGAATAAGCGCTTAAAAGTTCACTAAAAGGATCTCCATCTGTAAATGTGCGGCTTGATACCATGTCAGTTAAACTAAAGCCACAATTTTTGCCTTGTTCAATTACAGCTTTAATCGTCCCATCACCAATTCCACGACTTGGACGTAGCAACATCCGACGCATTGCCCCTGCATCAAAAGGATTTATAATCAGACGTAGGTAAGCAAGAGCATCTTTGACTTCTTGTCGCATGAAAAATTGGAATCGCTCAACTGTAATACAAGGAATACCCATGCGTTCCAATATCTGACTGATAATCTCTGTGCGTTTATGGTTACGAGCAAGAACTGCTACTCGACTATAAAAAAAATCCTTTTGCTTACTTGCTAGTTGCTGGATTTGTTCACCAATCCACTCTGCCTCTGTCCACTCATTATTTGCTAAATGGACTTGAATCAACTCACCATCTTTACACTCAGGCGCTGGTGTAATGTTTGTTTGTCGATTTTCAAAGGAATCGGCAAATCCAGAAGCAGCATTAAGCAGGACTTTTGTTGCTCGATAGTTCCTGGTTAAAGAATAAGTTGTAGGATTGAAATCATGATAAAATTGTTTAACTACCTTCTCTGGTTCAGAGCCTCGCCATTCATAAATAGTCTGATCTAAATCTCCAATCATCCCTAAATTACCACTGTTGGCAGCCAAGTGCTTGACAATACCATACTCTGACAGATGGGTGTCTTGAACTTCGTCAACTTGAACAAAATCAAACTTATCTGCCCAACGTTGGCTAATCTCTGGTTCATGGTGTACCATGAGACGAACATAAAATATCAGATCCGCAAAGTCTAAGGCATGACGCTTTTGAAGGATAGTTTGATAGTGAGCAGCACGTTGAGCGTAGTTATTACCTAATGGGGCATATAGATTTTCAACCAGATTATCTAGAGATAATTCACAGTTTTCAGCTTGAATTTTGCACTTAACTAAGCTAGAAAACAACTCCTGGGCATCTCTATCTGTCAATACATGGAAAACTTCTTTAACCAATTCGATACAATCATTATCGTCATAAATCACGAAATCTGTTGGCAGTCCAATCTGACGAGCTTCCATCCGTAGTATGGAGGCACACAAACCATGAAAAGTCTTAATTGTTAGGTGTTGTAGTTGTTCTGGACAATACTGAGATAACCGCCCGCTCATTTCTTTGGCAGCTCGATTGGTAAAGGTCAGGCATAGAATTCGTTGAGGAGAGATACCCTGATTAATTGCACATAAAACCCGCTCGGCTAAAACACGAGTTTTGCCTGTACCAACCGGAGCAAGTACCAAAATTGCGCCTTCTACGTGGCTAGCGATCGCATTTTGTTCTCCGTTAAGCTCGTTGCTGAACATGAAGAGGTGTAACTAAATTTTCATTATAGGTAATTCTTTGGTGTTGCGTCAGTAGTGGAATGCTTAACCAGAAAGGTAAATTTGTTGGCGTTGCTGATTATGGGTATGGTTTTGCCCCCCTAGCCCCCCAATTTTGGGGGGAACAAAACTTTCAAAGTCCCCCAGAATTGGGGGATTTAGGGGGCTTTAACAAAACCAGATAATCGCGCATTCATTCCTTAATTCAGCAACGCCAATTTGTTTATACTTTAAAAATCACTAATCACTGCATCAATGCATCAATAAATATGACATGCACAGGCATTGGATGGTTTTATTTTTAGGAAACCATTCTTTGGATCAGCAACGCCGATTCTTTTTTTCAGGTGATGCTTCAACAATTACTCTCTTCTTACCCTCACAAACTGGCCTATTCTCTCAAGGCCATGAGGGCTACTTTTCTTATCCAGTCTGCTTTATGACTTACTTGTCGCCCCCGCAGGGAGCAGCAATAACAATACCTTTTACCAGGCTTTTGTGGAATATTTTGCTCACTGTCTTACTGCTGAAGCCTGGTGGGGTTTTCCTCTTATATCTTTTCTAGTTTATTGAGACGAGAAGTTGATGAGTTGCTATTTTACTTCTAGTTGAATACTTATAATTTTTGGTTGATTGTCAATTTTCCATTAACAATCAACCAAAGGCGATTAACCATCTTTTTTTATCAAAGATTACCGGGACTTTAAATCCTTAAAGTTTAACTTCAATATCAACTCCGGCAGGCAAATCCAATTTCATCAGAGCATCAATAGTCTTTGAAGAAGGCTGATAAATATCAATAATCCGTTGGTGGGTGCGTGTTTCAAAGTGTTCCCGAGAATCTTTATCAACGTGGGGCGATCGCAAAACACAGTAAATACGACGTCGAGTGGGTAAGGGAATTGGGCCAATAGCTGTAGCATTTGTGCGGTTTGCTGTATCTACAATCTTCTCACAGGAAGTGTCCAGCAAGCGTCGATCAAAGGCTTTTAGTCGAATCCGAATTTTCTGCTGTTGAATAGTTGCCATTTTTTTAATTTTCTAGGTTCTTTTCTTAGCTTAAATAAACATGAATAAAGAGCAGAGAAGCTAGAACTTCCCTGCTCCTACTCTATAGTAGAGTACTGCTATTCGAGAATCTTGCTGACCACACCTGAGCCGATGGTGCGACCACCTTCACGGATAGCAAAGCGCATACCTTGTTCAATCGCAATCGCGTTGATCAGGCTCACCGTCATTTTGATGCGATCGCCTGGCATCACCATCTCAGCTGTAGAGCCATCGTCAGCAGTAAAGGCATCAATAGTGCCAGTCACATCAGTGGTTCGTACATAGAACTGAGGGCGATAGCCAGAGAAGAAAGGAGTATGACGTCCACCTTCTTCTTTCTTCAGGACATATACCTCAGATTCAAACTTGGTGTGAGGGGTGATTGAACCGGGCTTGGCAAGTACCATACCCCGCTCAATGTTCTCTTTTTGGACACCCCGTAGCAGTAGCCCAACATTGTCTCCAGCCATCCCTTCGTCTAGGGTCTTCTGGAACATTTCCACACCAGTTACGGTGGTGTTACGGGTCTCTTTAAGCCCGATGATTTCTACCGTTTCACCAACTTTAACCTTACCCCGCTCGATTCGACCGGTGGCAACAGTTCCCCGACCAGTGATGGAGAAGACATCTTCCACTGCCATCAGGAATGGCTTATCCACATCCCGCTCTGGTGTGGGAATATATGAGTCTACATTCTCCATCAGTGCTAGCACCACATCAGTCCACTCATTGTCACCTTTGCCAATGCTTGGATTCTCGGTCAGGGCGTTTACAGCCATTAAAGCTGACCCAGCCACAATCGGGATATTGTCCCCGTCAAAGTCGTATTCGCTCAACAGTTCCCGAATTTCCAGTTCTACTAGCTCTAGGAGTTCTTCATCATCTACTTGGTCTTTCTTATTTAAGAAAACCACGATGTTAGGAACTCCCACCTGCCGAGCTAGGAGGATATGTTCTTTAGTTTGTGGCATGGCACCGTCAGCGGCAGAAACCACCAGAATTGCCCCATCCATTTGCGCCGCACCCGTGATCATGTTTTTCACATAGTCAGCGTGGCCTGGGCAATCCACGTGGGCATAATGGCGATTTTCGGTTTCGTACTCCACATGAGCAGTATTGATGGTAATCCCCCGTGCTTTTTCCTCAGGAGCTGCATCAATTTCCTCGTAGTTCCTCGCTTTTGCCTTCCCTTGAGCCGCCAATGTCATAGTAATAGCAGCAGTTAGGGTAGTCTTGCCGTGGTCTACGTGACCAATCGTGCCAATGTTGACGTGGGGTTTATTCCTTTCAAACTTTTCGCGTGCCATGAATTACATGTTCCTTTTTTTTGTTATGCGTTCCCTTGATTCTTAGCAATGATGGCTTCTGCCACATTGCGAGGTACTTCATCATAGGTTTTAAACTCCATAGAGAAAATACCCCGACCTTGGGTCTTAGACCGGATATCCGTAGCATAACCAAACATCTCTGCTAATGGAACTTTAGCAGTGACTTTGGCAATGCCGTCTTCAGAACCCATACCTTCAATCTGGCCACGGCGGGAGTTGAGGTCACCCATGACATCCCCAAGGAAGTCTTCCGGCACTTCCACCTCAACTTTCATCATAGGCTCTAGGAGTACTGGGGCAGCCTTCATCACAGCATTCCGCATGGCCATAGAACCAGCAATCTTAAATGCCATTTCTGAAGAGTCTACGTCGTGATAAGACCCATCTATTAGGGTAACTTTCACGTCGATCACTGGATACCCTGCTAGAATTCCCGATTCACAGGCTTCCTTCATCCCCTGTTCAGCAGGAGAGATGTACTCTCTCGGTACAGAACCACCTACGATCTTGGAGACGAATTCAAAACCACTACCAGTATCTCCTGGTTCCAATTCAACAATAACGTGACCGTACTGACCTTTACCGCCACTTTGACGGATAAATTTACCTTCCGCCTGGACTGATTTACGAATCGTCTCTCGATAGGCTACCTGGGGAGCGCCCACATTCGCTTCTACCTTAAACTCTCGCAGCATCCGGTCTACCAGGATTTCCAAGTGCAGCTCACCCATGCCCGCAATCACGGTTTGGTTGGTTTCTGGGTCAATGCTGACACGGAAGGTAGGGTCTTCTTCAGATAGGGCTTGGAGGGCTTTGGATAGCTTCTCCATATCCTGCTTGGTTTTTGGCTCTACTGCCACCGATATCACTGGTTCTGGAATAAAGAGGGATTCCAAAATAATGGGAGACTCTTCGTCACAAATAGTATCCCCAGTGATAGTATGTTTTAAGCCAACGGCAGCCCCCAAGTCTCCAGCCCGCAACTCCTCTACTTCAATGCGGTCATCAGCCTTCAAGACAATCAAGCGAGATATTCGTTCCTTCTTACCCTTAGTGGAATTGAGGATATAGCTCCCCTTCTTGAGTACCCCAGAGTATACCCGCAGGAAAGTTAGGCGACCATAGGGGTCTGCCATAATCTTGAATGCCAGAGCTGACATAGGAGCCTCGTCATCAGCCACCCGCTCGACGGTTTCACCCTTAGGCATAGTACCTTGAATGGGCGGAACATCAATCGGAGCTGGTAGGTAATCAATCACCGCATCCAACAGCAGCTGAACCCCTTTGTTCTTGAATGCAGAGCCACACAACATAGGAACGATTCTGCCCTCAATGGTTCCTTTGCGCAGGGCTTCACGAATTTCCTCTGCCGTGATTTCCTCTCCTTCAAGGTACTTCTCAATTAACGCCTCGTCAGTTTCTGCCACCGATTCCACTAGTTTGGCACGGTATTCTTCGGCTTGCTCTTTGACCTCTTCAGGAATTTCTGTATCTTCGATGTCAGTTCCCAAGTCATTGGTGTATATCTTGGCTCGCATCCTCACCAAGTCAACAATGCCTCTAAATTCGCTTTCACTACCAATAGGGATTTGGATGGGAACAGCATTGGAGCGCAATCGGTCACGAACTTGCTCATAGACCTTGAAGAAGTTTGCTCCTGTGCGGTCCATTTTATTAACAAACGCAATTCGAGGTACCTGATAGCGGTCTGCTTGCCGCCAGACGGTTTCAGACTGAGGCTGGACACCACCTACAGAGCAAAACACAGCAATCACACCATCCAATACCCGCATGGAGCGCTCAACTTCAATGGTGAAGTCAACGTGACCAGGAGTATCGATAATATTAATCCGATGCTCTCGCCAGTTGGTGCTAATCGCAGCAGCAGTGATCGTGATTCCCCGCTCCCGCTCTTGGTCCATCCAATCAGTTACAGCTGTACCTTCATGGACTTCACCAATTTTGTGAACAATTCCGGAATAAAACAGGATTCGTTCAGTTGTTGTTGTTTTGCCCGCATCAATATGAGCTGCAATGCCGATATTGCGTGTTTTCTCAAGCAGGATGGTGCGTGCCACGGTTACCTCCTTTGTCTGGTGCCACCATTTCCTCACCAGGTAGCTATCTATTTACAATTTTATACTTTTTTTAAGTTTTTTTAGGCATTTGTGGACATTATCCTATAGCTACCAGGTTCTTGTTCTAGGCTTTTTAGGATAACTTAGTACCGATAGTGGGCAAACGCTTTATTTGCCTCTGCCATTCTATGGGTTTCTTCACGCTTGCGAATGGCATTTCCCGTTTCATTGGCAGCATCCATTAGCTCATTAGCCAATTTGCTAGCCATGCTGCGACCGGAGCGAGTTCTGGAGAATTTAATCAGCCAGCGTAGGGCTAGAGTAGTCCCTCGCTCAGCCTTTACTTCCATCGGAACCTGATAGGTTGCCCCACCAACCCGGCGAGCCTTGACTTCTACTAGAGGCGTCAGGTTACGCACAGCTTTTTCAAAGGTTTCTATCGGATCAGATCCAGTTCTTTCTTCAATGATTTTCATTGCGTCATAGATAATTCGGTAGGCAAGGGATTTCTTGCCATGACGCATCAATCTACACCCCAACATACAAATCAGGCGACTGTTGTAAAGTGGGTCAGGGGGTATAGGACGCTTTTTAACAACTGAGCGACGAGACATAAGTAAGCTTAAGAAAAAATCAACAATACAGTTTACTATTAAAAATTACCCAAGGCAAATAACTACACTCCTGTGATTAACCCTAGTGTGATTAACCCTGGTGTGATTAACCCTGGTGATACAGTTAGCTTTTGACACTCCCGTCGCTAAATCGAACGCGCCCCGCGTCGGGCAAAGCCCGTAGATTATAGCGTTCGCTTAGCGGCTCCTAGGTCGCTGGGATTCTTAAGAATTTTACACTCTTAATGGCTGAGCCAAACAGCCTCTAAACCCTCCAATAAAATTATTGGGCTTACTTTTTAGATTTTTGGTTTATGCTTGATTCAGAGGCTTTTCAGCTTGCGCACAAACCGCTACTCTTTCGAGCACATTAATTATTAACAATGCTCAGATTATCAAGGAAGGGCAACAGTTCTAGTCTCCAATTCCCAAGGGTCAGAAGTTACCGCAAAAATAAGGCAGCCTTTATGGTTGGTCGGTTATGGGTAAAAGGGTTAAAACTCTATGATTAAGGCTGCCTTATTTTAAGGTTTCGTCTCCGGGATGTGTGGGTCACCTGCGGGATCACTTTATACGCCCGGTCTTCCGCGCTTGTCTAAGGGCTATAACCGAAGTCCCCTTGGGGTTTAGATGGGCGTGGGTGAAAACACAGCAACTCTACTGCTGAAAGTCTCTTACTGTAGAAGAGGGGTCAATTCTCGTAAGTTTACTTAGGGCGCTTTGTCCCATACTTAGAACGACCTTGACGCCGATCCTTAACTCCCGCCGTATCAAGGGTACCCCGAATAATGTGATATCGCACTCCAGGTAAGTCCTTCACACGACCGCCTCTGATCATCACGACGGAGTGTTCTTGTAGGTTATGACCAATACCGGGAATATAGGCTGTTACTTCAAATCCTGAAGTCAGACGAACCCTTGCCACCTTTCGTAAGGCTGAGTTGGGTTTTTTGGGTGTAGTTGTGAACACCCTAGTACAAACACCACGGCGCTGGGGACATTGTTTCAGCGCTGGGGACTTAGTTTTCTTCTTAGCTTTGAAGCGCTCGTTACTAATGAGCTGCTGGATGGTGGGCATGGGTTACGGCTTAATAAACATTGGTTGATTTAGCTTAATCAACTACAAACAAACCAATGCTAATTATACCAATATTAACACTCTGGTGTCAATCTGGAGCCTTGGATGGGTCTATACGAAAGGAATTACCGCAGCCGCAGCTTTCTGAGGCGTTAGGGTTATGGAAGCGAAACCCTCCTCCCATCAGGTCTTCTGAGTAATCTAGAGTTAAGCCATTGATAGTTTTTAGGCTTTCCGGGTCTACTACGACACTGATGCCATCACAGTCATAGACCTGATCCTCAGAATTGATCACTTGCTCAAAGTCAATAGTGTAGTAAAAATCAGCACACCCACCCTCGCGGACACCTAGACGTAATTTGGCATCTGGCTTTTGACGCTTGGACTGTACACGTCTAATCTCACTCGCAGCAGCTTTACTCAGTTTAATCATTAACGATACTAACTATACGCAACAACTAGCACCAGCTAATGTTACCTCAAAAAGGAATAGTCATTAATCATTAGTCATTTAATTTGCCACTGCCAAAAGGCTTTTTTGGGCATCCTAAAGACTTACAACTAATGACTAATGACTACTAACTAAATACTTAAAACTAATGACCCCTTTGGGGAATTCAAAATTCAAAATTCAAAATTCACGCATCAACAAGTTTATAAGAAATTTTGAATTAATTAATTCCGGGTACAAGCCCCCACTGATTTTTTCAGTGGTCTTCAATCATTGGCGGGTACAAGTCCCCACTGATTGTCAGTTTGAATTAATAATTTTTAATTTTGAATTGGAGCGTAGCGACTTGACTCAATCTATTTGCCTTCTGGTTTGCTGCGGGCATAATCATCTTCAAAGCGAATAATGTCATCTTCTCCGAGGTATTCTCCATTCTGGACTTCAATTAAAACTAGGGGAATAACACCAGGATTCTCTAGTCGATGAGCATAGCCTTGAGGAACATAGGTTGATTGATTTTGATGAACAATTTCTTCTTTATCGCCACAAATAACTTTAGCTGTACCACTGACAACAATCCAGTGTTCGCTCCTATGGTAGTGCATCTGCAAACTTAAGCGATGACCCGGCTTGACTTCAATGCGCTTGATTTTGTATCCCCGTCCTTCTTCTAAGACAGTGAAAGACCCCCAAGGTCGTAGTTCGGTAGCGGCAACGCCTTCAGCTACTCGGGATGACTGTAGGGTAATGGCCGAAACTTGAGAAATTTCTTTTGACTGAACCATGGTTTTGTTCCTGAAAACGTCTAGCTAAGTGATTGTGGGAAAGTTTACTAATTGGTTACTACTTCTAGGTTAGACAAAATGAAAGAGAATTGACTATCGCAAAATCTAGCAAACTATAACTAAATTTTTCAGGCCAAATTAGTGGATTACCTGAATTTATATAAAGTCTTTACATTAGAAATAGTTATCTTGACCTAAGTTGAAGCTGAATAAACCTATAGTTAAGGGATTCGTGATTTCCAAAAATCTTAATAAATCTGATAACTTCATAATTACTTCATACTTAATACTTAAGACTTAATACTTCTTAAAGTATTAGGGAACAGGTGTAAAAAAGATGCCGAGACCATTGTTAACTGGTGCTGCTGTATAGGGAGACCGATCTAGGAGTTGACCACCTAGATAAAGTCCAGTTGAGCTACCCCCGTCAAGATTGAGGGCATTAATGGCTCCCAATTTCTGCATCAACTGAGCTGTTTCCCTTAATGTTGGGCCATGTCGAGTATGACTATGGTGAAAAGCAGCAATAATCAATGTGCCATTAGCTGTGCTTCCGATAGCACTGCGTGGAGCAGACTGCTGAATAAAGGCATCACTAAATTGTTCCGATTTGCCATCTAAAACAATTTTTTGATCTTGTAGTAGCAGTGGTCCACCACCAAGAATATGGGGGTAGCCATTGAAGTCAGCGGGAAACGTACTCCCCTCAATTCGCACTTGGGTACCAATACTCAGATCATTAACAGCTGTGCTGTTGGCTCTAAGGGTAACTAGATAACCATTGGGGGGGATACGAAAGGCTTGCTGACCCGCAATTCCTCCAGGCAAGAGATCGGTGACCAAGTTGTTCTGGACAACTACGATGATTTCATGATCAATTAAGGGAGTGTAGGTTGGTCCAAAGGCGCGAGTGTAGCGGGCAATGCCAGCTTTGACATAACCACTGTTGACGAATAGTACTGGCAAACGTTTCCGGTTTGAGGTAACTAAGGTTTCGCTGAGGCTGAGTCGTCCTAGTTTAACGTGACCGCGATCATTCCAAGCGATCGCTCCCCGGTTCAAAATTGGACCGGATAACCATCGACTGTCACGGCGAATTGCTCCTAAGGGCAATTGGTTGTTACGGTTGAAAAAACCAGCATTAATTGCAGCAGATGCTTGCCACCACTGAGCAGCTTTAATTAGTGGAGCTGTTCCCACTTGCGTCGTAGCATTACTGCCAATCGGTCTGAGGCGCAAGTGGTTAGATTTGGGGTCAACCTCCAGCCACACCACTGGGAAACTAGTATCTTTGAGACTAATCAACTGCTGACGCCACTGGATGCCAGGTGCCCAGAGAATATCTTTCTTGACCATGGCATCGGGTCGCAAATCAATCACCAATCGAAACGGGTTAGGCAAGGTGAAAACTCGCAGACGTTTACCTTTGGGGAAATCAATCCGCAGCCTAGTTTGGTTCTGATGGCTTTCTAAGCGGATCACTGGTTTATCCATAGGAGCCCCCACGGAAATGGGAGCTACATCTTCAAGCTCTTGGAGCTTGGCAGCCTCTAGAGCATTAAAACCCTTGACTAGTGACGGGTCGGCTGAGGCAGCTACTGTAATTACAGCTTCAGTGGGTCGCTCATTGACTTGCCAGAAGGTTGCGCGGTCTAAATCAAGAACAATACGATTACCCCAAGGCTGACGTCCCTGGCGGATAGTCTTCACCCTGGCTGGCATGGAAGAGATATAGAGCTTATCCCCCTGAACTTGCAACTGCCAACCTGCTGTTTTGGCAAAATCGGTAATATCTAGATATCGATAAGCACCACTAACTTGGCTGGGGAAAACTACTGATGTACTCCGGGGTTTAGAAAACCACCGGATCGGTTGCTTGGTATAATCTTTACTGTTGAGCATTTCTATGCCCAAGGTTTGCATCGCTCCTACATCACTGATGCCAGTGCGCACTGAGGTTCCCACCAGCCATTGCTGCCAAGGTAACTTGATCTGTTGACCATTTAAATACACTTGAACCCCTTGTCGGATCACCTGGGGGGGGACAGAGAAAAACTCCACCTCTAAGGTGTTATCTGCTATGGGGGGTAGCTCTTCCAATAGTTTCTTGCCCTTTAAAACTAGGATGTTCTCCTGGGTTGTTTGGGATAAACCTTGAACTAGGACAGGGGTATCTTCAGCTGCTGGGGGCAACTTGTTCAATAACTCTTTAAAGCTATTTAAGATTAGGGGTTCAATTGCTCCAACTCGCCTATTTGCCGTAGCTACGGATACTGGGAATAGAATTACGAGCAAGAGGGTAATGGCTAGCTTGGAGATATCAGTCCACACTTTTGTAGTATCAATTCTGGTCTTTGGTGTTACTCTAGTCGCCATCAAAGGGTTCCATTGAGCATTGATTGCTGGTAGTCGCCTGTTTCTTCAAAGGACTGATTTGGCTGAAAGCTATCCTTTAATAACCTAAATCAGTCAAGACAAACTATAGAGAGAGAAGGTCTAATTTCACATACTCTTCAACTAAGTTCTAGGTATTTAGGCTCTAGGCATTTAGGCTAAGGGGGTTCTAAAAAAGTATGAAGCGCTCCGGGTCAAGCACGGAGGCTCTCAACTCCCCCTGTTCGTTGGACCTAAGACCATGAGCCTAATACCTAGGCATTTAGAGAGGAGATGCCACCTGGTCTAAACTAATACTGTGATGAAGGCTAGTGTGACAAGATCAAGTCCTGTCAGTACAAAAGAGTTCTTAAGAAAGCTATTTTGAGTTTCGCTCAATGGTATTGATCACTGCTACGGTAAATCCACCAATTTCTTCGAGAGTAAAATTTTCAGTAGGTTTATGGAGAAATTAGGTATTGCTATCGCTAACCTATTTCTTATATCATGACTATCCACCTATATATGTAAGTTTCTAGGATTTATGCCAGCGTCATGGAACCCTGGTCACTTTGGTCATCAGCTAGGTGGTTAGTTGCATACCATTGTTGAAGCACGCTTACGTGTTGCTACTGGTAAAACCTGTAATGGTTAACTACATCCGTTGCTCTGTGTCGGAGGATGTAGCTTTTTTGTCAGCAGCTGACCAGATTTCATTGGATACTCAGGATAGGAGTTTATCAGGGAAAAAAGCTTGATAGATTGTTTCACCCAGGGAATCGGGATTAGACCCAACCAACTTCTGGCTCACCATTGATGGTAAATCATTGTTGATTTTTCCAGCCTATTACCAGTCTATAGGTCACTGCTACTAGGTTAATAGTCCTCAATCTGTAATGAAAGCATCACTAAACACTGTGAATAATAATTGGATGAATAATATCGATAACCAGAAAAACCAGGAAGATCTACAACAGTATCACAAAAGGATACCCTATCCAGGTCAACGTTGGTTGGTGGAGGAACGAGATGCCTGTGGGGTTGGCTTTATTGCGTCTGGGCAGGGTATCGCTACCCATAAATTGATTGAACAAGCTCTAGTGGCACTGGGTTGTCTAGAACACCGGGGGGGGTGTAGTGCTGACCAAGATTCAGGGGATGGTGCAGGCTTATTGACTGCTATTCCCTGGAAACTGTTGGAAAAATGGTTGACCGAACAAGGAATTGACCAGCCTCCTACGGAGCAGTTGGGAGTTGGGATGGTATTCTTGCCTCAGGATGAGACGTTGGTGAGGCAAGGTAAGTCAATTGTTGAGGAAGTCCTTGCTCAAGAAGGCTTAAAGGTATTAGGCTGGCGTGTGGTACCAGTACGTTCCGAGATCCTGGGTATCCAAGCGAAAGCCAATCAACCCCATATGGAACAGTTGATCGTAGCCTCTGAAGGGGAGATAGGAGATGAACTGGAGCGTTTGCTGTTTAAAACTCGCTGTCGCATTGCTAAGGCACTAAAATCTCAGAGTACTATCCGAGTACCTGAGGATTGGTATTTTTGCTCCTTTTCCAGTCGCACGATTGTCTACAAAGGCATGGTGCGCTCAGAGGTACTTGGAGAGTTTTATTTAGACTTAAAAAATCCTGATTACCAGAGTGGGTTTGCTGTCTATCATCGACGCTTTAGCACCAATACTATGCCCAAGTGGCCCCTTGCTCAACCGATGCGCTTGTTGGGACATAATGGTGAGATTAACACTCTGTTGGGCAATGTCAACTGGATGATCGCCAGAGAGGCTGACTTGGCTCATCCGGTTTGGGAAAAAGGGTTGAAGGTTGAAGGTTCTCAAACCAACCTTAAACCAAATAACTCCTTAGATGAGATCAAGCCTATTATAAATCCAGAAAACAGTGACTCAGCCATCCTAGATAATGTATTTGAATTACTGGTGCAATCTGGACGCAGTCCTCTGACCGGATTAATGATCATGGTGCCGGAGGCTTACCAAAATCAGCCGGATTTGGATAACTATCCGGAAATTGTTGATTTTTATGAATACTACAGTGGAATTCAGGAAGCTTGGGATGGTCCAGCGCTATTAGTATTCAGTGATGGGAAAACAGTGGGAGCCAGCCTAGACCGAAATGGATTACGACCGGCTCGTTATAGCATTACCCGGGATGGCTATGTGGTGGTGGCATCAGAAGTGGGGGTAGTGGACTTGCCAGAATCCGAGATTGTGGAAAAGGGCAGACTCGGACCAGGGCAAATGATTGCTGTTGACCTGGAAAGCAACGAAATTATAAAAAACTGGGACATCAAGCAACGGGTGGCAGCTCAGCAACCCTATGGTCAATGGCTGAAGCAGTACCGTGTAAAATTGGAACCCCAACCCTTTACTGAGGCTCCTGAACAAGAGGCGGCTGAGTTACTGGGTCAGCAGACCGCTTTTGGCTACACTGCTGAGGATGTGGAGATGATCATCCAGCCGATGAGCACCCAAGGGAAAGAACCTACTTTCTGTATGGGAGATGATATTCCCTTGGCGGTACTCTCCAATAAGCCTCGGCTTCTCTATGACTATTTCAAACAACGGTTTGCCCAGGTCACTAACCCACCCATTGACCCTCTACGGGAAAGTTTGGTGATGTCGTTGAGTATAGAGCTGGGTGAGCGAGGGAATATATTAGAAGCTAAGCCGGAGTACGCCCAGTTGTTAAAGCTGGAAACCCCAGTACTCAATGAGGCGGAGTTGGCAGCGGTGAAAGCCTCAGGGTTTGAGACAGCTGAACTGTCTACTTTATTTGAAATTGCCACTGGTCCGGGGGGGCTAGAAGTAGCGGTGAATCATCTGTGTGACCAAGCCGCTGAGTCGGTAAGGGCTGGCAAAACGATTCTGATTTTGAGTGATAAAACTGCTGGAGGGCTTTCTGAAAACTACTCCTATATTCCACCGATGTTGGCTATAGGTGCGGTTCACCACCACCTGATCTCTCAAGGATTAAGGATGAAGGCATCGATTATTGTGGAAACGGCTCAATGTTGGAGTACTCATCACTATGCTTGCTTAATCGGTTATGGTGCATCAGCAGTTTGTCCGTATTTGACTTGGGAATCGGTGCGGAATTGGTGGGCTAATCCTAAAACTCAAAAATTGATGGCCCAGGGGAAACTGGAAAGCCTAACCATAGACCAAGCTCAGAAAAATTATCGCAAGGCGGTAGAAGCAGGTTTATTGAAAATCCTATCTAAGATGGGAATTTCCCTATTATCGTCTTACCATGGCGCTCAGATTTTTGAAGGAATTGGCATTGGTGGGGATTTATTGGCACTAGCGTTTAAGGGAACTACATCCCGGCTGGGAGGTTTGAGTATTGCTGATTTAGCTCAGGAAGTGATGGAGTTTCACAAACGGGCTTTCCCCCTGAGTGCTAAGAAACTGGAAAACTTTGGCTTTATCAATTACCGTCCTCGGGGCGAGTATCACATGAACAGCCCTGCAATGGCTAAAGCCCTACACAAGGCGGTTTCCTCTTTCGTCCGTGACCAATCCTCTAACAATGGTAACGGTAAAAATCACAAAGAGTTGGACGTTAGCAAGTTGGAGGTTAAACCTTCAAGCCTTGACGCTAACAAAGAAGCTTACGACCACTACGATGTCTATCGCAAACTGTTGGAAGAGCGTCCAGCAACTGCACTACGAGATTTGTTGGACTTTAACAGCGACCAAGCTACGATTGAGATCGAGGAAGTAGAACCTGTTGAGGAAATTGTCAAGCGCTTTTGTACCGGCGCGATGTCCCTAGGCTCTCTATCCCGAGAAGCTCACGAAACTCTAGCTATTGCGATGAACCGGATTGGCGGTAAATCCAACAGTGGTGAAGGGGGAGAAGACCCAGTGCGCTTCAGCATTCTGAATGATGTGGATCAGACTGGTCATTCTCAGACTCTACCTCACTTAAAGGGATTACGTAATGGGGATGTTGCTTCTTCTGCGGTTAAACAAGTAGCATCTGGTCGTTTTGGAGTAACCCCAGAGTACCTGATGAGTGGGAAGCAGTTAGAAATTAAGATTGCTCAAGGTGCTAAGCCAGGGGAAGGGGGTCAGTTACCAGGTAAAAAGGTCAGTCCCTACATTGCTAAGCTGCGGCGTTCCAAGCCAGGGGTAACTCTAATTTCCCCACCACCCCATCATGATATCTATTCAATTGAAGACCTAGCTCAGCTGATTTTTGATTTGCATCAGATTAACCCTCAAGCTAAGGTATCTGTAAAGTTGGTGGCAGAAATTGGCATTGGAACTGTTGCGGCTGGGGTAGCTAAAGCGAATGCGGATGTAATCCAAATTTCTGGTCATGATGGGGGTACTGGAGCATCTCCCCTGAGTTCGATTAAGCACGCTGGAGTGCCTTGGGAACTGGGAATCACTGAAGTACATCGGATCTTGATGGAAAACCAACTACGCGATCGCGTTTTGTTGCGGGTAGATGGTGGCTTAAAAACTGGTTGGGACGTACTGATGGCTGCCTTGATGGGAGGAGAAGAGTACGGTTTCGGTTCGGTATCGATGATTGCTGAAGGTTGCATTATGGCACGGATTTGCCATACCAATCAATGTCCCGTAGGGGTTGCTACTCAGCAAGAACGCCTGCGCCAGCGCTTTACTGGGGTTCCAGGCCACGTGGTCAACTTCTTCTACTTTGTGGCTGAGGAAGTGCGATCGCTTCTTGCCAAACTAGGTTACCGTTCCTTAAAGGATATCATTGGTCGGGCTGATCTACTCAAAGTTCGGGAGGGCCTTGAGTTGACTAAGACATCTATGTTGAATCTAGATTGTCTGACTCAGCTGCCTGATACTCGCACAGACCGCAGTTGGCTCAACCATAAGGATGTCCACAGCAATGGACCAGTCCTAGATGATCAACTGCTGGCTGACGCTGACCTGACGAATGCGATTCAAAACCATGGGTCTGTGACTAAAGATGTTGAGATTGTAAACACTGACCGTACTGTAGGGGCTCGAATTGCTGGGGTAATTGCCAAGCAGTATGGTAACAGTGGTTTCGATGGACACATTACTCTCAACTTCAAGGGAGCTGCGGGTCAAAGCTTTGGTGCCTTTAACCTCCCAAGTATGACCCTGATTTTAACTGGTGAAGCGAATGACTATGTAGGCAAAGGGATGCATGGTGGTGAAATTATTATCAAACCACCAGCTGATGCCACCTACGACCCGGCTAACAATGCGATTGTAGGTAACACCTGCCTCTACGGTGCCACTGGTGGAACATTATTTGCCCATGGCGGTGCTGGTGAGCGGTTTGGTGTGCGCAACTCTAAAGGCTATGCTGTGATTGAGGCAGCTGGTGATCACTGCTGTGAATACATGACCGGTGGTGTAATTGTAGTCTTAGGGAAAGTGGGACGCAATGTCGGTGCTGGTATGACTGGTGGTTTAGCCTACTTCCTAGATGAAGAGGAGAGTTTTCCCGCCAAAGTGAACCAGGATGTCAAGATTCAACGGGTGATTTCAGCGGCTGGAGAGCAGCAGTTGAAAGGCTTAATTCAAGACCATGCCACTCGGACTGCTAGCCCGAAAGCTCACATGATTCTGGACAACTGGTCTGAATATCTGCCCAAATTCTGGCAAGTGGTACCACCTTCTGAGGTGGATACTCCTCAAGCCAATCCTGATGTGGCAGAGGAACGGGAGTTAGTTTCTTCCACAGTAGCCTAAAGCAGTTGAAGCTTAAAGGTTCCAGGTTGGCTTGGGTTAGAAGTTGCAGGTTAGAAGGTTAAAGGTTGGTTTGCTCAGCTTTAACCTTCAACCTGTAACCTGGGAAAGAGAATATTAAGCAAGGGAACAAACATCTTTGAGTGGCGGGACTCGTCGATGGAGTGATTACGACCTAACCTAGTCAACTCCTGGTTTTGGATGCACTGGGATAATTGCCAAGCCTCTTGAGAACCCTTTCCTTCTTCCCGTGCATTGATAATTAGAGAGTTAGCAAACCACTCCCGATTACGAGCGCACTGGCGATACAAATCACCTCCCCATGCCATGGCATGGGGAGGTTAGTGAATCTGAGATGCTTCGGTCAGAAGATTAGTATAATTCTCAAAAGTCTGATTTTTATAACCTTTAATGTAAGCGATCGCTAATTAGCGCTATATAGCTCATAACTGTATTTTTGTTAACTGTATTTTTGTTAATTTTTGACCCTTGACTGCTAACTGTTAACAGTCAATGAAAAGCTGTTTAATTAGCAGGGTAAGGGCAAGAATCAATAAGCTGTGGCTTATTGATAAAAAGACCGGGTCATTTTCAACAACTTAACTCTATTGCGAGTATAGTTCTACGAGATTATAGGGGTTTCGAGCCACGATCAACGGATATACACCCAATGCACATTGGGAGCTATTTTTTCTTGCACTTACCCTGCTTTAAATAGTTGAATTTAATAAAAATTTAACTATTTAAATTGGCTATACCGAACTGGCTGTGTAAGAATGTTATCAAATTATTATAGCAGTCCTAAATGATTCGTGAAATATGTTGGCCAAAGCAATCGCTATAACCCTTGCCCAGCAACGATTGCAGATGCTGATTTGACAAATAAATGATTTAGGATTGCTGTAGTATAATCCTGATTGGGCGGTAATTTGAGTTTTTAATAGAATGATTTTTTCTAAAAACCCCATCCAATCAGAGCTAGTCGGGAATAAGCGCGGTTTTATAGACACTAGGTTCGGTAGAGCCAAAATTCCCTTTGAAGGGTATAGTCTTCGCTTTGAGTTTCTCAAAAACCAGATTCTTGAGTTATTTGACGAAGTCATTTTATCTGGAAAATATACAGGACGCGGAAATCGTGTTATTGCTCTTGAAAAATCGATAAAAGATTTATGGGGGACAACCGGAATTGCCACATCATCTGGAACTATCTCTTTGCAAATAGCACTCATGTGTGCTGGAATCAATCCAGGTGATGAAGTAATAGTACCTTCATTAACATTTATTTCAACAGCTTATGCTGTAAATGCAGTCGGAGGTATTCCAGTATTTGTAGATATAGACCCCAAAACACTAACCATTAATCCAGATGCAGTCTTGGATTCTATTACTAGCAAAACCGTAGCTATTATCCCAGTACATATGTATGGCCAAATGGCTGATATGGACAGATTACTGGATATAGCTAAAAAGTACAATCTAAAAATTATTGAAGATTGCGCACAAGCACATGGGGCTACTTATCATGGCAACTATGCTGGTAGTATGGGAGATTTTGGTTGTTTTTCTTTCTATAATGGCAAAAATATAGGCGGATTAGAAGATGGTGGCATGATAACAATGCAAGATGCCAAGAATGTATCACAAGTCCTTCGTTTATGTGATTTAGGTAGAATCCCTGGAAATCGTTATAATCACGAGGTGTTTGGGCTAAGAGGGCGTATGGGAGAGTTTACAGCGGCATTAATAAATTTAGAATTAAAATTCTTAGAAGAGTGGAACCAACGTCGTAATTATATTGCTAATTATTACAACGCTCATTTTGAGGGTTTACCCTGGGGGGGCGACAAGCGCCCCGTAACCCTTGATATATATTAAATTGAGCGAATTATGGTAAAAAAAGATAGGTCAGAAATTGTCAAGACGACCTATCAATTCAAAATGCTACCAGAATTATATCAAAAACATTTAAAAAATCTCCTTTCCGAATCTCAATTATTGTTTTTTTACCTTGTAGTAATCATTGTACAAGATATCAAGGATGTTAAACTCGAAAAAATTGCTGAATCTTTACCTTTGCCTATTAAATGTAACTCAAGGCGTAAAAAGTTACAGAGATTTTTTTCATTACCAATATTTCAAATAAAAAAAATGTGGTTTCCACTTGTTAGAGAATGGCTCACTCAAAAATTTGATAAACACAAAAAAATCTATTTAGCCATCGATAGGACTAATTGGAATAACAAAAATTTATTGGTGGTTAGTATAATTTATAAAAACCGAGCAATCCCAATTTATTTTGAACTTCTTTCAAAACTTGGTTCAAGTAATTTTTTAGAGCAAAAACAAATACTATCAACTATTATAGGGCTATTTGATAGCTATCATGTTGTTATTTTGGGAGACCGAGAGTTTTGTTCAGTTAAATTGGCTGAATGGCTAGACAAACAAGGGTTTAAGTTTTGTTTAAGACTTAAAAAAAATGAGCAAATTGAATTAAAAAATCAGGGGTGGATTTCCCTGAAAAACTCGGGATTAAAACCAGGAATTTCGTTATTTTTTGAAAAGGTTAAAGTCACAAAAACTAAACAAGTATCAGGATTTAGTATTGCCTGTAAATGGAAGAAAAGTTATCGAAAGTCAGTAAGCCAAGAAGGTTGGTTTATCCTAACAAATATGAGCGAATTGTCTGAGGCAATATCAGCTTATAAAAAACGTTTTGATATTGAGGAAATGTTCCGAGATTATAAAAGCGGTGGATATAATATGGAAGGCAGTAATGTTGTCGGTAAACGCTTTATATCTTTACTTATTATAATCTCTTTTGCTTACTTTATTGCCACAATTAAAGGAGAAATAATTAATAAAAAAGGAGTTCAGGACTATGTAGCGAGAGTCAAAGAATATGGGCGATTAACTAAAAGACATAGCAGTTTTTATATTGGAATGTATGCTCAAAAATGGATTCATTTTATGGATAAATGTTGGGAATTAGTTTATGCTTTGATGCGTTTAAGTCGTCATAAGCTCGATAATTATTTACGAGGTATGAGAGCTATGAAGCTTATACAGTCTACTTTTTAGCTCTCATGTCGCCCCCCCAGGGGTTTACCACTACAGATTCCTTTTGTTGCTCCAGGGCGGACTCATGTTTATTATCTATACACTGTTATAACGGATTCAGTCCAGACAAGACAGAAATTAGAAGACCACTTAAATTCTGTTGGCATCGAAACTATGAGAATATATCCGAAATTGATTCCAGATCAACCTGTTTATCAAAATGGTTTACCTCATCGGGTAGGACGATTAACAATAGCAAAGCAAATCGTGGAAAAGTTATTATCTTTACCAGTCTATCCAGAATTGGAGATGACCGATCTTAACAGAATAGTTAAAGCAGTGCAGCAAGTATTTTGCCAGTAGTCGATAGTTATACCAAATCCCCTTGATTGAGGAGGTGTTCTTTGTAGGGCAATGTATCAAAAAGGTTGGTAATCGGAGTATACCTGAAAGGTGTTTGAGAGGGCTTCTGGACTATGAGAGCAAGGGTGAGGATGATTTTAGCGATAGCGGTGGCATTCTCGCTTACTTAAGTTAGGTTAGGAGCGATCGCGTTTCCTAAGAGCTGATTCGTAAATTCGCTGTAATCCTTGTAGGATAAGGCTTGCACTAAAATAGAACAATTGAACTATTTAATACCCAAAAAACAATCATAGCAAGTTGATGTAGGGTGGGCAGTGCCTCAGACAGATCATCAAGCTTGCAAAGGGCGTTGGTAGGCACTGCCCACCCTACTAATCAAGATATTGCTGATCCCGTAGCGTGCGCGTAGCGCATTTCTTTATCGACAGCAGGGGCAAATAGAATTGTTCTGGAAATTCCTCAAAATGCCTTTGAATTTGGATAGATTAATTACTAAGTCTTGCAATGGAATTCGAATTAAAAATTCTGCGGATTTGATAGGTTATATCCTGTTAACTTTAATCGAAAAGTTTTAATATTGATCTAATTTTTTAGAAACATTTTCAGGTTTACCAGGTAATATTTATAGTGAAATACTGAGCCGATGTTGAGGTAATTTCCTGTCAATAGGAATCAACTTCTTCTTCTGTCTTAATGTCAAATTTTGTGAATGTATTCAACATTTCTTAATATATTCACCATTTCTTGAGAGGAGTGTATATAATTGCGATCGGGGTGAAAGCTATAGGGCGCTGCGCGGCAGTCGCTAAGGGATTCCAGCGCTAGTAGCTTCACTAAATCTCCCCTGAAGACGGGAGGTTAAAGGACTCCCTTCTCGCTAGCATTTCTCTGGATAAGCAATAGATGTTTAACTACTCAGCGTCAAAATTGCCTGGAATTCAATCTTTGTGGGATGAATCTATTGGGGATTCGCGCGTATGTGTAGCCGTTCTGGACGGATCAGTTGATCTATCTCATCCCAGCTTTCAAGGGGCCCAGCTAATCAAGCTGCCTACACTGGTTTCAGATGCTCCTGTGGGGAAGATGGCTAGTCATGGTACTCACATTGCCAGCGTAATTTTTGGGCAGCATGGTAGTCCAGTTCAGGGAATTGCCCCCGGTTGTCGTGGGCTGATTGTGCCAGTATTCTCTGATCGTCAGAATCGTTCACTGTTGCAAATAGACCTAGCTCGAGCAATTAATCAGGCAGTTGAACAAGGAGCTAATGTCATAAATATAAGTGGAGGCGAACTCAGTGAATCTGGTGCAGCAGACCCCATTTTGGAAAAAGCTGTCCGTCACTGTCATGAGAATGGTGTTTTAATCGTTGCAGCAGCGGGAAATAATGCCTGTGAATGTCTTCATGTTCCGGCAGCTTTGCCCTCGGTGCTGGCTGTGGGTGCAATGAATGACCAGGGATTGCCAATCGATTTTAGTAATTGGGGTCAGGCTTACCAAAACCAGGGAATCTTGGCTCCTGGTGAAAACATCTTGGGAGCCATGCTTGGTGGAGGTACCACCCTAAAATTTGGGACTAGCTTTGCGACTCCAATTGTATCTGGGCTGGTAGCACTGTTAATGAGCATCCAGCTCAAACGAGGAGAAAAACCCGATCCTCACTTCATCCGTCAGGCACTGCTTGAAAGTGCCTTACCTTGCCACCCAGATACAGTTCCAGATGCTCGTCGTTGTCTGGCAGGTCGTCTCAATATTCCTGGAGCATATGAGTTGATTACTAAAGGGGAAACACAAGAAATGTCCAATCAGAATTGGGAGGTGGAAAGAATGCAACCCAGTGAAGCCAGTAATTTGGGTTCGGCTGAATCGGCTTATCAGCAGCAAGTCTACGAAACGAGGGTTGTCCCCAGTGCTACTTCTGGACAAATGACTGTAGAAGCTACTGCACAGACTGCACCGGTTCAGCAGGCCATGCCCGTTCATCATGGGCAGATGGGAGTCGTTCCCGCTGCACAGACTGCACCGGTTCAGCAAGGGATGCCAGTTCACCCAGTTCATTATCAGCAGATGGGAGTGGTTCCCCCTGGCCATAATCAACCGGTTCAGCAAGGAATGCCGGTTCAACAGGGAATGCCGGTTCATTATCAGCAGATGGGAGTGGTTTCCGCTGGCTATAATCAACCGGTTCAGCAAGCCATGCCCGTTCATCCAGTTCATCATGGGCAGATGGGAGTCGTTCCCGCTGCTCACACTCCACCTATTCAGCAAGCCATGCCAGTTCAACAGGGAATGCCGGTTCATTATCAGCAGATGGGAGTGGTTCCCGCTGCTCACACTGCACCGGTTCAGCAAGGGATGCCAGTTAATTCAGTTCATTATCAGCAGATGGGAGTGGTTCCCGCTGCTTCCGTTCAACAGGGAATGCCGGTTCATTATCAGCAGATGGGAGTGGTTCCCGCTGCTCACACTGCACCGATTCAGCAAGCCATGCCCGTTCATCCAGTTCATCATGGGCAGATGGGAGTGGTTCCCGCTGGTCACACTGCACCGGTTCAGCAAGGAATGCCGGTTCAACAGGGAATGCCGGTTCATTATCAGCAGATGGGCGTCGTTCCCGCTGGTCACACTGCACCGGTTCAGCAAGCCATGCCCGTTCAACAGGGAATGCCAGTTCATTATCAGCAGATGGGCGTCGTTCCCGCTGCTCAGACTGCACCGGTTCAGCACGCCACGCCGGTTCAACAGGGAATGCCGGTTCATTATCAGCAGATGGGAGTCGTTCCCGCTGCTCAGACTGCACCGGTTCAGCACGCCACGCCGGTTCAACAGGGAATGCCGGTTCATTATCAGCAGATGGGTGCGGTACCCGCTATGACTGCTAACACCGTTGCTTCTAGTAGGGTTACCCCCAGCGGTGTCGTCCCTTCCATGGGATGTGGCTGTGATAGTGGGTCAAAGGCTTTGGTTTACGCCATCGGCACCATTGGCTATGACTTTGGCACAGAGGCTCGTCAAGATAGCTTTAAGCAGCTGATGCCCTTAGTGGATTCTCAAAACGTTAATAGAGAAGTTTCAGCAGAGAATGAAAATACTGAGACTGCTGTTCCTGCTAATCCATTTGATGTGAGGCAGATGACTAACTATCTTCTGGGTACTCCCATACTCGATGGCAATGGTGATCTGCAGCTAGATAGCCAGAACGACTATGAAGTCCGCCGTAATGAGGGAACAGACAACCTATCAGAAACTCAATCCCTGATTTGGACATTGAATCTAGAGCTGACCCCCATTTATGCTATTGAGGCCAAAGGTCCATCTGCTCAATTGGTGTACAAGCAATTGAGCAAGTTTCTAGAGGGGCAGGCTTTGCCACAAATTGCCCAGAACGATTACAACAAAGGATACATCGATAAAGTTTCAGTCCCAGGAATCTTAACAGGTAAAACCGTTCAACTATTCTCTGGTCAAGTTGTTCCTGTACTTGAACTGTATAATCTGCGAGGACTGTACGGTTGGCACATTGAGATCTTAATCCAGGATGTCATTAACGCAGTTATGGCAGGCGGCATAGATGAAAGCCTGTCGAATCAATTGATTGAGGCGACCGATTATGCATTAAGAGCGTTTCTACAACGCATTTACTACGATCTGCGTAATCTTGGTCAAACCTCCCAAGAACGTGCTTTCAACTATGCCGCGACCAATGCATTTCAGTTTGCAGATGCCTTAGTGACTGTACTACAGACTTCGTCGAGTTCAAGTGCTGGCTCTATGCAGCTTGATACCATTGGGGTTGAACGAAGTCCCTTCTGCCGAGTCGATTCAGACTGCTGGGATGTCAAGCTTAAGTTCTTTGACCCAGAAAACGATAGACGAGCCAAAAAAATCCTGCGATATACAATTGATGTCAGCGATATGATGCCGGTGACCATGGGTCAACCCAGAATTTGGGATGCGCTCTAGTCAGATATTTTTTTTAAAAAAGGAGAAACGGCCATGAAATGTCCTAAGCAAGCTGTACCTGTTCAACGTCCTTCCACCTCAGCAGCAATATCTAACCAGAAAGGGGTTAAACCTAGCACTACTACTAGTCCCTTTGAGGAAATCCTGAGAGGGACATCAGGTGCATCAGGCTTTGAAGTAACCCTCAAATTCTGAGTCCAAATTGATTGGATTTGATGAGAGAAACTGGTCTGTGCTAGGTAGTTACAGACCCATCAACAAAGGTAAACATCCATGACGCGATCAAGTTATGAAACTACCGAAGCAATCTGTACCCGTTAAAAGACCAGACCTGATTGACCCTTCCACAACAGTAGACCTGCAAATATTAATAGATGCAGGGGCAGTGGATGAGTTGCGCAATCTTAAATTTGATTTACTTCATGGTGCCAACTATAACAATCCCATGAGATTCTTGATGCCAGCCAACTTCTGTGGCTGTCAGATATTCTCTGGACAGTCAAGAGCAAGATGCTCAGCTACCTGTGGTGGGCTTTAGAGTTGAAGTATTGCTTAGCTTAGAAGTTGAGCGCCGATTTGATGGTGTTGGCTCGACTAACTAACTCCAGGATTCAACTTATTAAGAAAAGCCATGAATATTCACCAGGCAATTTATCGAACAATAGCCAAAAAAAAAAGCAAACCTCCGATTACCTCAGAACCTGAACCGACGGTTCAACTGACTGAAATTGTTGACAAATTCCTGGCAAAGCTACAGAAACAAAGCAACCTGCAACATTTTTCCTGGGTTGTTCAAAACGACCCTAATCTGGTAGCAGAACTGAACAAGATAACGGATAAAGGTGCCTTTGTCGAACAATTGCTGGCTCTCGCCAAAACTCAGGGTGGTTACAACTTTACCGCTCAAGATGTGATGACAATGCCTGGATCGTGGAGTGCTAATTCTGTTGAGGAGCTGATCTCAGCATTTTACACCTTGGCCCAGGGAAGCCTGGAACACTTTTTGACAGATGTTAAAAAGTCTCCAGCCTTGCAACAAACCTTAAATGAGAACCTACAGACAACAACTGACAAAGGCCACCTTGCACAAATCCTAGTCAAACTCGGTGAAGCAGAAGGTTATTCCTTTACAGCAGAAGATGTTGAAGAGGTCGCACAGGGAATCTGATTAAACTTGATTCAGGAGACACGGTGATGAAACTTCCCATTCAAGCTGGGCATGTCCCCCCTTGGTAAGGGTATGTGTTAGGCGAAAACTCACATCTAATTAAGTAGGTAACAGCCCACTTCAGGAGAAAGAATCATGAAATTACCGAAACAAACTGCACCCATTCAACGAAAAGTTTCCGGGACTACCCTGTCCTTGAATAATGGTGTCAATGGTGTTGAAGCTAGTGACCCTATAGATGACGTTGTTAAAGTTACAGAGGCTGTAGCTCCAATTGTAACTCCAGTTTTAACCGCAGCTATAGGCTCTCTTATCTAGCACTAATTGTCTCCTAGGAATGATCCTTCAGGAGCCTGTATAAATAGAGCCTTAACAATTAAAACAGACAGCCAATAAAAATAGAAAGGAGAAACATCATGAAATTGCCTATCTCAGCAAAACCAATAAACAGAGATTCCCTATTTGTAGGTTCCTCGAATCAAAAAAACGGTATTAAAGCAAGCCAACTAGGTACATGCTTTGATAACCAAGGTATAAACATGGGAACAAATAACTTTAATCAAGTGGCTTGTTGTGCCCGACGTGATACAAAGAATGGGGGTTTTTGGCTACCGCAGGGGGGCGGAATACCAGTTAATTGTTAAGTTGTAGTTAAAATCGAACGGGATTGTGGGGCGTGGAGTTACCCTCAATCCCGTTTAAAATTTAAGCCC
The DNA here is from genome assembly GCF_001767235.1 of Moorena producens PAL-8-15-08-1. Taxonomy (GTDB): domain Bacteria; phylum Cyanobacteriota; class Cyanobacteriia; order Cyanobacteriales; family Coleofasciculaceae; genus Moorena; species Moorena producens_A. The sequence continues at coordinate 8,561,220 of NZ_CP017599.1, forward strand.
AACAAATCAATGAATTCTGCTTCTTTACCCGTTCAAGACATCTCTGATACGGCCTTCCTGACAGCCTTCTATCGGGTTCTGGAGAGCGATCGCCCAGACGCTCATTTTCAGGATCCCTATGCCCGGATTTTGGCGGGAACTCGAGGAAAGCAGGTCTTGCAGCAAATGCCCCAGCAGGAGGCCCACGCACCTGGGTGTATCGTGCGCACCTGTGTTATGGACGAGTTGATTATCCAGAGTATTGAACTAGAGGGAGTCGATGCAGTTCTAAATTTAGGAGCAGGACTTGATACCCGTGCCTACCGTCTGCCTTTACCAGCTTCACTCCTGTGGATCGAGGTTGACTTTCCTACTGTCTTAGACTATAAAGCTAGTAAACTGGCTGGCATCAAGCCGGGGTGCAGACTCAAATCTGTTGCCCTTGACGTGACCAATTCCCAGGCAAGGCAGCACCTTTTTCGGGACATTGGCTCTGAGACAAAAAAGGTACTGATCGTAACGGAAGGGCTGCTTGTCTATCTGAATCCTGAACAAGTTGCAGCCCTAGCTAGGGATTTGTGGGAACAGCCCCAGTTTAGTTGGTGGCTCACGGATCTGGCTTCCCATAGTGGGTTGCAGCTCATCCAAAACAGTCTGGATCAGGCTACAGCTAATGGTGAAGCCAAGCTTCAATTCGCTCCTGCCGAGGGGACAAACTTTTTTTGGCAATTAGGTTGGGAAACTACTGAATTTCGTTCTCTCCTGGAAGAAGGACAGCGTTTGCAGCGTTTAGACCTGCCTGAGGCGCTGCTGGCGTTATTATCCTCCCCAGAACATCAAGAAAGTTTGCGCCAGTTATTTGGCTTTGCTTTGCTGAGGCGATCAGAAAGTGGAAGGGAATCATTCCTAACTGACTCTGTTTCTGTCTAACCATTGACGAATCAACTAAAACAAGGAGCAATAAACATGAAACTTCCAGTTCAATTTAAGCCCGTTAGCCGGGGCTCCTTAGGAAAAACTTATTTAGGCTTCAAGACTGGTATTAAGCCAAGTCAACAAGGTACCTGTTATATAGGTGTTGATGGCAACGGGAACTATGAAAATGCTGAGGGAAATTTAACCCCAGAAACCTGCTGTAGCAGGAGATCGCGCAATGGTCATTCAAATGCATGGCGTTCCCAGAATAACATTAGGGTAGCTTGCCCAGTAACTAATGATTGTGGGGCGTGTCTAAACCAGCCAGGCGGTACCTACCGTATCTGCAGACAAAACGGGTCTTGTTAAAGCATAAATAACTTTTCACTACACATCTATAATTCATTACTGGATCAATAGAGGAATTGGCTAGTCCTACCCTTCTAAACCAGTTAATCATCAAGTAGTTCTGTAAGGTGGGCACTTCTGCTGAATTTCCTCAATTTGGGCAATATTGCTAACCAGAAGTTGCCCACCATTTGTGCAGAAAGCAAAGTACACCACTAGGGCACCTCGATTAATTACCTTATTGCAAGTTCTAGAAGGCTGTATCCCCTGAAAATAAGTTTCCATTCTCAACAAGACTGGAATTTTTCGAGGCGTTCAATACTTAGTTAGGGATATGCAGATTAATAGCATACCCTTTGTAAGGGCAAAAGCCTTTACCCCCACCAGCAGATATTTCTGTTGGTGGGGTATTATTTAATTGCATATGCTTTGAGTCCGTCTTGAAATGTAATCCCAACAAATCAATGAGTTCTGCTTCCTTACCCATTCAAGACATCTCTGATGATACAGTATTCCTCACAGGGTTCTATCAGGAATAATATAAAGTCTGGTTGAACACCCTTAATAAAATCCAAAATCCCAGATAGGTAAAAAAGAGCATGAAACTTCCAAATCAAGCTTCACCCGTCAGGAGATTTGTTGTCCAGAACTATTCAGGTGTACAAGAGACCCTAGAGGAAGTAGCTAGCCAAAGGAACTCTTGGGAGTTGAAGCTAAAGCTGAAAAAAGAAAATGATTCCTCCTCTCCCTTCAAAGATATCAAGAAAACATTTGAGAATGGTGCAAAATCTGAGTTGGAGGAAGTTTCATCTGGGCAAAGCAGTACTCAGGAAACCCCTAACCCCATTCCTGAAGCTCCTGATCAGATTCAGGAATACCCCAGTGATACTGGAGTTTGGACAAAATTGGGAAGGATTCTGCAACACCTAGCGATGCCAGCAATCTCCCGTCCGTCCGACTCTTCTGGCAGGGTAGTTTGAACACCCTTAATGAAATCCAAAATCTCAGAAGGGAAAAAAACAGCATGAAACTTCCAAATCAAGCTTCACCCGTCAGGAGATTGGTTGTCCAGAACTATTCAGGTGTACAAGAGACCCTAGAGGAAGTAGCTAGCCAAAGGAACTCTTGGGAGTTGAAGCTAAAAAAAGAAAATGATTCGTCCTCTCCCTTCAAAGATGCCGAGGAAACATTGGAGGAAGTTTCATCTGAGGGAAGTAGTACTAAGGAAACCCCTAACCCCATTCCTGAACCTCCTGATCAGATTCAGGAATACCCCAGTGATACTGGACTTTGGACAAAACTTTGTAACTTCTTTTCCTGCATCAAAAATCCCCCCATCTAATATCAAGTCTGGTTGAATACCGATAATTAAGGAGATAGTGGGGAGATAGGGAGATGGGGAGGGTGCATCTCATATTTGTAAAAAAGTTGCGTAGGGTGTGTTAGGGGGGCCTCATTGTCTTGATGCAGTCGCTCATGGGGGAAACCACGGCAGTTGCATCAAGACAGGGTAATTATCCCGACATGATATAAGTTAGGGTAAACCCATCTAATTTGGTATAAATTTTCACATACAAAAATCTGATTAACTTAATTTTTTTTTTAATTCGAATAAATCCGATCCTAAAGCGGTGCGACAAGGCGCGAGGTTTCCAACGGGAGCATGTCACTTATGCAGAACATTTGTACGCTTATCTGGGTAATAGGTAATGGGTAATAGGTAATGGGTAATAGGTAATAGGGGGAGCATGTCACTTATGCTAAATATTTGTAGATTATCTATAGCCCCCTCATGGGTTTAAGCTTGCGCTAATGGTACATAGTACTAATGTTTCAGCAACGCAAGACCTGCTCCCGTTTCCAACTCCTAGGTCGCCGCTCCGCGAACGCCAAGGGAACGGGCACCAAGAGAGGCAGTTTTTTTGTTCAAAGTCAACGAATTTTCCGCTGACTTTGAACAAAAATCAAAGGAGGATTTGCGTACGCAACCAGAATGTAGAGTACTCTCAAATCGACCAAGAATAACAGGGCAAATAATTGATAATGAATCGGGCTTATTGAGAATAAACAGGTTGATTATGGATTTTTGATACTATTGTTTACTTTTTGACTGTAATTTTTAAGACAAATTTATAGGCATTTAACCTGGGGGAAAAGCCCATCAGCCCAAGACTATGAATCCCTGGCAGCAGACGTAAAAGAGATTAAACAAAGGCTTACCTGTTTTATTAAAAAGCTGACGGCTGACGGCTGATAGCTGAATGCTTACCTAACGGTTAACCGTTCATAAATAATGACATGTCACTTCTGTTCTTTTTGTGCCATCTCCAACTCTTGTTGTGCCATTGCCAACAATTCCGGTACAGTCACAAACTGGTAACCCTGCTTTCTCAATTCAGTAATAATCACCGGTAAAGCTCGTATCGTCTTGGAACGATTACCCCCACCATCATGGAGTAGCACAATTCCTCCCGGTTTCGCTCTGCGGAGAACATTATAGGTCAACCGACGTTGGTTTACCGAGTAATCCTCTGAGTCAGCTGACCATTTTACAATCACGTAATTTTTTTTTCGAGCGTAAGCCACTAAGCCATTGTTCATGATCCCCCCAGGGGGTCTAAACAAAGAGGTCTTAACGTTAATAGTTTTGTAAATCCGTGCTGTGGTGTTATCAATTTCCTTAGCAGCTGCTAAAGGATTATGATAATAATAAGCATGGTTCCAACTATGGTTGCCAAGAGCATGACCATGGTCCACAATTTTCTGAAGCTCTTGTGGATATAGATAAACATTTCTCCCTACCACGAAGAAAGTTGCCTTAACATTATATTTTTTAAGGATGTGTAGCACATCGTTGGTCATCTTCGGCCAAGGACCATCGTCAAAGGTCAAAGCAATGACTTTCTGTGGAGTTTTAAGCTCAACTTCCTCGATATATTTTCCCCGAAATTGCGGAGGAACATAGTTAATCCGCTTGCCTCTCTCTTGCTCTGCCCATTTAGCAATACCTTGCTCCAAAGCTTTATCTGGCTGCTTAGTTAACGTTTCAACTTTCTTTGAGTTAGTTTGCTGCTGTGGCATTTGCCTAGTGATTAGTGCAGCAATATTTTGGTTAGCCCATCGACCTGTTTTCAAGCTGTAGGCAGCCATACAACTTAGAAGAGCAGCAATTATAATCCATGTACTGCGCGACCAGAATAAGCCCTCACGTTTTGCCAAAATTGGTCTCCTTTGCTCCTGCAAAAATACCAGGAAAGTAAATTATCATCTGTAACTAACCATCATCTTATAGAGTGGTGGCTAGCTGTTGCCTAATTGTCTGTTTAATTGTCTGTTTAATTGTCTGTTTAACATTAGCGGTCAGCTATCTGGTGACAATTGCTGATAGTAGATATTGACAAGATAATCGGTAACTTGTGCAATACTCATACCATCGGTTTGTACTTCAATAGCATCAGCTGCCTTGCGCAAGGGGGCTACAGCACGGGTGCTGTCCTTCAGGTCGCGCTGTTGAATCTCCTGCTCCAGCTGTTCTAAGCTCACCTCTTGCCCCCGGTTTTTCAGGTCTTGCTGACGGCGGCGTGCCCTTTCTTGGACAGAAGCTGTTAAGAATAGTTTGACTTCTGCATTGGGAAAGACATGGGTGCCAATGTCACGACCTTCCGCCACTACTCCTCCTTGACGACCCCAGCGTTGTTGTTGTTTGAGTAACTCACGGCGTACTGAACTCAGGGCAGCCACCGTAGAAACTTTGGCAGTAACGGACTGTGAACGAATGACCTGGGTAACTTCTTCTCCATCAACCCACACCTGAATCCCAGACTCTCCTGGTTGATTATTACTCAGATTAATTGTACACTTACTGACTAATTCTGCGATCGCAGGCTCATCCTCCAAGTCAATACCTGCTTTGAGCACCCGCCATGTCACAGCCCGGTACATGGCACCAGTATCAAGATACATCAATCCTAATGCTTTAGCCACCAAACGGCTAACGGTAGATTTTCCAGCTCCAGCCGGACCATCAATGGCCACAATGGGTTTACGGTGGGACAGGAGTATATTGTCAATTAAACGAGTTGTACCTAAGTGAACTGCGATCGCTAATAATCCTTGCTCTTCAACCTGTTCTAGGGGGGTCAGAGTAACAGGATGTACTAATTCCACATACTCGACCTGGATATCCTGGGTTCCAGCTAATTCTGACCTAACCCTCTCAATCAGATTGATGCGATCGCATAATCCACCTTGAAACGCTTTCTGAGCACTAAGCAACCCTTTATAGAGTAATGATGCTTGGGATTTTTGCTCTGGTGTCAGGTATTGATTGCGAGAACTACACGCCAGTCCCGACTTTTCCCGCACAATCGGACAAGGAACAATGGTCACTGGTAACTTAAAATCTGCCACCATACGCTGGATGATTGCCAACTGTTGGGCATCCTTTTGACCAAAATAGGCTCTGTTTGGTCGTACCAAATTCAACAGCTTGACCACGACAGTTGCCACACCCTGAAAAAAACCAGGACGAGAGACACCACATAGGACAGAAGTCATGGTTTTGGGTGGAATCACTTGAGTCAATTCATCACCCTTGTCCGCAGTGGGCATTGAATTATCACCATACAACTGGTCTATAGTGGGAGCAAAAATTGCATCAACTCCAATCTGTTGGCAAAGTTCTTGATCCTGAGCCAATCCACGGGGGTACTCCTGAAAATCCTCTGTCGGTGCAAACTGAAGAGGATTAACAAAAATGCTAACAATGACCAGAGAATTTTCTCGTCTTGCCCGCTCAATTAAGCTTAAGTGACCGCTGTGCAAGGCTCCCATAGTGGTTACTAGACCCACTTCCTTGCCAGGACCTTGACGTTCTAAGTAGCAGTGTAATCCAGCAGTTGTTGTAAACAGGTGCATAAGACTCTAGAGTTTAGATTCATCCGCGCTTATGCCCCACGTCCGCACCGAAGATCGGCGTGGGATGAATGGCGGACAGGAACTTTGATACTTTGTTTGTTACCGTCTATAATGAAAATAGTAGGGTAATAAAATTAAGAGCTAACCGCCACCTACTAACTGCAAATACTAACTGAAAATAGAACGAGTTGTATTGTAAGGCGTGCGGAGGGGCATCCCGGAGACGAAACCTTATAAGAGTGGAGCCTTAATCATAAAGTTTTAACCCTTTACCCATAGCCGACTAACCATAAAGGCTCCACTCTTCTTGCGGTAACTTCTGACCGTGTCGTCAATAAAGCAAGCCTACGTATCCGTTCGCGCAGCGTCGGCGAAAGCCGATACTGTTGGGTGGAGTTGGCAAGAAGCCCACACTGTAATCTCTGATAAGCGTGTGGGAGTATGTCACATTCTTATCGATGTTAGCAACATACTCTTAATAAATAGAAATCTCCAGGAATTGCCAAGTAATTCCTGGAGATTTCTTTTGACTAATAACTAATTAATTCAATAAAGAATTTCTATATGCACAGGCCCAGTGCCAGACCTGACCAATCCAATTATTCTGGCAGCTCCTCTGGACAAATCAATCATCCGACCCCTGACATTTGGTCCACGGTCATTAATCCGGACAATGACGGAGCGACCATTTCTGAGATTAGTCACTTTGACTCTAGTGCCAAACTGCAAGGTACGATGAGCAGCAGTCAGAGCATATTGATTGAATCTTTCGCCACTAGCAGTGCGCCTGCCATGAAAAGCTGAACCATACCAAGAAGCTACCCCCCTTACACTCCATCGCACTCGGCGACGGCTTGCCAGCATTGGTACTGTTAGTGGTTGCCATGTCTGTGCTGAAGCACTGCTTTTGTTGAGAGAAGAAGCATAGCCGATAAGCATAGCGTTTCCTTGGAGATTAGAATCCGGAGAAGCTATTTTCTCTTCTGACTTTGGAATCCCGTCAGTAGTGATTAGCTCAGGCGCTGGTAAGCTTAAACTAGCAAGAGTTCTATATTGAGCTGGAAACTCGGCAACATCAAACATCTGCACTTGTTGACTTGAAAGTTTGTCAGCATCTTGAATTGTGGGAGATTTCCCCCCTGCCATCAGTGGTAAGTCAGGGCTATCTTTAGCTGTGTAGTCAAAGCCCTTAGCTGATGAAATATCAGTTGATAACAACGTACCCAAAACTGTTGTTATCAAAGAACCAGTGATGCAACTCCAACTTTTTTGAGTCATAGTTAGGGTAGATTAAACATTATGATTCCAGGCATTTTGGTGCTAATTCAGATTGATTTAGCACTCAAAATTGCCCTGAATTTACTTGCTTAAAGTAAACTTGTTTAATATTACACTACTAACCAAAGACTATTATAAAGTTTAGAATAATAAATTAAAGTTTAGTACTACTTAAAATCCTCAAGCGAGCGAATTATTTTTGTTTACGAATAGCTCAAACTTAAGCCAGGAGTGAAGTTAGATATTTTTAAAGTTTAGTTAAAGTTGGAGTTTCTTAAAAAGCGATGCAGAGGTGCGACCCGTGGCGAATTTAATTCGCCTACGGAAAACGCACCATTACGGTCTTGGGGAGGCAGCGCGGTCTTGGGGGTTCCCCCCGGAGACGAAACCTTAGACAGGCTCGCCTTTATGGTTGGTCGGCTATGCAGAAAAAGGGTAAAACTTATTGATTAAGGCTCAACTGTCTTACGGTAACTTCTAACCATGAGCGACTGCCGTGGTTTCCCCCATGAGCGACTGCATCAAGACAAATAATTCAGCTGTTGCCCATTTAAATTGCCTATTTTTGAGTAAGCAATAAAAATGCCACAACCCTCTCTTTTGTGCCTGAACGCCCCTACCTATTTTCCTTTCAATAGATAAATTAGAAGCCTCATAGCTTAGTTGGGCTTAGGCTATCCACTTAAACAATAAGCATTCAGCCTAGGGCATTAGCTGAATGCTTACTTTAAGCAGAGACACAGATGATACTGATACTAATTCTTGTCTCTAGCTGCAACAAATTTTTTTTCACCTTTGGAAATGGGAAATGGGGAATGGGGAATTGGATTACGATTAGCCATTACCCATTAGCTATTACCCATTGCCGTTAAAGATTGAAGTTAATATAAAACCTCTAGACGCACAGCAGCAGTGCCAGATCTTTCAACTCCGATAACTCGGGCTGCTGCTCTGGAAAGGTCAATAACGCGATTTCTGCTGTGCGGTCCACGGTCATTAATTCGCACAATGACGGAGCGACCATTTCTCATGTTAGTCACCCGCACCCTAGTCCCAAACCGCAAGGTACGATGAGCAGCAGTCAGGGCGTATTGATTAAATCGCTCACCACTGGCAGTGCGGCGGCCATGGAAACCTGGACCATACCATGAAGCCATACCCCTCATCTGACTTCTTACTCGCCGACGAGTGGTACTCCTAGCTACTTTCTGTACTGTTCGTGGTTTTGGCGCTGGCGGTAAGTCCGCAATTTCTTTGAGAGGGGGAGCGTAACCGATCAGCCTTCGCAATCGATTAGTAGCTTGTAGAGCATCTTCAGCCAGGTCTTTGGTGGTATCTGGCAGAATTGTATTCTCATCAACTTCGACTAATTCTTCGCCATTGACTTGGATGCTGTAGCTTTTGTAGGAACCATTCCAACGGACAGTGATTGACTCAGCATTGACATTGTTGCCATGAAGTTCATTGATCCGAGCAGCAACCACTTGAGCCCGCCGGATTGAATCATTTTCTGACCCATTCGCATCCGATATCGTAGCGTTGCCTGGGGCAACAGAAGACGGAGTTGCTATCTTTTCAACCTCAGTAGCAACTATGTCTTTGGTAGGGTCAGCATTGATTTCCTGTGAACCTAGGAAAGTCAGAACAGGAATACTACGGACATACAGTGTAGCTGCCTGACGTCCTGCAAGTTCATAAGCATAAATATTGGTAATGATTTCATCAGGTTTAGCAGTTCTCAGTTGCTCTGGAAACTCAGCCACTTGAAACTCTGGTGTTGGCTGAGCTGGTAGTTTTTCTATTGCTGCAGTTGCGCTAGATGGCAATTCTTCTGCCAGTTGAGCATCAGAATTTCCTGTCACAGTCTGAGTAACTGTCTCAGCAGATGAGACAGGAATTGATATTGTTGCACCGAGAACTGTTGTTAGCACAGAAACGGTGATGCCACCCCAAATTTTTTCATTCATAGGTCTGTAGTCTAAGATAATTGGCAGTTTTAGGCATTATGGTGCTGCAACAAACGCAGTAACATAACTTAAACTTGCCCATTAACTCCTCACAAATGGTTATTTCCTCACAAATGGTTATTAGTTAGATCACTAATAATCCTGAAACAGACTACCATGAACTTTCTGATGGTGGAATCCCCATGTTATGAAGCTGTTACTAATAAATTGTCAAAATCGACGGTTGTAGATTCACCACAAACTAAGTTATAATAGCAGTTATAGCATTTGTGAACTTTTTGTGAAGTAACGCCAATAATAGTTAATTCTTATCAATCCCATCAAGATCTGTGAAATAACTAATGAATCAGCTTCAACAAATTTCCTACATAAAGTAAACTTGAATACAGACTAGGTGGAAGCAATTCTGGTAAATAAGGGCACTTACCACAGCGTTTACCACGGCGCTTACCACGGCACTTACCACCACCTTCCTCAACACACTACTGATCTCACCCTATTTGCCCCCTAGGTCTTGATCGACGCTACGCTGTAAAATACATCCTGCATTTCTAGCTCAAAAGCATTTGTCTGTTCCCATGGATTATCGAGACGCTGGTGTTGATATTGAGGCAGGTCGAGGATTTGTTAACCAAATCCGTAGCCTGGTAAAAAGTACCCACCGTTCGGAAGTATTAGGTGGACTGGGTGGCTTTAGTGGTTGCTTTCAGCTGCCAGTGGGATATACTGAGCCAGTGTTGGTATCTGGAACTGATGGAGTTGGTACTAAACTCAAATTGGCTCAAGACCTTAACCGCCATGACACCGTTGGCATTGATTTGGTAGCCATGTGCGTCAACGATGTCTTGACTGTTGGTGCGGAACCCCTGTTTTTCTTGGATTATTTAGCAACTGGCAAGCTCAATCAACAACAACTGACTCAGGTTGTTGCCGGTATTGCCCAAGGTTGTCGTCTGGCTGGCTGTGCTTTACTAGGAGGGGAAACCGCAGAAATGCCTGGTTTCTACGAACTTGCCGAGTATGACCTAGCCGGATTTTGTGTAGGAATTGTGGAAAAGAGCCGCATGTTGGACGGTTCCCAAGTGCAAATTGGAGATGTGGCAATTGCTTTGGCCAGTCAGGGCGTCCACAGCAATGGTTTTAGTCTGATTCGGAAAATTGTTCAGGATTCCCCAGACAACGCTCTTTCCTGGGATATAACTCCGGAATTGTTAGCTGGTAAAAGCTTAGGGGAGGAATTGTTGACACCAACACAGATTTACGTGAAACCTGTGCTTGATGCTCGTAGGGCTGGTATCGAGATTCACGGTATGGCTCACATTACCGGCGGCGGTATCCCAGAAAACCTCCCTCGTTGCCTGGGTGCTGGACAATCCGTCCAGATTTATCCCAACAGCTGGGTGATTCCACCAATTTTTCAGTGGCTAGCTCACACAGGTCAGGTTAGTCCTCAGGCAATGTTTGATACCTATAATATGGGGATTGGTTTTGTGCTGATTGTTCCTCAACAGCAGGTTGAGCAAACCCTAACATCGTTTAATTCACAGCAGGTAAATGCATGTAAAATTGGTGAAGTAATCCCAGGGGATGGTGGTGTTGTTGGTCTAGTAGACTTCGCGGCAGTTGTTAGCGAATAGGGAATAGGTCTCAAAATTGACTTAGAAGCTATCCAAAATGATTGCTTAGTTATTTTTGCCAGAGGTCTATTCTCTCAATCATAAGGTCAGAAGGGTGGCTCAGTTATTGAGGGTTCTGCCTTGAGGATTGCTATTCCCAAATCTGTAGTGGACAGCGATCGCGCTTCAAACAATGCCATCATGTCACGAGGCTTGGGATTACCCCGAGATGCTCCTGCTAGACCTCTGGCAATAACTAAACCACAATATCCCTGATTTTCACAACCCTCCTCCCACTGCTGGCGGGCAGCAGCATGGTTGGTATCGGTTTCAGAAAACTCTCCTAACAAATAAAGACTACTGTTTTCTGTTTGGATAATGCCGAGGTCGTAGCGTGTGCCTTCAAAGGGATCTTCCCCTGAATTAAAGCAAATCCCTTTGAGTCCACCAGCGGTCTCGATCTGCTCTATCAACACTTGTGCCTTTGGTCGGGTGGTTTGAATCAAAATAACTGGCATGCCTTCCCCGATTGCTTTGATATTCTGAGACTGATAGGATTTGACACCAGAGCGAATAGATTCTATTGCGTCCCAAGACATCATGCCCAGCTTTAGGAAAGCATCCTTTGGCACAAGGTCATCCCGTAAGGGTATGGTCATCGACTCTGAATCGAAATCATCTTCCTCCGACTCAAGTGCCATCTCTAACAACTCATCAGCTAGGTCAGGATGGGTGTTAACTTTAACGCTAACAGTAGATTTTGGTTCTAGGGGTACCGGAATGCGGTAACGCTTACCAATCTTCGGTAAGTTTTCGTCATCTAATTGCTCATGGTAATCGTGAACAAATCGCTGAATCCCTTCTAGGGCAACATAAATTGCGATCGCTTCTTCTTCATAAAGATAAGGTCGCATTCCTTCCAAGGGATGGACTGTACCAAACCCAGGTACAATCTCTGATACTGGAAAATCAGCTAAATCAATATCATCCTCTTCATCCTCATCTTCGGTATCATCACCAAACCGCCCGAAGGTTAAAAATAAGCAATCTTGTCCTAAGAAAGCTTGTTCCATCTTTTCCCACGAGTCATCTGCCAGCACTGATGATCGGAACCGTTTCAGGGAATCCCAGGAGCGATATAGTAATACGCCGTACTCCATACCCAGCATACCCATTACTGAGACGTATAGGGTTTCCACATCCCAGCGATTTAATTCAATCGAGATAATCTGATGATCAGCCACTACTTCCCAAGCAGCTTCATGCCAAATTTCATAGGCTTTTTCTATAAGTAGGTCAGCATACTTAGGTGGTAGCTGGGGTTGTCGAGTAGCCGCCATTTCCTCAAATCCCCGAAACAGTTCGTCAATCAAGGGTAAATTGGGTACATAATCAATGCCAATGTCTAACCCTTGAAGGACACCTCGCAAAAAAAACTGAATTTCTCGGTTACGAACAACAATCTTTGAGGGTCGTCCTGGTCTGGCGGGGCTTTGGGGATGTTCCATGGCTTGCATAAGGGCACGAACAATCGCTTCTGGTCCCATGGTTGGTGATACTAAATCCATTGCCCTCACGATGCCTTCTGAGCCATCCACCCAAAGAATGCAATCATTATGACCCTCACCATCTGGCTGATGATTGTTACCAATAACTGACAGGGGACGGCGGTCTCCCTCCCACACACTGGAAGTCTGTTGTAATTTATTGAGCCGACGACGAGTATTGCGATTCAAAGCAGACATAGAATAGTTTGGGTTGATTGCCTCAGTACCGACCGTGAATAGCCAGTTGCTGGTGGATACTCCTATCTTACCGGGGCAAACGTTGCACAAGCCCCCCTGATCCGAAGTTGCGTTTCACCGATTACATCGACATGGATATCGGACACCACCAGACACAACCAGAAACTACCAGATCGAGAGTCATGGTGCTAGGTTATGAATACAGCTTTCGAGCAACACGTTGAGGAAAACCCGATGGTTATTGGATTCCCGCTAATGGTGTTTCTCGTAACCAACAGGCAGGAATCACCGTTTTTGACACTCCTGCCTAACCCCCCTTCCCATGGCCTGGCTTTCTTCAATTGAACTGGAGAAAAGCCTATAGAGAACATCCTGATCCAAAATTTTCTGATTACCTGATTACATGGATGTACGCTCTAAGGCAACTCCACAGAGGTCGGTTTAGCAATGTGCGGCAATCCCCACCCCAACTTTTCTCGCAAAACCCTGAAAAACTCTGGTGCTTGCAAACGGATAAATCGAGCGGAGTAAGGCGATCGCTTAACTTTTATTTTATCTTCTGGTATTACGTAGCAACCACCATTGCCATCAACTACCATCACCATCGAATTGGGAGTAGCGGGAAAAATGGTTAATTGCTCTGTGTCGGCAAAGACTAATGCCCGAGATGCCAAAGAATGGGGACAGATGGGCAACAGTTGCAACACCGGCACCTCAGGAGTTAATACTGGTCCTCCAGCACTTAGAGAATAGGCAGTAGAGCCAGTCGGTGTTGATACAATTATACCATCAGCTGCAATATCCACTGGTGCGTGATGTCCTATTTGTACCTCAAAATGGCACATACTCGTCAACGGTTCCCGGTGCAATACCATTTCATTTAAACAAAGTGCCTCCCACCAAATCCTCTCATCTCGCAGGATTTGCACAGAAAGCATGGATCGTTCTTCTATAACATACTCTTGTGCCATGACCTGTTCCAAGACAGAAGGCAACTGATTGACATAGGTCTCTGTTAAGAAACCCATGTGACCTGTATTGACCGTTAGCAAAGGGATCCCTTGGGGAGCCAATTGGCGAAAAGCCGCTAGTACTGTACCATCTCCCCCCAATACAATTGCGAAAGCCATCTGGTCATCAAAACCAGGGGGGGCTAGTTTTTCCATCGGTGTATGACACACTGGTGATTGAGGACTCGAATAACCCAGAATTCCCCCAACCCCTGTCGCCATACACACTTCCCAACCCGCAGTCCTCAATTGGTTGTGCAACTCTTCAGCAACGCTACAAGCCATTGGTTTAAGGTCGTTGTAGATAATGCCTGCTTTTGGTATACTCACCAGTCCCCGTCTTGAATTACTTGGATTAAATTATCACCGAACATCATGGACAATTGTGATTTAATCAGGTACTGTCTTAATGCAGTCGCCCTATGGGGAGGGGCTGTGTGGTCACGCTTTAGTCCGTACCTTGTAAGCCCTGTAGAGAAAGACTTTGGCCTCACTGGCTCCCCTTTGGACTCGCTGCATCGATTTTCCAGGAAATACTAGGATTTAGATTTGAAAGGAGTCCTCTTCTTAGACTTCTTTTTAGCTTTCTCGTAATCGATTTCTTTGAGCTTATTCATAATCCGGTTAAAGTACTCTTGCAGATATTCTTCCAAAGTTGTGGTTTCCTTGGGGTCTAGGCCAAAGACCTCGTATACCTTATCCATCGGTGCATCCAGAGGTTTACCGCTCACTAGCACCTCAGTAAAGGCAAGCCGATCTGCCACATTCCAGCCCCACTGAAAAAATCTCACGAATCGCCGCACACCCCGCAAAAAATTTATTGGGAGTCGGGCTATTTTAGCATCTTTACCGGACAACCGCTCACACAGATTAATGATTTCGTAGGTACTAAAGGCTCTGGTTCCCACAACCGGGAATGTCTGATTTACTGTTTCTGGAACTTCCAGAGCACGAATTCCAAACTTAGCAATATCCTGGGTGTTCATATAGGCGATGGGAGAGGTTTCTCCTGTAATCCAAACCGCCTGTCCATCCAAAATCGGGATGGCATACTGACCAATTAAGCCTTGCATAAAGCCACTTGGTTTCAAGATTGTGTGTGGCAATCCTGATTCTGCCAGAAATAGTTCTGTACAGTGCTTTATTTCCATGAGTGGGACATGAGGAAAATTCTCACTTCCCAGAATTGAGAAAAAGACATATCTTTCCACACCAGCAGCGACAGAAGCTTGAATTAGGGCAACTTTCCCTTCCCAGTCTACCTGTCTGATGCTCAGAGAATCTGTTGGTCTCGATGTTGCCGCATCAATGACAGCTGTGATCCCTTCCAGAGCTTTTGGCAGGGTTTCTGGAACACAGAGGTCTCCTTGTACTAGTTCTGCTCCCCATTCTTTTAGGAAAGAGGCTTTGCGTGGACTGCGTACAAGACAGCGTACCTGATGATCCTCGTCCAGTGCACGACGAACCACCTGTCTTCCTAAGGTGCCAGTTGCACCGACGACCAACAAGTTCATTATAGTAATTTTAGTAAGGAATCTTAAAGTTTCTATAAGATTCTATCAGAAATTTCGTCGATCTCTCATTTTTAAGCTACTCAATAGGCAAGGCCATCGGGTGAGGGGTGTGGGAGAATGAGTTTAGGCTAAGACAGCATAAGTCATGGATTTGGAAGAAAACTGTGAAAGAATTCTTGACAAAACCCCACAGCCCTTACCCCATAAGCCATTCACTGGAAACTATTCTGACACTCCCTGGATTTTGAGTAATAAGAAGCCTAAGCCCAAACCCACAAGAATCAGGGTGAAGGACAAAAATGCTGCATTAAAAATTTCTGTACCCATTGTTTTATGATCTCCTATGTACTTTTGTTACAAGGTATCATGACTAGGGTGCCAGAATATAGCAATCCTATGGAAATCCTGAGCAAGAGTATTTCAGCAAAGGGGTTAGGGTACGGGAGTGTTCAGGAATGATGTCAGACTTGTCAACAAACCATCAGAGCATGTCTTTGACAGGAAAACTTAACTCACTACCAAGGCGTCCTCGGTTAGCGGTGACCTTGGGAGATCCAGCAGGCATTGGACCAGAAGTTGTCCTGAAGGCATTGGCAGATTCCCAAGTCACTAGCAATTGTGAGATAACGGTGATTGGCAGTCGGTACCTCTTAAATGCGGCTTATACCCAGCTACGTCAGCAGGGGATTGAAGATGTAGCTACTTTAGCTTCCCCAGAGACATTATCAATAATTGACATTGAGTTGGATGACGGACAACAGCATCAAATCACCCCAGGTGTTGGTAATGCTGTTAGTGGTGCTCTTAGTTTTGTGTATCTCGAAAATGCGATCGCACTCACCCAACGTGGTGAGTTTGATGGTATTGTGACCGCACCCATTGCCAAGTCTCTCTGGAAAGCCGCAGGACATGATTATCCTGGTCAAACTGAAGTGCTAGCCCAGTACTCTGGTGTCAAACAATTTGGGATGCTATTCGTAGCGCGATCGTCCCATAGTAGTTGGGTACTACGTACACTTTTAGCTACCACACATATTCCCTTAAGTCAAGTACCAAATACCTTAACGCCAGAATTGATGGCGAGTAAACTAGACTTACTGATCGCCTGTTTGGCTAGTGATTTTGGCATCAAGACACCTCGAATCGCGATTTCTGGCTTAAATCCTCATAGTGGTGAGCAGGGTCAGCTAGGTTGTGAAGAACAAGATTGGCTGATTCCCTGGCTAGAGAAAGAGCGCCAGCAACGCCCGACTATCACATTAGATGGACCAATACCTCCTGACACGCTTTGGGTAAAACCTGGTCAGGCTTGGTACGGCAACCACCAGCAGTACGCTCATGATGCTCATGATGGTTATTTGGCACTCTATCATGACCAGGGCTTAATTCCTGTCAAACTTATGGCATTTGACCGAGCGATCAATACTACCATCGGTTTACCCTTTGTGCGCACTTCTCCTGATCATGGCACAGCGTTTGATATTGCCGGTCTTGGCATTGCTAACGCTACTAGCATGAAGGCTGCCATTAGCCTGGCTACTGAACTGGTGAACCAGAGGTTGAGTAACCGTTTAGCTATCAGTGCTTAGAAAAAACCTGTACTCAACCTTTATTCTCTTAGTGGAACCGCCAACTGGACTTTTTGAGTATTGCGAGTAGTTGAGGATTGAGGAAACACATTAAGTTCTTCTTGCTGGATGGTATCCCCAAAAACGATGTCTACATTGTCACTTGAGCCAACCTTGAACTTACGCTGTAAATTGTTACCTAAGTCTTCCGTTTCCTCCAGCTCTAGTGATGTTGGGAAAAAGGTGCCATAATCGTCTGAGACCGTGCGACCATTAACTTGGCGGAGGGTGTCACCAGACAGGGTTACTGAATCCCTTGGCTCACTAGACTGCGCTCCTGACTGAGCATAGGCAAGAGGTACCAATCCCACAACTATCCAGCCGATTCCTACTATAACTAGTGTTTTACGGATCATCAGCTTTCTCCTGGTTTTTTTATTTACCTTATTTTATTTATTTATTTTTATTTTAGTAGTCTTGACATTAATCTGGCATCCGAATACATCCTTAGAAAAAAAAATAAGCGGTAGTAATTTTAACTATAGTTATTAACTAGACTTGGCACAAGCATAACTGAATCTTTTAACTGGCGCTATCAGTCAAGGTGCTACTTAAAAAGCTACCCTTGCCAGCTATAAGCTCGACTAGCCTGTTTAGGCTGACTGCTAAACGCTCACCCTCAACAATATCACTTATTTTATGACCATCATTCGTGTACCAAAGTCCTGGGAACTGCCAGAGCAACAAGTCACCTCAGAAACGGCTTATTCTAACCGACGTCGCTTTCTCAAAAATTTAGTTGGTGCTAGCCTAGGCACTGGAATGCTCTCAATTCTTGGTTGTCAAGCTTCCTCTTCTGCCTCAGACAAAGCTCTTTCGGAAACCCTAAATCAACCCAAGTTCAAATCCTTAGCAACCAATCCAGCTTTTGCCAGTGTTGACAGACCCATCACTGATGAGCAGCTCGCTGGACAGTACAACAATTTTTATGAGTTTGGCGGCAGTAAATCGATCTGGCCAGCAGCCCAAAATTTACCAACCAAAGACTGGAAGCTAGAGGTGACTGGATTAGTTAAAAATCCCCAAACCTATGACCTGGATGATCTGCAAACTAAATTTCCCATCGAAGAGCGGATCTATCGCTTCCGCTGTGTAGAGGCGTGGTCAATGGTGCTACCCTGGATCGGATTTCCCATGAAAGCGCTGATGAAAGCAGTAGAACCTACTTCAGAGGCTAAATTTGTGCGATTTACCTCCTATTATGACCGCAAAATTACTACTGGTCCAGGTATACACCTTGGTTCCTTACCTTGGCCTTATACGGAAGGTCTAAGTGTTGAGGAAATGGCTAACGAACTAGCATTTTTTGCTATTGGTATTTACGGTCATCTATTACCCAAACAGCATGGTGCTCCTATTCGCATGGTAGTGCCCTGGAAATATGGTTTTAAAGGAGCAAAATCTATAGTCAAAGTCGAGTTTTTAGCTAACCAGCCAGCTACCTATTGGAATACTATCAATTCCTATGAATATGACTTTGATGGAAATGTTAACCCCGATAAGCCTCACCCCAGATGGTCCCAAGCTACAGAAAAATTCATCAGTAGCGGTCCCAACTTATCCTGGGACAGACGACCCACCCTACTTTACAACGGTTATGGGGAATATGTAGGTGGGCTGTATAGTTGAAGGTTATTTGGTTGTTCGCCTTTGGGGTTAGGTGTAGGGTAGGTTGTTTGGTTGAACGCGCATGCGTGGCCTTTGGCCAAGGTTTTTTGGTTACCGTAGGCGTCCCTGATCCAGTAGGTTGAAGGTTGAAGGTTGAAGGTTGAAGGTTTAAGATTTAAGCTTGTTCGCCCTTGGCATTCCCTTTGGGTAGGTTGTTTGGTTGAAGGTTCTAGAAAGCGCATGATAAATAATGATGCTTTCTAAATCAAAGTTTTGATTAATTTGATTAATCAGTTATAGCAGCCGAAGTAAAGGTTAAGA
The DNA here is from genome assembly GCF_001767235.1 of Moorena producens PAL-8-15-08-1. Taxonomy (GTDB): domain Bacteria; phylum Cyanobacteriota; class Cyanobacteriia; order Cyanobacteriales; family Coleofasciculaceae; genus Moorena; species Moorena producens_A. Next base: position 8,580,066 of record NZ_CP017599.1, read on the forward strand.
AATAGTTCTGTTCCCTGTTCCCAAGTTCCCTGTTCCCAAGTTTCCTGTTCCCTACTCCCTACTCCCTACTCCCTAAAACCGAGGTACCTCACCTATTTGAGAAAGGCTATATATCGATGGCCTTTAAGCTTTCGTGACCTGAATAACCTGTAAACTACCACCTGCGTGCAAAGAGCGATCGCATACCTTAAACCCCACTTGCTCAAGCTCCTTGAGCAAGTCAGTCTCCAGTAATTGCCAAGCTGTCTCGGTCTCAAACAACCACATAAATACCGCTAACCCTGGCCAAAACAAAACATTAGTTGGCTTGTGCAAATCCACTAGGGTAAACACTCCTCCTGGTTTAAGCACCCGGTGAACCTCCTGAATAATCTGCTGCAACACCTCAGGGGTCATTTCATGGAGTGCTGCACTGGTGTGAACTAGATCAAATTGAGCATCTGGAAAGGGCATCTGTTCAGCCAAGCCCTCTACATAGTTGGCTTGGGGAACATTCCGTTGTGCTCGCTCTAGGGATAGTGGCGAAATATCTAAGCCTGTAACATGCTCAGACAATTCCACCAAGAACTGGGTGGCCTGACCACTGCCGCAACAGAGATCTAGCACTTTGGTTCCTGAATGAATTGTTAAGCCCTGTAACGGTAGCTGGCGGAATCGTCTCTCTCCACCCACGCTCAAAGCCGCGATCCGAGAAATACTATCATACAGCCATTGGTACTGATAACTCCAAGCTCTAAGAACTGTTGCCACTACTCACTCCTTAGTAAAGATCTGTGTTTCTTGTTGCAAATTTAAGTTAAAAAATATATTGTTAAAATCAGTAACAAATATAAAAGTTATGGGAAGCTGTGTTAACTATGGGTCGTGTTGGGGTATTATTGCTTAATCTAGGTGGGCCAGATCAGTTAAAGGATGTTCGTCCCTTTCTATTCAACCTGTTTTCTGACCCGGAAATTATTCGCCTGCCTTTTCCGTGGCTGCAAAAACCCCTGGCTTGGCTAATCTCCACTAAGCGTGCTAAGATCTCCCAGGAGAACTACAAGCAAATTGGTGGTGGTTCCCCTCTACGGAAGATTACAGACGCCCAGGCCGAAGCCCTCCAGGAACATTTGCAAACAAAAGGGCAAGAGGTCAGTGTATATGTAGGAATGCGTTACTGGCATCCTTTCACAGAAGAAGCGATCGCAACCATCAAAGCCGATGGGATCGAACGCTTAGTTATTCTACCGCTTTATCCCCAATTTTCCATCAGCACCAGTGGTTCTAGCTTCCGTCTGCTAGAAAATCTGTGGACAGAAGACCCAGACCTGAGCAAGATTGAACACACAGTCATTCCCTCCTGGTACCAGCAGCCACAATACCTCCAAGCCATGGCTGACTTAATTGCTCAGGAACTCGATAAGTTTTCTAATCCCGATCAAGTTCATATCTTCTTCAGTGCTCACGGTGTACCGATCAGCTATGTCACAGAAGCTGGAGACCCCTACCAGCGAGAAATTGAGGATTGCACTTCCTTAATTATGAAAACCCTCAACCGCCCCAATCCCCATACTCTGGCCTATCAAAGTCGGGTTGGTCCGGTAGAATGGCTTCAACCCTATACCGAGGATGCGTTGCAAGAACTCGGAGCTAACAATACTCAAGATTTGCTGGTAGTCCCGATTAGTTTTGTCTCAGAACATATCGAAACCCTCCAAGAAATCGACATCGAGTATCGAGAAATAGCAGAAGAATCAGGGATTAAGCACTTTGAGCGGGTACCAGCCCTCAATACCCATCCCCTATTTATTGAGTCTTTGACCAATTTGGTAGTTGAGGCTCTCGAATCACCCAGCCGTGAACTCTCCGAGGTCATTCGTCCCCCAGAGACAGTCAAAATTTACCCTCCCGAGCGCTGGGAGTGGGGCATGACTACAGCAGCAGAAGTTTGGAATGGTCGTCTGGCTATGATTGGTTTTATTGCTTTACTGTTGGAGTTGATTAGTGGTACTGGACCGCTACATTTTGCTGGGTTGTTGTAAATTTCTTCAGGTTAGAACCGAAACGGGCACGTCTAGATCTATCAGATCTAATTGGGAGGGGGGCAAGTAATCGTCCCCCTCGACTGCTCTCAATAGGAGTTGGTCTGATGAGTTGCTCCTTGGCTTTTCAACTTAAAGTTGCCCTCTAATCTTACTAAATATCCAATCGGGAATAGCATGTTCCGTGTCATATACTCGGTCATACTTTTGTTCAAGTTTTTGCCAATCAATTGAACTGTCTACTAAAACTTCATGTTTGAATATCTCTAGTGCTTTGCCAGACAAACCTTTTTCTAAACACTGTTTCATTGCTAATCGACTTTCATCTATTTCACCAATACATTCAAAGGGTGTATGTTCAGCTAGTCCGATCATTTCTCTGAAAATAGGGAGTAAGTCATCATCATCAAACAAATTGGAGCCAAAGACTGCATCTACAGATGCTGGCTCGAAGACAGCCATCAAACCTAGCCATACATAAGCACACTTTGGACATTTCTTGCACCAAGGTTTTTGAATATTGCAGGAGTGGATTTTAGGCAGCACCTCGGGATATTTGGCTAGATTTTTGAAGATGCGGAAGTCATAGATGGGCTGCAAAATACTGAAATACGATAAATTAGATAAGATATTTTCTTGAATGAATTCATTCAACTCTTTTTCGGCTTCGTAGCCTTTCCCCCATTGATGGTTGACTTCTTTACCTAGTTTTTCCCAGAATAAATTACCAGTATTGGCACTTTTTTCATGGGCTAATGCCAAGTACTTGTATCCCTCATTCAGCATTAGAGGTAAGGATTCAAAGATAGAGACAGGAGTTTCTGGAACGATAATTCCTGAATTGTCTGGGAAATATAGCTGAAGAAAGGGATAGTCAATAAAGTCATCGTAGATAGAAATTTTATGCTTTTTAATGGGGGTGACGTATTCTAGGACTCCCGAAATTAAATTGTGTTGGATATCGGCTTTGCCATAAACACTGTGGGAGTATTGCATGGAAGCAAATGGAACATCTGCTTCTTGTAGCATTTTCAGGGCTACAATACTATCTTTACCACCACCACAGCCTGCAAGTACAGTAGAATTATCGCCAAATATAGAGGTAGGTTTGCTGTTGCTTAAGCTACCTTGTGAATAGATAAGTTCAGGACCAGGGTAGTCGGTTATATTGTTTTCATACCAATGTTGACCAAAGGCTCCTTGATAGATCTTAGTAAATAGCTCTAACACTGGCTGACTTAAATTTTCAGCGACAAGGTTAATATCATAGTATTTGGGAAATAGTGAACACAGTTTCATGCCCTCGAATAAGGCAATATAAGCAGCGATTTGATTAATTACTGCTTGAGAATATTTGCTGGCCAGTAAACTGAAGGATACATCATGGTAAAAAACTTTCGTTGAAAAGTTGAAGTTATCTGCACCATAGATAATTTCCAAATGATGCTCGTGAATGGTTAATTGATTAATTTTAATGGTTTCAATTTTCATGATTTTCACTTTGGCAACTAATTTTTTGCACAATCTAAGAGTTTTATGGACAATCCAATAGTGAATTATGGTTTTTTAAAACTGATCAACTTTGTTTTTTGCTTAAAGCTAAATTGATTAGTTTCTGGCTTCAAATACTCTACTATTTTTTCTTGAAATAAGGAAAGTACATCAACCGAACTATTAAGAATACATTTTTTTAAATAAACTTCTAGCAAATCTCGATCTTTACAATCAATTTCATGATTATAATAAAAATTAATTACATCATACTTTACTTGAATTACATCTAAGGCTTTTTGGATATCTTCTGCTGTTATAAATCTTTGAGAGTTATTCGGCTGTTCGTAATTTTCTATATAAAAATTATATAATTGATTGTAACAAGAATCTGAACTTGCTTGATACATCAAAAAAATACCACTGGGTTTGAGCAATGTCTTAATATGCTGTAGGATATCCTGAATTTTATTAATGTTTACAGTATAAAAAGAATGAATTGCCCAAATAAGATCGTAGTAACTACTTTTTGGAATTGCTGTTTCAATAGTTTCTGTAGAAGATAATAACCTTTGATTTGCCTGAAAGTGTTTTAATTGATTAAACACTGAACTACATTGATTCAGACAATAGTCTGAAACATCTAGCAAATCAGATGATAGCTTGAGTTCACTATCAATTTTTTTATCTAATAAATCAGGGAAAAATCCTGTTCCACAACCTATATCGAGAAGTTTGATTGTATCACTTCCCAATGAATCGATTATTTGTAAAAAACGATGATTATTAACAAGCTCTTCGTAATCTATCAAAGTAACTTTAAACCAAGAGTCTAGATATAGATTACTTTTTTGATAGTAGTCTTGAGAAGGATTGAGATTGTCACTGTTTTGTTTCATGGCTGTTACGATTTTAAGTTTTCGTGATTAATCTATCTAATTTTAAGTGCATCAAGACCAGTATCCCCCATCCTTCGGTTATGTCTTACGGGGGTTTCACCCACTCGCGCTTTGGATTAAGACGCCGTTTTTCATTTGTCAGACAACTCAACTTCTAAAAATTAGTGATGAATTCATTATCTCATATTTGGTGCTCAAGTTAACTTGGATAACTTTATATCACACTATAACTTATTTGTCAAAATAATTTAGATTAATTTTAGATGGGTTTGCCCTGCCCTTAGCAACAATCCACAAAGTATAGCTCCCTGGGTTCGCTGTCCAAAGTAATAGCTATTCAAAACTGGTAAAAATTATGGTACTCTTAACCGGTGCTAATCAGCTCATGTCTTAAGCAGTATAAATGTACTGTTTTTGGAAAACTGTTTTTGGAAAACTAAATTTAAAAGAGTATTATGTCAACCACTTTTCAAGAGACCACAGAGAATCTGAGATTCAGTGAGGATCGCCTAGGAATTAACTATCTCGGGAGTGCCAACCTGCCTACTGCAACAGATGATGGCAAAGATATCATTCGAGGATTAACCCAAACGCCGAAATCTTTGCCACCTCGTTACTTTTACGATCAAAAAGGCTCCCAATTATTTGAGCAAATCTGCGAGTTACCGGAATATTATCCCACCCGCACAGAGGCAGAAATATTACAACAGTATGCTGTAGAAGTAGCCCAATTTACGGGAGCTTGCGAATTGGTGGAGCTGGGTAGTGGCAGCTCTACCAAGACTCGCTTGTTGTTGGATGCCTATGAAAATCAGGGATATCCCTTGCGCTATGTTCCTATTGATGTCAGTGGGGAGATTCTTGAAGAGAGTGCCAAGCAGCTGTTGCTGGATTATCCCAAGTTAAAGGTTCAGGGTCAGGTGGGAACCTATGAACAGGCTCTTAGCCAATTAACTCCAACACCATTACCTAAGCGGATGGTTTTCTTTTTGGGTAGTAGCTTGGGGAATTTTGCTCCTGAACAGTGCGATCGCTTTTTTGATAAAATGATAGCTTTACTAGCACCAGGAGATTACTTTTTGCTGGGCATTGACTTACAAAAACCCAAGGAGATTCTGGAAGCTGCCTATAATGATAGTCAGGGGGTGACTGGGGCATTTAACCTGAATATGCTAGCACATCTGAACTGGCGTTTCCAAGGAAATTTTGACCTCGATCGCTTTACCCATCAGGCGATTTATAATCAATCGGAACATCAGATTGAGATGTATTTACATTGCCAGGAAACCCATGTTGTGCGCTTAGCTAGCTTGGATTTAACGGTTGAGTTCCAAGCAGGAGAAAGCATGCTTACAGAAATTTCTCGCAAATTCAATTTGGAGCAAATGCAGCACTATCTCAAAGGTCGGGGACTAAACACAGTTCAGGCTTGGACTGATACCAAACAATGGTTTGGTTTACTCCTGTGTCAGATACAGGGTTTGTAATCGACGTGTAAGCTATCAGCTATCAGCTATCAGCTATCAGCTATCAGCTCTGAGCTCTCAGCTCTGAGCTATAGCGCTATGCGCAAGGCAAGAGGCAAGAGGCAAGAGGCAAAAGTTGACGTGCATTAGCTTTTAAGCTTTTATAAATGTCAAACACCTTAATGCGTAGTGCTATATCAGCCAAAGGCCTGTGGCCAAGCTACACCGAACAGGTTTTGAAGAAAATAAGCTGACGGCACCTCAAGTAGCGATGCAGCGCGGTCTTGGGGAGCCAGTGCGGTCTTGGGGGTTCCCCCCATGAGCAACTGGCGTGGTTTCCCCCATGAGCGACTGCATCAAGACAGCGTGAGCTTTTAGCTGACGGCTGACGGCTGATGGCTGACCACTGACCACTGACCGCTGACTGCTGACCGCTGAATATAGACACCCCTAAGTTTAAGAATAGTATTTGAAACTCAAACCATGGATACTCTCGAATCTACTCAATTCCCTCGCCTTGACACCTGTAGTCGCGAAACCATTATCAATTACTTTAAGAATTCATGGGAACTCGAAGATGTTCTGATGAAAAGTCTGGTTGGGGAAGAAACATTCTATATCAGTCCCGACCCCTTAAGAAACCGTCTGATTTTCTATTTGGGTCACTCGGCTGTTTTCTACATCAATAAATTCCTTGGGGTTGGGTTATTGGATAAACCCATTAATCCTAACTATGAAATCCTGTTTGAGATTGGTGTAGACCCGGAAACTCCTGAAGAACTCGATCAAGCAACCAAAGATATCCACTGGCCGACAGTGGAAGAGGTTTGGCGCTATCGAGATCAAGTGTATGGGGTGGTTATAGAAACTATCGAAAAGACTCCTCTGAATCTGCCAATTCATCAAAATCATCCTCTTTGGGCGCTGATGATGGGAATTGAACACAGTCGCACGCACTTTGAAACCTCTTCGATGCTGATCCGACAACTGCCTGTAGAGCGGCTTGAACGTCCTGAGAGCTGGAATTATGCTGTTTCTAATGGCAAGGTTTCCAAGAATGAAATGCTCCAAGTTTCTGGGGGTTCGATAGAACTTGGTAAACCAGAAGATTATCCTACCTATGGCTGGGATAGTGAATATGGCAATCGTTCGGTAGAAGTTAAACCGTTTTTCGCCAGTCAGTATCTGATTACCAATGGAGAATTTCTGGAGTTTTTAAATGATAATGGCTACGATAATCTAGATTACTGGGATAAAGAATCCTGGACGTGGAAGACAACCTATAATATCAAGCACCCTAAATTCTGGATACCTACTAATGCTGGCTACAACTGTGGCTACAACTATCGAGCCATGTTTGACGAGATTGACCTTCCTCTCGATTGGCCCGTTGAAGTGAATCACCATGAAGCCATGGCTTACTGTCGTTGGAAGGGGCAAGGGATTCGTTTGATGAGTGAAGCGGAGTGGAATCTTGCCACTGCTGAGCCTGATAAAAGTAACACAAATTTCCAGCAAGACCCCTTTGCGATACAGGATTACAATCTAAATCTCAAGTTTGGCTCACCTAGCCCAGTGGGTATGTTAGAAACCGCTAAAAGTCCTGCTGGACTCTATGACTTGCGGGGGAATGTATGGGAGTGGCTGAGTGATGACTTCAAGCCGCTACCAGGATTCAAGCCCCATCGGCTCTATGAAGATTATTCTGCTCCCTTCTTTGATACCCAACATAACATGATGCTTGGTGGTGCTTGGGTGACTACTGGAACAGAGGCATCCACATTCTATCGTAACTGGTTCCGTCCCTACTTCTACCAACATGCTGGGTTTAGAATTGCTGCTTCATAGCTTTTTGTTGTAAAAAAAGGTGTAAGCATATGCGCTACTTGAGGGGCTACTTGAGGTGCTATTAGCTATCAACGCCGGACCTGTGGGACTTCTTTTGAGATTGAGTTAAATAACACAAGACTAAGAAACTATGGACTATCGCCACATCATCACCATCGAGCCTGGTAAACGCAGTGGTAAACCCTGCATCAGAGGCATGCGCATTACCGTCTACGACATTTTAGAATATCTGGCCGGGGGAATGACAGAAGCAGAAATTCTAGAAGATTTTTCTGAACTAACCTCCGAAGATATCAAAGCCTGTCTTGCTTTTGCAGCAGAGGGTGATAAAAAGTTATTCGTGGTATCTTTGTGAAACTTATTTTGGACGAAAATCTTTCAGATCGCATTATCAAACTCTTGCCATTTGATAACAACAAAAACCTAAAAACGGCTCTCCCTACGGACCCTTAGCAATCACGAGTATACCGGAGGAATTCTCGCCTAAAGGTTATTCCCTTCAGTCAGGATTGTGGTCATGGCTTTGATCACTGATACGGGAACGCTTACCTCGAAAATACCAACGATACCAATGCTTAGCACTGCGAATGGCTAGCCACAGTAGCAGTAAAGCGATTAATCCTCCTTGTTCAGGAGCATCAAAAGCCAAAATTATCAAAACTACGCACAGAAAATCCTGAAGAAACACTACCCACAGAGGTAAGCCACGCAAACGGTAGAACCATCCCACTTGAACTAACTGGAGTACAAAGGCTAATAAGCCGCCGACAATACCGACTACCCAGACAAATCCCGTTAGTTCTTCAGCAAACTGAGTCACAGCAATACCAAGAATTGCTCCCACTAGAGGACTCAAGACTAGCTGAACTATTTGCAAGACTCGCTGTCCTAATAGATTTTTGGAGGCAAATAGCTCCACCAATGACCAAGTTGTCAAGATAGTCAGCAAGACTGGGGGATGAATCTGTGAGAGTAACGGTACCTTCGACCAGAGTTGGTCACTGTGGAGCAAACCAATTACCAACAGGGGCAGGGCAATTCTCATTCCTGCCGCAGCGGAAGCTGAGAGGGCGGCGAGGAGTGCAATCATGAGCGTCGTGAGTTTGGCAAGAGGTTTAGTCTAAACCAGTAAAGCTTAGCATAATGTAACAAAATATACACTTTTTCTGTGATTAAATTAAATAACTACGACTGGGTAAATGGTAAATACTGTTAGCTGGAGAAATAAGACCATGTCTGAGTCATTATTTGCTGATGCCAGTAAACGATTGCATAAATCACTGAAATATGTGTCAATTTCCGAAGATGCGATCGCACGCTTAAAATATCCCAAATCTAGTTTGAGCGTTTCCATCCCAGTCCGCATGGATGATGGCTCGTTACAGATGTTTCAGGGCTATCGGGTTCGCTATGACACCACCAGGGGACCAGCAAAAGGGGGAGTGCGCTACCATCCCAATGTTTGTTTAGATGAAGTCCAATCCTTAGCCTTTTGGATGACCTTTAAATGTGCTACCTTAAATTTGCCCTTCGGCGGTGGCAAAGGGGGAATTACTCTAAATCCTAAAGCCTTATCGAAGCTGGAGTTGGAACGCTTAAGTCGTGGTTACATCGATGCGATCGCAGATTTCATTGGGCCTGATATTGACATTCTCGCTCCCGACGTTTACACCAACTCCATGATTATGGGTTGGATGATGGATCAATACAGCGTCATTCGCCGTCAAATCAGTCCAGGGGTCGTCACAGGTAAACCCTTGGCCTTGGGAGGAAGTATTGGTCGCGATACCGCTACCGCTACTGGCGCGTTTTTTGTGATTGAATCCATTTTGCCCAAATTTGACCAGGTCCCTCAAAATACCACCGTAGCCGTGCAAGGATTTGGTAATGCTGGTGCTGTGATAGCGCAACTTTTAGCTAAAGCTGGTTATAAAGTTGTGGCTGTCAGTGATTCTCAAGGGGGTATTTATGCCAAAAAAGGCTTAGATATTCCCAGTATTCGCCAATACAAAACATCGAGTCAAGGCATTAAAGCCGTTTACTGTCGAGGTAGCGTTTGCAATATTGTTGAGCATGAAGTCATTACTAATCAAGACCTTTTAGGCTTAGATGTGGATGTCTTGATTCCCGCTGCTTTGGAAAATCAAATCACTGAAGAAAACGTTGATAATATCAAGGCTAACTATATCTTTGAAGTCGCCAATGGACCAGTAACCTCTACCGCTGACAATCGTTTGGAAGAAAAAGGTATCTATGTTTTTCCTGACATATTGGTTAATGCTGGAGGGGTCACTGTTAGCTATTTTGAATGGTTACAAAACCGCAGTGGACATTATTGGAAGCTTGATGAAGTCCATCAGCGTCTCAAAGAGAAAATGGTGGAAGAAACCGAAACAATTTGGTCACTTTCTCAGGAACTAGCAGTTTCCATGCGCACAGCTGCTTATGTTCATGCTTTGAATCGCCTGGGAGACTCCCTGGATGCTAAAGGAACTAGAGATTATTATTGTAAAACTTGACATATTACAGTTCTTAATTGGGTGAAGTACTTTGTAAGTATTCAGCTATCAGCTATCAGCTATCAGCCGTCAGTTCTACCAGTTTGATCCTGTGGGTGGAACGGGCATCTTGGTGGAACCGGCATCTTGGTGGAATGGGCATCTTGGTGTGGAAGGGGCATCAGGCGTGGAACGGGCATCTTGCCCGTTTCATTTCCGGCAGGAATGTCCCAACACTGGCTACTAATAAAATCAGGGTGAGCGGGTTCCTAACCTACCCTACGCCACATTTACTATAGCATTTCCAAATATATCATAAAAACTTATCACCAATCTAGTGACAAATCATGATCAAATATCTAATGATTTGCTAATTCTAAGGTTTGATAATTTTATAAGTTTAGGAAGGCCGTTATTTAGTTAGCGATCGCATACAGCCCAGCAGAGCATATCGCCAACTTTTACAGACAACGATCAAAGGTTAATTTTCCCTCTGGTAGAGAAAGGCAAATCCCCAAATACAAATCACAGCAAGACTTTGGGGATTTGATTAAAAAATATCAAAAAGACTTGACAAAGAGTATTGTTTATGAACTTGTCACCAAGGCTAGATTAGCTGTTTTTACCCTGACCATGAGCTGTTGCTGTAACCAACGGTGTATTAATTCTGTGCGACTAGTTATCTTAGTATAAACTTAGTGTAAACCTGAATTTAGTACTCCCTGGATAAATTAATTATGTTAACTGAATTTCAGAAGCAAAAATTACCAAGATTGTTTAAAATGTATGACGCCGACAATAACGGTTTCATTGAGCAGGGAGCATGTCACTTTTGCAGAACATTTGTACTAAGGTAATAGGTAATGGGAACCCACCCCTAACCCCGACCAGGAGGGGAAGGTAATAGGTAATAGGTAATAGGTAATAGGGGGAGCTAGTCCTGGATGAATATTTGTACATTATCTATAGCCCCCTCATGGGTTTAAGCTTGGGGAGCAGGTCAATTTTGTAAAAACACTTGAAGTACAAACTCTTGAACTATAGTGTTTTCCGGGCTTGAGTACCAGTTATCAGTCGTTTTAGTACATTTGTTCTACGAATTTGACATGCTCCCCATTGAGCAAGCGGATTTTGAGCGGTTTCTAGAAACCTACTCTCAGGTTGGCGGCTGGGAACCTGGCTCACCCAACTACAATTCTTTGCAATCGAAGTTAATGTCTCGTTGGGATAGTATGCAAAAGTTTGCAGACACCAATCGTGACAATAGGATATCTTTGGAGGAATGGCTGACATATATCGAGAATATCCTTAAAGACCAAGGCGTTTATGAAGCGGAAATACGGGGCATCGCCGGTTTCGTCTTTAGCGTATTTGATAGTAATGGGGATGACCAACTGGATTTGAAGGAATACAGACAGTTTTATCGCACCAGTGGACATGATGAAAATTTGGCTAATGAGGTATTTAAACGGCTCAATTTCAATGAGGATGACTCCATTACTAAAGAAAAACATATCGAGTTAGTTGATCAATTCTTCTGTAGTGAAGATCCAGAAGCACCTGGTAATTTTATCTTTGGTCAAGGGTAGATATAACTGGGTGCATCTCAATGAAAAAAAATGAGATGCACCTCCCTTTTAGATGTTAGCTGTTAGCTTGGCTAAAGCAATTTTCCCATTTTTACTACTCCCTAAATTTCCAATTCCCAATTCATAATCATGCAGGTGCCAACTAGTTCCTTCGACAAAATCAGTCCCACAGCTTTACTAGTGGCTTATGCCAGACAGTTTACCGATATTCCTTATTCCCAAGAATTGGCACAATTGGTTAATGCTCAAGCTTTCGTGGAGCAGTTACAAAAACAACAGTCCGATAAATCCTTTGAAGTAGCCGTTTTATTTGAAAGTCGGTATAAAGCTATCAATCAAGTGATGGCTCAATTTCAAACAACTCAAATCCTTGAACTAGCCTCCGGCTTGCTGCCACGGGGCATGGTAATGTCTGGTAACCCTTCTACAACGTTTATCGAGAGTGATTTGCCAGGGATGATAACACGCAAACAGCAACTGGTGAAACAGCTAGTTGGCGTACGCTCAAACTTGCACTTTGTTGGGATTGATGCCACTAGTCAACCCAGCCAATTCCCTCTCGATGTAGATTATCTAGATTCCCAAAAGCCCATTACTGTAATATGTGAGGGACTACTGCTGTACCTAACGTTACATCAAAAACAGCGGTTATTTGCTAATGTCCGGGAGTTGCTTCAGGTTTATGGTGGTGTGTGGATCACCCCTGATTTAAAGACAAAAGAAGATTTGAGTAGGATCCGAGGAAATAGCCCAGGTTTACAAAAATTCAGCCAGACAGTCAGAGGGATGACAGCCACCTCAGACACAGATACTATCTTTGACAATTTCGATCAGGTTAGGCAGTTTTTAACGGAGCAAGGGTTTCAGCTTCAGCGGTATAGTATGCTCAATGTATTAGACCAACTAACTTGCTTGCAACCGTTGGGGATTAATCCTGCTGTTGCCGAATCTATACTCGCGGATTCATTTGTTTTTGCGCTTACTCTAGACATCGGAAGTTAAAGAAGCGCGTTGATCGCATTAATAAGGTACAGTGCGTAGGGTGCGTTAGGGGAACCGAGGATTTTATCGGTAGCCACAGTTAGGTTGCTGCCCGTAACGCACCACCGAGTCAAACAACTTTTAGTAGATGCACCCGTTAAATAAGCGCGTTTAACGCAGTTATGAAGTACAGTATTAGTTGAAGATGATTCCCTTAAGATTATATTAAATATTGCCTATTGCCTTTTGCCTTTTGGCTTCAAATGCTAAGCTTTGTACTGAGCAGTATCAGAATTGCTATAGTATGTTAGATTGCATCGTGATTGGAGCAGGGCCAGCCGGTATAGTTACTACAAAAGAATTACTAGAGCAAGGAGTAGGCGAGGTAATCTGTTTAGAGCAAGCAGAGGATTTGGGCGGGGTTTATGCCCATGCCTACGATAGTTTAGTGCTGACTACTTCTTGCGCATTTAGTATGTTTTCTGACTTCTGGATAGGTGATGGCAATCAGCAGAAATTCTGGACAAAGAACGAAGCAGTTGACTATTGGAAGAGCTATGCCAAACATTTTGGTGTTTTAGATAAAATTCGTTTCAATTCCAAAGTTGTAGCACTCACTCCCCAAGACAATCAAGGGTGGGAAATTCAACTAGCCTCTGGAGAGATGTTGCACTCAAAACGGGTAGCGTTGGCAATTGGTAACAACAGTATCTCAAATTATCCAGAGTGGAAAAACTTATTAACTGAGGTGGAGTTTTCCCATTCCAAGGACTATCGTAACCCTGATAACTTTGTGGGCAAAACCGTATTAGTAGTTGGGGGAGGTGAGTCAGCTTCAGACATAGCCCTCGAAATATCTCGTGTCGCCAACAAGTGCTGGGTCAGCCTTCGCAATTCAGCTGGGTGGATAATACCTAGAAAGAGAGGTGACTATGCTGCCGATACTGCTAGCCATCGCGGTGTATACGGTCTACCCAGAGACTATGGACATGCTTTGAGCCAACTTATATTCCGATTAGAGTTGAGCAAGAAAGATCCAGTTCATGATACTATAGTTGAGCTAAATCAGAAGGTTAAGGCTAAAAAAGGGGTCTGGGGGACATACGCAACTAAAAATATCTCCTTACCCAAGGCAATTGTCTATCACGGCTGTCAAGTGGTCGGCGAAATAGTGAAGGTAAAAGATGGTGGCAGAACCTTGATAGCGGCCGATGGAGAAACCCTTGAAAACGTCGATGCGGTAGTATTTTGTACGGGCTACAAAAACTATGTGTCTTTCCTACCTGAGCACTTGAGAAAAACTGACCCCCGTAGTCTTTACAAACATATCTTTCATCCCCAGTATCGGGACAAAATCGCTTGGATTGGCTGGGCACGTCCAGCCATTGGCAGTCAGTTTCCTCTTACGGAAATGCAAGCGAGATTTTTTGCCTTGATTTGCACTGGGGAACGAACTCTTCCCCCTTCTGAGGAAATGGAGCAGGTGGCATCTATAGATAAAGCCAAATATTTACAACAGTTTGAACATAATGCCACTCGCATCCGAAGCTTGCTTGATTATCATATATACATCGACGAGCTAGCTGATTTAATTGGGTGCAAACCGCCCTTGTGGAAATACTTTTTCTTACATCCTCGGCTCTGGTTTACCATCGTATATGGTCCGACCCAAGGTACTCAGTTTCGTTTACGAGGACCAGGCCAAAAGAAAGCTTTGGCTCAAGAGCTGATCAAGAAGTTACCAGTGATTCCATTCAATAATCACGTTATCAAAGCTGGTCTAAGAGGTCGTGTGATTTATGGGTTCAAGGCTCTAGTTAAGGGGTTGTTGAATCCGCTCTATTTTGCTAGGAATTTGGTGAGAAACAAAGCTCAATCAGCCTCATGGCTTAATCAGGGGAGTAGGGAGTAGGGAGTAGGGAGTAGGAAGTAAACCCTAGAGTCAAGTTTTGTATCATTTAAGTTAACTCTGCTAACTTAATCCTCTTGAATGCCATGACTGACAATGTTCTTGACGTCCGTAATCTGAAAGTCCAATTCCAAACCGATGTAAAACAGGTCACAGCCGTTGACAGCATTGACTTTCAACTGCGTCGAGGACAAACCCTAGGGATTGTGGGGGAGTCAGGCTCTGGGAAATCAGTCACGTCTTTGGCCATCATGGGTTTGATCCCCTATCCTGGTAAAGTTACCAATGGCGAGATTTATTTCCGACCCTCAACTCGGGAAAAAGGGGTGGATTTACTAGGGCTGAGTCCTGATCAAAAGCAGTCCTACCGGGGTGGTCAAATCTCGATGATTTTCCAAGAACCGATGACCTCCCTTAACCCAGTTTATACCTGTGGGTTTCAACTGACAGAAGCAATTCTGCAACACCAGGATGTTTCCCTAAAAGAAGCAAGGCGTCAAGCCATGGCTCGTCTTCAAGAGGTGAAGCTACTCCCTAGCGATCAACAATTGAGGGAGAGTTTTCTAGAGGAATTCCGTCGGGAGAACCCTGGTCAAGCTATACCAGGGGAACGGCTAATTAATCGCCACATTAACCAGCAAAAACGGGAAATTTTAAAGCGCTATCCCCATGAACTGTCTGGTGGTCAATTGCAGCGGGTCATGATTGCGATCGCAATTTCTTGTAACCCTGATGTGTTGATTGCTGATGAACCCACTACTGCTCTCGATGTTACCGTACAGGCAACCATTCTGGATTTGCTCAGGGAGTTACGGGATACCCGAGGGATGTCCATGATTTTTATTACCCACGACTTAGGCGTGATTGCGGAAATTGCTGACAGCGTAGCGGTGATGTACCAAGGCAAAATTGTGGAAAGGGGTGATGTCTGGAAAATTTTCTCTGAACCAAACCATCCCTACACCAAGGGATTATTAGCCTGTCGCCCAACTCTGGATAAAACTATAACATACCTACCGACTGTTTCTGACTTCATGGAGGTGGTAACTACTCCTAGTGGAGAACAGGTGATCCGAGAAAAATCAAAAGGGTTGAATGTTGACCGGTTCCAGCTTCAAACTTCCCCAGATAACCTACCCTACGGGAACGCTAAAGGCGAACAACCTTCAACCAATAAACCTTCAACCAAACACCCTTCAACCAAACACCCTTCAACCAAACACCCTTCAACCAATAAACCTTCAACCAATAAACCTTCAACCAAACTACCATTAGTTTCGGTTCGTAACTTACAGGTAGGCTTTCCGATTCGAGGCGTATTTGGCGGGACGAAACGCTATCTGATGGCAGTCAATGGAGTATCCTTTGATGTTTATCCCAGTGAAACCTTGGGCTTAGTGGGAGAATCCGGTTGTGGCAAATCTACCTTAGCACGAACATTGCTGCGCTTGATTGAACCAATGGGTGGAGAAGTAAACTTTGATGGTAAAGAGATTACCAAAATCAAGGGTATGGGTTTGCGGCAATTACGCCGTGAAATGCAAATTGTGTTTCAGAATCCCTTTAGTTCCCTCGACCCACGACTAAAGATTGGAGAAGCAGTGATGGAACCCCTATTGATTCATGATGTTGGGGGTAATAGTAAGGAAAAACGCGATCGCGTGGCTGAGTTGTTGGAGCGAGTGGATTTAAATCCTGACTGGATGAATCGCTATCCTCACGAATTTTCCGGAGGTCAGCGCCAGCGGGTCTGTATTGCTAGGGCACTCGCTCTTAATCCTAAGTTTATCATTTGTGATGAATCCGTTTCTGCTCTAGATGTTTCCGTACAGGCACAGGTCCTGAATTTGCTGAAACAATTGCAGGAGGATTTCGGCTTAACCTATATCTTCATTTCCCATGACTTGAGTGTAGTCAAATTCATGAGCGATCGCATTATGGTAATGAACCAGGGCAAAATTGAAGAAATTGGTTCAGCTGACAGTATTTATCGAGAACCTCAGCAAGATTATACTCGTCAGCTGATTGCTTCTATTCCCACTGGTACTCTCGATCGGATTCAACAGCAGCAAGACAGACGACAAGCTATGGAAATACCTGAGATTAGTGATCCATGGTCTGTTAATTCTGAGATTAGTGATCCATGGTCTGTTAATTAAGGGAAAGGTGATTTTTTTTAATTCAAAATGCCAAATTAAAAATTCAAAATTACATAAGCTATCAGCTATCAGCTATCAGCTATCAGCTATCAGTATCGAAGTCTGTGCCACGAGTCATGGATTTTTACCCAGACTTTCAATTGTCATTAATCTGGAATTCTTAAATTCTCTCGTTCTAGTTTTATTTTAAGCACCGATCTAGTAGCGTGAGCTAAAAGCTGACGGCTGACGGCTGACGGCTGACGGCTGACTGCTTACAAAATTACTAGCCTTATAATTTTGAATTGTTGACAAGCGATGCAGCGCGGTCTTGGGGGAAACCCCCGCATGAAGGCGCTGCATCGCTTTCTTATCCCCCACACCCGGTCACCCCACACCCGGTCACCCCACACCTGACGTCAAAGTAAAAAACCTACCCTTATGAGGATGGGGAGATGGGGGAGATTTGATATCCAGATAATATCACTATTGTCACGCTTTGGTAATGGGTAAGGTAATTATGATTACTTTGGTACCATTACCGATTAGCAAAAATAATACCAATGGTTCAAAGTAGAACTACACAGAGATTCCTAAGGCTATGAGACATAATTGTTATTTTTATGTCCTCTTATTTTTTTAATTCTTAAGTGTAGAATCAATTTAGCTTGCTAAGATGTAAGCATTCAGCTATCAGCTATCAGTTATCAGATATCAGTTATCAGCTATCAGTTATCAGCTATCAGCTATCAGTTATCAGCTATCAGCTATCAGTTATCAGATATCAGCTATCAGCTATCAGCTATCAGCTATCAGCTATCAGATATCAGCTATCAGATATCAGCTATTAGCTATCAGTTATCAGCTATCAGTTATCAGCTATTAGCTATCAGCTATTAGCTTATGGTTAGGTCACAGGCTAGAAGCCTGTGCCACGGTACTGTTCGCGCAGCGTGCGCGTAGCGCAATCGGTGCTTTTGAATAAAATAAGCTGACCGCTGACCACTGAGCACTGACCACTGAGCACTGACCGCTGACCGCTGACCGCTAAACGCGCACGCGTGCGCGTAGCGCATATGCTTACTTGTATTGAAAATTTTCTGCATAATGGTTGCTGCTTCGCCCGATAAGTATATAGATACTTAAAAATCAGCTATTAGCACTCAGCATTCAGCAGGTAGTGCCTTAGCTGAATGCTTACAGTTTAACTAGCAAGTAAGTTCAATCAATTATCTAGGAGTAATTTTACGATGTCAGACATGAACAATCCAGAAGAAAATTCCCAAGCAGTTCCCTTCTTTGCCCGCTACTTGGAGGGACAATTTATTGAAGATTTATCTAAGGAAGAAATGGAAGCTGTCAAAGGGGGTAGTCAATTTCCTATTCGCAGTGTTACCAGAAAGTACCCATCTGATCGGGAAGATTCGTGGTTCGTAACCCTGAAGTACCCATCTGATGGCGAAGATAGTGGCGGTGGTAAAATTGTGACTATGAAGGCCCCATCGGATAATGATGAAATATAGCAATCCGTGTAATATTTGTGAGACGGAGGATATGTGGAAGATGGGGAAGAATATACCCAGAACAAAATTTATTTATTTTAGGTTTAAATTTAGTTGAGTGATGAGTAATTAGTCATTGGTCTTTGGGGAAGTAACACCCAGATTTCTGGTAGTACTATGAACTATAGCAATTCTACGACTTGTGAGGTACAAATTTCTGGTTTTTAGATAATGTGTACCTCATGAGTCCTAGAAACGCTATAATTAACCGGTTGCTACAACTCCAAAAAATTGGGAAGTATAAGTTTACGATTTACTGTACAATTTTACTACAATTAATCTGTAGAACACTTTTTTAGAGTTCAGATTACTAATCTCCAATGACCAATTACCAATGACTTGTGAAAATTTTAGCCAATTTGGCGTTACAGCTAGGGAGGCATGGCTTTTAATAGATTTATAGGGAAATAGTTGTGTCTATTCATGTATTAATAGTTAGGAACATGAGTTAGCCACATCCTATCTCCTATTTCCCCACATCTTATTTATCCACTAGGAGTTTAAAGCCATGTCTAATATGGAAAAACCAGAAGAAAATTCCCAAGCAGTTCCCTTTTTTGCTCGCTACCTAGAAGGGCAATGGTGCGAAGAGCTATCTGAAGAGGAAATGGATGATGTTAGAGGCGGTCGCGGATTTGCGTTCACAAAGAAGTACCCCTCTGATTGGGAAGATGGTGCCGGATGCTTTACTCGGAAGTACCCCTCAGATCACGAAGAGGGTGGTGGTGGTCCAGTCATGACTAAGAAGTATCCTTCAGATCACGAAGAGGGTGGCGGTGGTCCGGTGACTGAGAAGTTCCCATCGGATCAAGAAGATGGTGGCAGTGATCCAATTGTGGTGACCCTGAAGTTCCCCTCTGATGACGAAGATGTTCACCAGAAGTAATATCGTGTCTGGTTGACTATAGCGTTATTTATAACTGCTATAACACAATTAACAAAGGTCAAGAATTCGATGCAGCAGGTAATTACAGCAAAGCTGAAGTTGAACTGCACACTGGAGCAAAAGGAAAAGCTTCGTGCAGTTACTTTAGCCTATCGTGATGCCTTGAACTATACATCGAAATTGGCGTTTGACAACGGCAAACTTTCCTATGCGGCTAAGTTACAAAAGCAGGTTTACTACGACATTCGAGAACGCTTTAGGTTACCAGCCCAAATGGCATGTAACGTACCTCGACAGGTAGCTGCAATCTATAAAAATCTCTGGATGAAAGTAGAGCGTAATGCTACTCACTTAAAATCTGGCATTACCAACAAGCGTTACAAAGGGTTAGATACCCCTCCTAAATTCATAGCTCGGACTTGTACGTTTAGTTACAAGCGTGACTACTCCTTTGTTAAAGGTAAAGCTAGCCTAGTTACCTTAGAAGGTCGCATAAAAGTTGACTACTCCGGATATCAAAAACACTTAGACTTGATTCATTCAGGTGTTGCCAAAATAGGTACAGCAATAATTTGCTTTGCTGAAACAACCAAGACTTACTATTTACTAGTAAGCTTGGAGTTGGAGCTACCCGATATTAAACCTGAAGCGATCAAACGTGTTGTTGGTGTGGATGTAGGTCAGCGCTATCTAGCCGTAACCTTTGATACGAATAACACAGCTGGTTTCTTTTCTGGCAAGTCAGTGATTCATAGAGCTAATCGTTACTATAAAACGAAACAAACTCTACAGCGAAAAGGCACTCGTTCGGCTACCAGACGGTTGATAGTCTTGTCAAAACGAGAGAGACGGTTTAACGCTGATATTAATCACTGTATTGCCAAACGTGTCGTGATTTTTGGCTCATTGATTGGTCTAGAAAATATTACCCATAATCCTGATCAAATTAAGCTAATACAACTAGGCCATGAACCATCTGTAAAACTGTGTAAACCCCATAGAAATAAAAGGATTTGGGAGTTTACTAAGTTACATTACTTCATTGACTATAAAGCCGTTTTGGGTGGCGCTTTAGCGATTAGAGTTGATGCTGATTTTACTTCCCAGTCATGTCCCCGTTGTGGTCACACCAGTAAAGCCAATCGACCTAATCAGGGCTTAGATTTTGATTGCATGGCTTGTGGATACAAACTACATGCTGATTTAGTCGCAGCCAAGAATATAGCACTGAGAACGCTCCTCTTGAGGCAAGACTTTGAGAGGACGGGGCGACTTTCAACCGTCCCTGATGTGTCCCAGGATGAAACCAAAACTCTAGACTGAGGGGATTGCCAAAGGCTAGCCTATCTCGGAACTTAGATTGGAGGTGGACTGTAGACACAATCCCTTTGCCAACATCAGGTGTACTCGATGAGAGTACTCGATCAGGCAGGGGTAGTTGAAATAATTACCGATACTATTTCTCCCTTTGGGTCAACTGAGCTTTTAAAACCCGCGATCAGCCCTCAGCGATTAGCTTTGTGCTGAGTGTTATCTATTTAACCGTTATTTATTCGTTATCATTTAGGTATATGAACCGATCTCGTGATATAATTGTTTTGATCACTCACAGTGGTGATTATTTCACTATTGATAAAGTCGCCGACGCCCTATCAAAACGAGGCGCTAAACCCTTTCGCTTTGATACCGATCAATTTCCCAGTAAGGTGCAACTAGCAGCCGGGATCACTAGCGAAGGACTTAGTTACCAGTTAGACTATAATGGAAACTCCATTAAAACCGAAGACGTGCAGGGGGTATGGATGCGCCGACTCTGGCATCCACAAGTCAGCCCAGATTTAGCTTCCGGCAAAAGAAGCCCCACATCTCAATGCGCAGCATGAGTGTGGGATGAATTTTGCACAGAGTCTTTTACAAAAGACCAATCGATGTGTTATACTCGCGCATAATGACTTTCAAAGCCGAAAATGCTGGAAAGTTAATCAAACATTATTAAACAAAAGACCAAAAAAACAGAGCGGCAGGGCAGTCCGTTCTTAAAGCCCAGCGTCTCCTAAGCAATAGCTGGATTGGCTGGGAAGCCCACACTGAACTCAAAGAGTCAGTGTGGGAGCTGTCACGGAATCATTAGCAACCATTGATGGTTTCTTAGCTTCCGGCAAAAGAAGCCCCACATCTCAATGCGCAGCATGAGTGTGGGATGAATTTTGCACAGAGTCTTTTACAAAAGACCAATCGATGTGTTATACTCGCGCATAATGACTTTCAAAGCCGAAAATGCTGGAAAGTTAATCAAACATTATTAAACAAAAGACCAAAAAAACAGAGCGGCAGGGCAGTCCGTTCTTAAAGCCCAGCGTCTCCTAAGCAATAGCTGGATTGGCTGGGAAGCCCACACTGAACTCAAAGAGTCAGTGTGGGAGCTGTCACATAATCTCAACCATGCTCGTTGGGTAGATAAGTTAGAACGAATCCGAGAAGCAGAAAACAAACCACGTCAACTCAGAATTGCTAATGAAGTTGGTCTGCTCGTTCCCCGCACTCTGGTCACGAATAATCCAGATCGGATGCGGGGTTTCTTCGCAGAAGTAGGAGGAAAGATGGTGGCTAAGTTGCTTACTCCTCTTTCTTACGGTATGGAAGCTTCTTCTTTTTTCCTATATACCAGCGTTGTCAAAGAAGAAGACCTCCAAGAAGCAGAAATGTTGCGCTATAGCCCCATGGTCTTCCAAGAGGAGATTCCTAAACAGCGGGAGTTGCGAATAACATTCGTGGCGGGAAATTTATATGTAGGAGCTCTCGATGCTTCTCGATATTCTGCAACAACGATGGATTGGCGCTCTGCTAAACCAGAAGACTGTCCTTGGGAACCTGATCAATTGCCCAGTGAGGTTGCCCATGGCCTGAATGCTTTGATGGCAAGGTTAGGACTAACCTATGGCGCTATTGATATGATTGTCACCCCAGACGGTGAGTATGTCTTCCTAGAAGTTAACCCCACTGGCGAATGGGGCATGCTAGAGCGAGATTTGGGTTACCCCATTTCTGATGCGATCGCAGATGCCTTATTGTCTGAGGTTCTCAATTAAGGCAAAAGGCAAAAGGCAAGAGGCAAGAGGCAAGAGGCAAGAGGAACCCACCCCTAACCCCTCCCAGGAGGGGAAGGCAAGAGGCAAGAGGAACCCACCCCTAACCCCTCCCAGGAGGGGAAGGCAAGAGGCAAGAGGAACCCACCCCTAACCCCTCCCAGGAGGGGAAGGCAAGAGGCAAGAGGCAAGAGGCAAGAGGCAAGAGGCAATAATAAAGATGTTTTTAAGGCAATAATATCTCCCCTTATTAAGGATATATAGTCAAAAAATACTGTACATCATAAGTTAAATCAACGCTATAAAAATAAAAAAAATTACTATAAATTATGATTTATTGATGTTTAAAATTACCGATTTTAATATCTAAAAAATTAGATTTTTACTGGTGCAATATCTAATTGATTTTTTTTGTGAGTGTAGGGGATTAGTAATACTTTGTAAATTTGTTATTTTTACTTTTGGAGCGATACTTAACAATTTTATTACCCCGACTCCCGACTCCCGACTCCCGACTCCCGACTCCCGACTCCCGACTCCCTATTCCCGACTCCCTACTCCCTATTCCCTATTCCCTATTCCCTATTCCCTATTCCCTATTCCCTTTATTATTAACAATGACAGTTTTAATTATTACCCATAGCCAAGACAACGAAAGCATTCCCCTAGTGGTAAAAGCCATTGAAGAAAAAGGGGGGAAAGCCTTTCGATTTGACACTGACCGATTTCCCACGGAAGTCCAACTAGATGTCTACTACGGTAAGAATAAAGACGGTAAGAATACAGAAAGGCTAATCCTAAAGTCTGAGGAAGAAAAGCTAGATTTGCAGGAGGTCTCAGCAGTTTGGTATCGGCGCATTGCCATGGGGGCAAGAATTCCCAGCACCATGGATCCCCAAATGCGGCAAGCCTCTGTACAAGAATCTCGTGTAACTATCCAAGGTATGATTGCCAGTATCGATGGCTTCCACTTGGATCGGGTTCCTGTGGTTGAGCAAGCCAAGAATAAGCAGTTACAGCTAAAAGTAGCACGGGAACTCGGGATAGATACTCCCCTTAACCTCACCACCAATAATCCTGCAGCAGTGGTGGAATTTGCCAAAGAATGTGAGTCAGGTATAATTACCAAAATGCTTTCATCCTTTGCCATCTATGATCAGCAGGGGGAGGAGCAGGTAGTGTTTACCAATCCGGTCAAACCGGAGGATTTGGACAACTTGGATGGATTAAGGTTCTGTCCAATGACCTTTCAGGAACATCTGCCTAAGGCACTAGAGTTACGAACCACAATTGTCGGAAAGCAAGTGTTTACTGCTTCGATAGACTCTCAACACTTTCCAGGTGCTCGTTATGACTGGCGGCGACGGGGCGTTGATTCCCTAAACGCTTGGCAGCCCTATCAGTTGCCCCAAGATCTGGAAGAAAAGTTGCTGAAGCTAATGGATTACTTTGGCTTGAACTATGGCGCGATTGATATTATTTTAACTCCCGATGGTCGCCATGTATTTCTTGAGGTCAATCCAGTGGGAGAATTCTTCTGGCTTGAGCTTTGCCCTGGCTTACCAATTTCCCAGGCTATTGCTGATGTTTTGCTGAACTTAGTGCCACGTCGTTCTTAGTACTAATTTTTTGGTGTTGCTGAATCTTTGAATGAATATGAGTGGGGTGGGCATCCTGCCTGCCGCAAAACTGTAACAGGCAAGATGCCTGTTCCACCAAGATCCCATCCCCATTCCACAGGTGCGACCCAAGGGCGCGAGGGATTGCTCGCGCCCTTGGAGGCGCGCACCTACTCTTCAAATAATTCTATTATTAAGCAACGCTACTTTTAGTTTGAGTGCTCTTGCAGCCAGTTGAGTAAGTCATCACTGGTCTGAAAATCCCACATGGCTTCTGATAAACGGTCTAGGTCTTGCTTGGTCAAGGCTTCGATTAATGCCAAGGCATTAGTTGTGAGTTTACCAAAACGGCTCTCAAGCAGTCGCAATAGTAAATTTCTTTCCCCTTCTTCTCGTCCTTCTCTTTTCGCGAAACTCAATGCACCTCGCGCGTCCTCCAAGGCCATCTCCTGTTTGCGGAGTTTTTCCACTTCTGAGACACTCAACCCCGCTTGATTTGCTATAGTTAAGGCTTTTTCTAGCTGTGGGATTTCCCTGAGCTTGTCAGGAATAATTTCTAAGTTGGGCGCTTCTTTGATAAAATAGATCCACTTATCTATAACACTTTCCAAGTCTTCCAGTTGCTTAGTAAATTTAGGAAGTTCCACAAACACCAGTTTCAATTCATTTTCCTGATAAGGCAAATGGTCTTCTTCTTCTTGAAAGTAAAAACAGCTAATTACTTTCTCTGTTGAGGGGAATAACTTAAAATCCGTGATGGTTAAAGCAATGACCGGATTGAGATCGAAATATCCCTGTCCCGATTTCAGTTGATTCCCATAGGTTTTGCACAAGTTATAAACCACTCGCTTCTCGAAAGCCTCTACATTCCAGAGTTGCATCTCAATGATGATAGTCGTTCCATCTTCTAATACTGCCTTAACATCGAGATAAGTGTCTTTTAAATCCACTACATCGCCAGCACTATAGGGATCAATAATTTCTAAATCCTGGATGACCGAGTTACCGTAGTAGATCATGGCATTTAGGAAAGAAATCAGAATATCCTTACTCTGATCTGAGCCAAAGATTTTTTTGAAAGCAAAGTCAGTTTTCGGGCTGATGAATCTCATGGTTTTACCGGGTTACGAGGTTGATCTAGGGAATAGGGAGTAGGGAATAGGGAGTAGGGAATAGGGAGTAGGGAATAGGGAGTAGGGAATAGGGGTAATAAAATTTACTTTACCTCATGAGGACCAGAGGGTGCATTTTACCCAATTTAAAACCGCTCTATCATAGTAACATAGGTAAAAGAGTTTACATTATGGTTTTAACTTCAGGATAATCTGAGCATGAAAAAGCAATTATTTTATCTAATTAAAATAACATCTACTAGTTTAATTACTTGCGCTTTATGTCTAGAAATTTGGTATACTTATTTACGGCTAAACGATGGCTCTATACCAAGTAACCTCTATGCTGCATTGTGGATAGGAAGTATCATTTTAATATCCCATTTTATTGAAGGTGTAATCGCTGCTTTAAAAGCTAACAGTTGTGATAAAAATCCTATAACCTATGGCATTTATACTTTTTTTGTCGGGTTTGTTGGATTGTGGGAATTATTTAATCCAACTTCAGAAAGTTCTAGTTAAAAATAAAGCCTTTTACAGAAACACCTCACACCTACCTGAAGGGGTGAAGAAATAGCCTGAAAAGCTTTAAATGTAAAGGGTTCCTGAGGGGGGCGACATGCAAGCTTAAATTCATACTGGGTAATAATTTTAGCCCATAAGCTACAAAAGGTGCGCTCTTACCATTAAGAATTAAATTCGCTCAAGGTGCGACCCAAGAGCGAGTAAATCGCCCTTGGGTCGCACCTTGAGGGCTTTGCCGACGCGGGGCGCGAACGGGCGCGCACCTAAAAGATATATGCTGTTTTGGGCAGACCTTGGACCATGTTATAAGGGTCATGTGCTTCATGAAAGCGATGCAGCGCTGCCAAACTCAGACACTAATCGGTGAATGCGATCGCAAATCAGTCAGTGCGATCGCATTAACGGCCATCAGGCGTGGAACGGGCATCATGCCAGTTTCATTCCCGGGCGGACGGATGCCCATTCCACTCATATTCATCAGAAGATTCAGCAATGCCGGATTTTTTCCCGATTCCCGATTCCCGATTCCCTACTCCCTACTCCCTACTCCCTACTCCCTTCTTCTTAAGACTCACCTACCGTGCCCGTAATTCTGTTTCTAGTTTGCCTAAATCCTCTTTCAGGAAAACCGTAAGTTGGCCAATGAAAGCCTTACCGCTATCATTTTGAGTTATTTCTATCCAATAGCCGTATTTTTCTCCTAACAAAAGTTTGCCCTGTTCAGCTGACCACAGTGGTAGGTTTTTTCGTCGTGATAACTCTAAGATTTCTCGAGAGGGATAGGTGTATACAAACTGGGCGCTATTGTAATCTCGATAAATCTGTGGGCCATAGACAGTGCGTAGGGATTCCTCCAGGCGTTCGAGGGTTACCCCATTAACTTGGTCATGGATAGCAATGCGTTCACTGCGAATTGTACTCCGGTCTTTTGGATAAGAGATGCTACCAGGAGGCAACACCGTAGCTTGAAAGGTAAATCGTTCCCCAGCTGTATCACTTTTGCGAACTACTAAGCCATCTCCAATACCAGGCCGTAGCGTGGGGTGACCGTTAATCCATGCAGCAACCTGATCAGTCCTCTGACCAGGCAGGGCGTTAACCCGATTACCAGTTAGTGCGAATATAATGCCCAGTGATAGAAATGACCCTATTTTAATAACATTCATAGAGAGCACCTATTACCTCAGTCTTGGGTAAATATTAGCATTTTGATACTAAAGCAGAAAAACCCCGACCTCCAAAAGAAGTCAAGGTTATTTTTACTAAAGCAAGATGGCTATTACCTAGAATCTAAAGGTGGTACGAATTGCTCCAACCCAAATCGTATCATTGTCATCATCGTGATTAGGATTAAAAATCACGTAGGCTCCTGGAGTAATCGTGATGTTCTTGCTAATCGGGAATTTGTACTGTGCTTCAATCAGGTAAGAAGTATCATCATCTTCATCAGCACCATCAATGTCGGTAGCCTTAGGTGGCACACCTCCCGCAACACTCAGCACAGCTCCTTCTTTGCCAAAATCCACGAAAGACAGGTTGGCTGACCAAGTGAAGATGTCAGCATTGTCACCTTCTTCCACCGCACCATTATCATCTTCTGCGATCGCATCAACATAACCAAACCAACCGCCTAGGTGAATTTGTGAGCTCAGGCGAAGACTAGCTTGTGCTCCAAAGCGATTAGCAGAGGTAGCCGTCTCCCCAAAGGGTTGCTTGGCCAAGTCACTACCAGTGCTACCGGAAAGGTTGACATCCTCTCCTGGCTGGTAGCTACGGACGTAGGTCAAAGATATCTCCAAGTTATCAATGGGGGAAATACCCAGTTGAGCGCCAGCGCTATAGGCACCATTGAACAATCCATCTCCTTGGGCAGGACTAGGCGCATCGCCATCATCAGCTAGATAAAGTAGTGATAGATTCAAGGCATCACTAAATTCATAGGTTAAACCGGCACCAGCCCCCTCTGGTCCGCGAAGGGTTACGGGGTTGCGGCGATTAAACCGGGATAAGGCACCAATGCCACTGCTTTCCAGGAAGGGGTTGGTGGGGTCAAAAGGGTCATCTATAGCAAGTCCAGATGTTCCCACATAAGCCGTGGTTTTTGTACCAATGGGGAAACGGTAGAACACGTCAGGAATTTCAACATCGTTGCCACCATCCGCATCATGACCCAAGCGAGCCATGTCCGTACCGGTCACATCACTGAGTTGAGTAAAGTTTCCTGCTTCCAAACGAACTCTCAAGCGGTCTTTCCCGGTGAAACTGGTATGGAAGTTAAGACGTACCCGGTTGCTGAAGGTAATGTTTTCATCAATATCATCCCCACTACCATCAGCTTGTTCTTCCCCAAAGGCACCAGCGAAGGTAAAGATCACCTCCCCTTGTAGTTTGGTGGTAGTTGAGAACTGATGGTCTTCTAGGAAAGCCACCCGACCTTCTAAGTTATCCACCCGTGCCCCTAGGGTAGCCAGTTCCGCTTCAAACTCCTGAATCAGCCGTTGCAGGGTTTCCAAGTCTTCCCTGGTAATAAAGTCCGCCGTGCTAGCTGCAATTAACCGCTCAATTTGGTTCAAGCAAGCATTCAAACCAGCCGCAAACTCATAACGAGTAGTTGCCCGGTTTCCACGGAATGTGCGGTTAGGATAACCAGCAATACAGCCATACCGTTCTACCAGAGAGCGCAGAGCTTCATAGGCCCAGTCACCAGGAGATACATCCCGCAGTTGAGAAACACTGGTGACCTGGTCTATCGAATCTACATCAGTACTGTTGCTGTTGTAGAGATTGATTTGTTTCAAAATTTCCGAGTTAGACTCACCCTTAGACTCACCCTTAGCCTGGGCAACCGATAGCTCTTGTAGAGCCGGAAGGGTTTCAGTAGAAGATGCCTCAAGCTTGGGAGCACCATAGGCGTTGTTAGCCACCAGTAATGAAGCCCCTAGCAAAGCGGGACTATATTTGATCGTATTCCAAAAACTTGTTGACATCCTTTGTCAATCAACCTCAACCCTAATAGATAATACTTTTGGACTAAAATTAGTCCGCAACCCTTAATCATAACCACTAAAATTAGTTATGTCTAGGATAACTCTGGATTAGTATATCATTGTTTGTGATTATTCGAGAAAGATACTCATCCTCGATTCTAGTCACTTAAGATACCAGTCTCTATATACCGGTTGAGGTTGAAGGGGAGGTAACGCTTTCTCCTAAACAAATCAGCTATCTGGTGATAACTGACAGCAGATAGCTGATAGCAAACCCTAGAATTTTTAGCTAATATTTTTACCTAGAACCTAAAAGTTGTACGGATCGCTCCAACCCAAATCGTATCATTGTCATCATCGTGATTAGGATTGAAAATCACGTAGGCTCCTGGAGTAATCATGATGTTCTTGCTAATGGGGAATTTGTACTGTGCCTCAATCAGGTAAGAAGTATCATCATCTTCTGCATCAGTACCATCAATTTCGGTAGCCCTAGGTGGCACACCTCCAGCAAAACTCAGCACAGCTCCCTCTTTGCCCAAATCGATGAAAGACAGGTTAGCTGCCCAGGTGAAAATGTCAGCATTGTCACCCTCTTCCACCGTACCATTATCATCTTCTGCGATCGCATCAATATAACCAAACCAACCGCCGATGTGAATTTGTTCGGTCAGGCGAAAACTGGCTTGTGCTCCAAAGCGATTAGCAGAGGTAGCCGTATCCCCAAAAGGCTCCTTGGCCAGGTCACTACCAGTGCTACCAGAAAGGTTGACATCGCCTCCTGGCTGGTAGCTACGGAGGTAGGTCAAAGATAACTCCAAGTTATCAATGGGTGAAATACCTAGTTGAGCACCAGCGCTATAGGCACCATTGAACAATCCATCTCCTTCCGCAGGACTAGGAGCATCATCTCCATCAGCTAGATAAAGTAGTGATAGATTCAAGGCATCACTAAATTTATACCTGAAACCGCCACCAGCTCCCTCTGGTCCGCGATAGGTTACGGGGTTACGACGGTTAAACCGAGATAACGCACCAGTGCCACTGCTTTCCAGCCAGGGGTTGGTGGGGTCGAAAATGTCATCTATGTCAAGGTCAGCGGTGCCCACATAAGCCGTGAATTTTTCACCAATGGGGAAACGGTAGTACAACTTAGTAATTTCAACATCGTTGCCACCATCCGCATCATGACCCAAGCGAGCCATATCGGTACCAGTCACATCACTGAGCTTAGTAAAGTTTCCTGCCTGCAAACGAGTTCTCAACCGGTCTTTACCAGTGAAGCTGGTATCGAAAATCAGACGTACGCGATCGCTTAAGGTAATGTTTTGATCAATGTCATCTCCACTACCATCAGCTTGTTCTTCCCCAAAGGCACCAGCGAAGGTAAACAGAACCTCCCCTTTTAGTTTGGTGGTGGTGGAGAACTGATGGTCTTCTAGGAAAGCCACCCGACCTTCTAGGTTATCCACCCGTGCCCCTAGGGTAGCCAGTTCCGCTTCAAACTCTTGAATCAGCCGTTGCAGGGTTTCCAGGTCTTCCCTGGTAATAAAGTCTGCCGTGCTAGCTGCAATTAACCGCTCAATTTGGTTCAAGCAAGCATTCAAACCAGCCGCAAATTCATAACGGGTAGTTGCCCGGTTTCCACGGAATGTGCGGTTAGGATAACCAGCAATACAGCCATAGCGTTCTACCAGAGAGCGCAGAGCTTCATAAGCCCAGTCACCAGGAGATACGTCCCGCAGTTGGGAAACACTGGTGACCTGGTCGATCGAATCTACATCCTTGCCCTCGTTGTTGTAGATATTGATTTGTTTTAAAATTTCCGAATTAGACTCACTGCTAGCCTGGGCAACGGTTAGCTCTGGTGGAGCCACTTGAGTTTCAGTAGAAGATTCCTCAAGGCTGGGAGCACCATAGGCACTGTTAGCCACCAGCAGTGAAGCCCCTAGCAAAGCTGGACTATATTTGATCGTATTCCAAAAACTTGTTGACATAAGTTGTCAATCAACCTCACACCTAGTAGACAACACGATTGGACTCAATGCAGTCCGCCACTTTTGCCTACAACCACTACTACAATTCGTTAGTTATAGGACAACTCTGGATTAGCATATCATTTTTTGTGATCTTTCGAGAAAGATACTCATCCTCGATTCTAGTCACTTATGATATCAGTCTCGATCACCAACAGAGGAATGAATGTCTATCGGAGGTGCGATTATAGGGGGTAAGGTTAAAGGGGAGGTAAGGCTTTCTCCTAAACTAGTCAGCTATCAGCTGATAACTTACAACTGATAGCTGATAGCAAACCTTATAATTTTTAGCTAGTATTTTTACCTAGAATTAAAACCCTAGAATTTAAAGGTGGTACGGATGGCTCCAACCCAAATCGTATCATTGTCATCATCGTGATTAGGATTGAAAATCACGTAGGCTCCTGGAGTAATCAGGATGTTCTTGGTAATCGGGAATTTGTACTGTGCCTCAATCAGGTAGGAAGTATCATCATCTTCGTCAGCACCATCAATTTCGGTAGCCTTAGGTGGCATACCCCCGGCAATACTGAACACAGCTCCCTCTTTGCCAACATCGACGAAAGACAGGTTGGCTGCCCAAGTGAAAATGTCAGCATTGTCACCTTCAGACACCGTACCATTATCATCTTCTGCGATCGCATCAATATAACCAAACCAACCGCCGAGATGAATTTGTGAGCTAAGGCGAAGACTGGCTTGTGCTCCTAAGCGATTAGCCGAGGTAGGCACGCCGTTGCCGAAAGGGCGCTTAGCTAAGGGACTACCAGTGCTACCGGAAAGATTGATATCCCCTTCTCGCTGGTAGCTACGGACGTAGATCAAAGATAAATCCAAGTTATCAATGGGGGAGATAGCCAGTTCAGCACCAGCACTATAGGAACCATTGAACAATCCTAAGCCCTCGCCAGGATTAGGCGCATCACCATCATCAGCCAAATAAAGTACTGATAGTTTCAAGGCATTACTAAATTTATAGCTGAAACCGGCACCAGCTCCCCCTGCTCCGCGAAGGGTTAGGGGGTTACGGCGGACAAACCGAGATAAGCCACCACTGCCACTGCTTGCCAGGAAGGGGTTGGTCGGGTTGAAAATGTTATCCAAGTCAAGGCCAGTGCTTCCCACATAACCCCTGAATTTCTTACCAATGGGGAAACGGTAGTACAAGTCATTAATCTCAACATCGTTGCCACCACCAGCATCATGACCCAAGCGAGCCATGTCCGTACCAGTCACACCAGCGAGACTAGTAAAGTTTCCTGCCTGCAAACGAGTTCTCAACCGGTCTTTACCGGTGAAGCTGGTATCGAAGTTCAGACGTACCCGGTTGCTGAAGGTAATGTTTTCATCAATATCATCCCCACTACCATCAGCTTGTTCTTCCCCAAATGCACCAGCAAAGGTAAACAGAACTTCCCCTTTTAGTTTGGTGGTGGTGGAGAACTGATGGTCTTCTAGGAAAGCCACCCGACCTTCTAGGTTATCGACCCGTGCCCCTAGGGTAGCCAATTCTGCTTCAAACTCTTGAATCAGCCGTTGCAGGGTTTCCAAGTCTTCCCGGGTAATAAAGTCAGCGGTGCTAGCTGCAATTAACCGCTCAATCTGGTTCAAGCAAGCATTCAAACCAGCCGCAAATTCATAACGAGTAGTTGCCCGGTTTCCACGGAATGTGCGGTTAGGATAACCAGCAATACAGCCATAGCGTTCTACCAGAGAGCGCAGAGCTTCATAGGCCCAGTCACCAGGAGATACGTCCCGCAGTTGGGAAACACTGGTGACCTGGTCGATCGAATCTACATCCTTGCCCTCGTTGTTGTAGATATTGATTTGTTTTAAAATTTCCGAGTTAGACTCACCGGTAGCCTGGGCAACGGTTAGCTCTGGTGGAGCCACTTGAGTTTCAGTAGAAGATTCCTCAAGGCTGGGAGCACCATAGGCGCTGTTAGCCACCAGCAGTGAAGCCCCTAGCAAAGCGGGACTATACTTGATAGTATTCCAAAAACTTGTTGACATCCTTTATCAATCAACCTCACACCTAATAGACAACATTCTTGGACTCAATGCAGTCCGCAACTTTTTCCTACAACCACTAAAATTCGGTAGTTATAGGACAACTCTGGATTAGCATATCATTCTTTGTGTGATCAGGGGAGCTAGCTTTTCGAGAAAAATACTCGATTGTAGTGACGTAAGATCCCAATGTTTTTAAGCAACAGAGCAATGGCTGTCTGTGCGCTCTAGATTTTACCGGTTGAGGTTGAAGAGGAGGTAATGCTTTGGTAATACTCAGGTTAAGAAGGATGGTTTTATGTTTAGGGCTAGCATATTATTTGGCTAGGATATGGTATAGCAATCCTAATTGCAACGTCAACAAGCCAGCGGTTCAGATTCTTACCCATCTTTGCCCTCTTGGCTTGTTCTGGTATTTAAAAACTCAGATCGGATTGCTATCTAACCCGTGAACCTAACGGCCAGGAATAACTCCTGAACGGTGACCAGTCACAATATAAGAGACTCGTTGACCGATATTGGTAGCATGGTCAGCCATTCGTTCTAAATGGCGAATCACTAGCCCAAGTAAAAGAATTGGTTCAACAACACCCTTGATATCCCGTTGACTGGCCAAGGTTTGATAGACTTGGTCATAAGCATCGTCTACTGTGTCGTCCAGCTTTTTGACCGTTTGCCCAGCAATCGCATCTAAATCTGCTAGGGCTTTCAAACTTGTTGCCAGCATAGCTTGGGCATGATGAGACATCAGTTCCACTTCTGGCAGACAGGGATGGGGTGGATAAGGAAACAGCTTGATTGATAGTTCTCCCAGGTCTTCAGCATAATCACCAATGCGCTCTAAATCTCGTACTAGTTGCATAAACGCACTCAGAAGCCGTAAATCTTGGGCAACGGGAGATTGCAGAGCCATTAGCGTCACACATTCCATCTCAATTTGGTGATAGTAGCCATCAATGCGCTTATCAAGAGAGGCAAGATGTTGGGCAGTCTCGAGATTGCGCTCAAAGAGGGCTTGATGGCTCAGTCGAAAAGATTGCTCTACCAGAGCCCCCATACGCAAAACATCTTGTGCCAAACGCTTGAGGGATCGCTGGAAGTGGGAACGCTCAGACATGTTGGTCAGCGAAGTACTATGAGAAGATAAACTCACCATAAAATCAGATTGCTAAGGGAACACTGGAAGCTCCTGTCCTTTACATTTATGCATGGGGAGCAAAGCTTTCCGGTAACATAAATAACTGGCCAACAGCACATCTTGATTAGATGCGTTCGCGTAGCGTGGCCAAAGGCCAATCACCCTTAGCCATCCTTCCTATTAACAAATTAACAGGCAATATTTCAATGAAAGTTTTAGGGGTTACAGGTTAGCTGGTTACAGGTTAGCTGGTTACAGGTTAGCTGGTTACAGGTTAGCTGGTTACAGGTTAGCTGGTTATTAAACCTTGGCCTATTGGCCACCCATGCGCGTTCAACCTACCCTACACCGAACGCCAAGGGCTAACAACTTTCAACTTTTAACTTTCAACTTTCAACTTTTAACCTTTAACCTTTAACCTTCAACCTTTAACCAAACAACCTACCAGGGCGAGCAGGATATGACACTATAACACTTATTGACACTCCCCGCCCTAGAAGAGCGGGGATTCTTCACTCAACGACTCAGCGTGGCTCTTTCAGGCCGGAACCAGAAAGAGTAGAGGCCAAATCTCCTGAAGCGTTTGGATTTAAAATCCAAGTTCCGACGTGCCCCGTCGTACTTATGGCTCTATTGCGGATATTGATGGCGGCATTATGATCTCGGTCTAACTCACATCCACATTTACAGATGTGAGTTCTAGTCGATAAAGACTTTTTGACTACCTCGCCACATTCAGAGCAGTTTTGACTGGTATAAGCAGGATTGACTGCGACAGTTATCCGACCAAATTTAATTCCAAAATGCTCCATCCATTTCCGAAATTGATACCAACCTGCATCATTAATGGACTTAGCAAGACAATGATTTTTTACTAGATTTTTAACTCTCAAGTCTTCGTAGGCGACCAGGTCGTTAGACCGGACTACGCAACGTGCGAGTCTCTTCGCATGTTCCTCACGCTGCCTACTTATCTTGAGATGTTGCCTGCCTAGTTTATTAATGGCTTTTCTCCGGTTGGATGAGCCTTTCTTTTTTCGGGAAATCCGACGTTGATAAAACTTTAAGCGCTTTTCACCTTTCCTGTAAAATCGAGGGTTAGGTTCTGTATGACCATCGGAATCTGTGTAGAACTCTTCAAGCCCTACGTCCAATCCAATTGTCCTGCCAGTTGACTCTATATCTTCTTTGATGTCAACTGCAAAACAGAATTGAACATAGTAGCCATCAGCTCTTTTGACTATCCGAACTCGATTGATTTGTTTTTTGTCAAAGCGCCATAAGTCCCAAGTGCCTTTAAGTTGAAGTTTTCCGATTCCTTTTTTGTCCGTGAACGTTATTGACTTCTTGTCAGGGGATAACTTCCAGCCTGACTTTTTGTATTCGACTGAACGACCACGTTTTTGGAATTTCGGAAAACCCTTTTTGCCAGGTACTTTTTTCTTGCAGTTATCGTAGAACCGAGCGATCGATGACCACGCCCTTTCGGACGCAGCCTGACGGGCAGTAGAGTTTAACTCATTGGCAAAAGGGAATTCTTTGGCAAGAATTTTAGAGTATTTACTGAGATCGTTTTTCCCTGTTCCTTTATTGTCCATCCACAAACGGATGCAGCTATTTCGGATAAACCTAACTGTCCGAATAGCTTCGTTTATAGCTGAATATTGGTACTCTTTCCCTTTTGCTTTAAACTCTAGTATGATCATCGACCTTGACCTCTTTTGATATATTAGTATATTACTAGGTTAGATATAAAAAAATCAAGTCTAGTTCTAAAAAAAAGCCGTCCTAGAAGGACGGGGCTTTAGACCCAAATTTTTGGTAATAGCAAATTTAATCAACCTTTGGTGGTATCTGGAAGTGCAATTTCTATACAGGCACCACCTGTTTCCCAGTGATTGGTGGCTAGGATAGAGCCACCGTGAGCTTCAATAATTTGCTGCACAATGGATAGTCCTAGACCACTGCCACCACGAACAGGTAAGGGGTTTCCATTACTATAATTAGTCTGCTCTCTAGTCCTTGACTGATCTCCCCGGTAAAGTCGCTCAAAGACACGGGGTAAATCTGACTCGGCAAAACCATCTCCTGCGTCGATCACCTTAATTTGAATCCAAGTATCGCAAACAGCGGCCTTCTGGGAAGAGATAGCATTAACCTCAACTCGAATGGCAGCCTGAGATGGACTGTGTTTAATACTGTTGTCAAATAAATTGAGAAACACCTGAGTCAGGCGAGAGGGATCCGCTTGCAGATACAATTGATTGGGTCCATGATAGGCAAGGGTTAAGTCTTTCTGTTGGGCTAGGAGTTCTAGGGTTTGCCAGACCCTGAAAATTAAACTCTTTAGTTCTATGGATTGACAGTTAAGATGTAGAGTCGGGTCTTGCTTGAGTTTACTAATTTCCAGCCAATCTTCCACAAGCTGAATCAGGCGTTT
Organism: Moorena producens PAL-8-15-08-1; assembly: GCF_001767235.1. Taxonomy (GTDB): domain Bacteria; phylum Cyanobacteriota; class Cyanobacteriia; order Cyanobacteriales; family Coleofasciculaceae; genus Moorena; species Moorena producens_A. The sequence continues at coordinate 8,616,307 of NZ_CP017599.1, forward strand.
GACTTCTGCCAGCATTTTCTGTACCCAGCGGCTTTCCTGAGGCTCCAGACGGCTCTGTAACGTTTCCGCCACTAAACTAATGGAGGTTAAGGGGGTTCTTAGTTCGTGGGCTAAATCCCCAAACCACTGATTGCGAGACTCAGCCAGTTCTACCAAAGGTTGTTGGTTTTCCAGAAACACACCAACTTGTTTCTGGGGTAAGGGCCAACTGGAAGCTTTTAGATAAAGCGATCGCATTTCACCCATGGCCTCCCCATTTAAGCAACTGGGGTGAAATACCCATTCACAGATCCCAGGTTGCTGCTGCTGACGGGTAGTTTGAATCAGCTGATCTAATTCGTAGGAACGCACCCACTCCAGTAATAAGCGGATTTCTCCTGATTCCCAGTCATGAATATGTAATAACTGACGTGCTTGCTGGTTGCACCAGAGTAACTGGTTTTCTTCATCCACCAGAAAATAACCTAAGGGGGCTACCTGAAGTAATTCTTCCCAGGTTTGCAGTTCCTGCTCCATCACTTCTCGTTGGTGATTGGCTCTTGCGATCGCTTGCCGCAAACGAGAAACTGCTGACAATGAGTTGCTGGTACCATCCGCCTGTAGTGTTCCCAACATTTGCTGTAGCCGTCGTTTGAGTTGGTGCTGCTGCCACAGCCACAGCCCAATTCCCAAAGCCAGACCTAGTAAAAATGCTAGGATGATCATAATTAAAAAAATATGAAGTATTAAGGACTTCGTACTTTATACTACTTTATCCTTTATCTCTCCTTCATATTTCATCTTTCCGCCTCCCTGGAGACCCCCGCTATACCTAAAAGGTTAGCGGTGGGAGGAAAGGGAGGACAGGGTATTAATTTGATAGGCATATCCGTCCTTTTTGTGAATGGGTATACAGTACTTGTGACTAATTCCTTGGATTAATCCGTTGGTAGTTAAAATGTTGAATGAACCTGTTTTACGAGTAGCAACACGCCCAACGTAAGTTCCGATCTTCTTACCTTTAGTGACAACTGCTTTGACAATATCTCCGGTCTGGAAACCTTTGTGGATCTTGGTTCTTGAACAGTACCGTTTCGGAAAACCAAACTTATCTGTTCGACAGATTTGACGAGTTCCATGGCCTTTGGCTACAATCGATAAAATTTGATAATCCTCAACAAAAATACTTTGAACATCCCCGACGCAAGCGGCATCAAGCCAATGAGTTTTAGGTAGGCTAAACCGACGTCGATTGTACTTAGTTTGACCTCCCGAACCCGTTTTTACCGGCAATCCGGTCAATTTGAGTTCGTTGTACAGCTTCCAGCGAGTTGAGTTAACCGCAGCGGCATCAGCTAACGTTCGCGTAGCGTGGCCTACGGCCAATCGTTTAGCCTGAGACAGGATTCGTTTCAAAATATCAGGTTTTCCTGACAAGAATTGTTTAATCTCCTGGTTCCCTTTAGCCTGGTTACAATCGCGACAAGCTATTGCTAGGTTGCTAACTCTGTCTGAACCACCTAAAGACTTTGGTTTAATGTGCTCAATTTCTAATTGGACATTTGTTGTGCCACAATAAGCACATTTTCGATTCCATTTTTCAAGTAAGTATTCTCGAATTTCGTAACCATATAAAGTACCTTGTTGATACTCAGTGCCGGATATATCCGGATTCTCCATCTTTTGAGTATCAAACCGTACCAACTCCTGGGAAATACCAGTCATGGGGCAAAACCGAACCAGTTTTTTAACCCAAGTCAGAATGTTATGAACTCTAGACATTAAACTAGGAGCCAACCATCTCTCTGAACGTTTCCGATTAAGAAAGCGAGCTTTTCTATAACGAGTTTTACGATTACGGCGAAAACTTCTTAGTTGCCGTCTTGAAGTTAGAGCGTCTCGGATTTGGAATCCACGATGCGTTATTTCAGCACCCCAGATAACAGTGTTGCCTTGCAGGTAGCTCACGCCTGTTGTTTTTGCACCTGGGTCAATTTTTAACTGGTGATTATGAGTCGTGCAGTTTTCCACCTCCAAATCTGGCAAGATGATTGTAAATGGATACCTTCTAAATACTTTTGCTCTACCTTGCTTGAGCAATAATCTGGCTCTGGCAGGACGGCAAGGATCTAGTGGCTTAAGGTTTTTATCGAGTACAAAAACACGCATAATTGTGTCTTCCTCCTATTACTAGGGTTAAGTTCGCTGAGTGCTTCGCACACGCTTGCGCGAACGCCAAGGTTTTTTGAGTTTGTCTTGTTAATAGCACTGTCTTAACCCGTTTATGACTATTTAACTATTAACCACAGAGCAGAAGACTAGCGACGCATCTAAAGGTGTGATAGCTCAAAAAACGTAGACTCAAAAGTCTGAGGCTGGTCACGTTGTGAACTTTTTCAAGCCCCCGTTATAGCCGATAGGCGTGAGCGGTGGGTTCGTGACTATTTATCCAAACCGATAACCAAAACCCCTTACAGTGATCAGGTATTCTGGTTTACTGGGGTCTTCTTCTAATTTTTCCCGTAACCAGCGAATATGAACATCCACTGTTTTTGTATCTCCCACAAAATCCATTCCCCATACTTGATCAATTAATTGCTCCCGAGACCAAACTCGGCGGGGATGATTAATAAATAACTCCAAAAGTCGAAACTCCTTGGGAGATAAATTAACGTCTTCTCCCCGAACCGTCACCCGACACTCTTGGGGGTACAGCTTTATGTCTCGGAATTGCTGCACTGGTGTTGGAGTCATACCATTCAAGTGTTGGCGACGAATTAAGGCTCGGCAACGAGCAATCAACTCCCGCATACTGAACGGTTTAGTGAGGTAGTCGTCTGCACCAACTTCCAAACCTAAAACCCGATCTGTTTCACTAGCTTTGGCACTGAGAATCATGATCGGAATGGGATTTCCTCGATAACGTAGCAACCGACACAGATCTAAACCATTAACCTGAGGTAACATTAGGTCTAATATGAGCAAATCCACAGAGTAACCAGTTTGATCGCTATCCTGAAGCATACTCAAAGCTGTAGCGCCGTCCGAAGCAGTTAAAACCTCGTAACCTTCTTCTTCCAGGGCTAGGACGATCATTTCTCGGATTAGTTCTTCGTCTTCCACCACTAAGACTTGTTTAGCCTTGGTCAGTTCTGGACCTGAAGGACTGTGGGGTATGTCGAGAGCAAGCATAAAGTAAGAAAAGTTGGTAACTGAGGTTACAAGTCAAGATATACAAGCAGTACCACGCATCTGTCAATCAGAATATTGACTTAATCATCAATTAACCTTATTTTTACCAATATATTATCTGGCTGCGGATAGATTATGGAGCCATTTTCCCTAATTAAGATAAAATCCCATCCCCCCCTTAATAACTCATAAGGGTAGGTTTTTAACAAAGACCTCAGGTGTGGGGTGTGGGGTGTGGGGTGTGGGGTGTGGGATGGGGGTATCCATAGGCATTAAAGCCAAGCAAAACCTCTGCACCTAATTGAAATGAGCAGTTGGGCAGATGACACAAGAACTAACACTCTAAAAATTAACCATGCTGTTACACTTGAGTACTTGGACAGAAATTGAAGCTTACCTAAAGCAATCACAAGGGATTATTCTGCCCATTGGTTCAACGGAACAACATGGACCAACTGGGTTGATTGGCACCGACGCAATATGTGCAGAAGCGATCGCAAAAGGTGTGTCTGAGGCAACCCTAGCCCTAGTTGCTCCCACCATTAATGTCGGGATGGCGCTACACCACACAGCTTTTCCCGGTAGCATCAGTTTGAAACCGAGTACATTAATTCAGGTGATCAAAGACTACCTGACTTGCTTGACTAGAGCTGGGTTTACCAAGTTTTTCTTTATCAATGGTCATGGGGGTAATATCGCTACCCTTAAGGCAGCGTTTTCTGAAAGTTACGCCCACTTGAGCGATTTACAGATTCCTAATAGTGAAGCGGTTCAGTGTCGGGTAGCTAATTGGTTTATGTGCCGTTCTGTCTATCAGTTAGCTAAAGAATTGTATGGGGATCAAGAAGGTTGCCATGCTACTCCTTCTGAGGTAGCACTTACCCAATATGTCTATCCCGAAGCAATTAAACAAGCACCCCTATCAGAAACCGTTGCGTCTGGACACAAAATTTATGGAGCCGCAGATTTTCGTCGCCGTTATCCCGATGGTCGTATGGGGTCTAATCCAGCCCTAGCAACACCGCAACATGGTAAGCAGTTTTATGAGTTGGCAGTCAAGGAGTTGAGTAGTAGTTATTTGGAATTTCTCGCAGCAGAGTGAATCGGGAATCGGGAATCGGGAATCGGGAATCGGGAATCGGGAACATTATCAAAGAGATAGGATATGATATACCGATAATTCCCTTTGAATTTGCGAAGTCTTTTTGTACTTCTTTTTGGCCTCTCTGACAGCGGTGCAAGCATCCTTAATCGCTATCGATTTTATCTGATAAGGTACTGCTTTACACCACTCGGGGAGGTCATTTAATATGTCAGTTTTGATAGCTTTCCAGTTGGCTTTTACTTCACCATCCTGGAGGATTTTGACGGCCTTGTTGAAAACGTAACGGGACACTCCAAACCATTTACGGATAACCGAACGCGCCCCGCGTGGCCTACGGCCAATCCCTGCTCATGGTTTAGGAACAGACGAATCTTCTTTGATTTTTTTACCGTATTTTCTGAGTCCGTGAACCCTACAGGAGAAGAGGTGAATGATGGAAAGAAGATCTGCGGTAAGTTCTGATTCCGGGCAGCTTTCAGGCTGGTCGAGAACCAGGATTTTTCCACCGTTGAGACCGACCAAGTACTCAATGAGTTCAAACCCGAATCGGGTAAGTCTGTCTCTACAGGTAACAACAACCGTGAGCTTATCTCCAGACACGACTCGTTCCAATATGGCTCTAAGTCCTTTCCTGTTGTAGTTAAGCCCCGAGCCGATGTCTTTGATGATTTCTGCTTCTGGGAAGAGGGAGTGAAGGTAGGCGACTTGGCGGGCAAGATCATCTCGCTGTTTTGTACTGCTAACTCGGCAGTAGCAGATTGTAGAGTGGAGTGATCTCTGAGACTTTGGAGCTTTTCCAAAACGGAGAAGATCTCTTGAGTCAAAGAGTCTAGTTCCCCCTGGTGTCCTTTCACATCTGATAGTTCCGTCATCGGCATATTTTCTTAATGTATTTTTGGAGAGTCCCGTAAGTTCGACCGCCTTACGGAGTGGTATTAATGCCATCCTCTTAATGTACCATATTTTTGTAGCTAGTGGTAGATTAATAGACATTTTTAACTGTCACATGCCCTTTCATAAAAATCTCCCCATCTTCCCACACCTCCGACACTTCCCACACTTCCCATCTCCCCATCTCCCCATCTCCCGTTTCTCCCCATCTCCCCACCCTCCTGGTTATGATCGGTATTCAACGGAACTTGATCTTAGATATTACATCTGATCCTCGATATCTTCAGGGAAGTCCTGGCGTAATCCCCCAGGCAAGGCAGCGATTATCGCATCTAGTACTCTAGATACTTGAATAATTTCAATACCAAGATTAGATAAGGTTTGACCTTTGGGTATGATGGCTCGCTTGAACCCTAACTTGGCAGCTTCTTTGAGTCGGAGTTCCATCTGAGAGACTAGTCGCACTTGCCCCCCTAAGCTGATTTCACCAATCATAACGGTGCGAGGATCGACAACGCGATCGCGAAAACTGGCTACTACGGCAATAGCCATTCCTAAATCAGCTGCTGGTTCTTCTACTCCTAGCCCTCCTGCTGTTGCGACATAAGCATCTAATTTGGATAGGGGAATCCCGACTCGCTTTTCCAAGACTGCCAGAATTTGTTGTAAGCGGTTGTAATCAACTCCAGTGGTTGAGCGACGGGGTGCCCCATAACTGGCAGGACTTACTAGGGCTTGCAACTCTACCAGAATCGGACGAGTACCTTCACAAGCCACTACAGTAGCAGTACCAGGACTCATTTCATCTCGGTTACCCAAAAACAGATCAGAAGGATTCAAGACTTCCTGCAAACCGTTGCTGACCATTTCAAAAATACCGATTTCATGAGTAGCCCCAAAGCGGTTTTTCACAGAACGCAGTAGTCGATGGGAAGCAAAGCGATCGCCTTCAAAGTACAATACAGTATCGACTAAGTGTTCCAGTACCCTTGGTCCTGCGATCGCTCCTTCTTTGGTCACATGACCCACAATTAATAGAGTAATGTTTGACCGCTTTGCTACCTGCATCAGGGCAGAGGTACATTCCCGCACTTGAGCAACGGAACCAGGAGCAGAGGTCAAGGCCGGAAAATAAAGAGTCTGAATACTGTCAATCACTGCTACCTGAGGTTTGAGGGACTCTAACTCTCGCAGAATTTCCTCTAAATCGGTTTCTGGTAGGACATAAAGATCAGCGTCTTGAGAGTCAGAGTCTTGAGCGGCTATGGGGGTTTTAGAAGACTTAGACTTAGAAGACTTAGACTTAGAAGACTTAGACTTAGAAGACTTAGGCTCCTTGTTCACCCTACCGTTATTAGAGTCGGGATCAGAGGTTTCTGCTGATACCACACCCAGGCGAGATGCTCGCAGTTTTACCTGCTGTCCTGATTCTTCTGCACAAACGTATAGAATGCGATGCAACTTGGCAAGTTGATTGGCAACTTGCAGCATTAAGGTTGATTTGCCAATTCCTGGATCGCCACCAATTAATACTAAAGACCCAGGCACAACACCACCTCCGAGGACTCGGTCGAGTTCCCCATAGCCTGAGGGGAAGCGGATCTGGACAGTATCAACAATTTCTGAGAAGGTAAGGGATGATCTCGGTTGAGCCGGTCCAGCGTTAGGGTCGTGGTTATCGGAATAAGTATTGGATTGCCAACCCCCGCGACTGATTTTGATCGGGGATGGGGCAGCTACCTCATCCAAGGAATTGTAAGTACCACAGGCAGGACATTTGCCGAACCATTGGGAGGACTCAGCACCACAGGCATTACACACATAGAGCGTTTTAGGCTTCGGCATCCTACTTTAAAAGTCTTAAAAACTCTTAAAAAAACTAAATAATTAAATTAACATTAATGAAAGTCAACGAAGACTTCACCAGCAAGGAAAATATAATTCTCAACGATCAAACCAACTTTGTAAAGCGTTATATCTTAGAGATAAACTACTGATAAATTAATAAATCATTAATCTTACTTCACCATTTCGGGAGTACAACGTCAATTGGAAACTCATAAAGAAAAAATTCTTGTTGTCGATGACGAGGCAAGTATCCGTCGTATATTAGAAACTCGGTTGTCTATGATTGGCTACGAGGTAGTCACAGCCGCCGATGGAGAAGAAGCCCTAAACACATTTCGTGATCAAGAGCCTGACCTAGTGGTGTTAGATGTGATGATGCCAAAGCTAGATGGTTATGGTGTTTGTCAAGAATTACGCAAGGAATCAGATATTCCCATTATTATGCTAACTGCTTTAGGGGATGTTGCTGACCGGATTACCGGTCTAGAGTTAGGAGCAGATGACTATGTGGTCAAGCCCTTTTCTCCAAAAGAATTAGAAGCCCGTATTCGTTCAGTACTGCGCAGGTTTGATAAAGTGGGAGCTGCCGGTATTCCTAGTTCTGGCGTGATTCATGTCGGGAGTATCAAAATTGACACCAACAAGCGGCAGGTCTACAAAGGGGATGAGCGGATTCGGCTGACTGGAATGGAGTTCAGTCTTCTGGAATTATTAGTTAGACGTTCTGGAGAACCATTCTCCCGTTCTGAAATTTTGCAGGAAGTGTGGGGCTATACCCCCGAACGCCATGTGGATACCCGTGTAGTAGATGTCCACATCTCCCGGTTACGAGCCAAGTTAGAGGATGACCCGAGTAATCCTGAGCTAATTCTGACCGCACGAGGTACAGGTTATTTGTTCCAACGGATAATTGAACCAGATGAAAAATAGTACACCTTGATGTTTCCTTTGAGCTGCGTAAGTCCTGAACTAACAACCAACAGGTGAATGATGGCTAAACCCGACCAAAATGATGTACTGCGGCTGCTGCCATTTGCGGTTGGAGGATTGGCAGGCAGCCTGTTGCTGATTAACCGTTTATTAACCTCCCAGCTCACCAATTCTCAAGCTCGTTCTGATGCTGTCGGGGTAATTGTTTGTGCTGTATTGATTTTGACAGGTTTACTGTGGCAGCAGGTACAGCCCAAACCTCCTGATGCCGTTAAACTGAATGGCGAAGAGGGTTTCGACCTCGCGACCGAGCTCCCAGATCAGGTAAAAACTGAATTAGCCTGGGCATCCCATCTATTACTAACTAATACAGTAACGCGATCGCTTGTAGTGGTATACCAAGGCAAAGTCTTGCTCCGGCGAGGGATCTTGGGCAAAAATCCCCAAGTCGAGCCTGGAGCAATTCTCAAGCGGGTCCTGGAAACTCAAAAAGCCGTCTATCTGGTTAACCTAAAGCTCTATCCAGGGCGACTTGAATTTGACTACTTGCCTGTTAACACACAAGGTGTCATATGTCAACCGATTGGCAACCAAGGAGCGCTAATTTTGGCAGCCAATGCTCCCCGAAGTTACACTAAACAAGATGAAAATTGGATTGAGGGGATTGCTGATAAACTTGCCAATACTCTCTCTGGTCATTTATAAGATGTGGGTACCGCTTCGAATTTAAATAATGTGGTTAATCATTTTGTACTGGTTCCTGATTCTGCTGATGCTAGTAGGCATTATTGGTTCGGTTGTTCCTGGCATTCCCGGTGCCATGTTGATTTTAGCTGCCACCCTAATTTGGGGTATTGCTGAGGGCTTTAGTAGCGTCACCTGGGCATTGGGCGTAGCAATCTTTGTGTTGCTACTCGGTATGGGGGTCGATTTTTTAGCCGCTTACTGGGGAGCAAAAAAAGCTGGTGCGAGTAATTGGGGACAAATTGGTTCCATAATCGGCTTGTTCATGGGGGTGTTTGGTCTTTTACCCGCCTTGCCCTTCGGCGGACCGTTACTAGGGATTTTGCTTGGACCATTGTTAGGGGCGTTTTTAGGTGAGTTTTTCTATCAACGGAAGTTAAAGTTACAGCCTAGAATTAAGCAATCGTTTAAAGCTGGCTTGGGGATTGTGGTCGGTTCATTGGTAGGAAATTTGATTCAGGGAATGCTTGCGATCGCTACTGTGGTGGTGTTTATTTTCACCACCTGGCCCCCAGGTGCAGGGATTTAGATTGAGAAGGGTTATGGGGTGCACTACTGTCTGCGAACTAACCCTAAGTGACAAGTTCAACGACTCAGCAATTTGCACCGTAGGCGATCAAGGGCATAGCAGGCGCTGATGTGACGTAGGTCAGACCGACTGCGATGTTGACCCAAGGTGTACTTGTAGCATTCTAAAATGCCATCTGGTCCGGCTAGACCAATGTAAACTAGACCCACGGGCTTGGTATCGGTATTGCCTCCAGGTCCGGCTATGCCTGTAATGCTCAGTGACCAGGTTGAAGAAAGAAGCGATCGCACTCCCGTTGCCATTTGCTCTGCTACAACCTTACTTACCGCCCCCATCGCCTTCAAATCTGAGGAATTCACTCCCAGTACACCAGTTTTCACAGCGTTATCATAAGCAATGATACCCCCGAGAAAATAATTAGAACTCCCCGGGACACTGGTTATCATACTCCCAATACCGCCACCAGTACAGGATTCCGCTACGCTCAACGTTTCTGAGGCAGCCGTTAATAACTGACCCACTACAGAGGCTAGGGTATCGGTGTCAGTACCGAAATAGTTAATTCCCCCAATCTCCTGTAATTTTTGCGCTACTGGTTCAATTAACTGTTGTGCTTCAGTTTCTGAAGCGGCACGGGCCGAAACTCTTAACCTCACTTGTCCCTTACTAGCATAGGGAGCAACCGTGGGGTTGGTAAGGTCAAAAAAGGGAGCAACTTTCTCCGCCAAAGCCGATTCTCCAATCCCCCAAAACCGTAACATCCGGCTATAAACGATTTCTTTACCCCAGCCTTGGCTTTTGAGATAGGGAACAGCGGTGTCTCGCCACATCTGGTGCATTTCCCTAGGAACACCAGGAAACGTGAGAATGGTTAAATCAGCACGGGGTTTCCAGATGATACCAGGAGCTGTTCCGTTCAGGTTGGGTAATACTTGTGCCCCTTCTGGAATTAGGGCTTGCTTGCGGTTATTGGTAGTTAATTGACGTCCCCGCCGGGCAAACTTCTGAGTGATGTCCTCTATAACATCCGGTTCTTCAATCAGAGGAGCACCAAAAAATTTAGCGATCGCTTCCGTGGTCAAGTCATCGGGCGTCGGACCAAGACCACCAGTAAATATTAGGATAGTGGAGCGCTCACTAGCAATTGCCAATACTTGCTGTAAACGCCCAATATTATCTCCCACTACTGTTTGATAGTAGTGAGGAATCCCCAATGCCGCTAGCTCCTGGGCTAAAAACTGAGAATTGCTGTTGAGAATATCCCCCAGCAGCAGTTCAGTACCTACACAAATAATTTCTGCACTCATTTATTATGCCTCAGGGGCAAGATCTGATTTATTTTTTTCGGCTATTCTATTATTGTCCCACACTTATAGTACTTTTTAAACTGTTGCGTTTTCAAATTTGATTTTGAAATGCTATAGTGTTTCTCAATCAATAATGAATGGTTCTACATAAATTGCTGCTATGTCAATTTTTTCAAATCCTTATTGTTCGATAGTTTAATCTTACTTATATATATTTTTTTTAACTACCAAACTCTCCAATCTATTAATTAAGCAATACAATACTTTTTACCCTTTTTATGAAAGCTAAGCTCGGCATTACATGATTTTTACAGCAAAAAAAATTTATATCAGTTTAAAATAAATACCTGTTTTTATGACTCTTACTTATCTTCTAAGCTAAATCAGGATTTCTAATCTTATAAACTTTTTTTTACCAATTTTTTTTTAGTTATTTGAAATTTTTACTAATCCAATCAATTGATAGGTACTTTCTGATTAATTTTAACTAACAGTTTGGCATAGTAAGTCCACAATAGCTTCTTTTGTTCTTTAACACATACTGAGGAACAGGACTTACCTAGTAAGTCTAGAGTAGGGTGGATTATTAGGTCACCCTACTGTAGGTGTCATGCTGACACTTAACTGTCAACCCTCAACCTTTAGACCAAACTTGGTACAAGAGTGGTCAGATGGGGATACAGAGGAAAGCGATCGCATAACTTTGCCACACGCTGACGACATTCAGTTGCTACTTGCTCATCCTCTGGATTCAGTAAGCGATCGGCAATAATATTACCAATCTCAGTAAATTCTGCCACTCCCATGCCTCGGGTAGTCATGGCTGGGGAACCTAGGCGCAAGCCACTGGTCACAAAGGGGGACTCTGGGTCAAAGGGAACAGTATTTTTGTTAGCTGTAATCTTGACACCGCTCACCAGTTGGTCAGCTCGCTTACCTGTCATACCAATAGAGCGCAAATCTACCAGTAATACATGGTTATCTGTACCACCAGAAACAATCTTTAACTCCCGGTTTTGCAGTGCCGTTGCCAAAGCCTTAGCATTTTCAATCACGTGGGCAGAATAGGTTTTGAATGCTGGGGTCAAGGCTTCCCCAAACGCAACAGCTTTACCAGCAATCACATGTTCCAACGGACCTCCCTGAGTTCCGGGAAACACTGCCTTATCGAACTTTTTACCCAAATCCGATTGATTGGTCAGAATCAAGCCACCCCGTGGACCACGCAGGGTCTTGTGAGTGGTAGTAGTGACCACATGGCAGTGAGGAAGGGGGTTAGGGTGATGACCAGTAGCAACTAAACCAGCAATGTGAGCCATATCCGCCATCAGGTAGGCATCCACTTCATCAGCAATGGCCCGGAATTTTTCAAAGTCAATGATGCGGGGATAGGCGGAATAGCCGCAAATAATCAGTTTGGGACGCTCTTTCAGAGCAAGTTCCCGAATCTTAGCATAGTCCAATTGCTCAGTCTCTTGGCTGACACCGTAGTGACACACCTCAAACCATTTCCCCGACACATTCACCGGTGATCCATGGGTGAGATGTCCGCCATGGGACAAATCCATCCCCATAATCTTGTCACCAGGTTTTAGTAAGGCTAGAAATACCGCAAAGTTTGCTTGAGCGCCAGAATGGGGCTGCACATTGGCATGAGCAGCACCAAAAAGTTCTTTAGCACGGTCAATCGCTACTTGTTCCACTTTGTCAATGAACTCACAGCCGCCATAGTAGCGCTTTCCGGGCAATCCCTCAGCATATTTGTTAGTTAGCACTGAGCCTTGTGCTGCCATCACCGCTGGGGAGGTGAAGTTCTCACTAGCAATAAGTTCCAGATGCTCCCGTTGACGTTGGAGTTCTTCTCCCAGATAGGTTGCTATCGTGGGATCGGTTTCGGCGAGAAAATCGAAGTTAGTTTGAGTCACTTTCTTTACTTCTAGGATCGATCACGTTTGGTAATTGACACAACAACCTTAAAGGTCTATGTGCTTACAAAAAATCCTCTGAGGCAATAAAGCCCCGTCTAGGCAGGAGCGGGGATCAAAAACTGAGGTATCGCTTTCATGCAGGGGTTGATCCCATCAGCGACTACCGGTACCGAAATAGCAGCTTTAGTCGCCCTGAAGATTTCTTGGCAGGTGGTTTGTTTGGACACGATCCTTAAACAGGACTTACCCAGTAACTCTACCTACTACAGGGTGGGTTATTAACCCACCCTATTACTTATCCCTACTACTTATCCCTACTAGTTATCCCTACTACTTATTCCTACTACATATGGGAGTTGGATGCCCAGTTTTTTAGGAGTTTTTCATAAGTCCTGTCAAACAATTCATCGGTAACGATGAGCTTAAAGCTTGACTCTGGAACGATTCAGACTCAGATTAGGCCAATTTTTATGAAAAGTTAAAGTTTGTATTATGTTAAATTATTTATTATACAACACCTAGAATCCAGGGGATATATTAAGATAATAATAGGGTTAAGCAATAGTTCTAATCAATAGCACTTATAAACAAGACTTAAGCACTAAGCTGATTGGTCAAAATTTTATATTAGTATCGGCATAAGGTATCGTGAGCAATTCAACACTTTGCTCTATGCTTAAGCCTCTTGAAAAGACCTTAGACTATTGTGCTTCGGCATCAGCCCTGATAGCGTAATGGGATTAGTGCTATGTTAGTAATTATAACGGATAACCAAGTAATTTCCCCCGACCTTGTCTGCCAATGTTGTTTACTGGCTGACCCAAGCGGTCATCCTCGCTGGCATCAAGGCAAATTGGTTTGTGCTCATTTGCTCAAGAAGCTAAGTGAGAAGCAAGCTCAACAGTATGAGTGTGAAATGGGATTCCGTCTGGTAAATATGGATTGACTTTTCTAGTAGGGGAACGCGCCCCGCGTGACATGCAGGTCAATCGCATTTAAGGTCGCTCAGGGGTAGAGTTTTGTGCTGCGCTATGCTGAATATGTAGTTAGTGTACCCCTTATCTGAACATCTTCAAGGAGAAAGCACCATGAATTGGCGCGGGTCAACAGATATTAAAGACCGGATTTTTGCAGCCCTTGCATATCTACTCCCTCTAATTGTGGTTTTGCCCTTTGGTCAATTTCTGCTAAGACAGTTTCCCATTCTCGGCATTATTTACCTGCCACTACAACCGTTGATTTCACTTTACTACGGTTTGCCTTTAGTGGGGTTAATTATTTTCTTTGTTTTATTCTTAGCCGTAGTCAGAAACCCACAAATCAGCCATTTTGTTCGCTTTAACACCATGCAAGCGATTCTTTTAGACATTCTTTTAGTTTTGTGTGGTCTATTGTTGCCAATTTTAGTCCAAGCACTAGGGGTTAACTTGCTAACAGAAACCTTATATAATATAGTATTTTTAGGAATCCTTGCCGCCTGCGGCTACTCCATGATTCAATCATTGATGGGTCGTTACGCAGAAATACCAAGCCTTAGTCAAGCCGTTTACAGCCAAGTCCCCTAGTCTTGCTTAGTCTTGGCCTGGGTCGGGCGTGATATCACCGTATTTTCCAACTGACCAATTCCCTCAATTTCCACCCGGACGCGATCGCCAACTTCCATTGCTCCTACTCCTTTGGGTGTCCCCGTAAGAATCACATCCCCTGGTACTAGGGTCATCACCTGGGAAATGTAAGATACCAGAACATCTGGCGGAAATACCATTTGACTAATTAAAGCGGATTGTACTGGCTCAGGGTTGTCATTCAGAAATGTCTGCAATTTTGCCCCAGCACTCAACTCCCGGACTATCCAGGGTCCGAGGGGACAAAAGCTATTAAATCCCTTAGCCCTGGTCCATTGCGGATCCCGCTTTTGTAAATCCCGAGCCGTTACGTCATTAGCGATCGTATAACCCCAAATTTTGGATTGAGCTTCGTCTGGTGTGCAGTCTAAGCAATAGTCACCGATTACCAGTGCTAACTCTCCCTCATAGTCCACTCGCTGAGACTGAGGCGGATACTGGATGGCTTGAGAGTCAGCAATTATAGTGGTAGGGGGTTTAAGAAACAGTAAGGGTTCCTCAGGAACTGATGTTCCAAATTCTGCTGCGTGTTCAGTATAGTTTTTCCCTACAGCCACGATTTTAGTTGGTGCACACGGGGCCAGCAATTGATAGCTTTCTGGTTCCAACTCTAAATCTATAGGTTGTCCCTGTAACCAAGGTGGTGCATCCAGCACCTGAATAGTGCGGGTCACCTGTAACAAACCGTAGTAGGTCTGTCCTTTAGAAGATTTAACTCGGACGTAACGCTGTGTCATAACAATAGATGTTCCTTGATAATTTTACGAAAATTCTCTACTTTACCTAAAGTAGTATTGAGTTGGTAGTACGTCAGTACTTAGTACTGATAATAGATTGTCCTTAACAGTACAATAGATAATAAGCTGCATTTAGACATAGCATCTTCTGGTAGTGTCTGGTTGTGTCTAGTGGTATTCCCCTTTGACGAATTTACTATCTTTGGACACAACTTAATTGAAATTTAATTGAAATTGGTTGCACAAAGGGTTACAATGTGAAATCGGTAATCCTTGTCAAGGATTCAGATAAAGGATTCAGATAAAAGTATTCAGATAAGTCTGACCACTCCAAACACTTACCGATCCGGTAAGTGTCCGCTTAAGTAGGGATAGATCAATTCCTTGCTTCTTTAACTATCCAGTAGCAAGCAAGTCAATTACCCAACCTTGACTATGACTTAAGGTGTGGTTCAAGGAAAGCTGATTGTTAGTGCTGATTGTTAGTGCTGATTGTTAGTGCTGTCTATCGGATAAAAAGAAGCCAAATTGTCCATAAGGAGATTAATACCAGTGCCAAACACTTACGAAATGATGTACATCCTCCGTCCTGATTTGGGCGAGGAACAAGTAGATCAAGCTATCGGCAAATACCGAGACCTATTGCAGGAACTCGGTGGAGAGCAAATCGAGATTCAGCATCGTGGCAAGCGTCGTTTAGCCTATCCCATAGATAGGTACCGGGAAGGGATTTATATCCAAATGAACTATAATGGACCAGGTACCCATGTCGCCAAGATTGAGCGAGCAATGCGTATAAGTCAAGATGTGATTCGCTACCTCACCATCAGACAGGAATCATCCCCAGCCCCTAAACCAGAACCAGCAGAAGTTGAAGGGTGAACTCTTGGTATTCCAGGGAGTAATGGGTAATGGGTAACAGGTAATAGGTAATGGGTAATGGGTAACAGGTAATAGGTAATGGGTAGTTGAGAATTACCTATTACCTATCCACTCTTTGCTGGCGACAAAATACTAAGGATTGTGACAGTTAACCAAATTGTCCAGTAATATCCCAAAATCTCCAAATATTTGGTAGATTATAAGGAGGGCACTCGTACCACTTCGTAAGGCGGTCGAACTTACGGGACTATCTAGGAACACTCTGAGGAAATATGCGGACGATGGAACGATCAAATCCGAAAAAACTCCAGGAGGAACAAGGTTTTTTGACACAGAAAGCCTGCTCAGTCTGGGGCGAAGACAACCAAGACAGCCAGCTACCATCTGTTACTGCCGAGTCAGCAGTAGCAAACAATTTGACGACCTCGCCAGGCAAATTGCCTACATGCACTCCCTCTTCCCGGAAGCGGAAATCATCTTTGACATCGGATCAGGTCTCAACTATAAACGCAAAGGTCTTAGAACCATACTGGAACGGCTTGTGCGAGGAGATCAGCTCACGATTGCTGTTGCCTGCCCTTGCAGACTTACCAGATTTGGATTTGAACTCATTGAGTACTTGGTCAGTCTCAACGGTGGAAAAATCATGGGATCCGACCAACCTGAAAGTTGCCCCGAGGCTGAACTCACGGCAGATATTCTCTCCATCATTCACGTCTTCTCCTGTAGAGTCCACGGACTCAGAAAGTACGGGACAAAAATCAAAGAAGATAAGAGTGTTCCTAAACTCTGAACAGCGTGCAATTATCCGCCACTGGTTTGGAGTGTCCCGTTATGTTTTTAATAAAACTGTAAAAATCCTAGAAAATGGCGAAAAAAAAGCTAACTGGTTTGCCATTAAAACGGAAATAGTAAACAACCTTCCCGAGTGGTGCAAGACAGTACCTTATCAAATTAAATCCATAGCGATTAAGGAGGCTTGCACGGCTGTTAGGGAAGCCAAGAAGAAGTATAAAAAGACTGGCCAAATTAATCGGGTTAGGTTTAGGTCTCGAAAGAATCCCGTTCAATCTTGTTACATTCCTAAATCAGCCGTTTCAGCTAAAGGCATTTATCACACAAAATTAGGTGAATTAACTTTTACTGAAACCATTCCCGGTAATATTGGTGACTGTCGATTAACTAGCACTAATGGGGACTATTACCTAACAGTTCCCCACAAAAGCACTCAAATAAAAGCCGAAAGCCAAGGCAGAGTAGTCGCTTTAGACCCTGGTGTTAGAACATTCTTGACGTTTTTCAGTGAAAACTCCGTTGGCAAAATTGGAGAAGGTGACTTTTCCCGAATTCAGCGACTATGTGCTCACCTCGATCGTTTGCTGTCCAGAACAAGTAAAGCTAAAGGCAAACAAAAATATCGAATGAAGAGAGCCGCTAGACGGATAATCATCAAAATCAAGAACCTGATAAACGAACTACATCACAAAGCTGCTCGATTACTAGTTGATCACTTTGACGTAATACTGCTTCCTACTTTTGAAACCTCTCAGATGTCAAACAGAAAGACCAGGAAAATCAGGTCTTTGACTGTTCGCAACATGCTGTCTTTTGCTCATTACAGGTTTAAAGAGTTTCTAAAGCATAAAGCATCTGAGACAGGCAAAATTGTCCTTGACGTCTGTGAAGCTTATACCAGTAAAACTGTTAGTTGGACTGGTGAACTAGTCAATATTGGCGGAAGTAAAACCATCAAATCAAAAATTGATGGTCGTTTAATGGATCGCGACATCAATGGCGCTCGTGGAATTTTTCTGCGGGCTTTGGTAGATACACCCTGGCTGAAAAATCAGCTTGCATTGGCGGGCTAAAGCCTACCTTGGTAGATTTTGGTAGCTAAAAAGTATCGGATTAAAGACTAAGGTTTAAGGAGTATCGATAAATTCAGTTCTTGGAAAGGTTCGGAATCTGGCTTAATCTCAATTTGATTTGGTTGAGCCGATTCACCATTAATCAGTAAATTATACTTACCCTGCTGCAAGCCTTCTAAATAAAAGACCCCAGCACCGTTGGTAATCGAAAAAATCGATTTTCCTGAATCAACTGGTACTGCTTCTACCTTCGCCCCCTGCACCGCTTCTCCCGCAGCATCAGTTACTACACCTGCAAAGGTGTAGGATAGTACCATTGGCACAGTAACCGGAGTATAGCTACCCGGCACCACCTCCACTGCATAAGCGGATTCCTCGGGTTTCCAGTCGATGGGATATCCGGCAGGGTCAAGGTCGAGGCGATAGGTGTCAGGGTCGAGTTTGACAAAAATCCCATTGTTGCGAATATCTGGTCGAAACGAGGTTATCGATTTATTATTCAGCAGTAACAGTAAATCAGGCTCTTCGACGTAAATCTCTTCCCCTTTATCTCGCTTACCATTGCCATTGTTGTCAAAGAATGGCTGAATTAACAATCCTCCTCGGCTGCGTAAGCGGTCAAAGCGGGTGTCGGCACCGCTAATCCCTGATTGAACATTGATATTGGGAGAAAGCTCAATCCTGAAGGTGCTGCCATCAGAGGTAGTAGATATGTCTTGGTAACGTAACCGCAATACTAATCCGGGAATCACGGCACTGGAAGCTGAGGCAATCAATCCATTACCCCGAGAACCGAAGCCATAGCCGAAATCAAAGTCCCAGAGATATCGACCATCACTAGACTGTTGTGGAGAACGATAGCGCCAAGCTAAGCGAGCCAGGTGATCATCACGGTTATTGGAATCCCGGGTTTCGTAACCCAGTAGCAGAGAATGTCCTCTTGAGGCACTGCTATTGGACAAATAATAAATTAGTTCGGAATTGGTAGTGATTTCATTGCCTCGATGGGACAGTCTCAGACTTCCCAGGTTAGACCTCAAACTCCAGCGCAAGTTATTATTGGTGTCGATGTCAGCACTGGCAAAGAGTGAGAAATTTTGGCTAGTGTGAAAAATGCTCATACCAGCAGCTAAGGCTTCCTCCCTAGTGTTACCGCTGGCTCTCAAGGTTAAACCACGAAAGGCTTGCCAGTTGACCCGAAACCGCTGGGCTAGACTATCACTGTTGAAGTTAAAGCTTAGCTTAGGAGAAGGTTGGAAGTTAATACTCGCATCATAGTCTATCCCCTCATCCTCTGTACCCAAAAGAGCCGACACTTTTACCTTTAAGGGAAAGCCAGCAGGTTGATAGAATAGTTCCCCTAACCCCAACACTGACTCGTCGTAAACCACCCCCATCCCTAACGTCAGGTCTTCTGTCACTCCTAAGCGATAGGCAATTCCCCCCCGTACGTCTGTAAACTCACCGAAGAAATTCCCATTCTGGCTCGATTCTCGACTCAAGCCAGTGGAAACAACTAAAGCAGAGGCTCCCTTGGTCAATTGACCAGGTAGAGTAGAGAAATTGGCCTCTCGAATTTCTGGTTCCGCAGTAAGCTGTCCATCCGGGTATAGAAAGACCCGATAAGTATTGCTACCGCCTCGTCCAGTTATGACATTTTCAAAGCGGTAAACCCCAGAGGAGTCCACTAGGATTTCATCCACCACCACATCATTAAAACCTTGGGTCAGCTGCACCAACGTACCCGGTTCAGCTTCCCCAGTAATGCTGCGTCCAATGTCATTGGCTTGTAACCGTTGGGTAGGACTAAATCCACCCCTTGATAAGGGTGGGGTAAATCCCCAGCGCTGGATAGTGGTCGCACCCCAATATTGACCTGTTCCTTGATTTCGCCAAAAGGTGGGCTGGGAACCTAGGACAAAATCCGCTGCATCGGTTTGCCGAAAATACTGGGCTTCCTGTAACCGAAACGTCCCAGTATTGGTTAAATCCGGTTGGCGAGTCCTAACAAACCAGCTACCTCCTAATAAGGTGCCGACGGTGGTAAATTCTCCACTATAGTTTGTGGAATTAGAAAAGGAACTGCTACCACCCCCTCTGCCACTAATATTTACCCGTTGTCTGATCGCGGATATGCTAAAGGCAGGGGCATCAATCTCAGATAATCCTTCCAGTACGACTGGGATTTCTCGAGTTCGCCGACCTTTGCGCCGCACATTCAACCAAGGGGGATTAAACGTAATGGCGTATTCAATCATGTCAAACTCCGTCGGGACTCCTAGAAGAGTTTGGATGGTTTTGACAGGAATGACTACTCCTAATTCTGGGTCAGTTGGTAATTCTTCTGGATTGATGCGGGTGACTAAACCAGGCGATCGCACTTCTAATTGACCATCGTCTAAGGGTTTGACATCTAATTTCAAGCCCTGAATCACATCATCTAAGGGAATCAGCCACGTTTCAAAATTAATTGCCTGGGAACCATCTTCAAATCCCCGCACTAAGGTACTAGGAATCACATTCTGTTTTCCCAGATTGACGCCTACAGGAAGAATAATCAATGGATAACTATCGTTTCGCCTTGGGCTAGAGGTAGTGGCGGCGACTTCCGGTTTTGATACCTCAGGTGCTAGGGTTTGGGCAACAACGGAAGTTATGGTAATCCAAGAACACAAGAGAGTTGTTACAGCTAGATAAGCTAGTGAAATAATTTTCATCCAACACCTATGAGCTGACTAAATGCTGACTAAATTTTTTAAGGGAAACTACATACAGACTTCCCAACTTGGTCAGCTCAAGTAACAGTAACTAAGGGGTTTGATACTTCAGAGTTGTTGCACTAGGAGTACTTACGTAGTAACTCTACCTGTCGATTGGTTTCTTTTGGCACTTTACTACTAGAAAAACGATCACCCCATCAGCCCATCAGCCCATCAGCCCATCACCCCATCACCCCATCACCCCATCACCCCATCACCCCATCACCCCATCACCGGTAATTTCATCCACCGTAATCAACTTCACTGAATTTTTAACTTCGGTATCTTTCCGGATGTATTCAGTTAATAAATTAGGAAACAATAGAAGTATAAACAAACAGTTTATTTCCACCAGATAAAGGACATGAGAAACCAATTCGGTAAATCCTTAGTTATTTCCGCCTTGACTGCTGTAGGTGTTGCTGCTGGTGCTACCAGTGCCTTTGCTCAGGTACCTCCTGGTCCTTCTGCTCCTATAGAGCAGGATTTTGAATTTGAGGGCACAGTAGAGGGAACCTGTTCTTTTGTAGATGTTCAACCTGGTGCTTTGACAAACCCTAATCCCGAAGTATTAGCTGTTGTTAACCCAGGTGATTATGCTACAGGTTTGATGCTTTGTAATAGTCCAGCAACTATCTCTCTTGGAGACTTGATGGCGACGAATGACCTATCTCAAGACCTTTTAGACACCGCAGAGACCTACAACTATGGCGTTTCTTTTACTGAGATTGGTGGTGCAACAAATGGTGAAATCAAACGTACTATGGGAGACCCTGCAGCAGAACCACTAAATTTACCTCCTAGCGAATTCGAGGTTGAAGCTGACATGGAGATCGTGGGACTTTTACCCCTTGAAGGTGGTGATTACGCCTTTAAGTTTACGGTGACAGCTACAGCTAACTAAACTCAACTATTGGCTGGAAGCCAGCGACCTATCCCGCTGGAAAATTGATGTAAATGCAATTAACCTCTATATCTTTTTGTTGTCTCCGTGGGAATCGGCTTTACCCGATTTATCCTACGGAGATTTTACCAAAAAACGACTGATTTATAAGAATCTAACATTAGCTAATTATTCTATCAATATCTATAATAGCCTTTCCAGACATATTTAAGGTCAAACAATTATGATCTGTATTATTTAATCTGGGAATTAAATCCACAATAATCCTATAAAAATTATCACCATATTTACCGTAATTTTAGTCACAAAAGGCGGTGATTACACCTTTAAGTTTAAGGTGACAGCTACAGCTAACTAAACTCAACTATTGGCTGGAAGCGAGCCACATATCCCGCTTAGGGAAATTCCAGCTATTTTGTATAAATTGTAATTGACATACAAAATAGGCTTTTAACCAGTTAGTGATTCTGATGGCTGGTTAAATCATCCCGCAATCATCCACCAAAAATACATCAAATCTTTATTAAGTCTTTAGATTTAACACTTCTGCCCTTGGTATCATAAACATGATACTTGTTCTTTAAAGAACCCAAGAAATCAGATGTTGCTTCGACAAAAATCGCGCCATTTCATCAGTTGGAAGACAAAGTAGTGAGCAATATCAGTGATCAGACAGAATGCGATCAAATTCAACCGGAAGTCGATCGCTTACTGGATAGAGCTGAAACAGCTGCAGGTATTTTTAGCACTTATACCACAGCACAGGTGCAGAAAATTATTGAAGCGATGGCCCAGGCGGGGAAGGAAAAGGCCGAATTCTACGCTGAATGGTCGGTACGTGAGACGGGCTACGGTAATGTGAGTGATAATGTGAAAAAAAACCTGGACTGTTCCCTGGGGTTGCTGGAAAGATACCAGACTGCTGATTTTATCGATCCTGTTGTGGATTATGAAAAGAAAATCATCAGTTTTCCTAAACCCGCAGGCATTATCGTTGCGCTGATACCGAGTACCAATCCGGTGATGACCGTCTATTACAAGGCAATGGTTAGCATGATGACCCGGAATACGGTTATTTTTTCTCCTCACCCCGCCGCGAAAGAATGCTCGATACACGTGGTTGATTTGATGGCTCAAGCCGCTGAGAAAGCAGGTGCCCCGGAAGGGGCAATTCAAACCATACGTACCCCTGGCATCCTCTCCCTCAACTGTTTGATGGAATCGCCCCGTGTTGGTCTGATTCTCGCGACTGGTGGTCCCAACAGGGTGCATGGGGCCTACCGTTCCGGCAATCCGGCAATCGGTATGGGGCCAGGTAATGTGGCCTGTTTTGTGCATCAGTCAGCCAACATCCCTGTTGCGGCTGAACAAATCATTGCTAGTAACAGTTTCGATCATGCTCTACCTTGTGTCTGTGAATCCGTGGTAATCGCGGATCGCGCCATTGATCCGCAGCTCAAAGCAGCTATGGGGGCATCGGGCGGGTATTTTGTGAGCGATGAAGCAGAGGAAAAACTGCGCGCGTATCTTTTCCCCGACCGTGGAGTCAATCCTTTAGCCCTGGGGAAAAGTGCGGCCTGGATTGCCCAGCAGGCAGGTTTTTCTGTACCAGAGGGCACGAAAAGCCTGATCGTTGAAATTGACACAGTGGGTGCAGATGAACCGATCAGCCAAGAGAAACTGTTCCCGGTTATGGGATATATTGCAGTTGACGGGGTACAAGCTGCCATTGACACTGCTTTAGGGATGCTGGATACAATGGGCAAAGGTCACTCGGCAGTGATTCACACTAATGACCCTGCAGTTGTAGCGCGTTATACCGCAGCTCTGCCGGTCTGCCGAATTGCGGTGAATACCAAGGGTGTAGAAGGCTCCAGTGGTTTTTCCACCAATCTGACCCGGGGTCCAGTGATCGGCACTGGCTTTTTTGGCGGCAGCTCGGTGGATGACAATATCGGTCCTAAATATCTGGTGCAGTGGTCCCGTGCCGCTTATCCTACCGATCTGGAAGTATCAATGGGAGATATGGAAGCAGCGGTTGCCCAACTGTTGTCGCAATCAGTGTAAAGGTTGTGGACAAGATTGTGGGTTGGGATTAGACAAGCAAACAAAAGGTATTCAAGACAATGGCAACAGTTTCGGGTACTGTGCACATGAAATACGTTGGGGAATCGGATAATATTGCACTTTTCATCCTCGATCGTCCCGATAAAGCCAACGCATACCATAATGCTATGATCTGCCAGTTCGCAGAACAGCTAGCGGCGGCGGTTGCCAATCCTTCCATTCGCGCAGGGGTGGTCACCGGTGCAGGGGATAGGGTATTTTGTGCCGGTGCCGATATATCCAGCTTTGCAAACAGGTCTTATCAGGATGGGTTAAATTTACTGAGCCGACAGCTTTTTGATAACTGGGCTAATGCACCGTGGCCCACGGTGGCAGCAATTCAGGGACCTGCCATTGCAGGGGGACTGGAACTTGCTCTTGCTTCTGATTTGCGCATCTGTAGTCCCTCAAGTTGGTTTTCACTGCCTGAAATCGATTTGGGGTTGATCCCGGCTGCTGGAGGGATTCGTCGCCTAAGCAAACTCGTAAACGAAGCTAGAGCAAAGGCGATGATTCTGTTCGGACAGAAAGTAGATAGTGCAACTGCTTTGGAATGGGGGCTGGTTTCTCAAATCAGCGATCGCGTCCTAGAAGATGGGATTCACCTTGCGGAAGCTGCCGCACGACGGGATCCTCTGGCTACCCGCCTGGCTAAAATGGCTTTGCAATCGGTTAATACAAGTTTGGGAGATGCAAGCGTAGAAGCAGTTGCCCAAGCCCTGCTCTATAATCGCAAAACCCAAGTAGAATAGATGGAGCAGAAAATGCAAACTTCTTCAGTTTGCCCAAGGCTAATTGCGATTGGCACGGAAACACCGCCACAAAAATGTACCCAATCCCAAGTGCTGGAGCTTTTTGGGATAACGGATAAGAGAATCAACAAAATCTTTAGCTGTCCGGCAAAAGAAGCCCCACACCTAATGCGTAGCATAGGTGTGGGATGAATTTTGCACAGGGTATTATAAAATTGCTATAATATATGTACTGATAAACAAAGCCGAAAATGCTGGTTTGTCAGCCACCTACGTTCCTAAAAAATAGAACTTATTGTATTGTTCCGGCGCGGAGGGGCATCCCGTGTCGTAAATAAAGCTTACCGAGTATCCGTTCGCGTAGCGTCGGCGAAAGCCGATAGCGATGGCTGGAGTTGGTAAGAAGCCCACACTGTAATCTTCGATTCAGTGTGGGAGTATGTCACTAATTCCCATATTAAATCCCGGCATCTCTGCCTGCCAAAGCCTAATCCTGATGGCAGCATACCCGACGAAAGCCCTGGGGAGTTACTGGACAAACACCAGCGCGTGGCTTTGGATATTGGACAGTCCGCAATCAAAAAAGCCCTAAAAAAAGCTGGGCTTACTCCTCAGGATATTGATTACATGGCAGTGGTATCAACCACTGGCCTACTGTGTCCGAGCCTAACGGCGCACTATATAAAAGCATTGGGAATGCGTCCGGATATTCAGCGCATTGATATTGTGGGAATGGGTTGTAATGGCGGATTAAACGGCATGCAACCTGTAGTCAATTTTTGTGCAGTCCACCCAGAGGCAATCGGTCTATTACTTTGTGTGGAAGTATGCTCTGCAATGTATGTTATTGATGAGACCATAACCACTGCGGTGGTGAATTCCCTGTTCGGAGATGGTGCAGCAGCAGCGGTGATTTCTGCAAAACCTTTCCCTTTGGTACCCACCGGTCCTAAAATTCTTGGCTTCACTTCCCATATCATCCCGGAGGCCATTGACGCGATCCGGCTAGACTTTGAGGAAACCAAATATTCGTTGTACCTGGATAAACAAATTCCCTACCTGCTGGGACTGAATGTCAACACACCTGTGGATAATCTGTTATGGCGCTTTAGCCGCAAACGCCGGGATATTAAGCACTGGATTATTCATTCCGGCGGACGTAAAGTGATCGATTCGCTCAAATATTCGTTAAATATCACCGAGCACGATGTGCGATATACCACGAGTATATTACAAAATTATGGTAACTTATCCTCCGCTTCCTTTCTATTTTCCCATGAAAAATTATTGGAGGAAGATGTAGCCCAGACGGGAGATTCGGTGGTCATGATCACTATGGGACCAGGCTCGACCATTGAATGCTGCTTAGGAGAATTCTGAAATGAAGCAATACACAACTATCAAATTGACCGAACAGGATGCGATCGCTAATGTGAATTTACTATGGCCAGATTCGAGTAGATTGAATCTGGTCTTATTGTCCGAATTAATTGAGTTGATGGATTACCTGGAAGATGAAAGCGCCTGTACGCTGATCGTATTTCAGGGGCTGAGTACCCAGCAACAATCCCTTAATCCAACTCCTCCCGATATTGACCATTGCAGCAAGTGGGAAAAATTCTTAGTGCGTCTGGAACGTTTGGCGGGGGCTTCGATCGCTTGTATTAATGGATTTTGCACTCGTTTTCATTTTCAATTGGCCCTTGCCTGCGATTATCGTGTAGCAACAACCCGCTCAGTGTTCCAAGCGCCGGAAGTCAAAGAAGGTTACCTGCCTGGAATGAGTGTATTCCGACTGGCCAAATATACCGGAATTGGCCATGCCCGTCGGTTGCTTTTCACCGGTGCCCAGTGGTCCGCTGCCGAAGCTGCTGGATTCGGGATTGTCGATCGACAATGCGAAGCAACGACCTTTGAAAAGGCGATTCAGGAATCTCAGGAGGCACTGATGCCGATCCATCCTAAAGTCTTGCAAAACACGCGCAGGTTGCTCAATGAGTCTTTCGCAACATCCTATGAAGATGCCATCGGGCATTTCCTAGCAGTACAAAACCTATGTTTAGGTAAATTACCGCAATAAACGGTTACTCATCTGTAGGACAACAATCAAAATGATTCCCTATCAACAGATGTTTTGCATATTGGACTATCGGATAGTCTCCTATTTCACGGAAACTTGTATTGGGCTTGGGGTGTTTGACCATCTTGCTGCACGCCCCTTACCTGTGTCGGAGTTAGCCGAGCTGACTGGGACGCACCAGCGGGCGCTCTACCGCTGCGTGCGTGGACTTGCTCATTTTGATTTGTTTGCGATCGCAGCAGAATCTACCGTTTCACTTACCGATGTCTCACGACACTTGATCCTAGAATCCGAATTTTCCCTCAGGCCGTGGCACGAACATAAAGCCGACTTTGAACTACTTGAAACCCAGCGGCTGCGATCAATTGATGCAGTAGTTGCTGTTCGTAGATAGAGTGCTAGTTTTGAACTGTTCTAAGCATCCTCACCTGGTATCCCCTCAGGGTGCCAGATTTTGATACGCTTCTCCCGAAATGCTTTTTCTTCTTCATAAAGGTTCTCCAGTTCTATCACCTTGTCTTCAGAGATTCCCAACTTCGCAGCCATCTTACGAATGGTGGCTTTTTCTCCGTCGCTATATTCACCATCAGCAGCCGAAGCCTGAATTGCTTCGTAAACTAACGCATAACGTCCTTTTTTGGCGAGTGGATCACTGAACACAAGTTTTTCTATGTCATCAGTAGAGCCAGTTCCGTTATAATTCCTCACTTCATCAATTTGACTTTCACTCATCTCAGGATGATAGGTTGTGGCGTGACCAATTACCCAATCCCGTTCTGCTTGTGTGAGTTCTCCATCCCCGTTGGCACACAGCAGAAGCGCCTTGTACCAAATTACAGACGTTTCAGGAGGGAGCGTCTTTGTGATCCCGTAACGTTCGGTCTTGATCCACGGTGCCGGTCCATACACTTCATACATTATTATTTTTCTCCTGTGCTCAACTGCCATTAAGTATACATAGCAATCCGATCTGATCCTTGAAATATAGTGGCCGAAGCTATCGCTATAACCCTTGCCCCACAAAAATTTTATATTTTGCTGATTTTACAAATTATTTAGGATTGCTATAGCCAGTTTACAATCTGTTAATCTAAGCCAAAGGTTCACTATATAAAAATTCAGCTATATGTGATCCATCAGCCACTAATAACTAGTAAGTAATAAAAAGTAATAATTATATAAATTTCGTATATCTTTGGGAATAATCCGAATGGTAATAGGGGAATAATACGGATATAAAACCGTAACGTTATCCCAGGAAATTACCATGTCAAAAAAACTGATAAAATCCCTAGTCATTACTACGATAACTGCCTTGGGCATAGCCGTTAGTGCTATAGGTGCTGGTGCCCAGTTAGCCACATCCGACCAGGAGTTTATGTTTTTTGGAACCGTGGAGGGAGTCGGTTCATTTGTTAACGTAGAAATCGGCAGCCTAGAAATTTCTGCCAATCGATTGACCTCTACGGTTGAGCAACCCGCTAGAAGTAACCTAATATTTAATTCTAACGTCACCGTCAGTATTGGGGAATTGATTCCCTTAAATGAGCGGTCTCGGAAACTTTTAGAGCAAGCAATTCAGGTAGAGTATGGCATCTTAGGTCGTCCGATGAGTGGCAGTCCAGATTCGGAAATTATTGAGATACTTTCAAAAAATGGTCAAGTAGTTGATAATCGAGACCAATCCACAGTAGAAACTAATGAGTCTGTTAACTACGATCTTGTGGCTTCTCTATCCATTGAATCTTTGACACCACTGGTGGCTGGTGAATATCTCTATAAGTTTAAAATTACTATTTCTCCTAATTAGTTTGTCATCACAGCTTGTTTGATTTTGTTATCAAAAGCAGGTTCAAATAATAAACTATAATTACAAGACAATAAGTTATATATTTGAGCTTCTGTTGGATTTTCCGGAAAACTTCCCAAGTTTTCTACTTTTTGGAGTAAATCACTATAAAAAAAATCATAGTCTTGAGCGATATCAAAAAATATCATTGTTGTCAATGCTAATAAAACAGTAATTCCATGTTTACCAAAATAATGGTAATGACTAAATCTATATTCAAATTGTCCCGTTTCATCAAAATAATGTTCTGTCGTTTTTTGTAAAACTTGGGTTACCCTTTTATTGATATTGACCTTGAAAATACAATAATTTAGCTCTTGATTAAAAGTGAAAATTTGGTTTTCAAAGACAGCCATTTCATCAAGACAACGGTTAATTAATTCCTGCAACTCATCAATCGCATCTTCTATTGTAGTAAATTTTTCAAGATAGTCTTTGGAGAGAGGATTTCTAATTTCTTGAATATGAAGGTTAATTTCTTCAATTCTTTGCTCAATTTTGTCATCAATAGCACTTAATTCGTCGTTAAAATATTTAATCACTTCAAACCAAAACTTACTGTCATCCTGAGCATTTTTCTTTAAAAGATTATATTCTTTTAATTTGTTTAAAAGTAATTTTTTTTGGCGTCCATATTCTTCTTTTTTAGCATCACGCTGGTCAATTTTAGTTTGAATTGTAGCTTTTTCTTCTTTAAGACATTCAACATTTTTTTGATATTCTGCCTCTAGAGATTCAATATAACTATCTTCTGATTTAATAGAACTTCTTTCTTGCTCAAGATAATCACTTTCTCTATCAAGAGACCGTTTAGATTCATAAGTTAATCTAGACGAACTACGGTTAATCCTGTCAATATTAGCATTATACTTATCAAGTCTATCTTTCCAACGATCAAAACGAGAGTTGAAATTATGACGACGTGATGAAATGTCAAGGTAACGAGAATTATTAGCATCAATACGGGGATTATACTCATCAATAAGTTCCTCAATTTCTTGATTAAGGGATTCAAGTAAAGTATTTAATTTATCTAGTTTTTGAATTATTGCTAAGATACTATCCCAGTCTTCATCTAATTTTTGCTTAACAGATTCTTTTTCTATTTCCCATTCTTCAACTTCTTGATTTCTGAGGTCATAGGCTTGTTTTTGTATATCAAAAACAGAAGTCTTAATTAATTGATTAAAATACTCAATTCTTTCTGTAAAGATATATTCTTTGGTTCTAATTAAATACTCAAACTTATCTTCCAGTGACTCAGACCTTTTTTCAAAAATTGGATTATCAAAAACATCGCTTACTATCTTATTAACCTGTTCAGCAATAGAATTATCGTCTTGGTCTGACTGAATGGGAAGACTGACAAGAAAATCAAAAAGACTATAAGATAGTAGATGTAAAGGTTGATCGCAAGTATCACTTCCTGTTGCTCTTTGACAAGCACCATGAGCATATAATCGGATTAATTCTTGTTTAACTTGATTAACATATTCATCAGGAGTTTTTTGCTGTTGATATTGAATTAATTCTTGAAAAAGTTTACCTTTATTTCCTTTTAACATTATGTAAGACTGATGTAATAAGTCTGAAATACCTTCTCCTGTAAAACAATTAAGTCCAATAATAACAGGCTGAGAATGTTGTCCTAAAACTTTATGATGAACTTTTAAAATTTGGGTAGCTGTGTCTTGAATATTTGCGTCTTTTGCAAAATAGCTCATCCCTGTTTGCTTGTTAACAAACATATTAAAAACGTAAATAACATTTTGGTGAACTTTTAGTAAATCTCTTAAATATTGGCGGTCGCCTCTCGTAAATAGTTTTTCTGGTGCTATGAGATAATAAATTAAATCTGGCTGAAATTCTAGATTTACAAATTCTGATATACTAAGATTTTCTTCTTGAGGAGCAGAACAATTTTCTCGATATCTTGCTAAAGTAAGGTCTTCTACAATGGGACAATCCTCAATTTGATTAATTCCTAAAGCAACTCGATTATAATTTTCTAAGAGTTCATCACTACAAACACCAGGAGTATCAAAACATTTTAAACCAATAGGAAACTCAATTAGATTAATTTCCTTAGTACAATCTTGATGACCTGTAGACAAGAAGTAATCACTACCAAGCAAACGATTACTTAATGTCGTTTTACCTGCTCCTGTTCTACCTGTAAAAAATAAGTTAATATTATCAATATTTCTAGGATAATTGCCAAGCTTTTCAATGATAAACTTGGCACGAATTTTAGAAATGGATGGAGGCTTAAGTTGGAAATACATAGTTTTTTGTTCCTAACATGTGCTTAAAGAATACTTTTTAAATCTAGAGCAGGGAATAGTTAGGATTTCCCCACTCTGTTACAAGGTTCTAAAGTTAGATTAAAATTCTTTCTAAAATTTGGCTAATTTCTTCTTCATTCTCGCTAACAGCAAAGGAGTTAATCGCTTCCTTATATGGCAATAATATTGCTTGAGTTTCTTGACGCCCTACTTCTACTATTTCCTGAAAATCAGTTTCCAACTTTTGCTTTCCATTAGCACTTTCAATGCCTAAGCCAATAGATAACAAGTTTTCAACAACAGGATAACCACCTTGTAAATATTTTTTTCCTATCTCTTGTTCTTGTTGTATTACTTCTGGCACTTTTTCTAAAACTTTTTTCTTAACTTCTTTCATGCCCATAAATTTATTCTCAGTAGTTGTGATAGTTTTAACTACGGGTTTAATCACATCCTCACTAACAGGAACTTGTTTTTTCTTTTTCTTTCCACCCATTCCAGAAGCACCAAACATACTAGCACCAAGAACAGGTAGAAATGCTAATCCGCCGGTTGCTAAACCAGCTCCTATTGCCGCCATTGTACCACTCGCCATTTCACTAAAGGCAGCAGCACTTGCACCTGCTAATTGACCAAGATCAATCCCACCAGCCATACCACCAAGATCAGGCCCACCAGCCATACCACCAGGAGAACCTTCTCCATCTACAGGTTTTTGTCTTGATTCTTGAGATTGTTCATATTCTATAACTTGCTTTTCAACTTCTACGTCTTGAAAATCAGGTACATACTCACTTTTTTCGACTTCCTGGTCGTTATAAACAATCCGATCTACTAAGATTGTTTGCGCTTCTTCTCGTGAAATTTTGGCCTCTTGAGCTAACTGAACAATTGTATCATTCAATTCTTTTGCAGCTTCCAAGGTAGCATCTTCTTCCTGAAAAACTCGAATACCATAATCAGCAACTGCCATATAGGCTTCATTGAGTAAGTCTTGATTACCTTGTTTTTCATCTACTTTACGAGTAGCTAAACGACTTGCAATCTGAATTAATGCTTTGCGATAACGGCAACTACGTTCTTGTATAGCAAATTCCTTCAGTTGATCGGGTAAAACTTGTTTAAAGTTACCAATTTTATTATCTGGTAACATTGTAAGCATTAGTTTGGTAATTTGATTAATTCCTGTCCCTTGCTTACAGTCAATTTCAACAATAGGCACAGATTCATTAGGGTAAAATTCTTTAAAAATTTTAGTTATTTGTTGCGTTGCATCTTCTACACTTGCTTGACTGGTTATTCTTGTTCCATCATCTGTGAAATGAATATTTAGGGCAAAAATTACTTTATTTTTATCAGTTTGTTTTTTCTGTTTTCTCAGTAAAGCTTTTAAATATTTACGATCTGGTTTCACAAATTGAGTATGAGGAGCAACCACATAAAGAATAATATCAGGTTTACAATTTTCCTGATTTTCGGGGGATTGCCATTGCTCTACAGCTATATCTTCTTTGACAACTTTTTTAGTAGTAGGATAATCTGAGCAATTCCATAACTCAAATTTATCAATAGGTATTAATTCCTCATCTTCATCATCAATCTGGGGAAGCATCAAAGCAGCTCGATTAATATTTTCGTATGTATCGCTACAACCCCCAGCACCAGGAAGATCAAAATACCATAAGTTACTACGCATTTTAAAGAAAACTACCATCCAAGTGCAATCTGTTTTACCTGAACTTTCAAAAACCTCATCATTATTAACATCATTAATAGTATTTGCTAATTTTTTCTCAGGATCTATCAAAGTAACTGCTAGTGTAGTTTTACCTGCACCTGTACGTCCAGTAGCATAAAAATTAACAGGTTTTGGAAATAACTCTTTTTCAGATTGTTTTTTTAACCATTCTTCATCTACACGACCACTTAAATCTACTTCTCTGAAATCAAATAGTCGTAAAACATCAGGACGATCTTGAAAGATAAATTGTAGAGTTTGCAATGCTTTGTTAGACATGATAGACGTCTCCTTATTTGGTTTTGATTATTTTTTATGGTAAACAAACCAATCAATATGGTTCAAATTTAGATGTTTTGATGGTTTGTTTGAATGATTTATTGAAGCGTAATAGCTTCTTCTTGGCAATTAGCTAGTTGATAGACATTTAGCAAGTTGGTTAACAATTTAATATCATCTGTTTGGGCGACCTCCATTACTAAGTTAAAATCAGGTAAAAAGTTGTTAACTTTATTATTACCCCAATAAACTAATGGTTATTCAGCTTGTTGATTAGCTTCTTTGACTAAACCACACTCCCCTAAAATCACCGCCTGATCTAACCGATAAAGACGCTCTTTTTTACCTGTTTATCTAATGCTTGATTTTGCTCCGCCAACAACCCTATTATTGCTTGCTGCTGTTGCACAAACAAGCGCAGAGATTCTTCCTCTGGGAGGTCGGTTGTGTCGTTGAGAGTATCCAGTACAGTTATTTCAGTCATATCTGAGTTATAACAGATTCACATACTTTTGGCAAAGGGACTGCCAACATATATCCTAAACAGGGGGTGCAGGGGTAATTGAGAAGTTACATTTACTGGAGTATCAGAATGGGAAAACATCCTGAAATGACCAGCTCAATTGACAAGGGATACTCTTGAACCGGTATTAATCATGACAAAACCGGATTAAACGGTCAAGGTGCAATTTATTGTGGTCTAAGTGAGGAGTGGTCATACAGCAACCGGAGTTAAGCCTTCCACTCATCTATTTAGACGTTCCTGGAATCCCGCCCAGGAGTTGCTTGAAAGCCTGAGTTCTGCTATGTTTACAATCAAGATAACCAAGCTCGACTGCATCTAGTAGACTCAGTCCCATACCTTCCAAGAAACGCGCGGTACGACGCAACAATACTGCTTGAACCTCGGTTTTATTCATGTACCGGGAAATTTCCTTGTCTGTACCCCGAGCAAGGATGTTTTTGGCAGCATTATGGTCAGCCTGCAACACGACCCCATTAAATCTGGTAAAATTGTCCCCGCTCCTTTTCCCTAGAAGGGTTCCAGTCACGGAGTCAACTTGCGACGTGTAGCTAGGCTGCACTTCTGTTACAACAGATCCAGTCCAATCAGCCCATTTTTGCAAGGAGTCCCGCATTTGACCTTTCATCCAGCTATTAAGCTTGCGAGACATCGCCAATGGCTGACGTTTTCCTTTAATCGGTTGTGTTAAATCTTCTGCAAATACTTTTAGTGATTCCCCATTAAAAAGGGATTTAGATGCGGCTCCTATGACAGCCGCAATCTCTGATTGATTTTGCCTGTAACGCTTATTTTCTGTTTTTCTAGTTAGATTGTTCTTAAGGATACGAGCCGACTTACCTGGGTCTATTTTCTCTAATTTTTTGTGAAGTGACCAAAGCT
The DNA here is from genome assembly GCF_001767235.1 of Moorena producens PAL-8-15-08-1. Classification (GTDB taxonomy): domain Bacteria; phylum Cyanobacteriota; class Cyanobacteriia; order Cyanobacteriales; family Coleofasciculaceae; genus Moorena; species Moorena producens_A. Next base: position 8,650,029 of record NZ_CP017599.1, read on the forward strand.
TTCCTCTATGGCGGTTTTTGGAGCATATACGGTCGGACTTTTTGGTAGCCAATTTACCCAAGCCTTTCCCGTGCGCCTGACCCTCTGAGTCATAAAAAGCCTCTGTGTATCCCTTGTCTACTCCTACAGAGCGACGTTCAGCGGGGATTTCTACAGTTCCATAATCAACTAAAAAATGAATCTCAAATCTTTGCAGGAGTTGATTGTGAATTAATCTAATCTGTCCACTTATTTGGCGATTAGATTTAACAACTATCTTGTTCCTTTTTCCTCTTCTTAAACCAGCTAATTCTAACTGATAAGTATTGCGAGAGAGTCTTTGGCATTTGTACCCTCCCTGCTGGTAAACTATCTGATTTTTAACCCAAGAATGTCCTCTCTGGAACTCTTTTCTGATAAGTCTGTGCAGGAGTGGACTGTCTAGAAATGCCAAAGTCTTAAGCTGTTTGCAAAGCTCTTTCCTTATCTTTTGGTTACCCTTTCCAGGAAACCTTTTGTAAATCTTTTTAATCACCGCTTCAGTGCAAGCCGCTTGGCTCGCCGTAATGGCTTTGGCGACATCACTGACCGTCCACTCCATCAATTTAGAAGGCAGTCCTAAAGATTCATTTGTCCTAAAGCTCCTAATCTCTGGGTAAGCTTTTTTCCAGTCCAGTCCCCAGTGGTTAATACTGCCCAGTTTGTTATAGGACTCAGCCCTAACGATGCCAAGTTTTTTCATTACCTGTAGCAACTCAAACTCAACCGACTCAGTCATCCCAACAACAGGGACGATCTGAGTTGATATCTTTTTGGTTGCTCCTATTTTTTTGGCCATCGTTAATGACTGTAGCGATACTTTAATGATACTCTAGCGCTAGTTAAATGTCAAGTGTCTACGTTGTAACACTTAATGCCGTTTTATACCGTTTTAATGGTCAGGCTGTTGAAAAGGCAAAAAGGGAAGTGGTCCGACTGTGGTCTTACTTTTGGCGTAGCCGACGCTTCGCGAACAGAGATGGAAATTTATTGCATACAAATTATATCATACCGCGCTCACAAGGTGAAAGTAATTGGGATAAAAATCTAGAATTACTTCATCTACACTGCCATGATGGAAAAAAAACACGGTTCTAACCATGTTAGAGGTACCAATAACAATGGTTCTTTCAACGAGGAGCCGGGTGAAGGGAAACTTTCACGCCCGGTTTTGTTGGCGTAACCTTCCCGAAGGGTAGACGAGTAAGTGAGGTGACTCACTGGCTTAGTTTAATGGAACACAGACCAGGGAACAGTTGCTAGTGGTGCTTCAGGGGGGGCTTCATGTTTCGCTTCGTAGCGACGCTTAGGTTGCTACCCACATTCCGCAGGTTAGCTTGGATATAGAATATTTTTTACGACACTATGGGAAACTGAGCGATCGCATAAGCGCGGAAGCTGAGGCCTTTGGCCACGCTTCGCGAACGCTTCATCGCCTTTGGCGCGCCCTAAAGGGGCGATCGCAAGTTCAGCCATTCTCAAAAATCCTAACCAATTGAGAATAAAGCTGGGCAAAATGGCTCTTCATACTCAAATCAATGAAACTGGGAGCAGGATATAGCTTTGGCTTGTAAGCAAAGAGAAAATTATTCAAATTGAGGACGAACCTGCGGAATGTGGGTTGCTGCCCGTAACGCACCACTGCTGGGTCAAACAACTTTTAGGAGATGCACCCGAACACAGACCAGGGAACAGGCAAGATGCCTGTTCCACAAAACTCTTAAAATCATTCTATTATTAAGCAACGCCCTCAGGTTAATTACTCTGAGCAGTGGTGCTGGTGGGAACAGTCAGATTAATACTAAAAGGCACACTTTGTCGATTCTCTTCTTCGCCCCAAAGCAAGGTTCCAGTCAATTGGTATTGTCCAGCTGTCAATTCCTTGGCATGACTAGGATATCCGATAGAAATCTTCCGTTCTCCCCCAGCAATAACTGTCCATTCGTTTTGTTTGCCAGTGGTGACCGTAGTGCTTCCCTGTTTCAAAGTCCACTCCACCTTGGGACGTGCAGAGGCATTGCCACTGTTGCTAACCTGTAAGAGAATCTGCTGATTCTTGTGATCAAAGCTCGCTTCCTCTACGGTCAATTTGGGAGAAATATCTCCATGACGTACATAGACAGTGACACCAACGCGAGGTACAATGCCCATACTTACACCACGACTATTATTCTGAGAATGTTCCAGATTTTCTGTGAAAATCACTGCCCGATATTCCCCTTTATCAATACTAGGAGGAAAGCGGGAAATCATTCGGATGCGGCGAGTTACTCCTGGTTCTACTACCAACTCACGAGGGGAGAATTGTAGATAAGGGGTTAAGTCATTAGAGCTAGATTCCAACGCCTCAAACCCATTTTCATCATAGGTGAAAGGTGTCGCATAGACACGGGCTCGAAACGCCTTATTACTGCGATTGGTGACGTTGATGATACCTTTGGCTTGACCTCGTTCTGCTTCTTCTTCAATAACTAAAGGAGAAACTTGAACCTGAGCTTTAGCTAATCCTGGAAACAGCACCAGTGCAGATAAGGCGCAGCTACCTAAATAGGATATTAAATGTTGATTGAGTTTAATCATTTCTAGGCAACAGGGAATCGGGAATCGGGAATCGGGAATCGGGAATCGGAACCCACCCCTAACCCCTCCCAGGAGGGGAACGGGAATCGGGAATCGGGAATTGGGAATCGGAAATCGGGAATCGGGAATAGTAAATAGGTAAAAATATGTGTAACTAATTAATAGAAAAGTAAGCATTTAGCTTATGGGCTACTTGAGGTGCTACTTGAGGTGCCAAAGGCCAAAGGCTGACGGCTGACGGCTGATTGCTGATTGCTGATTGCTTACGATAATTTAGTAAACAGCGATATACTTTAATCTATTGTTGACTAAAATTTTAGTAATAGCTATAGTTGAAATTGCTGATTTTTATAGATTTTTTTTCAAAAATCGTTATAAATACGGATATAGTAATCCTAAGTAATTTATAAGTATTCACACAAAAATAATTACCGATTTTACAAAATCAAAATCCTGATTTTGTAAGCATTATCGAGAAGAGGAGGAGGTAATTTATTTTGTAATGATACTTAAAGAATACTTCTCTTAAAATCGTCCTGAGTGCTAAGTACTGATAAATTAAGCCACGATCACAGAATATTCAAGTTCAATCCTGACTTAGGCAACAAAACCAGGAAAAGGTTGATATGTAATCCCTTTGCTCTGACACCTATGCCAGCATGATAGTAACGGACATTGCCTCAAATCAAGAAATTTCCAGTTGGAATCGGCAAACCTATCAACGTTTGAAACTCGCTTTGAGCATTGGTCTGCGCCGCCAGCTTTTTTTGGCAGTGTGTGATGACCTGAATCTGCGGAACCACCTCGCAGATCAACTATACCGGGAGTTAGGCTTATCTGGAGCAAACGGGTCAAGGAACCACCAAGGTTACCCAAAGTTGGTCAGCTTGAATTTAAATCTGAGCGAACCCAATCCCGTAGCTCAGATTAGTCAATGGTTAACCGACCATGAGGAATCTTACACTTCTGAGAGTATACCGGGATTTCAGATTCTGGGTATAGAAAACTTAACACGGCAACCGGCAACACTGCAACGATTGTTTCTCAGGCATTTACAGTCAATTGGGAATAATCTCAGCTACTGGGAACTGACTTTCTTGCTCTGGTTGCCACGACCTTGGTTTTATTCCATTCAGCAGTCGGTACCAGAATTTTGGCAACAGCACACTGGTTTCTTTGAGTTTGAAGGAGAACCAACACCCCTATCCCAACGGGTTACTGATACACCAGAGGCTTCCTACACATTACCCCCTTCAACAACAGTAATCGATCCTGGTCAGGAAGATGTGGAGACACTGTCACGGCAAGAGGATGTGTTGACAGTTAAAAGTTTTAATTTTGAAACATCAAACGATAACTTTGAACCAAAGAATGTGCGACTTGAAAATCACAGTGAAACACGACAAGATAACTTACAACTAAATAACCTGCCACCGACAACTGAAACTGAAACACCACAAGATAACTCTGAACCAAATAACTTGCAACCTGGAACTCAAAAACCATCTACAGGCCAAACCTATCTTGAATTGGGCAATCATTATCGCTACCTGATTGAACAGGGAGATGCCTCTGAGGAAAACTTAGTGATCGCAATCCAGGCTTATGAGCAGGCGCTGCAATGGTCAAAATTCACACCTATCGAAGAATCCGCTATCCTCAATGATGTGGGAAATTTCTACTGGATGCTATCTCGTTGTCCGAACAATGACAACCTGATGGTCTCTTATTTAGAGCAAGCCATTAAATGCTATCAAGTAGCAGTAACTGACTTTTTAGCGGAACAATCTCCGGAAATTTTTAGCATGATACAGAATAATTTGGGAACAGCTTATGGAGAATTAGCCCAGTACCAAGATTTAGCTAAAAATCTGGAAAATTCTATTTGCGCCTATGAAGAAGCTTTGGGCTATGGCGGTGCTGACCATGACTTGGTTAAATATGCTTCAACCCAAAATAACTTAGGAACGGCTTACTGGAATCTAGCGCAATATAAATCACCAGTGCCTAATTTAAAGAAAGCGATCGCAGCCTACCAAGAAGCCATTTCTCATCATGACACCACAGCCAATCCTCAAAATTGGGCAATGATTCAAAATAACCTGGGTACGACTTACTGGAGTCTTGCCCAGCACGAACAACCAACAGTCTGGTTGAAGCTAGCCATATATGCCTATCAAGATGCTCTCAAATACCGGAAATCGGAGGTTGACCCAGCTGGCTGTGCTGCGACACAGAATAACCTAGGTACCGCCTACTGGCACTTAGCCGACCAGTTAAAGGAGGAATATGGGGCAAAAGTAGAATACCTTAAGCAATGTATAACGGCTTATGAAAATGCTCTTGCGATCGCAGGATATCAACCACACCCCTCTGAGCAAGTCCCTAACCAGAACAGATCACCTGTACCAGTTAACTTTGATATTATCGCTACCTACAACAACTTGGGGCTAGTGAATTTCCAGCTAGGGACACAGCCACAATTTTCCTTAACCAAAGGGTCTAAGTTAACTCATTTAGAAGCTGCCCTACACCAACATGTGCAAGCTTGTATGGGTACAGTTGATCAACCCGAAACCTACCAAATTTCTCTGAACTACCTGATCCACACCATTCGGGCATTTTCTCGGGAAAATGGTCCTGCGGGACAAAGCTTTGCCCTTTCCAAAGTTCCAGGTCAGCTATTACCAGAAATTTTGCCTCGCCTATGAGCCTAGGAATTGAAATTCCCAATTCCCAATTCGAGGGAAGCTAAATTATTTGTGATAATTCTTGATCCAAAGTTCCCAACTCCCGACTCCCGACTCCCGACTCCCTATTCCCAGATCCGCTGTTCCCTTTGGTACCCCAATTCTCAAATTGATCATAACTCTAAAAAGGGAGTTCACCATTTTCATCATATTCTAACTCTTGCGGCCTATTCTGAATCTTGATCGAAAACGGTCTTGGATCAGGTTGATTTTCGGCTACTGATGATTCGGGTTGCTCTTGGTCAAAGGTACCCTGAGTATCCTTGACAAACGACTCTACTAATGGCTCTTTGGGCATCACTTCATTATTACTCAGCTCATCATTTAAATCAATAATTTCTCCGCCAAAAGAATCTTTAATTTTTCCTAAAGCTTGCTCTATTTGATCAGCATCCCAGCCTAAGTCAGGGAAGTCATAGGCTGGCCTGGATAATACTGGACTGGATAATGCTGGGCTAGATAATGCTGGGCTGGATAATACAGTCTCCGCTGCTTCAGATGTTTCAGAATTGCTAGGAGGAGTAAGGTTTTCTGGCTGGGATGGTTGGGGGGAAGGGTTTACCGCTGTCTTTGAAGAGTCACTGGTGCTAGGTGGCACAACTAGTTTGGCTTCGGTTGAATCCCCCTTTGAATCCCCCTTGCTGTTTGAAGATTCCTGTGGTGCTTCTGGGGTAGTGATTGGTGGAGGTAATTTCTGAGTTGGTACTGCTGGTAGGGTCACTCTTGATTGAGGAGCGGTCTGGGACGGGTTTGCTCCTACTAGTTGGAAATTAACTTTCACATGACCTGGATGGACTTTGGCAAATGCCTTTTGAATTTGGGGCAACATTCCTTGTATGAGCTTTTGTACACCCTTCTTTTTGATGCCAATAGATGCCTCTCGGCCATTGAAAGCTAATAAACAGCCGTTGCTACGCAGTATTTCTCTAGAGCCATCCAGTTCGATATTATGAATGACCTGTTGCCAAACCTGCTCGATTTGGTAGGGCTGGTTGCTAACCTCGCTATCTCGCTCAACCCTAGCGCTATGGTCAACCGCCTGATTCGATGTTGAGGTTGAGACTAAATCAGGGGTTTTGGGTATGCCATTACTAGAGGTGTCTGGGTGTGGTTGAAACCCTAACCTTTCTGGAGGCTTAGGCTCGTCAGTTTGCTGCTGAGTCTTGGGTTTCTGAGCTTGTTTACTTGGATGCTCTGGTTTAGGAGTAGTCTGATCTCGGCCAGAGCTTGGTTGATTGTATTGCTCTTTTCTGGGCTGATGTCTCCCAACTGGTGCTAGGTTAGGCTGGTGCCTAGGTTTCACCGCAGGTGCTGAGGGTTTGACTGATGGATTTTTAGGGGATAACTGTGAGGTTTCTAGGGATTCAGAGGCAAGAGCCCCTGGCAATAACCCCATTAGAGTTACTTCTAACCACAGACGGGGCTGGGTAGTGTTTTTGATCTGAAGTTCACTGTCTTTTAGATGCTGTTGACCACGTAAAATACTCTCCAAATCCAACTGTATAGCTAACTCACACAGCTTCTGCCAGCTTGGGAGGGTGATGGCTGATAAATTATTACGAGCAGGAGCAGTTTTAGCAATTAACAAATCTCGGTAGAAGCTAGCCAGATTTTGTAGGATAACTAGGGGTTCTCGACCTCTATCGATCAGATAGCCACATTGTTCTAGTACTGCTACCGGTTCAGAAGATGCGATCGCGTTTAGCAATGCCAGTAAGTCTTGTTCAGGTACTGCCCCTACTAAATCCCAAACCTGCTCTACCGTGACCTGTTCATCTAACAAACTCAGTTGATCTAGCAAACTTTCTGCATCCCGGAGCCCCCCTTGAGCCACTTGTGCCACTACGGTTAAGGCATCTGGTGTAATAGCGATATTTTCCTTAACTGCAATAGCCTTCAAATGAGACACCATTGCCTCTAGGGGAATGCGGCGAAAATCAAAACGTTGGCAGCGGGAAATAATGGTGGGTAATACCCGTTGAGGGTCTGTGGTAGCCAAGATAAAGACTACCCGCTCCGGCGGTTCTTCCAGGGTTTTGAGAAGGGAGTTGAAGGCTGCGGTACTAAGCATATGGCATTCATCGATCACATACACTTTGTAGCGGCACTGGACTGGGGCAAATTGAGCCCGTTCAATGATTTCCCTGATATTATCTACACCGGTATGACTAGCTGCGTCCATCTCAGTCACATCCAAGGCTAAACCACCAGCGATCTCACGGCAGACTTGACATTCCCCACAAGGCAATGGAGTTGGCAAATTAGTCTTGAGACAGTTGAGGGACTTAGCTAAAATCCTTGCCGAAGAGGTTTTGCCCGTACCTCTAGGGCCAGTAAACAAATAGGCAGGGGCAATGCGCTCACTCTCTATGGCATTGGTTAGGGTTTTTGCGATCGCATCTTGCCCCACTAAATCCGCAAATCTCTGGGGACGATATTTGTGATGTAGGGGTTCGTAGCTCACGACTTTGTGCTGTGGGGGGCTTACCGGATTGGTCTAGTAGTGTTTGACTAATAGTGTTTTAATTTTAGGCAAGACAGATGGGGGTCTTGTTAGGGATTGCTGGAGACAGGGGTTTGTTCAACCTTTATCTTCGGTGGTAATCTTTCACCAAAGATAGTAACAGGGATATCAGACTCCTATACTACTGATGGGTTACTTTACCTAAACTATATAATCGAGCATTTCTACCTCATCGATATATATCTTCTGTTTTAATTATGGAATCAGCTATTTCTTCTTCTGTTAGTACAACTGACGAATTACCCCGTGAGGTGAGAGTTGCTCAACTGCGTAATCTGGTAGAAACTCTACACATCGCGGATGAAATTGCCAGCCAAGGCTACCTGATTAGTAGTTCTGAACTGGCGGATTTAATGGATGTCAACGCCAGCGCTGTCACTAGTCGGGGTAACCACTGGTCTTGGCGCAACTGGGTTGTGTCAAGGGTCAGGCGTGAAGGTAATCAAATTCTGTGGCAGTTAGAACGGGTAGACAAAGGGAATATAATGGATGAAGACTAAACCTTACAAGACTAAGCCCTAGATAGGGGCGTGTCTATACTACGTTGAGACTATGTTGGTAAGCAGTCAGGGGTCAGCAGTCAGTGGTCAGGTTATTTGATTCAATTGCGGTGTGCTCCTCAAGTACTGTGGCCAAAGGCTGTTGGCTGATAGCTGATAGGCGACACGCGCTCTAGCTTACCTATGTTGAGTGTTTAACGTTGAGTGTTTAACATTGACTGACTGTTAAGGATTAACACTCAACACTCAACAGTCCGACTGGTGCATTAAACCCCATGAAAACAACTTGATATTACTCATATGTCTTATCACAACTGGGATGATGGGAAAATAGCTAATATATTGGCAGTAACCCTAGTCTTGCAAATGTAGGTTACAGCGCAAGAACATGGGTCAAACAGAGCGAGCAGCTTCATGGCATCCGTACCCAAAATGACTTCACCTGTCTCGGAAAACCCGAAGAACTTGATCCGCCCATTTCAATACCATGATTTGGCAGCAATAGAGACGCTAGTGCAACAGGCAACTGATGGGCAGAGTAAGATCTACCCATCAGTTGACCAACAGCCACTTAAGCACGTTAGACGCTGGTATTGGTTGCTGAAGTTTTTGAGTTGGTTTCCCAACCCCTATCAGTACAGCTTTTGTATCTATGTGGCTGAGCAACTCCAAAAGCTGCGCGGACTGATCAAAATTTCCCCATTTAATCACACCCGTAGTACTTGGCGGGTTGAGCAGGTGTTAGTTGATGCCAACACTCTTAGAGTGAGTAACACCCTGGCAACTAGAGACATTGGCTCGGCTCTGTTGCGCCATTGCTTTGAAAAAATTTGGCAAGCGCGAACTTGGTTATTGGAAGTCAATATCAATCATAAAAGTTCACTGGCTCTTTATCGGCAAAACGGATTCCAGCCCCTAGCTCAGATGACCTACTGGGTCATTGAGCCAACACTGCTGGAAAAATTGGCGGTTCGTGAACCAGATTTGCCGAACCTGTTGCCTGTCAGTAACGCAGATGCTCAGTTGCTCTATCAGCTGGATACGGCATCAATGCCACCAATAGTGCGTAAGGTTTTTGACCGCCATATCCAGGATTTTCAAACCAGTATGTCACGGAAAATCATTGATTCACTGTGGCAGTGGCTAAATCATAATGAAGTGATCAGTGCCTATGTATTTGAACCACAGCGTAAAGTCGCTGTTGGCTATTTTCGCCTGCGACTGTGCCGTGATGGTAACCGTACCAACTCAGCTGAGTTAACAGTTCATCCAGCCTACAATTACCTATATCCAGAGTTACTGTCTCAAATAGCACGGATTGCCCAAAAACTTCCTTCCCAATCCCTACATCTGGTAACGGCTGACTATGAAGCGGAGCACGAAGAATATCTAGCTGAGCTCGGAGCAGAACGGATTGAGCACACTCTACTGATGTCCCGTTCCGTCTGGCATAAGTTGCGGGAAACCAAGTCTGTTACGTTTGAGTTATCGGATGTGCTTCAGGGGCTACAGCCAGCCCGAACCCCAATCCCCAGCCGCATATCCTGGTCACAATCCCCATCGAAGAAACACCGTGCTAAGGGGAAAAAGGTCTCTATTGGGGTTTCTCAGTCTAAGAGTGTAGTCTCTCAAGAGGAGAGGGTATCGGTTAAATCTTCACCACAGAAGTAGTTAGAGTACCCAAGTTGGGTTATAGCTAATGTAAGAAAGCTTCATACCTAATGTGCCATTTCCAAAATTCGCTCTTTGACTAAAAATGGATAGCATAGGAGCTTAAACGATGGAAAGAATTTCAGCACTGGGATTGGATTTGGGAAGCAAACGTATTGGTGTGGCGGGTTGTGATGGGACTGGTTTGATTGCTACTGGTTTAACTACCATTGAGCGTACCTCCTTTCAACGGGATGTTGACCAACTGCGAGAGTTAGTTGAAACCAGAGAAGTGCAGGTACTGGTGGTAGGTTTACCTTATTCGATGGATGGAACCCTGGGTTTCCAGGCACGAAAGGTGCAAAAATTGGCTAGGCGATTAGCCACAGCACTTCAGCTGCCGCTAGAGTATATCGATGAACGGCTTACCTCTTGGGAGGCTGAATCGCGACTCAAGGCGAGTAAGCGATCGCTTACCCACAATAAAGGACTGATTGACCGTCACGCTGCTGCTATCATCCTACAACAGTGGTTAGATAGGCGGCGCTCAGCTAACCATCAAAATCCCCCAGCCTCGGAGAATTGAATCCCTTGTTGATGGTGATAGAATATAAAACTGTTGACTTATACTAATTAAACTTTATCAATGAGTCTAACTCAAGAACGTAAAACTGAAATTATTAATGGCTACCAGGTTCATGAAACTGACACTGGTTCGGCAGAGGTGCAAGTGGCTATCCTGACTGAGCGTATCAATACATTGAGTCTCCATCTACAAAGCCACAAAAAAGATTACTCCTCTAGACGGGGATTATTAAAGATGATCGGTCGCCGCAAGCGCTTACTTAGCTATATTCGTCAAGACGATCAACAACGGTATAAAAACTTGATTGAGCGCTTAGGTATTCGGGGTTAGACCCTAGTTGAACGGACCCTAGTGGAAAAGAGTGTATGTCTACTGAACCGTCACGGGAGCGATTGCCTTTTGAACCACGTCAAAAGCGCAAAAAGAACCCTAAAGCCCAAAATTCATCAACAAATCCCCAAGCTACTCCAAAGGAAAAACCCAGTCAAACTACTGTCAAGCAAGATAAGAAGCAAGATAAGAAGCAAGATAAGCCAACGGCTGCCTCAAATGACTCAATGGCAATCCCCGATGTGGTCAGTAAACGGATGGTGCGTCGGATGGCTCTAATGTGTGGTATTCCCAGTTTCTTAGGGATAGCTACATTTGTGGTTAGCTATTTATTGATCACACAGGTTGGGGTAGAGTTACCCCATGTGGCAGTGATTCTGGTGAGTATGGGATGCTTTGGTCTAGGTGTGTTGGGGTTGAGCTATGGTGTTCTTTCTGCTTCGTGGGAGGAAGATACACCAGGAACCTTTTTTGGTTGGCAAGAGTTCACCACTAACCTAGGCAGATTGACATCAGCATGGCGTGCTGCTAAGACAAAGAGTTAACCCTTTGGGGAGCCTATGGTCTCGGTTTGGGGATAAGGTCACCAGGTAGGAAGCACTTTTTCGCTTCCTAACTAACCTGGGCAAAAAACTTGTTATGTTAATTAACTGTTATATTGATTAGTTATATTTTTTCCGTTCTTCCGCCTAAATCCAAGATTCTACAAAGGTAATTTGCTCAAAATTTTGCTTCAAGCAGACCAGAGCGATTATTGAAATATAAATATAAGCCAAAAAGGCATATCTAAAGCAAGAAAGTGTTCTATAGAATAAGAAAGCACTCTGTCAACAGCAAAGGGTAGGAACTCGACCATCTCCCACCCACATTCCAAGACTGGGGCTAAAATCCGTAAGCTGTTAAGAATCTAGTTGTATGAGACACTCTAAGGGAAATCTTGGGTTTCAGCCTTAGAATTATATTTGTTTACATGTACAACCAATTAATCGGCTCTTAGTCGGCTCGTTTTTCATCCCCGGTCATTAGACGCGGGGTTTATAAACTCACGAGGATTTTTTTTATGATAGTAGTCATGAAGGTAGGCTCTCCAGAAGTCGAGGTGACTCGCCTTAGCCAGGAACTTAGTCAATGGGGGCTGACTCCAGAAAAAATTGTTGGTAAGCATAAAGTGGTGTTGGGTCTCGTCGGTGACACCGCTTCTTTAGACCCCCTACAAATTCAGGAAATTAGTCCGTGGATAGAACAGGTACTGCGGGTAGAGCAACCGTTTAAACGGGCTAGCCGTCAGTATCGTCACGGGGAAGCCAGTGAGGTGCTAGTGCCAACGCCCAATGGGCCAGTGGTATTCGGTGAACACCATCCCTTGGTGATTGTTGCTGGTCCGTGCTCCGTGGAAAACGAGGACATGATCGTGGAAACAGCACGCAGGGTTAAGGCATCAGGAGCAAAGTTCTTGCGGGGAGGTGCCTACAAACCCCGGACATCCCCCTATTCCTTCCAGGGTCATGGGGAAAGTGCCTTGGATTTGCTAGCCAAGGCACGGGAAGCAAGTGGCTTGGGCATCATTACCGAAGTGATGGACACGGCTGATGTGGATAAAATTGGTACGGTAGCAGATGTTCTGCAAGTTGGTGCCCGTAATATGCAGAATTTCGCCCTACTGAAAAAAGTGGGGGCTCAAGATAAGCCAGTACTCCTGAAGCGGGGCATGTCAGCAACTATTGATGAGTGGTTGATGGCTGCTGAATATATCCTAGCAGCGGGCAATTCTAATGTGATTCTTTGTGAACGGGGAATTCGGACATTTGACCGTAAATACAGCCGGAATACCCTAGATCTTTCAGTACTGCCAGTCTTACGACTCCTAACTCACTTGCCGATTATGATTGACCCCAGTCACGGCACAGGGAAGTCTGAATATGTTCCAGCTATGGCAAAAGCTGCGATCGCAGCTGGAACTGATTCGTTGATGATCGAAGTTCACCCCAACCCCGCTAAAGCTCTGTCTGATGGACCACAATCCTTGACACCGAATCGGTTTGATGAGTTGGTGAAAGAATTGGCGGTAATCGGTCAAGCCGTAGGGCGTTGGCCTCAATCTGCTGTGGCTGTTGCTAGTCATTAGTAGTTAGTTTTTAGTGATGACCTGAGTTCGACATAACCAACTTTATCGAGAACTCAGGTTAAGAAAGACTGATAACTAATAAAATAACTAAGAACTAATCAAACAAATACTCTGTGTTCTAGACAAGGCATCTGTTGGCGGACTTGTTGGAGACGGTTTGGGTCAATTTCTGCGATCGCAACTCCTGGTGTGTCTCCAGCATCTGCCAAGATTACCCCCCAAGGGTCCACTATCATAGCATGACCATGGGTGTAGCGCATGGCATAGTGACGACCAGTTTGGGCTGGGGCAATCACATAGCAAGTGTTTTCTATGGCTCTAGCTTGGAGCAGAACTTGCCAATGGTCTTTGCCAGTGTAGGCGGTGAAGGCAGCAGGCACAAACAATACATCCGCTCCATTCTGGGATAAGTGTCGGTAGAGTTCCGAAAATCGGACATCGTAACACACAGATAGTCCCAAATTGCCGAATTCTGGGGACGAGTAGACCTTTGGTAGTTCAGTTCCAGCCTTAACTGTCTCTGATTCTCGATAGGTATTTCCATCAGGAAGGTTAACATCAAATAGATGAGCTTTATGGTAGCGAGCTAGTTCATTGCCACTCGAACCGATGAGTAGGGCAGTATTGTAGACTTTACTACTACCCACTGGTACCGGAAAGCCACCACCAAGGATCGTGACCTGGAACCGTTGCGCCATAGTTTTTAGGAATTGCTCACTTTGCTCTGCGATCGCATCAGCATGGGTAATTTTGTCTTCCTCTGTACCAAGAAAAGAAAAGTTTTCTGGTAAACTGATCAGCTCAGCACCACGACGCACGGCTAGGTCGATCAGTTCTTCTGCCTGAACTAGGTTTTGTTCTAGGTCAGGGGAACTAGTCATTTGAATGGCAGCAGCAAGATAGCACTTCATTATGATTCAACGGTAGAGTTCTCAATATAGACAGATATTAAATCTATTTTCTATATTTTCCCCAGAATGCCCCAAAGCAAATTAAAAAAATTTAATCACTGTTAGAGTTACCGTCGCAGAACCAGCACTGGACAATGGGAAAATCGAACGACTCGCTCAGCTACTGACCCCAAAACAAATCGTTTCAGACCCGTATAGCCATGAGATGGGATCACAATCAGGTCAATAGCTTGTTCCCTGGCGTAGTCGATGATTTGAACTCTCCCCGGTTTGAAAACACGGGGATTCTAAGCCGATGTCGCTTCGCGGGTTAAAACCACGCTCCGTGACGCTTCACGATACGATCTAGAAAGATAATTCAGTCTGTATCGTTGTGGCAGGTTCAATGCTGCTCTACTGACCTCGGCTAGGGGAAACCCTAGCTGTGTCACTACTTTTCTTAAAATATTGCCAGCTCCGTTGCAGTCAGCATTTATCAGTTCGCTTTTTCCAGACCGATAAAGTCCACGCTTTACTCGCTTTCCACTTGCCTCCCACCCCTGCGCTTTGGCGCACGCTACGCGAACAGGTTTCGCGCCAAGCACAGGTAGGAAGTCATTATCTAAAAAACTAGCTTTGCTCGTATAACTCTCTTCGGTTTCGACAAACTTAATGCCGTATTCAATGCACAGTTGTTCAATTCTATTCTTTAACTTAGCAGTAGGAATTTGCACAAACTGCTGATTATTCTTTTTTCCAATATTAATGCTGTCTTTGTTACGCTTGTTCCAGCCAAAAACTACTGTGTTGATTTGGTGTCTTTGACACCAGTTAACAATAAATCTAGCAGCTTTGTTCACGTTATCGCGCATTTGTCGGTTGCGCTTTTCGGTCAAAGAAGCCAATCGTTTATCCCAGTAGTCTTGAGGTCTTCCTTTTTTGATCGCGGTAACACGCTTGTTGTACCACTGATTCTGAGATTTGACTTTTCTGCCATCTATAATGAAAGACTTCCCCACGTTAGAGACACAGGTTAACCAGTTGTTGAGACCTGGGTCGATACCTAAAACATTACTTGTCGGTATTACTGGGTCAGGACTTGGCCTATCATATACAAACTCCAAATAAAAACAGCTATTCCTAGGGACAAACCGATATTCTTTGATTGTATTGAAATCAATATTAGATGGCATTGGCAGTAAAAAATGGTCAATCCCAAACCAGGCTTTCATCTGCTTCCCTAAGGGAAATTTGAGTTGACCTTTTACTAGTTTCACCCACCGAGCGGGATAACTAACTACAGCTAGACCTCCCTTTTTGCGGTACTTTGGGACTCTAGGCTTGTCAGTCAATTGCCCTTTGTCATACAACTTATTGAGGACTTTGTAAGACTTGAAAGACTCAATAACTCCATGTAATGTCTGTTGGGCACAAGCTGATCTCATCGCTTTAAAATGGACATTGCTCTTCATTATTTTGTCCAATTCTGCGTTATTGAGATATTTGCCAACCTTAAACAACATTTGACGGCAATAATATATTCCGCAATTGGTCAGCTTGTTGGCCTCTGAGCAGATGAACTCTATAACTGCTTGATTCTCAGGTGTTGTAGTTATTAAATGTTGCTGACAGCCATACATATTGTTGTCACCTCCTTGTATATAGGATATCTTTAATATACAGCAATTGTCAACATTTATGGCGATTAAAAATCTAAATATTTTTAGAAAAATTTTTCACTCGTTAACACTACTAAATTCTTATTTTTTTTGTATAAAAAATAAGAAAATATGTACTGATAGGAGGACTAAAAATGAGGTTGCAAGAAATTATTTTCGAGTTATGTAAAGATAACAACTGGCGGTTGATTGCAAAGCGAGATAATGCCAGATCATGTTCACATGTTCTTGGAGGTCGATCCTACTTTTGCCCCGTCGGTAATAATCATGCATAGTAAAAGGGCGAGCTTCTCACCATCTCAGAAGGGAGTTCCCTGAATTGTTAAAACTCCCAACTCTTTGGTCTCCTAGTTACCTTTGCTCGACCACTGGAAACGCGCTTCACAGAGACAGTAAAAAAGTACATAGAGAATCAAAAAGGCAAATAACACGAGAGCCGGGATAAATCCCGGTACGCTCCCCGGCCACCCAATGAATTAGGTGGCTAACTCTCGCTCGTTATTTCTCTGTTTGAGGCAGGATTTCCGATGGTGATCTGGACATGAATGCCTTGGTATTGAGGTTCCTTGAATCTTTCATAAAGTACCTTTTCCACATGGGATTTACGGGTCTGGCTATCTACTGTACGCCACATCACTCCCGGTTCACCAGGGTTGAGAGGGGGTAGGACATGGATAACGTATAGATGAGATGCATCCTTGACAAAGTCTATTGTTTTTTCTAAAGCCTCAAAGGAGGTTTCAGAAAAATCAATGGGTACAAGTACACGGTCCGTGGCAAATAAGCTCATAGATTATTGACTCCTATGGCTTGTTTAAAAATATTATAAATACTAATCTTCTAGGAAGATTGAGTTACGGGAACTATTTTTCCAGCATTTAAGCGATCCCTATAGTCTTTAAGTTCAGTGGCTACTTTGCTACAGAGGAAGTAAGCACCGAAAAGATTAGGTAAACCCATAGAAAAAAGCATACTATCACTGAAATTAATGACTGCTTCTGGATTAGCCACAGCTCCAATAAAGATGGTGATCAAAAATAATACTTTGTAGACAATTAACGTTCTCGAACCAAACAAATAATCCCAACAGATTTCACCATAGTAACTCCATGAAATCATAGTAGAGAAAGCAAAAAAGAACACAGATATTGCTAGGAGGATGGGAAACCAACTAATGACACTACCAAAAGCAGCGGCGGTCATTTCGGCACCACCGAACTCAGCAAACTCAGAATTTTTGTATACTCCAGTGATGACTATTACTAGAGAAGTCATATTGCAGATGACCACAGTAACAATAAAGGGTTCGAGTAGGGCTATAATGCCTTCTCGCACTGGTTCCTCAGTCCTGGCAGCGGCGTGAGCAATGGCAGATGTACCAATACCTGCCTCATTAGTAAAGGTTGAACGCCTTAATCCCTGTACTAACACCCCAATCAAACCTCCCTCAACGGCTTGGGGAGAGAAGGCTTCTGTCACAATAGTTTCGATTGCAGATGGGATGCTGGAAAAATTGACAATCAGAATCCAGAGGGATGTCAAAATGTAGATCCCACACATGACGGGTACGATGGTACCAGCCACTAAGCCAATACGTTGAATGCCACCAATAATCACCAATGTCACTAGGGCAACCAGAATTAACCCATAAAGCCAGCCTCGATTCATCAGCCAGGGGACTACGCTGGCCATTACTTCAAAGGATTGGTTAGCTTGAAACATGCTCGAACCACCAAATGACCCAGCAATGGCAAAGATACAGAAGAGCAGGCTGACAATTTTGCCGAGTTTTTGATATCCCATTTCCGCTAAACCAGCCGAGAGGTAATACATTGGACCACCAGCTATAGTTCCGTCTGGTCTGACCACTCGATATTTTTGAGCCAGGGTACATTCTACAAATTTACTGCTCATGGCCAATAACCCCGCAAGGGTCATCCAGAACGCAGCTCCTGGTCCTCCGATACTGATGGCAAAGGCAACACCGCCAATGCTACCGAGTCCAACACCAGCGGATAGGGCAGTTGATAGAGCTTGAAAGGAAGAGATTTCACCGTTTTGGTTGGGTTGCTCGTATTTGCCTAAGGCTATATCAATGGCGTGTCGAAATCCCCAGATGTTTATGAAGTTCATCCGGAAGGTGAAGAATAGGCTACCACAGACTAGCCACAAGACAATCAGTGGCATACCACTGATGCTAAAGAAGAGTACATTGGATATGCCATTTAAGATTTGGTTAACAATAGCGGTGAGGTTAGTTAGAACCGAGTTGTTTGCTGCTAGAGCTAGAGTGGGTAAATTGAAAAAAATATGATCTAGTCTCAACGTCTTTTAGCAATACTTCTTTACAAATTTACCAGGACTTACCAAAAACTGGACAGCAAATCTGATCAGTATTAGGGTGACCCTACTGGTAGATTTGCTGTCAGAATTCACGGTTATGGTCTTGACAAAGACTAACTAATCAAAGATAATAATAGATTACGTGTACTTTCCTGCTCGGATCAGGTGAAGGCATAGCAAAAGCTGGCACAAGCACGAAATCCTATCCATCGGAACAAACACTAACCAGCTACCTGTACGGCAACTCTAGAACAAAAAATCCATGACCTACGCAATTATCGAAACTGGTGGTAAGCAACTGCGAGTAGAACCCGGTCGCTTTTACGACATCGAACTACTGCACGTTGAACCAGAGCAAAATGTCACCATCGACAAAGTCCTGTTCGTTAATCATGATGGTGAAATCAGCATCGGTCAGCCCTTAGTTGAAGGAGCAACCGTACAAGGAACGGTGATGCGACACTTTCGCGATCGCAAAATCATCGTCTACAAAATGCAGCCCAAGAAGAAAACTCGCAAGAAGCGGGGACACAGACAGGAAAAAACCCGTCTGATGATTGATGCTATTAGTATGAATGGTTCTGTGCTCGCCTCGGTTTCCAAAGCAGAGGAAGCACCAGTCTCAGCAGAAACTGCCCCTGAAGCACCAGCAACTGAAGCACCAGCAACTGAAGCACCAGCAACTGAAGCACCAGCAACTCAGGAATCCTCTGAAACTGCTGCGGAATAGTTGATCCGGAATAGTTTAGATAATAGGTAAGGATGCTTGAATCAGCTCCCCAGTGGAAACCTCCTATGCCATAGCGGCGGGGATAGAAACCAGTTAGGAGCCTGATTCCCCTCGTCTACAGTTTGATAGGTATGTTATTTTTATCCCTCAGACCTGTGGAGAGGGCAAAATTCCCTCAAAATTCCCGTACAAACACTGAAATATAAAGGAACATTATGGCTCATAAGAAAGGAACAGGAAGTACTCGTAACGGTCGTGACTCGAATTCTAAACGCCTAGGGGTCAAGCGCTACGGTGGTCAGTTTGTGAAGGCTGGCAACATCTTGGTACGTCAGCGAGGTACTAAGTTTCATCCTGGTACCAATGTTGGTCGTGGCGGTGATGACACCCTATTTGCAATAGCTGATGGCATAGTCACTTTTGAAAGAAGGGGTAAAAGCCAAAAAAAAGTCAGCGTTTACCCGGTTGAAACCGAAGCATCAGCTTAGATACAACAGTTTATAGTTGAGACTGAAATCCCTCCATCAGCAGTTGGCTGCTGTTGATGGTAACTGATGAGGCACCCCCGAGGGGGTGCTTTTCTGTCTGGCAAATACAAAAGGTAATGGGTAATGGGTAATGGGTAATCGTTAACTACCAATTACCCATTACCCGATCAGGGATATGATATAGCACTACCCATTAAAGTTAGGACATTGATATAAGCTGAAACGCTAATGCACGTAAACTTTTGCCTCTTGCCTCTTGCCTGTTGCCCTTGCGCGTAGCCCTATAACTAGTCAAGTATGACCCAACTTCTTTAGTACAGGTGCGGTCGAAACCACGTGCCGTTCTAAACCCAGTTGTTTTGGACTAACCCCTAGGGCTAGGGCAACTAACTGGGGTAAATGCAATACTGGTAACCTTAACTGACGCCCAATCACCTTTTCTACCTCCGGTTGACGGGAGTCCAGATTAAGATGACACAACGGACAAGGGGTCACCATGCAGTCTGCGCCAGCATCCAAGGCTTCCTGAATATGGCTCCCTGCCATCTTGAAGGATTGTTCTGTGGCATAACTAGAAATTGGCCAACCACAACATTGAGTACGACCTCGGTAATATACAGGTGTTGCTCCTACGGTGCGAAATACAGTTTCCATCGATTCTGGATGCACTGGGTCATCGTAGGGGATGGATGTCTGAGCTCGCAGCAAATAACAACCATAGAATGCAGCACACTTGAGTCCAGTTAGCTTGCGACTCACTTGTGCTGCTAGGGCTTCCATGCCGTAATCTGCCACCAATGCCCACAGTAAATGCTTGACTTCTGTAGTGCCTTTGTAAGGAGAACAGCCTTCTTTTTTCAGCAAGCCATTCACTTTTTCCACATAACCGGTGTCGGTCTCTTGGAATTCCTTTAAACGCTCATCTACATGACCAATTACTCCCTGACAGGTGCTGCAATGGGTTAACAGGGGTAGATTCAGCTCCTCAGCTAGGGAGATGTTGCGAGCGTTAACAGTGTCTTCTAGGAGTTGGGAATCTTCTTTGAAGGTTCCAGAACCACAACAAGCAGCTTTTTTCAACTCAATCAGTTCAATTCCTAGCGCTTGGGTTAAGGCTGACGTAGATTGGTATAGTTCTCCACAGGCTCCTTGAGCAACACAGCCGGGGAAATAAGCATATTTGAGGGTAGCAGATGCCATAGTAATTTATACTTAATCGCCTCATTAGAGATTAGCTTAAGGGTAACAACTCATGCCGTGACAGCTCCTACACTGACCTTGCAGGTTCAGTGTAGGCAACAAGCGCCAATCCGGCTATCGCTTAGGAGGCGCTGGGCTTTAAGAACGGACTGCCCTTCCGCTCTGTTTTTGATGTTAATTGCCGCATTATGATCGCGGTCTAGGCTGCATCTACAATGGGGGCAATCGTGCCACCGAATATGCAGCTTTTTAGGGACTTTATTGCCACAATTAGAGCAATTCTGTGAAGTATTTTTGGGGCTTACTGGAATCGTTAACAAGCCAGCATTCAAGGCCGTAGGCCACGCTACGCGAACGGCTTTGCTTGCTAGGATTGTCAGGAAGCTTGACCATCCCGCATCCAACACAGATAATGCCAGTCGGGACTTAGCCATTCCTTTTACGTTTAGTTTTTCATGAGCGATTACATCATGCTTTGATAGCAGGTAGTTTGCTGTTTTAAAATGGAAATCTTTTCGCTTGTCTGATACTTTTTTATGCTGCCTACCAAGTTGCTTTATAGCCTTAAGTCTGTTGCTACCTCCCTTCTTACGTCGAGATACTCTCTTTTGAATAACCCTTAGTCTTTTTTGAGCCTTTCGGTAATATTGGGGGATCTTGATCGTCTCCCCCTCAGATGTAGTTAAGAAATCTTTAAGGCCAACATCAATACCAACTATTGAGTCAGGATTAATGTCAGGTTTAATCTCGGGGACTGTTTTATCTTCTAGGGACAATACCAGGTAATACCCATCACACTTTTTAGTGATCGAAGCTGTTTTTATTTTGAATCCATCAGGGATAGGGCGATGCAGTATAACCTTTATTTTTCCTATTTTGGGTAGGTTGATTAGGTTGTCCTCCAAACACCCTTCCTTCATTTGGGGATAAGTGAAGGTACGGTAACGGTGTTGTTTTTTAAACCTGGGTCTGCCGCTCCGTTTCCCGTTACTGTCACCTTTGATAAACCTGTCAAAAGCTAACTTCACTCTTTTAACTACATCCTGAAGTACCTGGGAATGGATATCTTTGTACCAAGGATGAGTCTTCTTGAGATCGGGTAAAGTCTTTTTCTGGGAGTAATAATCTGGATTGTCTCTTAATTCGGGAAGATGACAGACCAGAGGGCAAGCATTAATTGAGCAACGATTTTCTTCGTACCACCTGAATCGAGCCGCCAACAAGTAATTGTATTGAGCACACAGCATTGATAGCCAGTGTTCTATGTTAGTTTGCTGATATTTTGTCGGTTTTAGCCGGTACTGGTACGCGAGCCTCATTTGACTTGCCCTCTTGTTTATCGACCTAGTAATATTATATTATACGTACGGTCAAATCAAAGATAAAAAATTAACAATTAGGATTACCGATTTTGAAAAAAGACAACTGGAACAAGAGGCCAATCCCAGAGGAATGACTTCATCTGAGTTGATTAGGAGTTTGATAGCTCTATCCTTTGATCCATGCATATCCTGTCCGCGATTCATTCCACACTCATGCTGCGCATTGAGGTGTGGGGCATAAGCGCGGTCTTAGCTAATCGGAAACTGCTGACATTCAAACTCTCCAACTGACGCCTTGACTCCGTGACATACTCCTACACTGACTCTGCTCTTACAGAGCCGCTTCGCGAACGAGTGAGCGTGTAGGCTTCAAGCCAACTCCACCCAACGGTATCGGCTTTCGCTGACGCTGCGCGAACGGATACTAGGCTTGCTTTATTAACGACACGGTCAGAAGTTACCGTAAGGTACTGGTCGCCTTTATGGTTGGTCGGCTATGCAGATGCATGGTTAAAACTTATTGATTAAGGCGACCAGTACTATCGGTTTCGTCTCCGGGATGCCCCGACCCACGCCTTACAATACAAAAATTCGATTTTTTCGCTCTTTAATAGCTGACTTGCCCAGCATTTAAGGCCGTAGGCCACGCGGGGCGCGTTCGGCTTTGTTGATCAGGACATATATTAAGCGCAATTCCATACATACCCTGTGCAAAATTCATCCCACACCTATGCTACGCATTAGGTGTGGGGCTTCTAATGCCTGCCAGCTAACCGCTACTAGGTTGTTCAAAATTCGTAACCGTAGCGCTTTATTTCTTTGTTAAAAACGTACTGGACAATTTTTCGCGATCGCTCATTATAGTACTCTCGATAGTTTTTCTTTCTTTCTTCGGTTTTGTTGATCACTGGTATTTGGACTTTGAAGGGCACTCCAGCTTTATCCAGGACTCTGTCAAAATCATCCTGAAGAGTTTCAAAACGCATCACAGTATCCATACCTTTGGTATAGTTTCCGTAGAGTGTATACGGTTCAGCTGGAAGACCTAGAAACTGTTTAACTCGGTTTCGATTAGTATTCCGAACCAGGGATTGAACGGTTCGTTTCAGTCCATTTCCGTAAATAGAGCCATAGTGTTTCTCAATCCAATCATTAAATGAATGGGTTTTGCAAAATTCCATGTCTTCTATATAACCCGGTAGACGGTGAACCCATGATGTAGAGTCAGCGATAAAGTGTTGGTATTTTGAGGCTCTTTTTACATAGTCGGAAGCTAAACTGTCAAAAGGGTTGCGAATACAACTAAATTTTAGATAAGATGCTGCCTCTTTTTCTGTCAAAAGATTACGTCTGAACATCTCTCGTAGAGAATGATGTCTTCTGTGCATCAAAAATTTTCCGTTGGCGTCTAGGATGTCTTGGGCGGGGACTAGTTCGCCTTCTAGCTTTTTTTCCAGGACATCTTCTACTGCTGTGCAACCAGTTCGCGGTGCCATCAGGTAGAGTAAGCCGTATTTACGGCAAATCATTGCCATGATCAAGCTCCTTTGATTATAGGGTTATTATAAACAGGACGTAAGTATTGAGCCGTCAGCTATCAGCTATCAGCTATCAGCTATCAGCTTTGGGCCTGTGGCCAGGCTACTGTTCGCGCAGCGTGCGCGTAGCGCAATCGGTGCTTTTAGGTGCGACCCGTGGCGAATTTAATAATTAGATGCGGAAAGCGCACCTTTTAATAAAATAAGCTGAAAGCTGACGGCTGACGGCTGACGGCTGACGGCTGACGGCTGACGGCTGACGGCTGACGGCTGATAGCTAAATGCTGCTTAGGTTTATTACTTTACTAGTTTCCACAGAAACGTTTTAATTTCGTAGGTTGGTTCAAGTTTATGGTTCCATTTGCCAATAAGTTCTGATTTATAGTTGTATTGTTTCTCGATTTTTTCTCGCAACTCCCTAGATGGATTATATAAAAATACATCACTGAATTCATCGGTATTTTCGGGGATGATTAACTGTTTGCTTTTTTCGCCATTAGGCATCTTTACGGATTTCTGGCTTAACCAGCCAAACTTCACTTTGGGGTCGAGAAGGTAAGACAGGGATATCAATTCCAGACTTTTTGTCAGCAAGAGGGGTTGCTCAGCCTGGTTAATAACTGCTGCTACCTGGGTATGGTTAGCACTAGTATACTTGTTCCACCAAAATTCCGATTGAGAACTGATCACACAGGAGAGAATTCCACCAGACAGTAGTAAAATCATTCCGAGTCGCCATAGCTTCTGTTGCCATACTCCCTGAAAAATGCTAGTTATTTTGTTAGTTATTTTGTTAGTTATTTTGTTAGTAAATAGGTAAGCAACTGCTAGCTGAATACCAAGATAACAGGGAATTAGATAGCGAGTTACACTAGAACGCTTACCTCCGGAAATTAGATCCGGTAGCACTAGGGCTACGGCGGTAACTCCAATTAATGTCAAGATGAATAGACTAACTCGTTTGGGACTATGACGACAAAGAAAGTAAATGGCATAGCCGACTAGGATTAAGATTATTACAGAGACTACTACACTGGGGAAATTTAAGCCTTGGTTGAGATCAAAGAAATTTCGATTAATATTAATCAGCCAGGTTTGGGCTAATGATGATAAAGGAACTTCTTGGAGTGCCCATTTGGTTTTGCTGGATACCTTAGAAAGGTTACTGTTAGAAATCAGTAACCAAGGAACAAATACCATCAAAGCCATTAAGGATGATAGCCCATAGTAAACAATAATTTTACTAAAGCGGAACCGTTCTGTTACCAATACATAGATGCCATGACTGATGGCTACTAAGATAGAAAATAAAAACGTATAAAATCCTGTCACTAAGGTGAGGGCGTAAATTCCCCAGGTAGAGATAAAGTGTAGGATATCTCTAATCTTATTAGTCGTGTTTCTTCGTTTGGTTAACCGTATTGCCCGTAACAGTGCTGCACTTGATAGCAAAATCGTTACTGTCCATAAGCCATACTGTCTTGCTGCTTGGGCATACAAGACCTGAAAGGGAGAAACGGCAACTAAGGCCATAGCTACCCATCCCACCAAGGATGAATCGAATAATTCTTGACATAACCAATAGATAGCAGGAAACACCAGCAAGCTAATCAGAGCTGAAAAACTTCTCCTCACTGCTACTGAATTGCCAAATAACTGTGACCAAAATCGCGCCATTACGTAATATAATGGGGGATGTTGAGGTTCTTCAAACGCCAATCCCTTAATGGTACCAATCAGTTGTTTTTCTGGATTTGTCTGCTGATACTTATGTAATTCTTTAATAGCGATCGCATCGCCATTAGAAATTTCGGGTATCATGTCTGACAATCGATAACCAGAAATCCGTAGCGAGGTAAAGGTTTCATCAATCCAGTAGGTCTTTTGGTCAAGATTTACGAATCGAAACACTATTCCTAGCATCAACAGGATAATAATTAAAAGCCCTAACCAAGTTGATGTAAATCTACGGGTTTGCTGCAATTTGTTTACCATATATAGCAATTATACTACTTGTGAGGTACACAATTTCTAGATTTTAGGGAACAGGGAGCAGGGAGCAGGGAGCAGGGAGTAGGGAGCAGGGAGCAGGGAGCAGGGAGTAGGGAGCAGGGAGTAGGGAGCAGGGAGCAGGGAGCAGGGAGTAGGGAGCAGGGAGCAGGGAGCAGGTAAGAGAGAAGAGGCAAGAGCCAATAGTCAAATAATTTTGTGTACCTCATGAGTCCTATAAACGCTATCTTGTTATGAAGTACATTAAATTTTATTACCCCTACTCCCTACTCCCTACTCCCTAAAACCTAAAACCTAAAACCTAAAACCTAAAACCTAAAACCTAAAACCTTTTGCTGTTGACGGTCAACAGTCAACAATTAACTGGTTATCTTTATTTTTGCGTCACTCGCCAGTTGAGTTTTAGATTAATCCAGAAATTCCAGAAAGTAACGGCTGCGATCGCAATACCATTTGCCATCAGATAGTTAATTCCCAGGAGATTAAACAACAGATTCAACAACAGCACATTTAGGCACAAACCGATCAAACAGACCAGGTTAAACTTCAAAAACCGTTTCAATCGCTTACCCCATCCCCACTGCTGACTGGCTATATCCCTAAACGTCCAGGCATCATTCCAAATAAAGTTATTCATAATGGCCGCTTCAGCAGCAATAATTTTACTGCGGGTGAGTCCCCAACCTAAACTAGCAGGGTCATGGAGTAAGTAAAGCACAGTCATATCCACAAATACGCCACTGAATCCTACTAAGCCAAAACGAATAAACCGCTTTAAAGGGAAGGGAATGCGTTTTCTAAGTTGACCAATGGTTCCGAGAGAAAACCTTAACCGGAGTAAGTGTCTAATATAGTCTACATACTGCTTCCAGGTAACTTTGCTTTCTCCTGAGAGTCTCTCTTGAAATACATAGCCAACTTCTGCAATCCGGCCAATTTTTCCCCTAGCTAGCACTTCAATTAGAATCTTGTAACCCAGAGGATTGAGGTCTTTTTCATGAATGGCACTACGGCGTACCATAAAATAACCGCTCATCGGGTCAGAAACACGACCGATCACCTCTGGTAAAATCGATAATCCTAAAAGTTGAGCACCTCTGGATAAGAAACGCCTCACTACACTCCAATCACTAACACCACCATCGTCTACATGACGACTAGCAATGGCGATATCGGCTCCATCCTCCATTGCTACCAAAAGTTTTGCTAATATCTCTGGTGGATGCTGTAAATCTCCATCAATTACCCCCAAAATTTTTCCAGTACCTGCCTTCCACCCGTGAATAACTGCTGTAGATAACCCCCGTTCATGCTGACGGCGAATTACCTGTAACTGTGGATAGTCCGACATCAGAGCCTGGGCGATTTCCCAGGTACGATCGGGACTATCGTCATCTACTACAATCAGTTCGTATTGGTTTGGTATAGCTTCATCGAGCAAATTGCTCAGGATTCTAATTAGCTCCCCGATGTTTCTACTCTCGTTATAGGTGGGAATCACCAAGGATAAGGAAGAATCACTAAGGTGAGATTCTTCTGATTTTGTGTAGTCATTACTGGTATCCAAAGACATACTCTCTTGGTTGATGGAATTTTTTTTAGGTTAATGGTGTTAGCTGTTAGGTTTTGGGTTTTAGGTTTTAGTACTTAATGTCTAGCGCCCCTAATCTAAGGGTGCTATCAAGCCTATGACATTAGTCATTAGTTTAGTTATTAGTCATTAGTTATCAGTCATTAGTCCAAATACGTAAGCATATGCGCGCTCGCGCACGCGTGCGCGTTCAGCTATCAGCATTCAGCTATCAGCTATCAGACCAATTAAAGTAGGGTGGGCAAAGTAGTGTAATCTAGAATACTCACCCATAAGCAAACTATTTTTGCCCACCCTACAAGCTATCAGCCAAAGTATGACGGCTGACCGCACCTCAAGTAGCGTGAGCCTTTAGCTCACGGCACCTCAAGCAGCACCTCAAGTAGCGCATATGCTTAGCAAAATACTAATCAGCAACGACTCCCCAATCAGCCTTGAGCGTAATGGTTTAGTAGTTGCTCTATGTTAGTTGCTCTATGTTGCTCTATTTAGTTGATCTATTTATAATCCTACAGTAGAATTATACTAATTTCTTGAGGGTGTCAAGTAGTCAACCTCAAACCTATCTATAAATCCTCTATAAATCCTTGTGTTGCCCTGAATTTGAGGGATAAATCCCATCTAATCACAGGGAAACTTTGCATAACTTTATTTATGTCACTTATTTATGTCACTAAGGTTATGTAAAGATTTGTTGAAGTGTTTAGTGCCTCAAACTCTTGACTTAACCAAAGGCTAGGAGAATTGGGCGGGGATTATGTAAAGATTATGTAAAGTTTTAATCTAATCAAATTATTTGCTTATTAGTTAAGGTTTAAGCTTATGAAGCTAAGTGTTGTAATACCCTGTTTTAACGAAGTCAACACAATTGCTAATGTTATTGAAGCTGTTAAAGCATCTCCGGTTAAAGAGTGTGAAATTATTGTTGTTGATGACTACTCAACCGATGGCACTAGAGAGATTTTAGAGTCATCACTGGAATCCCAAATTGACCATGTTGTCTATCATCACAAGAATCGGGGTAAAGGAGCTGCGTTACGGACTGGCTTTGGCTTGGCGACTGGAGATATCGTAATCATTCAAGACGCTGATTTAGAGTATGATCCCCAGGAATATCCGTTGTTAATGCAGCCGATTGTTGATGGCAAAGCGGATGTGGTTTATGGCTCCCGTTTCGCTGGTGGTGGTCCTCATCGGGTAGTGTATTACTGGCATATGGTGGGGAATAAATTTTTAACCATGCTCTCCAATATGTTTACCAATATTAACCTTACGGATATGGAAACCTGCTATAAGGCATTCCGGCGTGAACTTATCCAATCTATCAAAATCCAAGAATCTCGGTTTGGGTTTGAACCGGAAATTACTGCTAAGGTTGCCAAAAAGAAATGCCGTATCTATGAAGTAGGAATATCTTACTATGGTCGCACTTACGAAGAAGGGAAAAAAATTGGCTGGAGGGATGGGTTTAGGGCAATATTCTGTATCTTAAAATACAATCTTTTTCGTTAGGGAGTAGTCAAACAATAACTTATCAGTGTTTAGCGTCTCGGGTGGGCATTCAGCTAATGGGCTACATCACAGGCTAGAAGCCTGTGCCACGCACGCTACTTGAGGTGCGATCAGCTATCAGCTATCAGCTATCAGCTAATGGGCTACGCCCATTAGCTGATAGCTTACTAATCACTGACCAAATATTCACTGGATTTTTGGGTTACGTTAATGGATAATAGTAAATTGTCAAGTACCCATTACCCCAGAAAAGATAGGATAAGTAGTCCACCAGATTTGATAGTATTTTCATCATTAATCAACTATTCATTAACTATAAATTAATTAACTATACCAATCCCTGTAGGAATTGTCATAATTTTTGGTGCCCTAATCCCTAATACCTAATCCCTAATCCCTACTCCCTACTCCCTACTCCCTATTCCCTATTCCCTTTGAATAACTATGTTGGCTTTGCTCCCTCTAATTACCTTCACTGTTTTATTTCTCTTCATCTATCGTTACAATTCTTGCTGGCGTAGTTCCCTATTGTGGACAGCGATTACCTGGGGAGTCTTATTAACCTTTATCACTGAAGTTTTAAGTTTATTTAAGTTAATTACTTGGGGTTGGTTAGCAGGAATCTGGGGTTTACTGAGTCTGACGTTGATTGTTGCCTACTTTCGGACTGTTAAATCAGGACGAGTCACCCGCACCCAGGCTTCACAACATGGAAATGCCCAAATCTCTGGTTTCTTACTGGTCTTACTTGGAGGTATTGGATTTGTGATCGCTATCGTAGGCTTAACTGCTATGGTTGCGCCTCCCAACACCTGGGATTCCATGACTTACCACATGAGTCGTGTGCTTCATTGGATGCAGCATCACAGTGTTGCCCATTATCCTACCCATATTCCCAGACAGCTTTACCAAAACCCTTGGGCTGAATTTACGATCATGCATTTTCAACTCCTGAGTGGAAGCGATCGCTTAGCTAATCTTGTCCAATGGTTCAGTATGATTGGTAGCGTGATTGGGGTATCTCTGATTGCTCAACAACTAGGAGCGACTATACGAGGACAGATTTTTGCTGCTGTCGTCGCTGCGACTATTCCCATGGGAATCCTACAAGGGTCAAGTACCCAGAATGATTATGTGGTTTCGTTCTGGGTGCTTTGTTTGGCATACTTGATTATTTTGACTCTTACAGCAAGTTTCGCCCCCCTAGCCCCCCAACTTTGCGGTGCGACCCGTGGCGAATTTAATTCGCCTACGGAAAGCGCACCGGAAGGGGAAATTGAGTTAAAGTCCCCCAGAATTGGGGGATTTAGGGGGCTTGCAGCTAAAGGTAGTGAGGTTAATTCATCTGAAAACGGCTGTAAATCCAGAGTTAGCTGGATTACTATAGTAGGGGTTGGTGCTACCATGGGCATGGCTATTGTTACGAAAGCAACAGCCTATATTTATACATTACCCTTATTTATCTGGTTTTCACTGATAATGATTAAGCGCCTACGTTGGCGATGGTGGAAGCCAATTTTAATGGTAGGGATTATTGTTATTTTTATTAATCTTGGTCACTATATCCGTAACTTCGACTTGTATGGCACTCCAATTGCTACAGCGTCAGAAGAACTACGATATACTAATGAAATTTTTACAACGTCAGTCTTAGTTTCTAATATTTTGAGAAATATTGGTCTTCACCTGGGAACACCGATTGGGATTATTAATGCTATCTCCAATAAGATAATTAATTTATTCCATCTCGTTTTAAGTGTAGATATTAGTGACCCCCGCACCACCTATATCGGCAAGTTTGGGATTCCTGGTGGATTATCAACTCTGGGAATTAATGCTACGGAAAACAATACCAGCAACACCCTTCATCTAGTTTTAATCGTTTTCTCCATCATCGCTTGTTTCATCCAACGACAGGGTCGAAAGCAACGCTATATAATTAGTTATATTGCTGCTATTATTGGCATAGTTATACTATTTTGTTTCCTGTTGAAATGGCAATGGTGGAATAGTCGGCTTCATTTACCAATTTTCTTACTTTTTTCTGCAGTAGTGGGAATAGTATTGTCCCAAATTAAGCTACCTCAAGTTGCCAATATTATAGCAGTGGTTCTGATCATCACATCATTACCATGGGCATTATCTGGCAGAGAACGACCTGTTGTGGGCGCTAACAGTATTTTTAACACTAGCCGTACTGAGCAATATTTTAACAGTAGGTCTCGAATCCAATCAGGTTACCTCGGTGCTATTGATGTGTTTAAAAGTAGTCAATGTACAGATATTGGACTGTATTTAGGTGACAATGACTGGGAATACCCATTGTGGATACTGTTACAAGAACAGACTGATTCACCAGTGAGGATTAAACATATAAACGTTAAAAATACATCAGCTAGTAAGTCTGAACTTTCGAGCAATAGCAAATTTATTCCTTGTGCAATTTTTTCAACTAAACCTGAACCTGATAAAACAAACCAAGCTGAGGAAATAACTTACCAAAAAAGAAGTTATACTCAAGCCTGGTCAAAAGATAAGGTCAAGATTTTTATTAATCAAAAAAAATCCTGATTTTCTCCCTAATTGTAAATTATATTTTAAGCTATCAGCGGTCAGCGGTCAGCCGTCAGCCGTCAGCCGTCAGCCTTAGCTGATAGCTGATAGCTGATAGCTGATGGCTGATAGCTGATGGCTGAGCTATGCTGGAGGCAAGTGTTTAATGACCCTCACGATTAGCTGGATGAATTGGATATTTTCAGGACCGATAAGGGTAGAAAAAATCACCGTTGCGATCGCTGATTTACCTACGTCATTGCGAGGCACAAAGCTTGTACAACTATCCGATTTACATTATGATCGACAGCAGTTACGAGAAAATATCTTAGCTGACGCTATTGAAGCCGCTAATCAAGCTGAACCTGATCTAGTCGTCTTAACTGGCGACTATGTAACCAATAGCCCAACTCCGATTTATCTACTAGTGCGGCGATTGAAGCACCTGGAAAGTCGCCATGGAATCTATGCTGTACTGGGTAACCATGATTTAGTCTGGCCTCATTCCAAAGCAACAGTTACTAAGGCTCTAACTAAGATTGGTGTGAAGGTGTTGTGGAATGCGATCGCTTATCCGTTTGGAGCACAATTACCTCTAGTAGGGCTTGCTGATTTTTGGTCTGGTGATTTCAATCCTGGTCCAGTGCTCAATCAACTTGACCCCAAAACACCCCGGATTGTCTTATCCCACAACCCTGATACTGCGGAGATATTACAGCGTTGGCGAGTGGATTTGCAGTTGTCTGGTCATACCCATGGTGGTCAGATTGTGATTCCAGGAATCGGACCTGCGCCAGCATTGTTGAAAACTCTCCGCAAGTATATTCCTAGATCTGTGCAGCCCTGGATACCGTATTTGAAAGTATGTTCAAAAGTAACTAACCATTGGGAATGGTCCGAGGGTCTACATCGGATCGGTAGAAACCAATTATACACTAATCGTGGTTTAGGAACTTATTGGCCAGGTCGTCTATTTTGTCCACCAGAAGTTACAGTAATTACATTGAATTAAGAATGTAGAATTAAGAATGTAGAATTAAGAATGGGGAATTAAGAATTTAGAATTAAGAATGGGGAATTAAGAATTTAGAATTAAGAATGTAGAAGGCAGAAGCCAGAGGGTGCATCTCATATTTGTAAAAAAGTTGCTAGTGGTGCTTCAGGGGGAGCCTCATTGTCTTGATGCAGTCGCTCATGGGGGAAACCACGGCAGTTGCTCATGGGGGAAACCACGGCAGTCGCTCATGGGGGGGACCCCCAAGACCGCGCTGCCTCCCCAAGACCGCGCTGCCTCCCCAAGACCGCGCTGCATCGCTTTCCGCCTCTAGCCCTTGGTTATGTTGCTGCCCGTAACGCACCACCTTGTCAAACAACAAAAATGAGATGTACCCAAGCCAGAAGCCAGAATCTAGAAGGCAGAAGGCAGAAGCCAGAAGCCAGAAGCCAGAATGTAGCATGTATAATTCTCAATTCTCAATTCTCAATTCTTAATTCTTAATTTTTAATTCTTAATTTTTAATTCTTAATTCTATAATTACGTTAGTAGGTAGCCAGTTTTTTGTTCAATGTAGTCTATTATCTTATGATAAATGTCTGGATATTTTTGTTCGCTAATAATGATGGGCATGGAACTGTCAGGTAACCAAAAGGTTAATCTCTGATTTGGGTAGTGACAAAAACTACTGATTTTGTTGAGGTCAAGGATATAATCATGACGCTCATAATTGAATGTAATCCAAAAACCATTAGGTGATCGTGCTGATAACTTTTGAATGTAGTTGACCACTCGTTGATAACCGTCTGGGTCATTTTGACGGTTGACAATAATGGGGATAGTACTATCGGGTAACCAGAAGGTTATTTTTCCGTTGGGACCATGGGTGAATGTACTAAGCCGGTCCAGATCAATGACATATTCTCGATGATCGTAATTAACTTTTATCCAGTAACTCACAAAACCTCCTTATTGGGATAACGGGTTGGTAATACTAGCAATTACCAATTCGATGGCCTTTGGCCACCCTACGCGAATGATTCGAGTTAATCAATTTCGCAAAGGGAACAGGGAATAGGGAATAGGGAACAGGGAACAAAAATGATCACAATTCATTTAGGATTGCTTTTTTTATTGAGATTACTGGTTACTTGTTGTTAATTAACACTGGTTACTGGTTACTAGTTAGTTATTAAAGGATAAATAGTTAACCAGGATAGGAAAAATTAAGAATTTATAATTTAGAATTGGATTCTTAATTCTTCATTCTTAATTCTTCATTCTTAATTCTTCATTCTTAATTCTTCATTCTTCATTCTCTTAAGACTGTCCCTGAATTGAGCGCAAGTTGGAAGCCCCAACCTACTTCGTGTCGGTTGGGGTACTTCAGCGATGCAGCGCGGTCTTGGGGGTTTCCCCCATGAGCGACTGCATCAAGACACTGTTGCCTAGCTGCTGATCAAGCTAAGTCATATTTCAGGGCTTTATTCCTCAGAGCCGGATAATTTCTGTGGAATCATCTTTTGATGGAGGAGAATTCTCGGGTATGATGTCATTCATACCCTAATCTGCGACATAAGTTACCCACGTTGCTCTATTTACCCTGATCGATACCGAAAGAACTTGCGTCACATAGGGTGCATCTCATTTTTGTTGTTTGACAAGGTGGTGCGTTACGGGGCGGGCTGTCTAAACCCTGACTACGAGGCGGAAAGCGATGCAGCGCGGTCTTGGGGAGCCAGTGCGGTCTTGGGGAGGCAGCGCGGTCTTGGGGGTCCCCCCCATGAGCGACTGCCGTGGTTCCCCCCATGAGCAACTGGCGTGGTTTCCCCCATGAGCGACTGCATCAAGACAATGAGGCCCCCCCTGAAGCACCACTAGCAACTTTTTTACAAATAAATATGAGATGCACCCCGTCACATAGTTAGCAGCTTACTTCCGCAGGGGATTGCTGGTTTTCGCTAGTACTGCCGTTATTACTAGGCTGTTTAACTTGTCCTTTGTCAATGGCAGCTTGCACAAATCCCACAAACAATGGATGGGGATGACTGGGACGGGAGCTAAATTCTGGGTGGAACTGAGTGGCAATAAAGAAGGGGTGTTGTTTCAATTCAATTATTTCCACGAGGCGACCATCGGGAGAACTACCACTAATCACATAACCTGTTTCTAGAAATAGGTTGCGATAAGCGTTATTAAATTCATAGCGGTGGCGGTGGCGCTCATAAATGACTTCTTCTTGGTAGAGGGAAGATGCTAGAGTATTCGGTGCTATACGGCATGGGTAGAGCCCTAAACGCATGGTACCGCCTAAATCCACTACATCTTGTTGCTCTGGCAATAGATGAATGACGGGATTCTTGGTATCAGTGAAAAACTCGGCACTATGGGCTTCTTCTAAGAGGGCTACGTGCTTTGCCCATTCAACTACTGAACACTGCATCCCTAAACATAAGCCCAGCAAGGGAATCTGATTTTCCCTAGCATACCGAATGGCCTGAATTTTGCCATCTACTCCCCGAATCCCAAAGCCTCCAGGAATAAGAATACCGTTAAAACTGTTTAGGAAGGATTCAGGGCCGTAAGTTTCCACATCCTCAGCACTAACCCAGTGTATTTTGATTTTGGTATCTTTTGCGATCGCAGCATGCTGCAAAGCTTCCACAACGGATAGATAGGCATCAGTTAGTTTGATATACTTACCAACAATGGCAATTTCAAGGTGATGAGTGGGATGATGCAAACGCTCAACTAACTGCTGCCAGTGGGTTAAATCCGGTTCCCGTTGCTCCATCTGGAATAACTCTAGGGTTTGCTGAGCCAGTCCTTCTTTTTCTAGCATTAGGGGCACTTCGTAGATACTGCTCGCGTCCTGTGCAGAAATAACTGACTCTACTGGTACATCACAGAATGCTGATATTTTATCTTTTAATCCCACTGGCAAAGCGCGATCGCATCGGCAAATTAAAATATCTGGTTGAATCCCAATAGCACGCAATTCCTTTACGGAGTGCTGGGTTGGCTTAGTTTTTATTTCTCCAGCCGCAGGAATCCAAGGTAATAGAGTGACGTGCATATAAAGTACGTGATTGCGCCCGACATCCTTACGGAATTGACGAATTGCTTCCAAAAACGGTAGGGATTCAATATCCCCCAATGTGCCACCAATTTCTGTAATCAATACATCAGGATTGGAATTTTGGGCCACTCGATGAATGCGCTGTTTTATTTCATTGGTAATGTGGGGAATCACCTGGACTGTCCCCCCCTGGTAGTCACCCCGACGTTCTTTATTGATTACCGCTTGATAAATCGAGCCAGTGGTGACACTGTTGAGGCGAGAGACCGAGGTATCGGTGAAGCGTTCATAGTGACCTAAATCTAAATCTGTCTCAGCACCGTCTGATGTTACGAAGACTTCTCCATGTTGGTAGGGACTCATGGTGCCCGGATCTACGTTAATATAGGGGTCTAGTTTAAGAATGGAGACGGAATAGTTCCGGGATTTGAGTAAACGTCCCAAGCTAGCAGCAACAATCCCCTTGCCAATACTGGATACAACCCCTCCAGTGATGAAGACAAACTTAGTCATAATAGTATTAATATAGTAGCGCGATAGAGATTTATCTGGTTCATTGTGACATACTACACCAGAGTTGTTTGCTGCTGCTGAGCTATCAACTATCAGCGATCAGTTATCAGCTATCAGCAATCAGCTTTTAGCAATCAGCTTAAGCGCTACGCCAACAGTAATTAGTAATCAGCAATCAGTAATCAGTAATCAGTAATCAGTAATCAGCTTATGGGTTAACTCACAGGCTAGAAGCCTGTGCCACGCTGACCACTGACCGCTGAAGGCTGAAGGCTGAAGGCTGACCACTGACCGCTGACCGCTGACCGCTGCAATACCCCTAGGATTCCTGATCCATTGGATTACCGAGGTCTAGATTACCGACGTCAAAGACAATCACAAATTGACCATCAGGCATTAATCGTTTCAGAGCCCATAAGTGTCCCTCTGCATCCGACCGGTTCCGGAAGCGAGCAACAACTGTCCGCTGCATCTTGGGTAACAGCCGAATGACCACCCACGGATGAAGGCGTTCAGAATACATCATAATCAAACTATCTCCTTTTGTAGGGGAGCCAGAGCTAGCCCGCCGACGGTCCAACATCTACGGGCTAGCTCTTGACTCCGGGCGTCTCAGTCGGGTAAGGTGAGAAATGTTACCATCTCTCCCTCCCCTAAGAACCGGACTTGAGACTTTCATACTCATCCGGCTCAAGCCTAATCAGGTATCCTGGTGAAGCTTCTTATGTTTGGCTTTGTGACAGTGACTATGTAGAATCTGTAGATTCTTAGTTTCACTGTTTCCGCCTCGCTTGATAGGTATGGTATGATGTACCTCGAAGTTATCATCGAGTTCGATAGGTAGATTGCAAATAGGACATATCCCTTTTTGGTGAATATATACCTTTTCGTATTTGCTACCTTTGGCAAATTTGGACTTCCCCCATTTAGTCTTCCTTTTCTTCCAATATTCTTTTAGGTCAGGGTCAAAGGGGGATGAGTTTCCTTTTACCTTTTCAAATCTGATAATAGGTACATCTTTGGCTGCGTTGACTAGGATTTCCTCTTTCTTTCTTTTTCCACTTGATATGGTGAAGAAGTTCAAGGTATCTTTGTCAATGGTTTTGAAGTATTTCCTCTTAATCCACTTCCAGGCTTTCTTTGGATGTTGTCTCTTTAGATACCTGTATATGGAACTGAGAATTTTCCACCTTACATTGTTGAATGTTTTCTTGGAGCATACGAATCTGTAATAGTTTAGCCATCCTCTAATCTTCGGATTTAGCTTTTTGATTACATCTTCTGTATTTAGTGCCCTAGCTTCATTCTTGAGTATGCTACGAATTTCCTTTAAGAATCTCTTAACTTCTTCCTGGTCAGGTGTTATTATACATGAATAGCATATTTCCTCCCTGATTTTGGCGTTTGGTGTCGGGATTCTTATAGCATTTGGTTTTAGATTTTTAAGCATTTTTCGTGCTTTCTTCTTGTACCTCTTGCTATCTAATCTCAGGGTTTTTGTCTTTCTTTGTTGAATCTGGAACCCCAGGAAGGAAAAACCTTCTTCTATTATGTTTCTGATTTTGGTCTTTTCTCTGTTGAGTTCCAGCCCCCTTTCTCTTAGCCATTTTTCTACTCTGGGGATTATTTCTTCCAGGTTTTCTTTTGTTTGGCTGGTGATTACGAAGTCATCTGCGTATCTAGCAAATCTGTATTTATCTACCTCCTTTTTCTTATTTATGGTTTTCCCTCTACTTCGAGTTGTGTAATCTATCTTACATTTTTCGGATATGACTTCTTGGAGTCCATCGAGGGCTATATTTGCTAGTAGTGGGCTGATGATTCCGCCTTGGGGTGTTCCTGAGTTGGTTGGATGGAATATCCTGTTATCCACGTATCCACATTTTAGCCATTTCTTGATTAGACTTCTTTTCGGTAGTCCTTCCAATTTATCCATGATGAAGCCATGAGATATATTGTCAAATGCTCCTTTAATATCTGCATCAAGAACCCAGTGGTGTGAGCTACCCTTTTTGAGGCCAGCGAACACTTCTTGGATGGCGTCGTGACAGCTTCTTCCAGGTCTGAATCCGTAACTATTGGGTTCAAAGCTTACCTCGAATACTGGTTCATATGCCATTTTTATTATGGCTTGACCTATTCGGTCTTTTATGGTTGGTATTCCTAAGGGTCTTTTATTCCCATTTGATTTAGGTATATAGACTCTCTTGGTGGGGCTTACTTCATTCCAGTTCCAGTTTTTCATTAGTCGGTTTTTCTCTTCGGTTTTGATGGCTACATAACCGTCTATTCCTGGAGTGTTCCTTCCTTTGTTTTTAACCGTAACTGTCTGTATTGCTAAGGCTAATGCTGACTTGCTATTTATAATTAGTTTCATCAGATTTTTCACCTTATCCCATCCGCTGCCTTTTAGTTGAGCTTCTTTGGTTGCCCTGAATATTCTTCTTTGAAGTTTGAGAACCTGTTTATTGATGACTTTCCAGTCTATCTCAGTCCAGTCCCAGACTCCAGTACCAGTATTGGTTCTACTTTTCATCGGGGTGAGTCTCTATTCCTCAATTCTTGGAACATTCTGATTAGACCAACCTGACGTCTGCTACCTCTCGGTATGATTCATAGGAATCTATATGTCCGGTTATGATTTCCCGTTGACTTTCGTCGTGACATCATTTGCTTTTTCAGGTCTCCTACTCCCTGTCAACCCTGGGCTTCTTTTGCAATCCGCTTTGCCATTTATTGGCGGTTGAAATTTCAGGGGTTACCGTGTTCATCAAGTGAAGTTTTCGATATCCCTTTAGGTTCATCCTTTGCTCCGGAGTTCTTCGTTGCATCAGATTGAGAAGGACGCAATCCCCAATCACTTATTATCGAACTCGGTGCCCTTTTGGCTACAGTGTTTCAATCACGTTTCACTGTTCAACAGTTACGAAGCTTTTATAGATGTTCACTTTCGTTAACCATTGGGTATCTTCCTGCTAGCACTTGCGGCGGTGTGATTCCGACCTTGGGTGCTATTTCCTGTATTTCTACAGGACTTTATCGAGAATCTGCACTCAGGTTCCGATTACTCTTCCCCCCTCATCTCGGCAGGCTGGAGGATGCACTCTCCAGAAAGCCATTTCAGGCTTTGGTTCAACTTGACGCTTTCACGTCGCGCGCGCCCACTTTTATAGTGTAGCATAAAAAAAACTTTATTATAACATATTTTGAAAAGTTTTGTAAAAAACTAGTCGGGAGTAGGGAGTAGGGAGCGGTGAAGTCAAACGAGGTAAGAACTAAGAGCTAAGAGGATAAAAATATTGTGGACTTCATTATCCTGAAAACTGCTATATATTTTACCTAACTCTATATCCCATCAGGTACAAATTGATCCCCCATTATCCCCCTTAATAAGGGGGACTTTTAGATTGAAAAGTGTACCTCATAATTGTTTTACTCTTGCCTCTTGCCTCTTGCCTCTTGCCTCTTGCCTATTACCTGCTCCCTGCTCCCTGCTCCCTAAAACATTACTCTATATCCCATCAGGTACAAATTGATCCCCCATTATCCCCCTTAATAAGGGGGACTTTGAGATTGAAAAGTGTACCTCATAATTGTTTTACTATTGCCTCTTGCCTCTTGCCTCTTGCCTCTTGCCTATTCCCTGTTCCCTGTTCCCTGTTCCCTGTTCCCTTTGGTATACTCCGAAGGTAAACGAATCTAGATCTAGAACAATCTCTTATCCTACTCAAGACTCAGGATTCAGTAGTCAAGAAAATTTTCAAGTCAGTCAATCGTCTCCACAACTAAAACTTTATGGTGGTATTCGCACCCGAGCTGCCATTGTTCAGTGGTATCTTGAGGAGTTGAAAGTGCCCTATGAGTATGTAGTGTTGGATCTTAAAGCTGGAGAGCATAAACAGCCGGAATACCTGTCGATTAATCCGATGGGGAAAGTGCCAGCAATTGTGGATGGGGACTTCAAACTTTGGGAGTCGGGAGCAATTTTGGTTTACCTAGCTAATAAGTATGGAGAAAACCCTATTTCTCTGGAAGAACAGTCGGAGATTGTGCAGTGGGTGTTGTTTGCTAATGCTACCTTAGGACTAGGATTGTTTTTGGAAGATAGACGGGAGAAAGAAACGCCCAGTTTGTTGAAGCCACTAAATGAACTATTAACGGATAAACCGTTTTTGTTAGGGGATAATTTCAGTGTGGTGGATATTGCAGTAGGGTCTTATTTATTTTATGCCCAAATACTGGTAAATTTGGATTTTAAAGAGTATCCAGCTGTTGCTGATTATCTGATGCGTTTGTCTGAACGTCCAGCTTTTAAAGAAACTATTGGTAATCGGTAATTGGGAGATAGGGAATCGGGAGTCGGGAGTGTGGGAGGTTTGGGAGGTTTGGGTAGGGTGAGGGGAAAGAAGCCAGAAGTAGGCAGAACAGGAGTGAAGGAAACAGAAAGAAAAAGGACTGGCATGGTTTCCACTCAGATTTTTCCGAAACTTCCCACAAATAGATAAAAATTTGGTAAACTCAACTTAAAGTTGAGCGAATGGTCGGCAACTACTCGTTCTAGTTAAGGGTGTAATCTAACTCAAGACCAAGTCTATTTTTTAGTGTTCATTAACCGGTGAGCGCTAGGATTTTGGTGAGCATTCAGCTTATGCGCTACCTCACAGGCTAGAAGCCTGTGCCACCCACGCTACGCGAACAACTCTCAGCTAAGTTACTGCACCAAGACAACAAGTAAGCATTGGTTTGTAAGCATTCAGCTATCATCTATCAGCTATCAGCTTTCAGCCAAAAGCCTTGGCCTATGGCCACGGATGCAAAGCGCGAGTCGGGGAAACCCGATGTTCCTTTGCTGCATCCCTACTTGAGCTGCTTTTGAATAAAATAAGCACCTCAAGCAGCGTGATCCAAAGGCTGACGGCTGTTCGCCCAGCGTGCGTGGCACAGGCTTCTAGCCTGTGAGGTAGCCCATATGCTTACTTCTTTTTTAACTGCAATTGAAAGTTTCCTGGATAATTGTTGGTGGTTAGCCCGATCAATCTATAGATACTGAAAAATTGGCTATTAGCACTCACTATTCAGCAGGTAGTGCATTAGCTGAATGCTTAGCAAATAGTATAGATTGAATCGCCTATGAAAAAGCTAATTCGGGACTTTACTTTGCCCTGCTTAAAGCTAAGGGGGAGCTGTAAAAAATTATCGCCAAACTAGCCATTACCCAATACTCTTAATAAGGAGCAAAATTCGGTTATCTTATAGCTCTGGATCGGCTGTTAACTATTTAAAGAAATCCATCGCTCTATTGATTAACATGAAACCTCTAGTTTACGGACTTGTGCAAACAAGTAGCGTTGTATTGTGTTCTCTACTGGCTGCAACTACGGCATTAGGACAAATCACTCCAGATAATACCCTCGGTAATGAAAGTTCTTTGGTAACGCCCAATGTAAATGTTAAGGGAAACCTAGCGGATTTGATAGAAGGTGGTGCGATTCGAGAAAGCAATCTATTCCACAGCTTTTCAGATTTTAATGTTGCTCAGTTCGGGCGAGTTTATTTTGCGAATCCTGCTGGAATTCAGAACATCATTACTCGGGTAACTGGAACAAATATTTCCAATATTTTGGGCACTCTGGGAGTGCAGGGCAATGCTAACTTGTTTCTGATAAATCCAAACGGTATTGTATTCGGTTTCGGTAGCAGCCTAGATCTAGGAGGGTCATTTTTTGCGAGTACTGCTGATAGTGTGTTGTTTGAAGATGGCACAGTATTCAGCGCTAAAAATCCGAATGGGCAACCTTTATTAACGATTAAGATTCCCTCTGGGTTGCAATATGGATCAAATCCAGCGATGCAGCGCGGTCTTGGGGGTTTCCCCCATGAGCGACTGCATCAAGAAGGGAGTATTACTACTCAGTCTAGTCTGCGGGTACCAAATGTTCAAACCTTAGGGCTAATTGGCGGTGAAGTTACTATTCTTGGTGCCTTTCTAAATGCACCTGATGGACGGATTGAGCTGGGGAGTGTTGGTCCTAATAGTGTGGTGAACTTGATACCAACGGATACTAGTTTTGTGTTGGATTATTCAGGAGTTCAAGAGTTTCAGGATATTAGTCTGTCCAAACGTGCTTTCATATTTACCAATGGCGAAAGTGGTGGCAGTATCCAGGTGCAGGGGGCTAAGGTGAGTTTACGCGATCGCTCTGGTGTATTTGCGGAGACCAACGGGAGTGAAAGTGGCGGTGGGATAGTTGTTGAAGCTTCTCAGCTCAGCCTTGAGGGTCGTTCTAGCATAAGTACGAATGTAACTGGCTCAGGACAGGGGGGAGATGTCAGTATTACCACTGGGGAGTTAATCATCTCTGATGGAGCATTTGTTTCAGCTATGACTTTTGGTGAAGGGGACGGGGGAAATTTGACTGTAGATGCCGACTCTACTGTTAAACTGATTGGTCCCTCAGGCGATGGTCACTTTTCCAATCCCAGCAGCTTGTTTACTGAAACTGTGTTTGGGACAGGAAATGCGGGAGATGTGACTATTACCACTGGGGAGTTAATCGTCTCTGATGGAGCACAAGTTTCAGCTAGGACTTTTGGTAAAGTGGACGGGGGAAATTTGACTGTAGATGCCGACTCTACGGTTCAAGTGATTGGTACCTCAGCCGATGGTCGGTTTCCCAGCGGCTTGTTTACTGAAACTTTTTTGACCATAGGAAATGTGGGAGACTTGAGTATTACTACTGGGGAGTTAATTATCAAAGATGGAGCACAAGTTTCAGCTAGGACAGGAGGTGAAGGGGGCAGGGGAAATTTGACTGTAGATGCCGACTCTACGGTTCAAGTGATTGGTACCTCAGCCGATGGTCGGTTTCGCAGCCGCTTGTTTACTGAAACTGTTGGTATAGGAAATGGGGGAGAGTTGAGTATTACTACTGGGGAGTTAATCGTCTCTGATGGAGCAACAGTTTCAACTGACACAAGACGTGAAGGGGACGGGGGAAATTTGACTGTAGATGCCCACTCTACTGTTAAAGTGATTGGTACCTCAGCTGTTAAATTGATTGGTACCTCAGCCGATGCTAGGTTTCCCAGCGGCTTGTTTGCTCGAACTGAAGGGAGAGGAACTGGGGGAGATATCAGTATTTCCACTGGGGAGTTAATTATCAAAGATGGAGCACAAGTTTTAGCTAGCCCAATCATCGGTGAAGGGGACGGGGGAAGCTTGAGTGTGAACGCCTCCTCTGGTGTTCGAGTGATTGGTACCTCAGCCAATGGTCAGTTTCCTAGCGCCTTGTCTACTCAAACTCCCACGACAGGAAAAGCCGGAAATTTGAAGATTACCACTGGGGAGTTAATCGTCTCTGATGGAGCACAAGTTGCAGCTGGCAGTTTTGATGAAGGGGAAGGGGGAGATTTGATTGTGGATGCCGAGGAGACTGTTAAAGTAATTGGTACCTCACCCGATGGTCGGATTGCCAGCGGCTTGTTTACTCAAACTGAAGGGAAAGGAAAAGCGAAAGATTTGAAAATTACCACTGGGGAGTTAATTGTCTCTGATGGAGCAGCTGTTTCAGCTGGCACTTTTAGTGCAGGGGACGGGGGGAATTTGACTGTGAATGCCGAGGAGACTGTTAAAGTGATTGGTACCTCAGCCTCGGGTGAGTTTGTCAGCGGTTTTTCTACTCAAGCTAATTCCGGAGCAGCAGGAAATGCGGGAGATGTGACTCTTACCACTGGGAAGTTAATTGTCTCTGATGGAGCAGTTGTTTCAGCTAGTAGTTTTGGTGAAGGGGACGGGGGGAACTTGAGTTTCGAGATCTTAACTGTTGAAGACAGGAGGATTGCTCAACCTAATCAGGGAATAAAACAGACAATTAGCATTGGGCAGTTAATTGTCTCTGATGGAGCAGAAATTAGTACTACAAGCACTCAACTGGGGAGTTCAGCAGGCAACCTAGAGATTAAT
The DNA here is from genome assembly GCF_001767235.1 of Moorena producens PAL-8-15-08-1. Taxonomy (GTDB): domain Bacteria; phylum Cyanobacteriota; class Cyanobacteriia; order Cyanobacteriales; family Coleofasciculaceae; genus Moorena; species Moorena producens_A. Next base: position 8,693,497 of record NZ_CP017599.1, read on the forward strand.
GCTAACTCCATCTTCCTTAACAAGGAGGGAATCATCTCAGCAGAAACAGCAGGAGGAGACAAAGGCAATATTACTCTATCTTCCCGTCACATCCGACTCCTCAACGAAAGCAAGATTACCACTAACGCTGAGAATACCACTGGGGGAAATATCACCATTGATACTGATACCTTAGTTGGTCTGGGAAATAGCGACATCACTGCCAATGCTCAACAAGGCTCAGGAGGTCGTGTTGAGATTGATGCAAAAAGCATCTTTGGCTTGGAGTTTCGGGATGACCTAACTCCAGACAATGACATCACCGCTACGTCTGACCTTGGCCCATCCTTCAGCGGTGACGTAATACTCAACACCCCAGGCGTAGACCCGACCTCAGGATTAACGGAGTTGCCAGCAAGCCTGGTCGATGCAGAAGCCATCCTGGCCAATGACCTTTGTGGCTTTGAGAATAATCGGATTGCTGGCGGGAGTTCCTTTACCATTACCGGCAAAGGGGGTTTACCACCGACTCGATTAGATCCGGTGATTAATACCGACAGAACAGTGGGCTGGAGAACTCGTCCTGGCTTAGCTAGCAGCAAGAGACAAAAATTACAGCAGCAACCTAATGTCAGACGTCCTCAACCTGTCCCAGAAAAAAAAGTGATTATCGAAGCCCAAGGCTGGGTAACAGCAAAGGATGGCACGATTATTCTGACGGCTCATCCGTTTAAGGGTACTCCTGTTGAACAGATATTGCCCAATCTTGATTGTCATTCGGGAAGAGGGAAGAGGGAGTAGGGAGTAGGGAGTAGGGAGTAGGGGAGATGGGGAGATGGGGAGATGGGGAGATGGGGAGATGGGGAGATGGGGAGAGTAATATAGCATTTTTATTTAATAGGTGAACATACTCTCTGAAAGAAAGGCAAGAGGCAAGAGGCAAGAGGCAAGAGTTAATCAACTATTATTACTGTTCCTGATTCCCTATTCCCGTTTTCCCATTCCCTGTTCCCTATTCCCAGATCCGCTGTTCCCTTTTGTATTAATATGAAAAAACTATCATTTCTAATTACAATCGCATTAACCTGCTTCCTAGCATCGGGAAAAGCGTTATCCAATTCTGTTGTCATCACACCCGATTCCCGATTCCCGACTCCCGATTCCCGACTCCCGATTCCCGATTCCCTAGAACAACAAGCCCAACAACGCTATGAAACCGGGCAATATCAAGAAGCGATACCGTTGTTGGAGCAAGTTATTAGTAACTACACGGAGAGTGGAGACATTATTGGTGAGATTAACAGCTTAGTTAATCTGGCTTTAGTTTATCAACGTTTGGGATATATAGAACAAGCTAAAGAAATACTATCCCAGAGTTATAGCAAATTATCACAACTCCATAATACCAAAGAACGTCAAGAATTACAAGCCCAAATTCTGTCAGTGGAAGGACAAGTATACTTATCTGGAGGTAATGTCAAACAAGCCTTGGCAAATTGGGAAAAAACTAGTGATATTTACCAAGACCTAGGAGACCTCAATAGATTAATAGAAAGTCAGATTTACCAAGTGCAAGCCTTACGGTCATTAGGGTTGTATAATCAAGCCACTAAAACCTTAACTCAAATCAAGGAAACGCTTCAAGAGCAACCCGATAGCAAACTCAAAAGTAGAGCCCTCCAATACCTAGGTAATATCCTGCGCCGAGTGGGTAAATTCCAAGACTCTCAGGAAATATTACAACAAAGTTTAGCCATAGCCGAAAACTTACCAAATCAGACTTTGATTGCTGATAGTCTAATCAGTTTGGGGGATACAGCTAGATTACACGCTGAAAGTCTACTCAGTTTGAGGGATAGAGCTAGATCACAACAGAAAAGAAAAGACGCAATGGCTTTCTATCAACGGGTTGTGGAGGAATCTCCCTTACCGGATATTAAGATTCAGGGACAATTAAATCAACTGAATATATTGATAGCTAACCAAGAGTGGTCAAAAGCCAGAGGGTTATTGTCAGCGATAGACGATACTTTAACGACATTATCTCCAAATCAAACAGCAATAAGTGCTAGAATTAATCTAGCCCAAACCCTTTCAAAAAGTAAAAACTCTCAACTCAAAACTCCCAACTCCCTGGCTACTTATCTCACCGATGCCCTTAAGCTGGCTAGGGATTTAGGAGATCAAAGAGCGGAAGCTGAAGCCATTGGTAACTTGGGGAGGTTATACGAACAGCAATCACGTCTTGATGACGCCCAAAAATTGACCGAAAAAGCCTTACTCATTGCTCAACAAATCAAGGCTCCGGATTTAGGCTATCAATGGCAATGGCAACTGGGAAGAATCCTCAACCAAAAAGACGATAAAAAAAACGCGATCGCTGCCTATTCCCAATCCGTGCAAACCCTCAAATCTATCCGTAGCGATTTAGTCGCGATTAGTAGCGATATTCAGTTTGAGTTTCGAGAGAGTGTCGAACCAGTCTACCGAGAATTAGTAGGACTACTGCTGGAGGCGAATGCACCTCAAGAAAACCTCAAACAAGCACGAGATGTGATTGAATCCCTGCAACTAGCGGAACTAGACAACTTTTTTCGCGATGCCTGTCTAGATGCCAAACCAGCTAATATCGACGAAATAGACCCCAACGCTGCTATAGTCTATACCATTATCTTGCCAGACCGCCTGGAAGTAATTGTCACCTTACCCGGACAACCTCTGCGGCAGATCACCACTAACTTACCCAAAACAGAAATAGAACAACAACTCGCTTCGGTAAAGACAAATATTACTAGCCCTTGGCGAAGTCTTAAAAAGAAAAACTTACAAACAATACACGACTGGTTAATCAGCCCGATTGAAACGGAACTAGCCAAGAGTAACATCCGCACCCTAGTATTTATACCAGACGGAGCCCTGCGCAATCTTCCCATGTCTGTGCTTTATGACGGGGAAAACTATTTGATCGAGAAATATAGTATTGCGGTAGCACCTAGTTTACAATTAATCGACCCTAAAGCAAATGTCAGACAAAACGTTTCTGCTCTGAGTGCTGGAGTGACGGAAACTCGTCCCCATCGTCCCAATTTAGCACCACTTCCTGGGGTGAAGGTGGAATTAGAGAATATCAAGGCTCAAGTTCCTTCATCGATTCTACTCAATGAATCCTTTACTGAATCCAACTTCAATACCGAAGTTAATACCTCTGGTTACGAAATCGTTCATCTCGCCACTCATGGTGAATTTAGTTCAGTAGCTGAAAAAACCTTTCTGCTGACCTGGGATGACGTGATCAATCTCAATGAGTTAAATAATATCATCTCAGCCGATCAAAAGCAAAAAAATCCCATTGAATTACTCGTCCTCAGTGCTTGTCAGACAGCCGCAGGAGACTCCCGAGCGGCGTTGGGATTGGCTGGAGTAGCAGTGCGATCTGGTGCACGCAGTACCCTTGCTAGTCTCTGGTCTGTGGACGATGTAGCCACTACAGAGTTAATGACTCGCTTCTATCAGAGGTTAGCTAAGGGCAAGGTTACCAAGGCTGAAGCTCTGCGTGAAGCTCAACAGGAGTTGTTGCAGAGGCAGGAATTTAATCACCCCTATTACTGGTCGGCTTTTATTTTACTGGGAAATTGGTTGTGAGAAGGAGGGAGTAGGGAGTAGGGAGTAGGGAGTAGGGAATAGGGAACAGGGTGGAAAGTGTGGGGAGGGTGGGGAGATGGGGAGATGGGGAGATGGGGAGATAGGGAGATGGGAAGAGGGAGTAGTTGTATTTGGTGCGATCGCGTAGCGTGGCCTACGGCCAATCGCTTTTTTGTGCTGCTGACCAATGTAGTGTGTCAGTGCAATAGTTTTTATTACCCCTTTTTCCACCTTTAACATTCTTACAACTTTTACAATATTTATAACCCTTTACACGCAGATTGTGTTAATGTCTTGATGCAGTTTGGTTCTTTTGATTCGTCACGAAATGATCACTTTGCCCACCCTACTCTACTACCCTACTAAACCTAATAAAACTTAACAGAATCAAAGGCTATTTTATGAAATATTTCAATAAATCGATCGCTCTATTGATTAACATGAAACCTTGGATTTACGGACTTGTGCAAACAAGTAGCGTTGTATTGTGTTCTCTACTGGCTGCAACTACGGCATTAGGACAAATCACTCCAGATAATACCCTCGGTAATGAAAGTTCTTTGGTAAGGCCCAATGTAAATGTTAAGGGACACCTAGCGGATTTGATAGAAGGTGGGGCGATTAGAGAAAGCAATTTATTCCATAGCTTCTCAGATTTTAATGTTGCCGAGTTTGGGCGAGTTTATTTTGCGAATCCTGCTGGAATTACCAACATCCTGAGTCGGGTAACTGGAGCTAAGGTTTCCAATATTTTAGGGACTCTGGGAGTATTGGGCAATGCTAACTTATTTGTGATAAATCCAAACGGTATTTTCTTCGGTCCTAATAGCAGACTGGATCTGGGAGGGTCATTTTTTGGGAGTACTGCTGATAGTGTCTTGTTTGAAGATGGCACAGTATTCAGCGCTAAAAATCCCAATCAGAAACCGTTATTAACGATTAATATACCATCTGGCTTGCAATATGGATCAAATCCAGGGAGTATTACCAATGAGTCTAGTCTTTTTCAGGTACCAAATGTTCAAACATTAGGACTAATTGGTGGTGACATTAATATTCCTGATGGTCAGTTAACAGCAACCGATGGACGGATTGAGCTGGGGAGTGTTGGTTCTAATAGCGTGGTGAACTTGATACCAACGGATACTAGTTTTGTATTGGATTATTCAGGAGTTCAAGAGTTTCAGGATATTAGTTTGTCCGAGGGTGCTTTTGTTAATACCAGTGGGGAAAGTGGTGGCAGTATCCAGGTGCAGGGGGCTAAGGTGAGTTTACGGGATCGCTCTTTGGTTCTTGCGAATACCGAAGGGAGTGGAAGTGGGGGTGGCATAGTTGTTAAGGCTTCACAGTTGAGTCTTGACGGTGGTTCTAGGATAACTACAGATGTAACTGGCTCAGGGCAGGGGGGAGATGCCAGGATTACCACTGGGGAGTTAATGGTCTCTGATGGAGCAAGAGTTTCAGCTATCACAACCGATGAAGGGGACAGCGGAAATTTGACTGTGGATGCCTCTGAATCTGTTCAACTGATTGGTACTGATGCCGATGGTCGGTCTCGCAGCGCCTTGTCTACTCAAACTCAAGGGAAAGGAAAAGCGGGAGAGTTGAGTATTACCACTAGGCAGTTAATAGTCTCTGATGGAGCAGTTGTTTCAGCTGGCACTGTTGGTGAAGGGGACGGGGGAAATTTGACAGTGGATGCCTCTGAATCTGTTCAAGTGATTGGTACTGATGCCGATGGTCGGTCTCGCAGCGCCTTGTCTACTCAAGGTAATTCAAACTCAAAAGGAAAAGCAGGAGATTTGATTATTCCCACTGGCAAGTTAATAGTCTCTGATGGAGCAAGAGTTTCAACTGACACTTCTGGCGAAGGGGACGGGGGAAATTTGACTGTGAATGCCTCTTCTACTGTTCAAATCATTGGTACCTCAGTCGATGGTCTGCCTGTCAGCGACTTGTCGGCTGAAACTTTTGGGAAAGGAAATGGGGGAGATTTGAGTATCACCACCGGGGAGTTAATTGTCAAAGATGGAGCACGAGTTTCAGCTAGCACTGCGGGTGTTGGGGACGGGGGAGATGTGAGTATTACCACTGGACAGTTAATTGTCAAAGATGGAGCACAAGTTTTAGCTGTCACTGTTGGTGAAGGGGACGGGGGAAAGTTGACTGTGGATGCCGACTCTACTGTTCAACTGATTGGTACTGATGCCGATGGTTCGGTTTCCAGCGGCTTGTTGGCTGAAACTTTTGGGAAAGGAAATGGGGGAGATTTGAGTATCACCACTGGACAGTTAATTGTCAAAGATGGAGCAGTTGTTTCAGCTAGCACTGCGGGTGTTGGGGACGGGGGAGATGTGAAGATTACCACTGGGGAGTTAATAGTCTCTGATCGAGCACAAGTTTCAGCTGCCACTGTTGGTGAAGGGGACGGGGGAAAGTTGACTGTGGATGCCTCTGAATCTGTTCAACTGATTGGTAGGTCAGCCGATGATCGGGTTCCCAGCGGCTTGTTTACTCAAACTAACGGGACAGGAAAAGCGGGAGAGTTGAAGATTACCACTGAGCAGTTAATGGTCAAAGATGGAGCAACAGTTTCAGCTAGCACAACCGGTGAAGGGGACGGCGGAAATTTGACTGTGGATGCCTCTGAATCTGTTCAACTGATTGGTACCTCAGCCAATGGTCAGTATCGCAGCGCCTTGGCTACTCAAACTCAAGGAACAGGAAAAGCGGGAGAGTTGTTGAAAATTACCACTGGCCAGTTAATTATCTCTGATGGAGCAGCAGTTAGTGCTCAAAGCAATCAACCGGAGAGTTCAGCAGGCACGGTAGAGATTAATGCCAACTCCATCTTCCTAAACAACAATGGAATCATCACAGCAGAAACAGCAGGAGACAAAGGCAATATTACTCTATTATATTCCCGTGTCATCCGACTCTTTAACCAAAGCCAGATTACCACTGACGCTGATAATACCACTGGGGGCAATATAACCATTGATACTGATGTCTTACTCGGTCTGGGAAATAGCGACATCACCGCCAATGCTGAAAAAGGACCAGGAGGTCGTGTTGAGATTGATGCATCCAAAGGCATCTTTGGCTTAAAGTTTCGAGACCGTCTAACTTCAGACAATGACATCACCGCTACGTCTGACCTTGGCCCATCCTTCAGCGGTGAAGTAATCCTCAACACCCCAGGCGTAGACCCGACCTCAGGATTAACGGAGTTGCCAGGAATCCTGGTCGATGCAGAAGCCATCCTGGCCAATGACCTTTGTGGCTTTGAGAATAATCGGATTGCTGGCGGGAGTTCCTTCACCATTACCGGAAAAGGGGGTTTACCAGCTAGTGCAGACGATCCAGTGATTAATAGCGACACCACAGTGGGCTGGAGAACTCGTCCTGGCTTAGCCAGCAGCAGAAGACAACAATTACAGCAATTACGGCAGCAACCTAAGGCCAAAGGCCACGCTACGCGAACAGTGAGACGCCCTTCCCAAGACAAAAAAGTGATTATCGAAGCCCAAGGCTGGGTCAGAGCAAAGGATGGCACAATTATTCTGACGGCTCATCCCTTTAGGGGTACTCCTGTTGAGCAGATATTGCCCCATCTTGATTGTCATTCGGGAAGAGGGAGTAGGAAGTAGGGAGTAGGGAGTAGGGAGATGGGGAGATGGGGAGATGGGGAGATGGGGAGAGTAACATAGCATTTTTCTAAGAGTAGTGAACATACTCTCTGAAAGAAAGGCAAGAGGCAAGAGGCAAGAGGCAAGAGTTAATGGGAGCATGTCACTTATGCAGCAACATTAGTACGCTTATCTGGGGAATGGGTAATAGGTAATGGGTAATAGGTAATGGGTAATAGGTAATAGGGGGAGCATGTAACTGACTGACTGACTGACTGAAGAATATTTGTACATTATCTATAGCCCCCGGGTAAAAGCCAAGCTCATATGGTACATAGTTCATCTGTTCTGCAACATAGACTTGCTCCGTTGAGTTAATCAACTATTCTTACTATTCCCTATTCCCGTTTTCCCATTCCCAGATCCGCTGTTCCCTTAATTAATTATTATGAAAAAACTATCATTTCTAATTGCAATCGTATTAACCTGCTTCCTACCATCGGGGAAAGCATTATCAAATTCTCAAGGAATCACACCCAATTCCCGATTCCCGTTCCCCTCCTGGGAGGGGTTAGGGGTGGGTTCCGATTCGCCATTCCCGATTCCCGTTCCCCTCCTGGGAGGGGTTAGGGGTGGGTTCCGATTCCCGATTCCCGATTCCCCAGAACAACAAGCCCAACAACTCTATGAAACAGGTCAATATCAAGACGCTATATCGTTGTTGGAGCAAATGATTAGTAACTACAGGGAGAGTGGCGACCTTATTGGTGAAATTAATTCCTTAGTCAATTTAGCTTTAGTTTATCAACGTTTGGGAAACCTAGACCAAGCATTAGAAACCATATACCAGAGTTTTACCCAACTATCACAACTCGATAATACCAAAGAACGTCAAGAATTACAAGCCCAAATTTTGTCAGTCCAAGGACAAGTATACTTATCTCTAGGTCAGGGGGAAAAAGCTTTATCAATTTGGCAGGAAACTAGTGCTATCTACCAAGATATCGGAGACCTAAATAGATTAACAGAAAGTCAGATTTACCAAGTGCAAGCCTTACGAGTATTGGGGTTGTATAATCAAGCTACTAAAACCTTAACTCAAATCAAGGAAACTCTTCAAGACCAACCCGATAGCAAACTCAAAAGTAGAGCCCTCCAATATCTAGGTGATGTGCTGCGCCGAGTAGGAAAATTCCAAGACTCTCAAGAAATTTTACAACAAAGTTTAGCCATAGCCGAAAACTTACCAAATCAGACCTTGATTGCTGAGATTCTGCTCAGTTTGGGAGATACAGCTAGATTACAAAGAAAAACAGAATACGCTTTGGATTTCTATCAACGAGTTGTCAAGGAATCTCCCTTACCCCATCTTAAAATTCAGGGACAATTAAATCAACTGAGTATATTGATAGCGAAACAAAAGTGGTCGCAAGCCAGAGCATTATTGCCAACTATCGACTATACATTAACCACATTATATCCCAGTAAAACCGCAATCAATGCTAGAATTAAGATAGCAAAAACCCTGTTAAAATCTGAAAACACACAAATAAAAAATACCAAATCCCTTGCTACTTATCTCGCCGATGCTATTAAGCTAGCTAGGAATTTAGGAGATAAAAGAGCGGAAGCTGAAGCCATTGGTAACTTGGGAACCTTATACGAATACAATCAACGTCTTGATGAAGCCCAAGACTTGACCGAAAAAGCCTTAGTCATTGCTCAAGGAATCCAGGCTCCGGATTTAGCCTATCAATGGCAATGGCAACTGGGCAGAATTCTAAATCTAAAACAGGATAAAAAAAACGCGATCGCTGCCTATTATCAATCCGTGATAACCCTCCAATCTATCCGTAGCGACCTAGTCACGATTAGTAGCGATATTCAGTTTGATTTCCGAGAGAGCGTCGAACCAGTCTACCGAGAATTAGTAGGACTACTGCTCGAACCAAATGCATCTCAAGAAAACCTCAAAAAAGCACGAGATGTGATTGAATCCCTGCAACTAGCAGAACTAGACAACTTTTTTCGCGATGCCTGTCTAGATGCCAAACCAGCTAATATCGACGAAATAGACCCCAACGCTGCTATCGTCTATACCATTATCTTGCCAGACCGCCTGGAAGTAATTGTCACCTTGCCGGGACAACCTCTGCGCCAGATCACCACTAACTTACCCAAAATAGCAATAGAATACCAACTGGCTTTGGCTTGGAGAAATATTACTAGCCCTTGGCGAGGTCTTCAAAAGGAAAACTTACAAACAATACACAACTGGTTAATCGGCCCGATTCAGGCCGAACTAGCCAATAGTAACATCCTCACCCTAGTATTTATCCCCGACGGAGCCCTGCGCAATCTTCCCATGTCTGTGCTTTATGACGGGGAAAAGTATGTGATCGAGAAATATAGTATTGCCGTAGCACCCAGTTTACAACTAATCGACTCCCAAGCAAACGCCAGACAAAACTTTTCAGTTCTGAGTGCTGGAGTGACGGAAGTTCGTCCCCATCGTCCCAATTTAGCACCACTTCCTGGGGTGAAGGTGGAATTAGAGAATATCAAGGCTCAAGTTCCTTCATCGATTCTACTCAATGAATCCTTTACTGAATCCAACTTCAATACAGAAGTTAATACCTCTGGTTACGAAATCGTTCATCTCGCCACTCATGGTCAATTCAGTTCAGTAGCTGAAAAAACCTTTCTGCTGACCTGGGATGACGTGATCAATCTCAATGAGTTAAATAGTCTAATCTCAGCCGATCAAAAGCAAAAAAATCCCATTGAATTACTCGTCCTCAGTGCTTGTCAGACAGCGGCAGGAGACTCCCGAGCCGCTTTGGGATTGGCTGGAGTAGCAGTGCGATCTGGCGCACGCAGTACCATTGCCAGTCTTTGGTCTGTGGACGATCTAAGCACTGCAGAGCTAATGACTCACTTTTATCAGAGGTTAGCCAAGGGCAATGTTACCAAGGCTGAAGCTCTGCGACAAGCTCAACAGGAGCTGTTGCAGACGGAGGATTTTAATCACCCGTTTTATTGGTCAGCTTTTATTTTGCTGGGAAATTGGTTGTGAAAATTAGGGATTAGGGTGTGGGGTGTGGGGTGTGGGGTGTGTGGGAGGTATGGGGAGGGTGGGGAGATGGGGAGATGGGGAGATGGGAACAGGGAGTAGTTGTTTTTGGTGCGATCGGGTAGCAATTCAGCAAAAAGCGATCGCACGGGTCGCACCTGTAAAATGCCCATAAGCATGGAACTGGCATCTTGCCAGTTTCATGCTTATGGGCATTTTGGTGGAACTGGCATCTTGCCAGTTTCATGCTTATGGGCATTTTGGTGGAACTGGCATCTTGCCAGTTTCATGCTTATTGTCAAGCGGGCAGGATGCCCACTCTACTCCGATTAATTAATTAATTTAGCAACGCCGCTTTTTTGTGCTGCTAACCAATGTAGTGCATCGCTGCAATAGTTTTTATTACCCCTTTTTCCACCTTTAACATTCTTACAACTTTTACAACACTTATCACCCTTTAAACGCAGATTGTGTTAATGCAACAGTTTTTATGACCCCCTTAACTCTTTCCTCTGTTACCACCTTTACCTCCCTTTAGCTAGAAATAGCGTCAATGCAACAGTTTTTATGACCCCCTTAACTCTTTCCTCTCTTACAATCCTTACCACTCTCTAGCTAGAGATAGTGTCAATGCAATAGTTTTTCTAAGCCCTTGCATCTTCTGATAATTTGTGTTAATATAACAGTATTGTTAAAGCAATGGTTTTACCGCCATGATGATTTCTACCGCCCAAGCCGCTGAATTACTAGGTGTTTCTGCCACTCGCGTCCGTTTCCTGCTGAGCAAGGGCAGAGTGAAGGGGGCTTATAAGGTGGGTAGAACTTGGGTGATTCCTCTGTTTGACGGTATGCCGGTGGTCACCCCTGGTACTCGTGGACCGAAGCGGAATTGGTCAAAGCGTACGGAGTACACTAAGGCTGTGATTCACGTTAATCAAAGGGTAATTCGCCAAAATCTCAAGAGCGGGGAGCGTAACCCTGTGATTACGGTCAAACGGGGTTCTAAAAATATTTATGGTCATACGGTAGAGGTCAATGGCCCCTGTCGGGTGATGTATCGTCCAGATGATCCATTACATTGTGGGGCTAGGGTGTGGATTGAGACGATTTCTGATTTTAAGGTGAGTTGATTTGGTCAGTGGTCAGTGGTCAGTGGTCAGTGGTCAGTGGTCAGTGGTCAGTGGTCAGCCGTCAGCTTATTTTATTCAAAATACAAGTTAATTGAAGAGCGACTTTCAGCATCGTATCCCTAGAGACATTACACCAGGTTTATCTGTGGGAAATGTTTTGAAGTTGTTTGTAAGCTTGAGTGATTCCTATTATGCTACGCTAGCAACCGATAGGCTATGATTTGGACATGGAATTTGAGTGGGATGAGTCAAAAGCTTTTGGCAATATTAAGAAACACGGTGTTAGTTTTGAAGAAGCTAAGACTGTCTTCAATAATCCATTAGCAGTGATCTTTGATGATCCATTACATTCTGTAAACGAACAACGATAAATTATTATTGGTGACTCTCAAAGAAATCGGTTGCTCTTGGTTTGTTTCACAGAAAGTTCTAACGCTATTCGTATCATTATTGCCCGTCCAGTTACTCGAAGGGAACGTCAAGATTATGAACAAAACACCTTTCAGTGAATCACCAGACTTTGATGATGAGATGCTGCCTGAGTACCAATTCGACTATCGCAAAGCAAAGCCCAATCGTTTTGCTAGCAAAAGTGGCAAAACTATGAACATTGTGGTGTTGGATGAGGATATCGCGGAGGTCTTCACTACACCAGAAGCGGTGAACAAAGCCCTAAGGGCATTGATTGAAGTTGTACCGCGAACGGTGAAAGTAGATGATTGCTGATTGCTTACGGATAAACAGCTAAGGTGGCAATATAGTGAGCAGCAATCAATTAATGCGATTGGCCTCTGGCCACGCTTCGCGATCGCATAAAACTAGACCCAACCAGTAGCAGCTTTCCTAGTGTTAGCGTAGTTAATTATGGATTCAGTCTTTGAAAAATAAAGGATATGAGTTTACAGTCTAATGGAAAAGTGGCTATCATTCGTACAGAAAGGGGATTAACGATATCAGGTACACGCATCACACTCTATGATGTAATGGATTACCTAACTGCCGAATATCCTCCTAAGTTCATTCGTGGTCTGTTCAATCTAACCGAGGAACAAATAAATGCTGCTCTGACCTACATTAAGGCCAATCGTACTGAAGTCGAAGCTGAGTATCAAATTGTAGTTAAAGAAGCTGAAGAATTGCGACAGTATTATGAACAGCGGAATCGTGACCTGATTGCCCGACTTGCCAAAAAGCCACCATTACCAGGTAGGGAGGCGGCTTGGGAAAAGCTGCAAGCACAGAAAGCAAAACATCAAGCTCAATTTGAGTCCCAGCGTCAGCGGTCAGCTTATTTTATTCAAAAGCACCGATTGCGCTACTAGATCGGTGCTTCGCGAACAGTAGCCTTGACTACCGCCAATGGCTGATAGCTGATAGCTGATAGCTGATAGCTGATAGCTGAATAACTAATATAAAAACCAATCGAAATTTCGGCTAATCAACAATTCTGTCTTCTTGGCATGGTGAGTGTTTTTCATCGCAATAGGTTGTATAGCAAATTCATAGCGACTTGCTAGATCCCTTGTTTCTTCTGTATTGTCATAGCTCATCAGAAAATCGCCTTCTAATTTGCTAGCAAGTTTAAATAGAGCTTCATGATCAACTGCTGAATATCGATAGAGCCTGCGCCCAGCTTTTAAATAAGGTGGATCAATAAAATAAATAGCATCGTTGCGGTGATAATTTTGCTCACAAACCTCAAACCCATCCCCAGCAATAAATTTAATTTTTGTCTTGATTTCAGCAATAGAAAGTATGCGCTTTTTCAGGGTTTGAGGATACCAGCGTGACGTGATTCCTTTGCCATTTTCCCCATTTTTCATAAAACTAGCACCATCAGCCAGAATTCCACCACGATTAACGCGATTTTTAACTACTGTTGCGAAAGCGAGAGATTCAAGAGATTCATTTGCAGAATCAATAGCTTGCTTAGCACTCTTTGCAGTTAGATGAAAATTGACAATAGTTTCGGCTAGCCATTCGGCACCACCACCTAAAATGACCTGCCACACAGCAGCAACCCCTTCATCTTTTTCTACCATAGTCACTCTACCTACTAAATTATCGAAAGCAGCAGTAAGACTGACTATACCTCCACCAGCAAAAGGTTCAAAAAGTTCCTTATCTGTACCACCTTTATTATACAACCATTGGCGAATTTGGGGTATTAGCCAAGTTTTACCACCAGCATAGCGAAATGGGCTACGTTGCGGCACACTAGCTACATTTATGACTTTTTTATGACTGGTGAGAGAGGCAGTATTAAATAGCTCAAGTTGAGTCATTGGCTTATCCTTTATTGTAAAGGAAGATCTACTATAGTTTGAGTGTCTGGAGGATTATCTAGTTTATCATCAAGTTTCTGTTGGTGCGATTCGTTAGCTAGAAACCTTATCCTGATGAACAGGATTTGGGGGATTAGCTGCTTGGGTTAAGAACCCAAGACAACTTGATAATCATGATGGTGAAATACCATCCCCCGAAGAATCCGGGTGACAACCTTACCCTGATGAACAGGAATAACAAACCTGCCAATCGATGCAAGGGTCGAACGTCAAAATATCCTTAACCTGAAAGATAGATTGATAGGTAAAAGAACTCAAGGGTACGAGAGGAAGATACGTCAGAATCATCGTAAGCTTGGAATGGCGAAATTAAGGATTGATACGCCATAGACAAAAGTCAAAGGAAAATACGGAGTAATGGGTTCAACAGTCCATTATTGATTCTCCAATAAATTTCCCGGTGAATAGTATCGCCCTAAAAGTTCATAGAATGGTTATCAGGAACGAAGTAATTCCATAGGTTCTCTCAATAAAGGTCGATTTATTGAGTAGGTAGTTAGCCGCATGGCCTATGTGAAAAGGATAGAGTCAAAAGCCAAAGTCCATATGTAATGTATGGGATATGCTGACAGACTCACGTTATAGGAAGAGATATGGTTGCGAGTAGCAATGAATAAGTCCAAAACTCGGGGGTTCACCCCACAGTCGGAATGGAAGAACGTCAACTGGCGAAAGCTGGAAATGACCGTATTCAAGTTGCAAAAACGAATATATCGAGCCTCTCATCGTGGTGATGTCCGCGTGGTAAGAAAGCTGCAAAAGACTCTGATGAATTCCTGGTCAGCCAAGATGATAGCGGTTAGACGGGTAACCCAGGAGAACAAAGGTAAAAAGACTGCCGGAATAGACGGGAAAAAAGCTTTAAATAATAAGCAAAGACTCGCCTTAGTAGCCAACCTGAATACTCAAAAGAAGGCAAAACCTACCAGAAGGGTATGGATTCCCAAATCTGGAAGTAGGGAAAAACGCCCATTAGGTATCCCGACTATACACGACCGTGCTCTACAAGCTTTAACCAAACAGGCATTAGAACCCGAATGGGAAGCCAAGTTTGAGCCTAACTCATATGGTTTCAGACCAGGACGCTCATGTCACGATGCCGTCGAAGCAATATTCAGCAATATATGCCATAAACCCAAATGGGTATTAGACGCAGATATTGCCAAATGTTTTGACAAAATAAATCATGAAGCGCTTCTAACTAAAGTGAACACTTTTCCATCATTAAGAAGGTTAATAAAATCCTGGCTTAAAGCTGGAGTAATGGAAAAGGATACACTCACTCCCACCAACGAAGGGACACCGCAAGGAGGAGTGATATCACCCCTGCTCGCTAACATTGCCCTCCATGGCATGGAAGAACGAATCAAACAATATGCCGAAACATTAAAGATAAAAAGGAGAAGTAAAAAACAGAAACGGCAAGGAATAAGTTTGATTAGATACGCAGACGACTTCGTCATCATCCATGAAAATCAGGGAGTAATAGAAGAATGCAGAACGATTCTAGAAAATTGGCTGAATGATATAGGGTTGGAATTAAAACCAAGTAAAACAAGAATTTCCTATACTATGAACGGGTTTGACTTCCTAGGATTCAACATCCGTCAATATAAAGTAGGAAAAAATCAGTCTAAACAAGGATTTAAAACCATCATCAAACCATCAAAGAAAAAAGTTTTAGAACATTATGAGCAGCTCTCAAACGTCATAGACCGTCACAGAGCTGCTCCCCAGGAGGCTTTGATAAACCACCTAAAACCTATTATAAGGGGATGGTGTAACTACTACAGAAGTGTATGTAGTAAAGAAACCTTTAATAAACTTGGGCACATGTTATGGAACAAACTACAACGATGGGGATACAGGAGACACCCAAATAAATCAAAATCCTGGGTAATCAACAAATACTGGGGAACCATAGAGGAAGACAACTGGATGTTCATGACCGACAGGAATCACCTTCCTAAACATGTCAAAACTGAAATAGTCAGACATAAAAAGGTACAAGAAGCCAGAAGCACCTACGATGGGGACTTAATATATTGGAATACCAGAATGCAGAAACACCCTGAAATGACCAGTCAAAAGGGAAGGCTTTTGAAAAGGCAAAAAGGGGTATGTACTCATTGTGGTCTTACCTTCAGAGATGGAGATGTAATGGAAAAGCATCACATAATACCGCGCTCTCTCGGTGGAAACGACACGGATAAAAATCTTGAATTACTCCACCTACATTGTCACGATGCAAAACACAGAAAGAAAATCGAACTCAATGAGTTGGATAGAAATCCGTTCTAAGAGGAGCCTCTGTCATGGACTTAAAGTACTATAATGAGGAGCCGTATGATGCGAAAGTGTCACGTACGGTTTTGAAGACAAGTCAGGGGAGGCGACTCCTCGGCTTAGTTCAACAAGCACTTCAAGGAAATCTTCTACGTTACCAGCTTTCGGTGTTGAAATAGCGTTAATTGCTGCCCAGTATTCTGTATAAATTACATCGTGTAACGTCAAATTGAACTTATTTTTTTCCTGTTCTAGGGTGTAAAGATGCCAGGCAACTTCCGATTTATCCCATTCAACCTGTGGCAATTGTGGCAGAGTATCAAAGAAACTCTTTTGTAAAACGATTACCTGTTTCTTATTCCACTCACGAAAAATTGACCCCTTATACAAAAGCTGAGGGAGGAGGCGTTTGCGTGAGGATGATAGATAATCTGGACTAGGATAATAAGTTGTCAATTTTGCCCAATCTATAGTTTTCCAGTCTTCAGGATTACTAATATACCTTTCAAAGGGTTTTCTAACGTTACCAGAAATATAAACAGCTTGCACTTCTACAGAGCCAAAATCTAAAACTTTTCCTCGATCATCATAAGAAACTAAGACTAGATCAATATTTCCAGCGGACTGACCATTGGCATCTTTCAAGCGAACCTCTGTCAGGGAAGTCCAATTAGTTTCCTCTCCAAAGAAATAATTAGCGGCATTTTCAGCAATTAGCCAATCCTGTCGGAAGCGAACTGGACAAGTAATGACCGATTCATCCCTGTGATAGATACTACATACACCTAGAGGATTGTTTGCCTTATCTTTGGTGCAATTCGGCACCTTATTGTTATAAGGACACAGTTTGTAGCGACGATAGCGCTTTGCCTGTTCTGTGAAGTTGTTAGTTGGGAATCCGAAGACCTCTGCAAGAGGATTGTTGGACATATCAATTTAGTATAGTACTTATGTAAATCTAAGACTACCGTAAGAAGGTCAAGATATTGATTAAAGTTGTACCGCGAAGGGTGAAGCTAGATGATTGCTTACGGATGAACAGCTAAGGTGGCAATTTATAGTAAGCAGCAATCCATATGATGCGATCGCGTTCGCGCAGCGTCGGCTCTGCCGAAAGCGTGGCCTACGGCCAATCGCTTTTAGCGGCTCCTAGGTCGCATCCCTAAGCGTGGCCTTTTGGCCAAGGTCAATCGCAACCAAGTTCCAGCAAACTTCCTAGTGCAATTCGCTACTTGCCCGATTGTCACGTTTCTTCGGACTGCCCTATAAAATAGATACAGCTCAACCTTACCGTTAGGCTCAAAATCAGGAGACTTACGTGGCATACAGTGACTTTACTCTCAAGAAAGTAAAGCTTGACTTCAATATCGAGACTGTGGAGGATCAGTCACTATTTTCCAATACTGAAGAAATTAAAATAAGTGATTATCTGGCACAGACCTTAAAAAGAAATGTCCCTTTAGCGTTAGCCATTAATACGGAAAAAGCTAGGTCAGAACTAATCATTATTAATATCTTACTGGAAGTCAAAGAAAAAGCATCTGAAAAAATTAGTCTATTCTCAGGCATTGATTTTAATGTAGATAAGGAAAAAGGCTTAACTGGATTTTGTGATTATATCATTAGCGGTTCAGAAGAACAGTTATATTTAGATTTGCCGGTAATTACCATAGTTGAAGCTAAGAATGAAAATATTATATCTGGCTTAGGTCAATGTATTGCAGAAATGTATGCTGCTCAACTGTTTAATCAAGAAGCAAGTCATGAATTACCCTGGGTATATGGTGCAGTCACAACAGGGGATGAATGGAGATTTGTTAAGCTTGATAAAAATGTCGCTTATATAGATCATAATAGCTATTATATTAGCGATATTAAGAAAATTATTGGGATTCTAGTCAACATGGTTAACGGAGAAGCCTAATACTATTAGGAAAGGGAGCAGGGAGCAGGGAGCAGGTAATAGGTAACAGGTAATAGGTAATAGGTAATAGGTAAGGGAAAAGAGAAAAAATTCTGTCTACCTAATTCTCTCGATTCCCGATTCCCGATTCCCGACTCCCGATTCCCGACTCCCGATTCTTGATTCCCTAAAACCCAATCGATAACTGGAATAATTGTGAAATCAATCCTATAATTCCCCCGATTAACACTAACCATAGGGAATTTACCTTAAATCGAAATACCAGCACTGCACTAGCTATTGCCACTATAACGGTTAACCAATCCACTAAAGCAGTACGTGCTAAAATATACGTTACTCCTGTCATCAGTCCTAAGGAAGCCGCATTAACCCCGTCGAGGAATCCACTTGCCCAGGGGGATTGGCGTAGCTTGGGCACCCAAGGATTGATGATTCCTACTAACATAAAGGCAGGCAAGAAGATTCCAACGGTGGCAGCGATTGCGCCAACATTACCATTCAGGAGATAGCCAATGAAGGTAGCAGTGGTAAACACAGGACCGGGAGTGACTTGACCGATTGCGATCGCATCAATCAGTTGTTGAGAAGTCAGCCATTGGTGGCGCTCTACTAAATCTTGTTGTAGAAATGCCAGCAGTACATAGCCACTACCGTAAAGAACGGAGCCAATTTTTAGGAAGAATAGGAAGACACTAGCAGAAGATATAGAAGCGGCGGATGGTACACCGGTCTGGGCTAAAAGACTAGAGAAAGGCACAAGTAAAGCACCTGTGATGTTATTTCCTCTACGCCACAGGGTTTTGACTAGCATTACTGCAGCTCCGACCAACAGCAGTAATAGAATTTCATGGGTACCTAAGAAGAAAGCGATAGTAGCTGCAACTCCTGCTACTGTGGTGGGAATATCTTTTGCTGCTTTTTTCCCCAACTTCCATAACGCTCGTAAAACAATAGCGATGATAACTGGTTTGATACCATAGAGGAGCCACTCTACCTGGGGCACACTCTGGTAACGGGCATAAATTGCTGCCATTATCCAGACAATCACCATTGCTGGCAAGATAAAACAAGAACCAGCAACAAACAGTCCTCGCCATCCTGCTCGCTCATAACCGATGTGAATGGCTAATTCTGTAGAGTTAGGACCTGGAAGAAGATTGGTAACGCCCAGTAGATCCAGCAGCTTCTCATGACTCATCCACTGTCGTCGCTTCACTACTTCATCATCCATCATGGCAATGTGAGCAGCTGGGCCACCAAAGGCAATTGTCCCCAATTTAAAAAAGACTAGTGCTAATTCTTTTAGTCGTTGCCCCTCTTGTTGTGGGGACAGTTGAGCGTCAGAACGGTTGTGTTGCTCAGGCTGAATATCGTCTATTTCGTTAGACACTGGTTTGACTCAAAAGGCGTCAAGGTTAATATACCAAGTCTTATACCCATGACCTACAAATCCCTGGGTTTTAGGGAGCAGGGAGCAGGGAGCAGGGAACAGCGGATCTGGGAATAGGGAACAGGGAATAGGGGTAATAAAATGTAATTTATAACTATTTATATATAGTTAAGTATTTAACTGTTCGCGTAGCGTGCGCGTTTTTGTGGTTATTTTATTTGCCTATTGTCTTTTGCCTATTGCCTTTTGCTTTTTGCCTTTTGCCTTTTGCCTATTGCCTTTTGCCTTTACTATTATATTGGTTATTTTTATGTTACACTATTACTAGAGTAATCTGGTGTAATCTATGGCTAAGTTTTACTCAGAAATCAATCAAGAGTTAAGAGAGTTTATTGAAGAGCAAAAGATATTTTTTACAGCCACAGCTCCCGATCAAGGTCGGATTAACCTTTCCCCTAAAGGGATAAACACCTTTCGGTGTATTGATAATAAAACAGTAGCGTATCTAGATTTAACCGGTAGCGGTAACGAGACATCTGCTCATTTGCTAGAAAATGGCAGAATGACAATTATGTTTTGTAGCTTCACTGAAAAGCCATTAATTCTCCGCCTTTATGGTCACGGTCAGGTAATTCGACCTAGGGATAAGGAATGGGAAAAATTTTACTACCTATTCAATAGCCTAGCAGGGGAAAGACAGATTATTGTATTGAATGTAGAATCTGCCCAAACCTCCTGTGGTTATGGTGTACCTTTGTATGACTTAAAAGGAGAGAGGGAAACTCTAATCAAGTGGGCGAATAAGAAGGGAAAACAGGGAATTCACGACTATTGGCAAGCTAAGAATCTTGAGAGTATAGATGGGCTACCGACTAATCTTTTAGAAGATTAACAATAATTAATAATGTAGAATTAAGAATTAAGAATTAAGAATTAACCGTTCTACATTCTACATTATTAATTCTACATTCTGCCTTCTGCCTTCTGCCTTCTGCCTTCTGCCTTCTGCCTTCTGCCTTCTGCCTTCTAGATTCTGAAAAAGAACCAAACTCACTTATTTTTTAGTTTGGTCTAGACTAGCGGCAGCGCTATTTAGCCCGATGGGATTTTCCCGGGTTATAGCAATATTGATATGTGATTTTCCGGTAATCAGGGCAGTTGCTCGCTCTAATGCCTCGATGCGATCGCTAACGCGGTTTTGTGCTGGTAATAGTTCCAGGATTTTCAACTTTTCCAGCCTTTCTTTCACCCTACCAGTGGCACCTACGATAAACACATCACGACCTTTGTCACGAGCCTCCTTAACCATAGTCTCTATAGCTAAAGAAGCGGTCACTCCCAACAAGGGAACATCGCTGAGATCTAAAATCAGGACATCATACTTTTCTACCATCACCATCCGCTGAGAGATACCCTTGGCTGCACCAAAGCTCATTGGTCCGCCGAGACGGAATAGGAAAATTCGACCACGAGCCTGTTTCAGAAGTTGTTTTTCTTCATAGCTCAAACTCTTTTCACCATCATCAGGAGCAGTAATTTCCTTGATTTGATTAATTTGGAGGTCAGTGAGGTTTTTGACAGTCAACAGGTTGGCAATGAACACCCCAACGGCAACGGCTGTAATTAGGTCAACAAATACAGTCATGAATAACACTAAATACATTAATGCTGCTGCCTTGAGGGAGACTTGATGAGCTCGTTTGAGGAAGCTCCAGTCAATAATATCGATGCCTACTTTAATCAAGATGCCCGCCAGTACAGCATGGGGAATTTTTTCAGTCAGGCTTCCTGCCCCCAAAACAACTTCTAGCAGCACTAGGGCATGAATCATGCCTGAAAGGGGGGTTTGACCACCAGCCTTAACATTGATTACCGTCCGCATGGTAGCACCAGCACCAGGGAGCCCACCAAACAAGCCAGCAATCGTATTACCGATACCCTGACCAATTAATTCTCGGTCAGAGTCGTGCTGGGTACGGGTAATATTATCAGCAACCATGGACGTTAACAGAGAGTCGATAGCTCCCAAGGTGGCTAACATTAGACCATAGCCAAGCATCTCTTTGAGCTGCCTGAAATCAAAGACTGGCAACTGTAGCTTGGGTAAGCCTGTGGGGATTTCTCCAATCCGTCTGAGCTCGCTGTCTGGCAGGTCTGGGAAAAAGACAACCGATATCAACGTACAGACTATCAGTGCTAGCAAGGGGGATGGAATTAATCGACTCAGCTTCCTAGGTGATCCAAACATAATCACCAGAGTCAGGATTGCTAGACCGGTAGCGGCAAAATGGGGATTAGCCACAAAGGTAGGAAAATTGCTGACAGATTCCACCACATTCCCAGAACTAGGATGCCCGAAAAATGGACCAATCTGTAACAACAGAATGATCACACCAATCCCTGACATAAAGCCAGATATAACTGTGTAGGGCATCAGGGTAATATATTTACCCAGCCGCAACACCCCAAATAAGATTTGAAATATCCCCCCTAGCATGACAACAGTAAATGCCATGGCTAGACCATTCTCTGGGTTTTTAGCAACTAGCGCCGTAAACACCGTTGTCATCACTACGGTCATCGGGCCAGTGGGACCAGAAATCTGAGAGGGAGTACCGCCAAACAGAGCGGCAAACAGACCAACAAAAATAGCGCCGTAAAGACCATGAATTGCCCCAGCACCGGAGGATACTCCAAAGGCTAGGGCTAATGGTAGTGCAACAATGGCAGCAGTCAGGCCGCCAAAGACATCACCGCGCAAATTACGGAAATGTAAACCATTCACAAATTGCATGAGTGGGTAATTTAGTGAAAGAATAATACTTGCAAAGCGGCCCACATCTAATTGATTCTTTCCATATCACTTGGAATTCCTACCATGATGGTATAGGAAAATCTAAGGGGTAGAGCCATCCAAATATAGAAACCGGGATTTACCTGGGCAACACTAAAGTATATGGAAGCTAGAGTTCCTTATAGCAAGAATTGCTATATAAGATGCTATAGAATTTTACACTAGAATTTTACACTGCCAGAAGTGAAACTGTTTAGAGTTTTGGTTAATCGATAGAGTTTTAGCATTAAATCAATGGATTACTAGCACCAGAGACTCTAATCGCCCCAGGGCAAACGAAGCTAAATTCTACAAACCTTACTCAGAAGCCATCCAGAGGTGCGCTTGACCCGTAATTTAATAATTAGATGCGGAAAGCGCACCTAACAAAGATTTAACAATTAATAAGGATTTAACACCTAACAAAGATTTAAGAATTAATAAGGATTTAACAATTAATAAGCAAAAATACTTATCGTATCAATATTATATCCAGAGGTGCGACCCGTGGCGAATTTAATAATTAGATGCGGAAAGCGCACCTATAGGCATTTCAAAATAACATACGTTTACCCTAGGGCGTGTCATCAATTAAGCCAAATTACAGCAGCAGCCAGATAAATTGCTCCTAGAAAATTCTGAGCTCGCTTATCGTAGCGCGTCGCGATCGCTCGATATTGCTTAAGTCGGGCGAAAAAATTCTCAATCAGATGTCGTGCTTTGTACAAATGTTTATCATACTCACGAGCAATAGTACGGTTGCGCTTAGGTGGAATCACGGCTACTTTGCCCTGTTGTTTGAGTCGCTCAATCACTCGCTGATCAGCATCATATCCCTTGTCAGCCAGCAGTGTATCTGCCGCCAAATCCTTGAGTAGAACATCAGCTCCGTCGAGGTCACATGCTTGCCCTGGGGTAAGCGTGAAAACTGAGGGGATTGCCTAAGGCATCGACTAAGGCATTAATCTTGGTACTCAATCCACCTTTACTACGACCGATGGCTTCGGTTGACCCATCCCCCTTTTAGCCCCAGCACTGTGTTGGTGAGCACGCACAATTGTCGAGTCAATCATAGCGTATTCGTTGTCCGCATCATCGGCTAAAGCCTCAAACACCTGTTGCCACACCCCGCGCCTTGCCCATCGGCTAAAACGAGTATGAACCACTCGAAAATCACCAAATCTTTCCGGTAAATCTCGCCAGGGAATCCCAGCTCGATATCGGTACAATACGGCTTCGACAAACAATCGATTATCTTTAGCCGTGACTCCTACCGTCTCTTTTCTCCCTGGTAGTAAGTCTTTGATGCGTTCCCACTGGTCATCACGTAAAGCATAGCGGCGTTTGATCATACCATAGCTCCCGATTGACTCAACTGTCTACATCTATCGATTCTAAACTAGATTGATACCTATTTGATGACACGCCCTAGTCATCTCCCCAAAGAATAATTGAGCAAGGTTAGTGGGAGTATAAAGAAGGATTGGTGGATTATTTCGCAAATTCTGGTGAAAAATTCCTGGAAAATCAATTACTCTGACCAGAGATTAGACAGTCTCTGACTAGTTCATGTAGGGTGGGCAGTGCACCAGACAGATAATGAAGCTTGCAAAGCGCTTTGGTACGCACTGCCCACCCTACGATTAGCGATGCAGCGCGGTCTTGGGGGTTTCCCCCATGAGCGACTGCATCAAGACAATGACAATGGTGCAAGATCTCAGTTAAATCAGATTGGGATAGTCCTGGTAAGATTGGGCTAATTACTGGTAACCTATCCTGCTGTTGACGAGAAAGCATGCAAAAAATCCTGAGTTGGGCAATACTAGCTTCTGTGATTACATTACCTGTTTTACCTGTTTCGGCTGAGCAACCCCTTTTCCTGGCCTATCCCCCCCGTGAGCATAAAACTACTGCAGAGAAAATTTTCTTGATTGGTACTGCAGCCCCCACTTCACAGGTGTTGGTCAATGGTAGACCTATCCCCCGTAGCCAAAGTGGGAATTTTGCTCCTAGTTTCCCTCTGCAGCTGGGAGAAAATCGGTTTACCTTGCGCTATCTAAACCAGGAAATTCAAGTTACCGTAACCCGGCTGTCTACTGAACCACAGTTACCACAAGGTTTGGGATTTGCCAAAGATTCCCTGACCCCAGCAGCAGATATTGCTAGATTACCTGGAGAACAGATTTGTTTTGGTGCGATCGCATCCCCTCGTGCTAGGGTTTCTGTCACCCTGGGCAATCAACAGATTTCCTTACTCCCTCAATCCCAAGATGCCCAACTTCCCTCCAATTTTGCCGTATTGACTGGTCAAAACCAACCTACACCTCGTGCAGTCATTAATAACTACCAGGGATGCGCTGAGTTGTCACAAGCTGGTAATTTTGGCAACCCTGTGTTTCAACTAAATCTCAATGGCGAGAGAGTCAGTCAGCGGGGTACAGGTACAGTGGAAATTCTCTCTCCTAACCGCTTAGAGGTAATAGAGGTAATAGAAGAGGCTGGGGTTGCCCGCACCGGACCGAGTACTAACTATTCTCGCTTAACGCCTTTACCAAAGGGAACTAGAGCAGCAGTTACTGGTAAAGAAGGAGACTGGTTACGTCTTGATTATGGTGCTTGGATTCGCCAGAAGGAAACCAAGGTGATTCCCGGTGCAACTCCCCCGAAGTCGATTATTCGCAGTATCACCTCCCGACAGGTACCTGGAGCAACAGAAATTCTCTTTCCCCTAGAGATACCAGTACCAGTGAGTATGCAGCAGTCCGATAAAACCTTTACCCTAACGCTACATAATCTAACGGCTCAAACGGATACGATTTTCCTGAATGATGACCCAGTGATTAAGCGCCTAGACTGGTACCAAGTTACTCCAGACCGGGTGGAGTATAATTTTCGACTAAAATCTGAGCAGCAGTGGGGGTATGACTTAAGGTATGAAGGCACTACTCTAATTCTGTCTCTGAGACATCCACCCAACTTGAGCAGTAGAGGCAGACTGGGTGTATCGACTCAGCAGTTAGCAGGAATTAAGATACTGCTCGATCCCGGACATGGGGGAGCCGAAACAGGAGCTAGCGGACCGAATGGGTATCCCGAAAAGGATGTTAATTTAGTAGTCTCGAAACTGTTGCAAAAGGAATTGGTAAAACGGGGAGCAACGGTATATATGACACGGGAAACTGACAAGGATGTGTCATTACGAGACCGGATGGATATGATTCACGAACTAGAACCAACCATTGCCCTTTCTATCCATTACAATGCGTTACCAGATTATGGTGATGCCATTAATACTGCTGGGATCGGAATGTTTTGGTATCATACCCAAGCCCACGATTTATCAGTGTTTTTGCATAATTATTTAGTCCAAAAGCTCCGGCGTCCATCCTACGGAGTATTTTGGAATAATCTCGCCCTAACCCGTCCTCACAAAGCTCCTTCAGTGCTATTGGAATTGGGATTTATGATTAATCCGGTAGAGTTTGAATGGATTAGCAATGCCCGAGAACAAAGGCAATTGGCGAATGCGATCGCAGATGGGATTACTGAATGGTTGGCTACTGTGGAGTAATGCACGCTTTGTGGAATAGGGAACAGGGAATAGGTAAACAGAGGGAAACAGAGGGAAGTGTGGGGAGATGGGGAGATGGGGAGATGGGGAGTCAGATCAGCAACTGGCGTGGAAACTCCCAAGACCGCACTGGTAGTTGCTGATCAGGGAAACCTCCTTTGGCCGACTGCATCCGTTGACAACAACAATAGTTTGAAAATGTAAACTTTTATTACTGGACTCAAGACTTTTGGCTTTGATGGTAAAATAAACTTCGCCAATTTGCTTGATAGATATATGGGCTACCCTAACTTGTTTAATTTCTCAACTGAGTGCCTGTAAATTCAAAACCATTTTCAGAGCTATCTAGTATCACTTGTTTGATGTAAGATATGTCTCGGTTTCACCTCGCATATAAATTTGAAGTAAATTCTATGACTCAGGCTGCATTTGATTACAATTCCGAATATTTTACTAGTGAAATATTCGATACCAATTATCAAGCTATAGCGTCAACAATTGTTGAAACTTATCAACCAAAACGTGTGGCAGAATTTGGATGTGGTCCTGGGCATCTTACTAGAGAGCTGGCCAGATTGGGTGTACAGGTGATGGCTGTAGATGGTTATTCGGAACCTGATTTCTCAGAATCATCTATTGAATTTCACAAACTTGATCTAAATGACGAAGTAGCCATTGCTAATCGTTTCTCCAACCAGCATTTCGATCTTGCTATTTCTCTGGAAGTTGCTGAACACCTAGAACCTGAAACATCTCCAATACTAATCAGCTGGATGACTAGTGTTGCGCCAATCGTGGTATTTTCAGCAGCAGTTCCTAGTCAGAGCGGTCATGGACATATCAATCTTCATTCCAGAGATTACTGGCACCGTTTATTCACCAAGCATAATTTTGTGGTCGCAGATCGTATTCGCGAGAAACTTAGACAAATACCTAATGTCGCTCCTTGGTATCGTTACAATATTATCGATTATCTTCAGGCGGAGCATTCTCAAGCCCCAGAAATACTAGAAGTAATTGACCGTTTGCTTGCCTCTGAATCTGCTGCATCGACCGCATACTACGAAGAATCTACGAAAATGAGACTTCTACAGCCTTACTTAAATGACCCGGTCGTTAAATGGTATTTTGGGTTGCGACAGTTTACTGATAGTTTTTTTAACAAAAGCTAATTATCAATAATCATTCAGCTCTCAGCCATTGGCTAAGGCCATTGGCTGAGAGCTCACGGCTGACCGCTGACTGCTGTTCGCGCAGCGTGCGCGTAGCGCATATGCTTACGGAAAAAGTGACATACTCCTAGCCTCTGTTTGTTGGGTAATCGTGAGATAAGTTTGTTAAACAAAGAGGGATCAGAGATTTGTAATGGTTGAGCCATGGCATCAAACTCTTCCTCTTCGAGAGCGAGGTAAGCGTCAATCTGATCACGATTAGCTAAGTAAAAAGCGATCGCTCCGTAAACTTGTTCAAGGGTCAACAGTGGGAAAGATTGAACAATACTTTCCGGTGATAATCCGTTGCGGAAAGTATACACAACCGAGTCGAGAGAAATTCGTGTGCCTGCGATCCAGTAACCATTGTCCCGATACTCTACATAGGTTTTAACTTCTATAACTGGCATCAATTTACCTTGAATATATCTATTGAGATCATATAACTGAAACAGAAAACTAACAAGCGAGAGTTAGCCACCTAATTTATTAGGTGGGCGTGGAGCGAACCGGGATTCCCATACGGCTCTTGTATTATTTGCCTTTTTGATTCTCTATATACCTTTTGACGGTTTCTGTGAAGCGCGTTTCCGGTAGTTGAGCAAAAATAACTAGGAGACCAAAGAGTTGGGAGTTTTAGCAGTTCAGGGAACTCTCTTCTAAGATGATGGGAAGCTCGCCCTTTTACTATGCATGATTATTACTGATGGAGCGAAAGTAGGATCTACCTCCAAGAACATGTGGACGTGATCTGGCATTATCTCGCTTTGCGATCAATCGCCAGTTGTTTTCTGCGCATAAATCAAAAATAATATCTTGTAATCTCATTTTTACCTTCCCGACGAGTACAGACTTCCTTCTCTTAGGGCACCAGACAAAGTGGTAATTCAGCAATGTTACCGAATGTGGATTTGTCCTGAAAATATTTTCAGTTATTGCACTCATAGATGTTGACAGTGGACGTATATTCAATATATATTATAAACAATAAGGGAGCAACAAGATGTACGGATGTCAGCAGCACTTAATAACTACAACGCCGGAGAATCAGGCAGTCATAGAGTTTATTTGCTCGGAGGCTAATAAGCTTACCAATTGCGGTTTGTATTACGGCCGTCAAATGTTATTCAAAAATGGCAAATACCTTAATAATGCCGAGTTGGACAAAGTCATGAAGAGTAACGTCCACTTTAAAGCCATGAGATCGGCATGTGCTCAGCAAACACTGCACGGAGTTGTTGAATCTTTTAAGTCTTACAAAGCCCTCAAGAAGAAGTACGACAAAGGGCAGTTGACAGACAAGCCTAGAGTTCCGAAATACCGGAAAAAGGGCGGCTTAGCTATCGTTAGTTATCCTGCTCGATGGGTGAAACGTTGTCTAGGCCAACTAAAATTTACTTTAGGAAAGCAGGTTAAAGCTTGGTTTGGAATTGAGCACTTCTTGCTTCCGATGCCATCCAATATCGATTACAAGTTGATAAAGGAATATCGATTTGTCCCTAGGAATGGCTGTTTTTATCTAGAGTTTGTGTACGAGAGAGAAAATGTTGAGCCAATCGCACCAACGAATAATGTTTTAGGTATTGATCCAGGTCTCAGTAACTGGCTAACTTGTGTCTCTAACGTAGGTAAGTCATTTATTATAGATGGCAAAAAAGTTAAATCTCAAAACCAGTGGTACAACAAACGTGTAGCTGCGATCAAGAAAGGGAAAGCCCAAGACTACTGGGATGATCAGTTAGCCTCTTTGACTGAAAAGCGCAACAGGCAGATGCGCGATAATGTGAATAAAGTAGCTAGGTTTATCGTCAACTGGTGTCAAAGGAATGAAGTTAGTACAGTCGTATTTGGATGGAACAAGCGGAACAAAGACAGTATTAACATTGGAAAAAGGAATAACCAGCAGTTCGTGCAAATTCCTACTGCTAAGTTGAAAAATAGAATTGAGCAGTTGTGCCTTGAACACGGTATCAAATTTGTTCAGACAGAGGAAAGTTATACCAGTAAAGCCAGCTTCTTAGATCGTGATTTTCTACCTGTACTTGGTGCGAAACCCGAGGGGTGGAAACCTAGCGGAAAAAGAGTAAAGCGTGGTCTTTATAAGTCAGGGAAAGGCGCATTAATTAACGCCGACTGCAATGGAGCTTGCAATATTCTTAGGAAAGTAGCGACACAGCTAGGGTTCCCCCTAGCCGAGGTCGGTAGAGCAGACTTGAACCTGCCACAACGATACAAATTGGACTCGTTATCTAGATCGTATCGTGAAGCGTCGTGCAGCGCGGTTTTAACCCGCGTAACGACACGACTCTTAGAATCCACGCGGTTTCAACCCGTGGAGAGTTCAAAACTGGAACAAAAAACTGAGATAAATACTGAGGCATTCTAGTCTTGTCTGCCAATTATTCTGAAACTATCGATATAGCAATCAGAACTTAGATACAGATAAGTATTTTTACTTACGCTACCAGATTGGGGGCTCTGGTTTCTCTGGATATCCCCTGAAGCGCGGAGGCGTTTTCTGGCTGCTTTGCCGATGTCATAGTTAAGGATGGGTTTTGGTCGGATACAAAGTACCCGCAGGGGTACTGTAAAGTTTCTTAAAATTTGCCATCATAACTAGTATAAAGCCTTTTTAGAGTAATCCTTGCATAAAAATCCCAACTCAAGGTGATAAGTAATTAAGGAGTAAAGTTACCCACTCCTAATTAACTTGATAAAAGGTTCTAACGAATCGGTAATTTCTGAAAACTTATAGGAGTCAAATCATCATGGAAAAACATCAACCAATAGAATTTTCCCTAGAACAAGAATTCAATCTTAAGGTGTTTGAGACGCAAATTCAAAACATCGACCTTGACCAAGCCAAGAATCTTCTGTGCGAGCTCTATAGACAGATGTCAATTCGTGAAATTTATTTCAGGAATTTCGTTAAGCACAGTTTAATCGGAGATCCTCCACCTTGGAGTGAGTAAGCTCAGGGGGCAAGGGATGAAAGTAAGCTATAAGCTTATGTGCTACGCACACCCGTGCGCGTTCAGCTATCAGCTATCAGCTTGTATAGGTAAGCATTCGTTTTATTTATTGCGAATAAGCGCAGCTACCCTGGGTTTATGTTAAGCATGATAGCTGACCGCTGACCACTGACCACTGACCACTGACGGCTAAATGCTTACTTTTGTCTAATACGGTAAATTTGCAAATTAAATTCTGATTAGCTTAACCCAATTCTCCGGAATCCACAGCTAAATTACTGAAGAAACAATAAACACAGCAGTTAGAGTCAAGGCAACTGAGACATAATAACATTATTAAGTGCATCAAGTAGGTAGCTATAAATACATTTAACCTGACCGAATTGCTAAATTATCGATGAATTCAGCAACTCAGGAATTCAGAGTAATTTCTAACCTACTTACTGTTCACAGGGTCAGTTAACCAAGGCTCTCTAGCTCTAATTCACAATCAAGGAGTATCCCATGGTCAAACAAATGTGCTGGTTATCGAGCTTTGGTAGCAATGAACCAAAAATGTTGCACTTACGGACTTCCCCTTATGAGGCTTGGCGTCCGTACACAGCTTTTCCCCAATATGCTGTCCCAGATTACCCAGTACCTGGCGGTTCTAAAGGCTGGGCAACTTATCAGAAACTAAGACTCTCAGACTGGGTTTTGGTTCCTAGTGACAATGAAACTATGGATTATAAAGCAAGTTAATAATTTAGTAATTTGGATAAGCATTAAGCTATCAGCAATCAGCTGTCAGCTTAATGCTTACAAATAGCATTAAATCTTAAACAAAATAACCTTCAAGTAAATAACCTTAGACCTACTCTTCGGTAACGCCAAAGGCCAACAAATAAATAACCTTAAAACTTCAAAAGTAAGAGGTTGTCTGAGAAGTCTCATTGGCTAGATCAAAGCCCCCGTTGGTCCCCATCTGTAAAAAAGCGAAGCATCCGCTAATTCCCCCCAGAATTGGGGGGTTAGGGGGGCGGGGGACTTTTAGAAGCAAATTGACTCTTATTCCCCCCAAAGTTGGGGGGCTAGGGGGGCAAAATTCAGTATAAAAAAACTTTTCAGATATCCTCTAAAACTAATCACTTAATCAGCTATCAGCCGTTGGCCTTTGGCGAAAGGCTGATAGCTGATAGCTGATAGCTTAATGCTTACATTACTTGAGTAGATAAGGACTGGTTAACTTATCCAACTGCTGCACTAACAGGCTAAGGAATAAACCGACATCAGTGACAACACCAACAGATTCTACTGAACCGCGATCGCTTAATTTTGTCACTACGGCGGGGTTAATATCCACACAGACCATCTTCACTCCGGCTGGAGTCATATTCCCGACGCCAATAGAATGGAGCATAGTAGACAGCATCAAGATCATATCTGTCCCTTCCAATAACTTGGCATACTCTTGTTGTGCTTTAATCAAATCCATCTGGGTATCTGGCAGAGGACCATCATCTCGGATGGAACCGGCTAGGACAAATGGTACGTGATTGCGGATGCACTCATACATCACCCCTTTAGTTAATACACCCTGTTCTACAGCTTGGGCAATGCTACCGCAGCGACGGATAGCATTGATTACTTTGAGATGGTGTCGGTGTCCACCATGGACAACTACTCCTCGTTTCATATCCACACCCAAGGAGGTTCCCATCAGGGATTGCTCGATGTCATGAACTGCGATCGCATTTCCCCCTAACAGCGCCTGAACATACCCTTGTCGAATCAAACGGGATAAATGTTCACTACCGCCAGTGTGAATTACCACAGGTCCTGCTGTCACTACTACTCTGCCCCCTTGGTCTCGGATTTGGCGCAGCTCCCAGGCAATTTGTTCCACCACTAATTCTACCCGGCGCTCACTAGAGACCCCAGATGCCATAAAACTAAATTCTTGCTGATTGCGTTGTTCACGGGATTGAGTTTTGCGCACTGTGCGGATTCCTTCTACTCCCACGATCACCTGCTCTCCAACTTCCAAATCCCGCAGCACTTTACAACGAGCGATTACACCGTCTGGGGTTTCAGTTATTGCGATCGCACCATCCATGCGTTGATGTTGTACCTTCACCCACTCACAATTAACTCGTACTTCCGTGGGATAAATGGTAGTAACATAAAAGTCATCGGGAGCAACCCCTGCTTGAGTCACAGGTTCCAAGTTAGCATCACACACCTCTTGGGCAGGAGTGACAGCTCCTAGATCAATTAGCTTGGTCATAATCTCTGCCATCACCTCATGATCTGGTGCAGAGACTTTCAGTTCAGCATTAGAGGTGCTTTGCCGCTGTGTTCCTAGGTCGAAGTTAAGTACCTGGAAGCTACCCCCACCTCCTACAATTAAATCCAAGGCACGGCTGATGATACCAGAATCAAGCAAATGACCTTCCAAACGAATAATGCGGCTTTCAACCGGTTGATTGCCATGGATTTCACTGCGGACTGGTTCAGTTACCCGTAAGGTTAGGCATTTAGCAGCACCACCAGCTTTGAGAAATTCCGTCAAGGGGGTTTCAATCACCTCAAACCCAGCTTGACCGAGCCGATCTTTCAAGCGATCGCTAACTTTGTTCATCACTACAAGTTGATCAATATTGACCGCATTGCAGGCAAAGTTGACTGCATCAGCTTCCTCAATGGCAATTCGTTTTTCCGGTGCTACCCGCATTTCGATTAACCGGTTGGAATAGGAATCAAATGCTGGGGGATAGTAGAGTAAATAGCCACCACTCAGGGGACAGAAGCAAGTGTCCAAGTGATAGAAACGTTGATCCATTAGGCGCAGGGACACAACTTCAATATCTAGCCATTTAGCAAGGTATGGATGGGAATCAAGTTCTGAGCGGAAGCCATAGCCAGCCCATAGCCAACGCCCTTCCCGGTCTAGCAGAGCATCCCCAGCTCCTTCAAAGGGTAAGTCTTGAGGAAGTTCATAGACAGTGTAGCCATTGTCATCAAACCATTGCTTGAAATAAGGTTCTTCCCCCTGGCGTTCTTTGTGGAGGAAGCGGCTAAGCACTACATTCTTGCCCAAGACTAATCCAGCATTGGCTGTAAATACCATATCTGGCCAACCGGATTGAGGAGAAACTAAATCGACTAGGGCATGCTCTTTGATGACATAGTGCAGTTTTTGCCACTGTTCTACAGCGCGATCCCTTGATGACTTGTGAATATTTCCTTCCATCCAAGGATTAATCACATAATCCACATCGTAGTGGTCAGGGGGACACATGAGGAAGCGAATTGATTCTGTCATAGTCGATTTCTGATCTGGTAGATACCTACACGACCAAGGTAAGTCAGCAATTAAACCAATGTCACGACAATTTGCCATTGACAGGGGAGTAGGTTAAGTTGGTGGATTGGTCTTATCTATAAAGGCTAACCCTTAATTATACCATGAAAAAAATATTTATAACTAGACTGAAGCGAATTCTGCTTACCACCAGCATCAGTATTGTGAGTGTCCCAGTTTTGTTCTATGGCGGATTGCTGGTCAAGCGTCCGCTTCCCACCGACAAGCAGCAACAACTTTTCCAAGGCATTGTATATCAAAGAGATGCTCGCAACTCACCCCGTCCGCTGATGGTACATACTGTTACCATAGACCTAACCGCACCAGGAATTAAACTGTTAGTAACACCAGGAAATAAAGTCGATAAAAATGAATTTGCTGCCCGGACTACTTCGGAATTTGTGCGGGAGTTTAACTTACAATTAGCTATTAATGGTAGTTTTTTTTATCCTTTTCGCCAGTATCCACCGAATTCCTATCCTAAACGTGGTGATTCGGTCATAGTACAAGGGCAAGTTATCTCTGAGGGGAAATCCTATGCTCCTCCAAAAGCAACTTCCTCAGTACTTTGTATTTCAAAGTTTCTCCGCGCTCAAATTTATCAAAACCGTTGTCCTATAGGTACATCTGAGGGACTAGCGGGTAGAGAAATTTTACTCAAAGAAGGAAAGCCAGCAGTATTGGGAGGTCGTGGAGGTGAGAACCTATTCTCTCCCCGCACTGCTGTCGCTATTGATAAATCAGGCAAAACCTTGTGGTTAATTATTGTTGATGGTCGCCAGCAATTTTACAGCGAGGGAGTTAGTTTGGCTGAGTTGACTAAGATTATTCAAGAATTAGGAGCCGATAGCGCCCTAAATTTGGATGGGGGTGGTTCCACCACTCTGGTAGTAGCAAATAAGACTAAGTTACGGGTATTAAATTCACCGATTCAGACTCGTATTCCTACGCGCCAACGGGCAATTGCTAACCATCTGGGCATCTATGCTTTGCCGGTAGATAACAGGGAATAGGGAGTAGGGAGTAGGGAGTAGGGAGTAGGGAGTAGGGAGTAGGGAGTAGGGAGTAGGGAGTAGGGTAAAAACTATCACCATTAATTGATGATTTTTATAGCTATTTTATACCAAACTATAGTAGTTAATAAACCCCATTAATATAATACAGTTTAAATGCACAATATACCAATCCGTGTAGGAATTGTGATAATTTTTGTTCCCAGATCCGCTGTTCCCTGTTCCCTTTGGTATAGCTTAGAGCATGAAAAAATTAAATATAACTAGAGTTAAGCGAATTCTGCTTACCACCAGCATCAGTATTGTCAGCATTGTGAGCGTGCCAGTTTTGATCTATGGCGCATTGCTGCTCAAGCGTCCACTTCCTACCGACAAGCAGCAACAACTTTTCCCAGGCATTGTGTATCAAAGAGATACTCGCAAATCTCCCCGTCCGTTGATGGTACATACTGTTACCATAGACCTAACCGCACCAGGAATTAAACTATTAGTAACACCAGGAAATACCATCAATAAAAACGAATTTGCTGCCCGGACTACTTCGGAATTTGTGCGGGAATTTAACTTACAATTAGCTATCAACGGTAGTTTCTTTTATCCTTTTCGGGAGTATCCACCGGACTCCTATCCTAAACCTGGTGATCCGGTCAAAGTAGAAGGCCAAGTTATCTCTGAGGGTAAATCCTATGCTCCACCAAAATCAAAAAATTATTCGGTACTTTGTATTTCAAAGCTTCTCCAAGCTCAAATCTATCAAAACCGTTGTCCTCTAGGCACATCTGAGGGATTGGCGGGTAGAGAAATTTTACTAAAGGAAGGGAAGCCAGCAGTATTGGGAGATAGTACAGATGAAAAACTATTGTATCCCCGCACTGCTGTTGCTATTGATAAATCAGGCAAGACCTTGTGGTTAATTATTGTTGATGGTCGCCAGCGGTTTTACAGCGAAGGGGTTACTTTGGCTGAATTGACTACTATTATTCAAGAATTAGGAGTCGATAGCGCCCTCAATTTGGATGGGGGTGGTTCAAGCACTCTGGTAGTAGCAAATAAGACTAAGCTACGGGTGTTAAATTCACCGATTCAGACCCGTATTCCTACGCGCCAACGGGCAATTGCTAACCATCTGGGCATCTATGCTTTGCCGGTAGAGGTGTTGAACAGGGAATAGGTTGATGTAGCATAGATGGGATAAAAAAAATGTCTAGTCTGATCGAATGGTTTCCATAAAAGCACTATAATATCTGACTCGGAAATTACTTTTAGGAGTACTGAAGAATGGTAGACAAAAAAAAGATTTTAGAAGACACCATGACTTTATTAATGTCAGTAACCCCAGATACGTCTTTGGGTAAACTGTTAAACCTTTGTTTAGCAGCTAAGGCAGATCCGACTATAAGCAAAACTGGGCGTGAATTTGCTGTAGAACTTCTCGAAGATCCTAGCAACATTTACTCTTGGAGCATGGATGTCATTGGGAGCGATGCCAACTATACCGATGCAGAGTGGGAAGCTTTGAACGATATGAAACTCGATGATACTGAAGCCTTTGTAGCAGACTTTCAATCGGAGTTGGAAAGTCTGGACTTGAATTAAGGTCAAAGGGTATCGACGCAGGGTGAAGGGTTAAGAATTTAGGTGGGGAGAGGTCTAATCATCAATAATAATGTTGACTATAAACATATTATCAACACTCAACCTTGGCTTTTCGGCCACGCTACCGAAACAACCTACCCTTCACCGAAGGCCAAAGGCGAAAAACTTTCAACCTTGGCCAATAGGCCACGCTACGCGAACAACCTTGGCCAATAGGCCACGCTACGCGAACAACCTTGGCCAATAGGCCACGCTACGCGAACAACCTGAACCCTGAACCCTGAACCCTGAACCCTGAACCCTTCAACCTCAAACCTTAAACCTCAACCCTCCACTATTACTTGACCGTAACACTCATCCCTTCTTTGACTATAAACGCGCCATCAAACACTTCTTTGACTTCCACCGCTAGGTTATCGAGAAAATCATCACAGTGATTGGGTTCGTGGTGGAAGATAGCCAGTTTCTTAACACCAGCAGCTTTTACCAGCTTGACCCCTTCCTGCCAGGTGGAATGGCCCCAACCTACTTTGGAAGATTTGGGGTTGTGGTATTCTTCATCGGTATACATAGCATCGTAGATTAACATATCAGCATCACGGGCTAGATACACCACATTTTGATCAAGGCGGTCGGTAAAATGTTCTGTATCGGTGCAGTAGCACACGGAATGCCCTTGCCAGCTTACGCGATAGCCAATAGCACCATTAGGATGATTCAAAGGAGCAGTTTCTATGGTAATATCATCTATGGTGACAGTATTGTGACCTAATTCTAAGTCATAGAAGTTCAATTCTGCCTCTACTCTCCTAGTAGGAACTGGAGCATTCAAGTGTAACACCCGCTCCTTGAAGTGTTTCTCCATGCACTCCCCAGGGGGAGCTGCGCCATAAATATGTAAAATGTTCCCTTCCACAAAGACTGGAATGAAAAATGGCACGCCTTGAATATGATCCCAGTGGTAGTGAGTAAAAAACCAATAAGCTTCAATGGGTAACTGCTGCTTAAGGCTTTTTCCCAGCAACCGCAAGCCAGTACCACCATCGAAAATCAGGCGTAACCCAGCCACTTGCATCTCTACACAAGACGTATTGCCGCCATATTGAATTGTGTCCTGTCCAGGGCTAGGTATACTGCCTCGGACTCCCCAAAATTTAACCGAAAACTGGGAGGAAGTGCTTGTTGTCATTGCTAAGTTAATGCTTCAAAGTACCGCACTGACCCTGATGACGCAACAGGTGATCGCACAATACCAAAGCAACCATTGCTTCTACCATAGGTACGGCCCTAGGTAAAACACAAGGGTCGTGACGTCCTTTAGCAGCTAGAATGGTTTCTTCACCAGTACTGGTGACAGTACGTTGTTCTTTGCGGATGGTAGCAGTGGGTTTAAACGCTACTCTAATAATAATAGTCTCGCCATTACTAATGCCACCTTGAACGCCACCGGAGCGATTGGTAACCGTACGCACTGTACCGGTTTCGTCTGTGTAAAATTCATCATTATGCTCACTGCCGGTAAGTACAGTGCCCCCAAAGCCAGAGCCAATCTCGAAGCCTTTACTAGCTGGTAGGGACATCACCCCTTTGGCTAAATCGGCTTCTAGCTTATCAAACACTGGCTCTCCCAAACCTTTGGGTATATGGCGAGCCACACATTCTACTACACCCCCAATGGAATCACCGCTACGTCCAGTTTCTTCAATAAGTTCAATCATCCGTTCAGCACATTCCCCATCAGGGCAACGAACAATATTACTTTCTACCTGGTCTTGAGTGACGGTGTTGGAGTCTACGATAGCTTCTAAGGTTTTGATACGCTTGACGTAGCCAATGATTTCTACACCAGCAGCTTGCTGGAGAATTTTTTTTGCGATCGCACCCGCTGCCACTCGCCCGATAGTTTCCCGGGCTGAAGAACGTCCTCCCCCCTGCCAGTTCCGAATGCCATACTTAGCATCATAGGTAGCATCAGCATGGGAAGGCCGATAGGTCTTTTGCATCTCGCTATAGTCTTGGGGCCTAGTGTCTTTATTGCGCACCATAATCATAATTGGTGTGCCCAGGGTTTTGCCCTCAAATAGTCCCGAAACCATTTCACAGGTATCAGTTTCTTTCCGAGGAGTAGTAATCTTACTCTGACCTGGACGCCTGCGGTCTAGTTCTACCTGAATTTCTGCCGCAGAAATTTCCACTCGCGGTGGACAGCCATCAATGACTACCCCAACCCCACCCCCGTGGGATTCTCCAAATGTAGTGATTCGAAACAGATGTCCAAAGGTATTGCCCATAGTTAGTGCTCTATTAGTCCTCTAATGGTAGTACTTACTTAAGCTATCAGCTATCAGCTATCAGCTTATGCATACGCTACTTGAGGTGCTTATGGCTTAGGTCCGATGCGTCGAAGACTGTGCCACCCTACTTTAGGTGTTTTTAAATAAACTCTAGCAATTATTATACCCATGAGGTACAAATATTTGGGTTTTAGGGACTTCGGAGCAGGGACTGAGGCCGTTGGCCACGCTACGCGAACGGAGCAGGTAGCAATTAATTTAGAAGTGGGGAGAGGTAAAAAAAAATGTGTACCTCATAGCTATGAGAAACGCTATCAGCTGACCACTGACCACTGACCACTGACGGCTGAATGCTTATACACTTAATTATCTTATTACTTCGTAAAACCGGTTGGCAGCTTAAGTCCTGTTGGATTCCAACCTAATAATTTACCTAAGGATTTTACTAATAATTTTTCTAATCATTTCCGTGATATTATTTATAATAATTAAGATTAGTTAAGTAAACATTTGCTTTGATTTTAATCATGTAAAATCTGTTATAGACTTTCCCAATAACAGGATTTTATTAGTTAGGATGCTTAGGGCATTTGGTGCATTTTTAGAATTAAGGATAATTTGCCTAACCGGATGTTTGGCTTGGGGTTTTTCTGCTCCAGTTTTAGCTGACATTACTCCCGATGAGAGCTTGGGAAATGAAGCGTCAAGGGTAACTCCTAATGTACAGGTCAAGGGGTCGCTGGCAGATTTAATTGAAGGTGGAGCAACTCGTGGGGAGAATTTGTTCCATAGTTTTGCTGAATTTAATGTAGGAGAACTGCAACGAGTTTATTGTGCTAATCCGTCTGGGATTGAGAATATTTTCACACGAGTAACCGGCAGTAATCTATCCAATATTCAAGGCACTTTAGGAGTAGATGGTGCAGCAAATCTGTTTTTGCTAAATCCCAATGGTATTGTGTTTGGACCAAATGCCAGCTTAGATGTAGCTGGTTCCTTTTTCGCGTCTACTGCCAATAGTTTGGTATTTGGTGATGGGCAGGAGTTTAGTGCCACATCACCAGAAGCACCGCCACTGTTAACGATTAATATCACCCCAGGATTGCAGTATGGCAAATATGACCCCAGGACAAGAATTACCAATGCTGGGAATTTAGCTGTTGGCAAAGACTTGACTCTAGCCGCTGGCAACTTGGATTTACAGGGTCAACTGAATGCTGGTAGGAATTTAACTCTGTTCGGACACGATACAGTCACGATTAGAGATAGTGTAGCGCAACCCTTTATCGCGTACTCTGGTGGCTTGCTGCTAATTCAGGGCAATCAGTCAATTGATATTGCTGCCCATAACCATGTCCTAAGTGGTTTATTTGCTGGTAGTGATTTACAGTTGCGTTCGCATAATCCTGTAGCAGGAGATGCTCACTATACCGCTGGCGGAAATATCAGCATCGAACAGTTGGATGGGTTACCCGGAAATTTATTTAGTCCCCATGATCCGATTATTCTGGCCAATGGGGATGTCAGTTTAGGAAACTATACCGGAGCATCACTACATATTTTAGCTGGAGGTAGTGTTACCGTTGGAGACATCGAGATTAACTCTACCGATACAGCGGATAATGCCATTAGTCCTGATAACTCCAATCCGTTCTTGGCTAGTCTGGCTAATGTGACCTTGTCGGACGAAGCGAGAACGTCTTTCGTGATTGATGGTAGTAGTCAACCTACTTTAGATATTCGTGCTGGCATAGATTGGACATTACTGGGAGGTTTGCCAGGAAATACCGATACAGGAAACTTAGGGTCTAAGGTTGGGACTGCTGCTACTAGTGCAAATATCAAAGTTGGTGAGATTAAGATTAATGCTCCCAATGGACTGGTATTGTTAACGAATCAGTATCAAGCTAACCCATCGTTAGTTAGTGAAACCCTTAAAATTAGTTCAATTCTGACTGGAGACGGTACGGTAGTCACCAATAAGCGTGAGGTAGATCACAGTAACCAGACGTTTTCAGGGAATGGTGGCTCGGTCTTGATTGATTATCGCGGCGGGATTGACATCAGGGAAAGCATTGATGCCTCTTCCGCTTCTGGTAAACCAGGGGATATTACGTTGGTTACAAACGATCAACTATCCCTTGACGGAAGTTTCATTATTAGCAACACCTTTGGTACCGAAAAAGGTGGGGATATCACTATCTATACTGGTTCACTTTTTGCCACTGACGGTGCTCAGCTCGAAACCAGTACCTTTGGTGAAGCAGATGCCGGTAAAGTGACTATTGTTGCTGATGACACAGTCACCTTTGAAGGGAAAACTGTATCAATCGTTGACAATAACAAAGACTCGATTGTGACCAGAGTGAATCCTAACGCAATCGGCAACGCAGGAGATATATTGATTGATGCCGAATCAGTGACTATCAAAAATGGTGCTATAGTTGTAGCTGACACCCTGGGGGAAGGAAATGCGGGCAATATAACTATAAAAGCTCGCGATACAGTTACGATTGATGGGATAGCAAGTAATCAGAACATAGCCAGCGGTTTGCGCTCTGGGGTCGGTCCGGATAGAGAGTTGACAATTAGTCCTTGAATCATCCACAATCTTCGACAAACCTACACAGGATTGTCGAAGATGCATTATCGTCCTCATGAATTCGCCAAAATCGCCGGTGTCACCGTTAGAACTCTCCAGCGTTGGGATATTTCGGGAAAATTGGTAGCCGATCGCAGCCTTGGCAATCATCGTATTTACACCCAGAAGCATATCAATCAACTTAAAGGTCTATCCCGTGATCATGCCAAGCGGCTGGTAGTTGTTTATTGTCGCGTATCATCCCCCGCTCTCAAACCCGAACTTGAAAACCAGGTCAAAGCTATGGATACCTTCTGCTGTGCTTCTGGAATTCAAATTGATGAAGTGATTAAAGAAGTCGGTGGTGGTCTTAATTTCAAACGTAAGAAGTTTCTAAACCTGATATTCCGTATGCTATCCGGACAGATTTCTACAATCGTCGTAGCTCACAAAGACCGTCTATGTAGGTTTGCCTTCGAGCTGATCGTTGAGTTAGCTAACTATTGTGATTGTAATATCGTTGTGACTAACAATGAGTCACTTAGTCCCCAACAAGAAATGGTGGAAGACCTGATGGCAATTATTCACTGTTTCTCTTGTCGGCTCTACGGTCTACGTCGATCTGTCCAACCAATTCAAGAAAATATTGACAAAAACATCGACAATCCGGAAAATTGCGCTAAAGTAGAAATGGAAGTACAAGTTTAAGGTCGAATTCCCAGGATACACATCATGTATGCACTCAAACGAGAACTTAAAGTCAATCACAAACAATCTGGCTTCTTAGCTGGTTGCGCTGGCTTCTCTCGGTTCGTATATAACTACGGTCTCAGTATCATGATGTCTTCTTGGGATTTTGACGGTGTTAAAGCTTCGGATGCTAAGCGATTGACTGCTATCAAAAAGATTTTTACCAACGTCACCAAAAAGAATCCTGATTTTGCCTGGTGTAATCAATACTCTTCTCGCATCTATCAAAACTCTTTGAGAGATTTGAAAAAAGCTTTCAGTCGTTGGCGCGATCCGAAGCTTTGTTCAGGGATACCTAAATTTAAAAAGAAACGTCATCAATGTAGTTTTACCGTTGATGATGGACATGGTAAGCGCTTAGTAAAAGCTGGAAAATTGCTCAGGATTCCTACATTAGGAACCTTCCGAATTAAAGAAGCTATTCCGTTTAATTGTGGGTCTCAAACTTTCACAATTTCTCGTGAAGCTGGGAAGTGGTTTGTGTCGTTTAAAATCGAGGCTTGCCCCTTACCATCAATGAAACACACCCATAAAAAAGTTGGTGTTGATTTAGGTGTGAAGTGCTTTGCTACCTTATCTGACCACACCAAGATTGAGACTCCTAGTTCGATTAAGAAAGCGAAAATCAAGCTATCGAAACTACAATGGAGAAATCGGAAAAAGGTGCTAGGCAATGGTCCCAGAAAACAAAAACCTAGTAAGAACGCCCACAAATACTACCAGAAACTTCGTCAGCAACATCAGCATATTGTCAACAGTCGAGAAGACTTTTTACAAAAAGAGACAACTCGATTAGCTCAGACATATCAAGAAATCAAAATCGAAGACTTGAATGTATCAGGGATGCTTGCGAACCACAAATTAGCCGAGGCGATTTCTTTGTTAGGTTTCTATCGATTTAGAGAATTACTAACCTACAAACAAGAATTTCATGGCTTTAAGTTGACGTTGGTCGATCGATGGTTCCCTTCATCTAAAACCTGCCACAAGTGCGGTCATAAGCAAGATATGCCCCTTCAAAAGCGAATTTATGTTTGTGGTGGTTGTGGACTTATTGTTGACCGGGATATCAACGCAGCAATCAATATAGAGGGCTGGGAACCAGGTTTTACATAACACTGTCGGTGGCTACCGATAAAACGCCTGTGGAGTAGAAGAAGCCGTCTTCCTACGTATACAAACGAAGCAGGAATTGGACTTCAGACCGATGTCTAGGTTTGTGTAAGATCCATGAAGCAGTCTAGCAAACAACCACAACAAG
Source organism: Moorena producens PAL-8-15-08-1 (assembly GCF_001767235.1). Taxonomy (GTDB): domain Bacteria; phylum Cyanobacteriota; class Cyanobacteriia; order Cyanobacteriales; family Coleofasciculaceae; genus Moorena; species Moorena producens_A. Next base: position 8,736,320 of record NZ_CP017599.1, read on the forward strand.
CTAAAGGTGAGGGTGGTGAGATTACCATAGAGGCAAAGTCAGTTTTTGTGACCAATGGCGGTCAAGTAAGTACTGAAATCAATGACAGTGGAAATGCTGGCAACATATCAATTATTGCTGAGGATGACGTGATCTTTGATGGCGCTGGTAAGAATGAAAAAAACAAGACATTTTCAAGTATTATCTTCACTCGCGTTAGACCTCAAGCAGTAGGCAACGGTGGCAAGGTATTGATTAAAGCTGGGTCAGTTTCGTTTACCAACGGTGCTGAGATAATTTCCAACACCCGTGGCCAAGGAAACGGGGGTGATGTGGAAATAATAGCTCGCGATCGCGTTTTATTTGATGGAGTCAACGAGCTGATTGAAGTAGAGAGTGGCATATTTAGTGATGTTCAACGGGATGGCCAGGGGAATGGTGGCACGATCACGATCACAGTTACAGAAGGTTCATTGGCGATTACTAAAGGTGCCAAGTTAATATCTAGTACTCAAGGCCAGGGGAATGGTGGCGATGTGATCATTAAGGTTCGTGATCAGGTTTCAATAGACGGAGTGGGCATGAATGGCACACTTAGTGGTATTTTCAGTAATGTGCCAACTGAGAGAATAGACAGCAAAAGTGATCAAAAAGGTGGTTCAATTGACATTGAAGCTAACTCCATTTCTGTGACTGATAGGGCGAGGCTAGATACTAGCACGAGCGGGAATGACAGAGGTGGAAAGATTAGATTAACCACCAATACACTAACTGTTCAAGACAGAGGTGAAATTTCCACTGCTACCTTATCACAAGGGAATGGTGGAGAAATTTTTGTGAAGGCACAAGAATCCGTTCTGCTCTTGAATGATGGAGTCATTTCCAGCAGTGTACAAGAGGCAGCTACTGGTAATGGTGGAAAGATTAATATCATCACTTCCTCCCTATCCCTGATCAATGGTGGGCGGGTGGAAGCACGAACCCTTGGTTTAATGCCAGCAGTTCTAGCTTCTGAGTCCTATCAGGATATTGTGCAACGAGATCAGCCAGTAGCCTACTGGCGTTTAGACGAAACCACTTCGATAGAGAAGGCTGTTGACAGTTCTGGTAATGGCTTCAACGGTACCTACAACAATGGCGTAACTCAGGGAGTTCCAGGAGTATCAGGCACAGCAGGAAAATTTGATGGCAACGATGATGCTAACGTGGATGTTGGTATTATTGTACCAGGTTCGGAATTAGATATCAGCAATAAATCCTTCACTGTAGAAGCCTGGGTCAAGCCAAACGAAATTAAACAGCAATCCTATTTAGGGATACATAACGAAGAGGAAGGGACTAATAATAACGGTAACAGTCTATATTTCAGAGTGACCGAGAAGGGCTTTGTCCGTTTTGGTAACTTTGAGGAGGACTTGGAAACACGAAGCAACATCATTAATCAAGCAGATACTTGGTATCACATTGTGGCTAGTTACGACCAAGACTCCAACACCAACACTATTTTTGTCAATGGTAGGGAAATCAGGAGTAACAACCAAGGTGCTTTTACCGGTCAAAAACCCCGTGTCTTGATCGGAAATTGGGCGGAGGCTGACCAAAACTCAAAGCAACCCTTCTTAAACCAACCCTTCAATGGTGTCATTGATGAAGTCGCGGTCTATGACCAAGCCTTATCCCCTGAAAGGATTACTAGTCACTTCTTATTGGGGCAACGCAATCTTGGTTTATCTCCGGAATCCTTCCCTGATAGTGGCGCAAATGCTGGCGAGATTACAGTCAATGCTAATTCGATTACTATCTCTGGAGTTAGTCCCACTAATAATACTATTTCCAGTGGTTTACTGTCTGACAGCTCGGGCGATTTCAGTGGTGTAGCTGGTGATATTACTATCAATGTAACTGATTCCCTGAAGGTTGAGGATGGAGGAATAATAACAGTCAGAAGTAAGAAAGGGGTAGCAGGTAATCTGGACATTACAGCTAAATCCCTATTGCTTAACGGCGGAAAACTTTTAGCTGAAACTCAACTGAATAGAGGCGAAGAGGGAGCGAATATCACACTAAACGTATCAGACTGGATAGTGATGCTTAACGAAAGCCTAATCTCCGCAGAGGCTTTCGATCAAGCTAAGGGTGGCAACATTACTATTAAAACCGACGTCTTGATTGCCTTTCCCCCAACTGGTCCTAATGGTAGCGATATCATAGCCAAAGCTGAAGATGGTCAAGGCGGTGAGATCACCATTAATGCCGAAGATGTTCGTCTGATTGAGGAGCGCAGAGCCATCCGAGGCAATGGCACTAATGATATTGATGCTAGTTCTGACTCTGGTACACAAGGAATAGTGACCATCAATACGGGCAATATTGACCCATCTCGGGGATTAGATCAACTACCAATTAATTTAACAGACCCATCATCACTGATTGTTGCTAGCTGTCCGAGAAGTGGAAAAATCTCAGTCGATGAACTTGGTGAATTTATTGTTACTGGACGCGGTGGCATTCCGGCTAGTCCCTTCGACCCGATTATTGGTAAAACCATCATTGCTGATTGGGTGACTCTAGATGATCAAACCCTTACGGAAATTGATCACAATCTTGATAAGAATCAGACCTTAGCTCCCTCCACCGAAAAGAATTCTAAGCCAAAACGGATTGTGGAAGCTCAAGGCTGGATGACGGGTCCCGATGGTACGATCATTCTCACCTCTTTCCCTACCGATACCACTAGCCCACCCAAACCTTGGTATCACTATTTATCTTGCCGGGATTTCAATTAAGCTGTTCAGCATTTAGATTGGAATACCATTATTCCTCAAAGGGAAAGGGAAACAGCGGATCACCGGAACAGATAATATCTAATACTAAGATCTTGCACCAGTACAAAAAAACTTAATAACGGAAGTGATAACAATTAATTTCAGTATTGAGAGAGTCAAATCTTATCACTGTTCCCTGTTCCCTATTCCCTGTTCCCGACAACTGCCGCGAAGTCTAATGATTTAGCTAATAAGAGGATATCTCCCAAGTTTTTTGATACTGAATTTTGCCCCCCTAGCCCCCCAACTTTGGGGGGAACAAGAGTCAATTTGCTTCTAAAAGTCCCCCGCCCCCCTAACCCCCCAATTCTGGGGGGAATTAGCGGATGCTTCGCTTTTTTACAGATGGGGACCAACGGGGGCTTGGATGTAGCAAATGATACTTCTCAGACAACCTCTAATTTAGCTAATGATTAACCGAATAATTAAGATTAGTTAAGTTAAAAGTATTTAAATTTTTAGAAGGTAAAATCTGTTATATAATTTGCCAATAATACCATTTGATTGGTTAGAAAGCTCATGGCTGTTGGTGCATGTTTAGAATTAAGGGTAATTTGCCTAACCACATGTTTGGTTTGGGGTTTTTCTGCTCCAGTTTTAGCTGACATTACTCCCGATGAGAGCTTGGGAAATGAAGGGTCAAGGGTAACTCCTAATGTACAGGTCAAGGGGTCGCTGGCAGATTTAATTGAAGGTGGAGCAACTCGTGGGGAGAATTTGTTCCATAGTTTTGCTGACTTTAATGTAGGAGAACTGCAACGGGTTTATTTTGCTAATCCCTCTGGGATTGAGAATATTTTAACACGAGTAACCGGCAGTAATCTATCGAATATTCAAGGCACTTTGGGAGTAGATGGTGCAGCGAATTTGTTTTTGCTAAATACCAATGGGATTGTGTTTGGAGCCAAGGCGAGATTAGATGTAGCTGGTTCGTTTTTCGCCTCTACTGCCAATAGTTTGGTGTTTGGTGATGGGCAGGAGTTTAGTGCCACATCCTATCAAGCCCCGCCACTGTTAACGATTAATATCACCCCAGGATTGCAGTATGGCAAATATGACCCCAGGAGCACAATTACCAATGCTGGGAATTTAGCAGTAGGACAAGATTTAACCCTAGCCGCTGGCAACTTGGATTTACAGGGTCAACTGGAGGCTGGGAGGAATTTGACTCTGTTCGGACAAGATAGAGTCACGATTAGAGATAGTGTAGCGCAACCCTTTATCGCGTACTCTGGTGGCTTGCTGCTAATTCAGGGGAATCAGTCAATTAATATTGCAGCCCATAACCATGTCCTAAGTGGTTTATTTGCTGGTTCTGATTTACAGTTGCGTACGCATAATCCGGTAACCGGGAATGCTCACTATACCGCTGGCGGAAGTGTCAGCATCGAACAGTTGGATGGGTTACCGGGCAATTTAGTCAGTACCGATGATCCGATTATTCTGACTAATGGAGATGTCAGTTTAGGAAACTATACCGGAGCATCACTCCATATTTTGGCAGGAGGGAGTGTCAGGCTTGGTGATGTTGAGATTAACTCTACCGATACAGCGGATAATGCCATTAGTCCTAATAACTCCAATCCCTTCTTGGCTAGTCTGGCTAATGTGACCTTGTCGGATCAAGCTGGAACCTCTGTAGTAATTGATGGCAGTAACAAACCTACCCTAGATATCCGTGCTGGCATAGATTGGACATTACTCGGCGGTTTTCCAGGAAATACTGATAGTAGTAACTTAGGGTCTAACTTTGAGACTGCTGCTACTGGTGCGGATATTACCATTGGTGACATCTCGATTAATGCTCCGAATGGACTGGTATTGTTAACCAATCAGTATCAAGCTAACCCATCGTTAGTGAGTGAAACCCTTAAAATTAGTTCACTTCTAACTGGTGACGGCACCATAGCCAACGATAACGGTACTGTAGATAAGACTAACCAGAGGTTTTCAGGAAATGGTGGCGAGGTCTTTATTGATTATCGAGGCGGGATTGAAATAAGCGATTCGGCTAAGCCGACCCTACGCGATCGCATTGATGCCTCTTCCGCTTCTGGTAAAGCAGGGGATATTACCGTGGTTACAAATGATGAACTATCCCTTGACAACAGTTTCATTATTAGCAATACCTTTGGTACCGAAAAAGGTGGGGATATCACTATCGATACTGGCTCCCTCTTTGCCAGAAACGGTGCTCAGATCGAAACCAGTACCTTTGGTCAAGCTGATGCTGGAAAAGTGACCATTATTGCTGATGACACAGTCACCTTTGAAGGGAATTCGGACAATCCTAACACTACTACTGGAATTGTCAACAACATAGAAAAAGACGCTATCGGTAATAGTGGTGGTATTTCCATTACCACAGGCTCTTTGTTTATGAATGATGCTTCCTTGCAGTCGAGGATCAAAGGACAGGGAAATGGTGGAGATGTAACAATTATTGCTGATGATCAAGTTATCGTTGACAAGAACAATAACTCGATTGTGACCAAAGTGGATTTTTCCGTAATCGGCAGCGCAGGAGATATATCGATTGATGCGGAATCAGTCACTATCAAAAATGGTGCTAGACTCGTAGCTGACACCCTCGGACAAGGAAATTCGGGCAATATATCTGTAACAGCTCGGGATACAGTTACCATTGACGGGGTAGCAAGTAATGATAGAGTAGCCAGCGGTTTGCGCTCTCGGGTCGGTCAGGATAAAGTAGACCAAAACGATAGCAACCAATCACAAGCTGAAGGTGGTCGTGGCAATATCACCATCAAGGCAAAGTCAGTTTTTGTGACCAATGGTGGTCAATTAAGTACTGATATCAATGACCAAGGAAATCCTGACAAGACCGATGAAAATGGTGCCAACATATCAATTATTGCTGAGGATGAGGTTATATTTGATGGGGGTGCTACTAATGAAAACGGTAATTCATTTTCAAGTATTATCTTCACTCGAGTTACAGCTGAAGCAGAGGGCAACGGTGGCAAGGTATTGATTAAAGCTGGGTCAGTTTCGTTTACTAACGGTGCTCTGATAATTTCCGAAACCAAGGGTAGAGGAAACGGGGGTGATGTGGAAATAATAGCTCGCGATCGCGTTTTATTTGACGGAATCAGGGAGCTGAGTCCAGTAAATCGTTCAGTAAATAGTGGTATAGTTAGTGATGTTCAAGCCCAGGGTAAGGGGGATGCTGGCGATATCAGGATCACAGTTACAGAAGGTTCATTGGCCATTACTGAAGGTGCCAGGTTAGCTTCTGTTACTAAAGGCAAGGGGGATGGTGGGGATGTGATCATTACGGTTCGTGATCAGTTTTTAATAGACGGAGTGGACATTAAAGACAGATCTAGTCGGATCTTGACTGGTGTCAATCCTCAGTCAACAGGGGGCAACGGTGGTAAGATTGAAATTGAGGCTAAATCTATTTCAGTGACTGATAGTGCCAGGCTAAATGCTAGCACGAAGGGCAATGGCAGAGGTGGAGATATTATATTAACTGCCAATACACTAACTGTTAATGATGGACTCATTGCCAGCGCTGCAGAAGAGAAAGCTACTGGTCAAGCTGGTAAGATCACAATTGATACTGATTCCCTGAAGGTTGAAGATGGAGGGAAAATAACAGTCAGAAGTGAGAAAGGGATAGCAGGGAATCTGGAAATTACGGCTAATTCGCTGTTGCTTAACGGCGGAAAACTTTTAGCTGAAACTCAACTGAATAGAGGCGAAGAGGGAGCGAATATCACACTAAACGTATCAGACTGGATAGTGATGCTTAACGAAAGCCTCATCTCCGCAGAGGCTTTAGATGAAGCTACGGGTGGCAACATTGATATTGATACCAACCTCTTAATTGCCTTTCCCCCAACTGGTCCTAATGGTAGCGATATCATAGCCAAAGCTGAAGATGGTCAAGGCGGTGAGATCACCATTGATGCGGAAGATGTCCGCCTGATTGAGGAGCGCAGAGCCATGCCAGGCAATGGCACTAATGATATTGATGCTAGTTCTGACTCTGGTACACAAGGAATAGTGACCATCAATACGGGCAATATTGACCCATCTCGGGGATTAAATCAACTACCAATTAATTTAACTGACCCATCATCACTGATTGTTGCTAGCTGTCCGAGAAGTGGGAAAATCTCAGTCGATGAACTTGGTGAATTTATTGTTACTGGACGCGGTGGCATTCCGGCTAGTCCCTTCGACCCGATTATTGGTCAAACCATCATTGCTGATTGGGTGACTCTTGATGATCAAACCCTTACGGAAATTGATCACAATCTTGATAACAATCAGACCTTAGCTCCCTCCACCGAAAAGAATTCTAAGCCAAAACGGATTGTAGAAGCTCAAGGCTGGATGACGGGTCCCGATGGTACGATCATTCTCACCTCTTTCCCTACCGATACCACTAGCCCACCCAAGCCTTGGTATCACTATTTCTCTTGCCGGGATTTAAATTAAGCTGTTCAGCATTTAGATTGGAATACCATTATTTATCAAAGAGAAAGGGAAACAGGGGATCACCGGAACAGAGAATATGTAATCAGCAAGTTAAATTAACATCAGCAGTGTAAAGTGTGAAATGACTTAGCTAATGATTTAGCTAATGATTTACTTAATAAGTAACCGAATAATTAAGATTAGTTAAGTTAACAGGATTGAAATTTTTAGAAGGTAAAATCTGTTATATAATTGGCCAATAATACCATTTGATTGGTTAGAAAGCTTATGGCTGTTGGTGCTTGTTTAGAATTAAGGATAATTCGCCTAACCACATGTTTGGCTTGGGGGTTTTCTGGTCCAGTTTTAGCTGAGATGACTCCCGATGGCAGCTTGGGAAATGAAGGGTCAAGGGTAACTCCTAATGTACAGGTCAAGGGGTCGCTGGCAGATTTAATTGAAGGTGGAGCAACTCGTGGGGAGAATTTGTTCCATAGTTTTGCGGAATTTAATGTAGGAGAACTGCAACGGGTTTATTTTGCTAATCCCTCGGGAATTCAGAGGATATTAACACGAGTAACCGGCAGTAATCTATCGAATATTCAAGGCACTTTGGGAGTAGATGGTGCAGCAAATTTGTTTTTGCTCAATCCCAATGGTATTGTGTTTGGAGCCAAGGCCAGATTAGATGTAGCTGGTTCGTTTTTCGCGTCTACTGCCAATAGTTTGGTATTTGGTGATGGCCAGGAGTTTAGTGCCACATCCCCAGAAGCCCCGCCACTGTTAACGATTAATATCACCCCAGGATTGCAGTATGGCAAATATGACCCCAGGACAACGATTACCAATGCTGGGAATTTAGCCGTAGGACAAGATTTAACCCTAGCCGCTGGCAACTTGGATTTACAGGGTCAACTGAATGCTGGTAGGAATTTGACTCTGTTTGGAGAAGATACAGTCAGCATCAGGGATAGTGTAGCGCAACCCTTTATCGCGTACTCTGGTGGCTTACTGCTAATTCAGGGTAATCAGTCCATTGATATTGCGGCCCATAACCATACCGATAGTGGTTTATTCGCTGGTAGTGATTTACAGTTGCGTACGCATAATCCGGTAACCGGGAATGCTCACTATACCGCTGGCGGAAGTGTCAGCATCGAACAGTTGGATGGGTTACCGGGCAATTTAGTTAGTACTGATGATCCGATTATTCTGACTAATGGGGATGTGAGTTTAGGAAACTATACCGGAGCGTCACTCCATATTTTGGCAGGAGGGAGTGTCAGCGTTGGTGATGTTGAGATTAACTCTACCGATACAGCTGATAATGCGATTAGCCCTAATAACTCCAATCCCTTCTTGGCTAGTCTGGCTAATGTGACCTTGTCGGATCAAGCTCGAAGGTCTGTAGTGATTGATGGCAGTAACAAACCTACCCTAGATATCCGTGCTGGCATAGATTGGACATTACTGGGGGGTTTACCAGGAAATACTGATAGTGGCAACTTAGGGTCTAACCTTGGGACGGCTGCTACTAGTGCGGATATCGAAATTGGTGAGATTAAGATTAATGCTCCGAATGGATTGGTATTGTTAACCAATCAGTATCAAGCTAACTCATCGTTAGTGAGTGAAACCCTGAAAATTAGTTCAATTCTGACTGGAGACGGTACCATAGCCAACGATAACGGTAAGGTAGATAAGACTAACCAGAGGTTTTCAGGAAATGCTGGTGAGGTGATTATTGATTATCGAGGCAGGATTGAAATAAGCGATTCGGCTTCGCCGACGCTACGCGAACGCATTGATGCCTCTTCCGCTTCTGGTGAAGCAGGGGATATTACCGTGGTTACAAACGATCAACTATCCCTTGACGGAAGTTTTATTATTAGCAACACCTTTGGCAAAGAAAAAGGTGGGGATATCAAGATCGATACTGGCTCCCTCTTTGCCACTGACGGTGCTCAGATCGAAACCAGTACCTTTGATGAAGCAGATGCCGGGAAAATTACCATTGTTGCTGATGACACAGTCACCTTTGAAGGGTTTAAAGGTAAATCTGAAGGCGAAAAGGAGAGAGTAAATAATCGCACTGGCATACTCAACATTATCAGAGAAAGGGCTACCGGTAATAGCGGTGGCATTTCCATTACCACAGGTTCTTTATTTGTTAACGGTGGCGCTCAACTGCAAGCCAGAGTTGGAGACATAGATCTACAGGGGACAGGTAGGTTAAAAAAGTCTAAGGGGGACTCGGGCGATATCAATATTTTTGCGAGGGATACAGTTTCCTTTAGGGGTCGTGGTGCCGTCACTAGTGTCGAGGGACAAGGTACTGGTACTGCTGGTGATATTAATATCCAGGCTAGGTCAGTTTCTGTAACCAATACCTCCCTACAGTCCAACCTAATCGGACGGGGAAGTGGTGGCAGTGTCAACATTCGTGCTAGTGATTCAATCATCTTGGATGGAGGCCAAAACTCTATCCTGACTCGGGTTAATCGAAGTGGTAAAGCTGATGATGGCAAGAACGGTGGTGGAAATGTCGATATTGAAACTCGGTCACTTTATCTAACTAACGGTGCTCGAATAGTTGCCTCTACATTCGGAAAAGGAAACGCAGGTAACGTAACAATTAAAGTAGCAGAGGACATAGTTTTTGATGGGGTAAATAATAAAGATCAGACGATAGCCAGCGGTGTTTTAAGTGAGGTAAAGCAAGGTGCTATAGGAAATGGCGGTAAGGTTGAGATTAAGGCTAACTCTATTTCCATCACCAATAGGGCAAAATTGGATTCGAGTACTGCTGGGGTAGGTAATGCGGGACCGATAACTATCTCAACAAATCAGCTCACCCTCACAGACGGGGGTCAAATTTCTGCTGCTACTTCCAGCACAGGGAATCTTGGGGACAACATAGGTAATGCAGGACCGATAACTATCTCAACAAATCAGCTCACCCTCCGAGACCGGGGTGAGATTTCTGCTGCTACGTTTGGTCCAGGAAATGCTGGGAACATATCTGTCAAAGCAGCTGACTCAGTTGTTCTCACCAATGACAGTAATATCTTGAGTGAAGTAAGGGCTACAAGTAGTGGTAATGGTGGCCAGATTGAGATTTGGACTGACTCCCTATCCCTCAGCAACGGGAGCACTATTGCAACCCGTACCCAAGGATTTAACCCAGTCAGGCTAGTGCAACAAGTACTGGATGATCCTGACACAACCTATAACGAAGCAGTGCTGGGTGATAACCCAATCGTCTACTGGAGTCTTGATGAAACTAGTGGCTCAACAGCTTTTAATGCTACTGGCAATGGCTTCAACGGTACCTATAAAGGTGTAACTCAGGGTGTTCCAGGGATATCCGGTACAGCAGGAGAATTTAATGGCAAGAATGATACTGCTGTGGATATAGGTACTGTTCAATCAGGTTCAGATTTAGATATCTCCAATCAATCCTTTACTGTAGAAGCCTGGATAAAGCCAAACAAAATTGGAAAAAGACAAGCCTATTTCGGGATACAAAACGAAGATCAAAAGATACGTAGTGACAATGACAAAAGTAATAGTCTATATTTCAGATTGAACGAGAACGCTTCTGTTCGTTTCGGTGATTTTCCCAATGATTTGGAAACACCAGAGAACATAATTAAAACAAATACTTGGTATCACGTTGTAGCTAGTTACGACAAAAGTTCCGATACTAACACTATTTTTGTCAATGGCAGGGAAATTAATCGCAATAATCAAGGTTTTTTTAATGGGGAAGACCCCCGTGTCTTGATCGGGCAGTGGACGAACTATAACAACTTAAACCAACCCTTCAATGGTGTCATTGATGAAGTAGCCGTCTACAACACAGCCCTATCTCCTGAAACAGTTGCCCAGCACTACCTGATCGGTCAGCGTAGCCTCGGCGCACCACTTGACATTGGTGAGAGTGGAGCCAATGCTGGGAAAATTAACATCCATGCTAATTCGATTACTATCTCTGGAGTTAGTCCCACTAATAATACTATTTCCAGTGGTTTACTCTCTGACAGCTCCGGCGAGTTAAGTGGTCAAGCCAGGGATATCACCATCAATACTGATTCCCTGAAAGTTGAAGATGGAGGAATAATAACTGTAACCAGTGACAACGGGGTAGCAGGAAATCTGGACATTACGGCTAATTCCCTGTTGCTCAACTACGGAAGACTAGAAGCTAAAACTGCCGAGACTGGGGAATCAGGAGCGAATATCACACTAGACGTATCAGACTGGATAGTGATGCTTAACGAAAGCCTAATCTCCGCAGAGGCTTCCGAGCAAGCTATGGGTGGCAACATTGATATTGATACCAACCTCTTAATTGCCTTTCCCCCAACTGGTAATGGTAGCGATATCATTGCCAAAGCTAAAGAAGGTCTAGGCGGTAAAATCACCATTGATGCCGAAGATGTCCGTCTGATTGAGGAGCGCACAGCCATGCCAGGCAATGGCTCTAATGATATCGATGCCAGTTCTGAGTCTGATCCAGGAATAGTGACCATCAATACGGGCAATCCTGAACCCCCTCGGGGATTAGATCAACTACCAAGCAATTTAACTGACCCATCATCACTGATTGTTGCTAGCTGTCCGAGAAGTGGAAAAATCTCAGTCGATGAACTCGGTGAATTTATTGTTACTGGACGCGGTGGCATTCCGGTTAGTCCCTTCGACCCGATTATTGGTCAAACCATCATTGCTGATTGGGTGACTCTTGATGATCAAACCCTTAGTGAAACTGATCACAATCTTGATAAGAATCAGACCTTAGCGCCATCGACCGAACACAATTCTATTCCACAGAATTCTCAGCGAAAACGGATTGTGGAAGCTCAAGGCTGGATGACGGGTCCCGATGGTACGATCATTCTCACCTCTTTCCCTACCGATACCACTAGCCCACCCAAGCCTTGGTATCACTATGTCTCTTGCCGGGATTTATAGCACTACGCCCAAGGCAAGAGGCAAGAGGCAAGAGGCAAGAGGCAAAAGGCATGAATGGTGACATACTCCCACACTGAATCAGAGATTACAGTGTGGGCTTCTTGCCAACTCCACCCAACGGTTCGGATACTCGGCAAGCTTTATTAACGACACGGGATGCCCCTCCGCGCCGGAACAATACAAAAATTCGATTTTTTTCGCGCTGTAAATAGCTGATAAACCAGCATTTAAGGCCTTTGGCCACGCTTCGCGAACGGCTTTGTTTATCAGTACATATATTATAGCATTCCATACATACCCTGTGCAAAATTCATCCCACACCTATGCTACGCATTAGGTGTGGGGCTTCTTTTGCCGGACAGCTAAAGTTTACTACCATAGCTTTTGCTGCTTGTATCAATGTCAAACACCTTAATGCGTTGTGCACTATAGCACAGCGCTATAAGTTTAAGCTAAGTTTTCAACAATCCCAATTTCTCCTGCAGAGCGTGACGCATAATATCCACTGGTGGAGTTTGTCCTAACCAAATTTTGAAAGCTGCTGCTCCCTGTTGCACCAGCATTTCCAATCCATCAATAGCGATCGCGCCCTGTTCTTTGGCTTGTCGTAAAAACTGAGTGGGATTAGGAGTGTAAATCAAGTCATAAGCGATCGCATTTTCCGGCAACCTGGCCATAGCTAGCTGATCCACAGGAGACTGCTCGACCTTGGGATACATTCCCACAGGAGTAGCATTAACCAACAAATTAGCTTGAGCCAGGAGTTCCGGTAGTTGTTCCCAAGGATGAGTATGAATAGTAATAGCAAGGTCAGACTTGATCCAGCTTTGCTTAAATTGACCTAACTTGTCCTGATTGCGACCAAGCACATGAATCTCAGTACAACCGAGTTGAGCACAACCGACTACTACGGCTCGTGCAGCACCACCACACCCCAAAATGACTACAGTAGTTTGACTCCAATCCCGGTTATACCGTTTCAACGGGGAGATAAATCCTTCGATATCGGTATTCGTACCAATCCAACCCTGATCGGTGCGATAAACAGTATTCACTGCTCCCACCCCTTTAGCCACTGTTGAAATTTCCGACAACAAGGGGATGATAGTCTGTTTGTGAGGAATAGTGATACTGAAGCCCACTAGACCAATCGCCTCAAAACCAGCGATCGCGTTTTTCAAATCTGCTGATTTTACCGGTAAAGCTAGGTAGACATAATCCACATCCAAGGATGCGATCGCTCGGTTATGCATCAGTGGTGATAACGAATGTTCCACTGGATCACCAATCACACCCAGTAACTTTGTTGTTCCTGTTATTTGCACCATCACCCTACTTCGAGCACATAAAGCGCTACGCCCATGGCATTGGCAAGAGGCAAGAGGCAAGAGGCAAGAGGCAAGAGGCAAGAGGCAAAGGTGCGCTTAACCCATTAAGAATTAAATTCGCCACGGGTCGCACCTAAAAGTTAACTGCGACAGCTTTTGCTGCTTGTATCAATGTCAAACACCTGAATGCGTAGTGCTATAAATTTTAATTTTAAGCCTGAAATAGTTAATAATTGCGAAATTGATCAATTCTTAAATATTTCTTATTAACTATTTCTGATTAAGTCTTATTAAGATTGCTTCCTTCGGTTGACAATTAATTAACAATTTGTTGACAATTCACCATCAACCGTCCACAATACTTACTCCAAGCCTCACATTTGAATGAACTATGATTTTTCTCATGGTGGCTAAAATAGATCATATCGAGCCAATTATAGTGCCAATTATAATACCAATTAACTAGGCAGCAACGGCATGAACCCAACTGGTATTCAAAAGAGTGGAGCCATGAATTCAATCACTTGTATGATATGTGAGCAAATCAATCCCAGTCGGGCAAGTTTTTGCTCTCGTTGTGGTGCCTCTCTACTTCCTTCCAGTAGCAGTCCCCTAGAGACTAATCTAAATAATACTAATCTAGACCATACTAATCTGGACAATACTAATGTAGACCATAGATTAGAGACTGGAAGCCGATTACGCGATCGCTACATTATTCAACGTACCTTAGGACAAGGGGGATTTGGCAAAACCTACCTGGCCAAAGACACTGGACGCTTTAATGAACTAGTAACCCTAAAAGAGCTGACTCCAAGAAACCAGGGCACCCATACCCTAGAAAAAGCGGAAGAACTATTTCAACGGGAAGCCACCATGCTGCACAAGCTTTCATCCCCCCAAATTCCCAGATTCTGGGAATTTTTTCGGGATGGCAAACGGTTGTTTCTCGTCCAAGACTACATTGAAGGAAAAACCTATCAAACTTTACTCGAAGAACGAGTAAGCAAAGGGGAACGGTTCAGCGAAACCGAGATTCTCCAACTGTTTCGGCAATTGCTCCCGGTCTTAAGCTACCTACACCAATTAGGCATAATTCACCGGGATATTGCTCCAGACAATATTATCCGTCGGGGTTCCGATGGAGTGCCAGTATTAATTGACTTGGGTGGTGTCAAACAAATTGCTCTAGAAGTCAATACTCCCGTAACCAGAGGTGCGACCCGTGGCGAATTTAATTCGCCAACGGAAAGCGCACCTGGGCAAAACTCTGCCATTTACGCTGGTGGGACTTGCCTAGGGAAAGTTGGCTATGCCCCTGATGAACAGCTACGCTTAGGGATTGCTGCTCCCCATAGTGACCTCTATGCTTTGGGAGTAACAGCACTAGTACTGATGACTGGTAAACAGCCCCAGGAACTGGTTGACCCTTATACCCTCAACTGGCGAACTGAAGAAGAACTAACCCTCTCTCCAGAGTTTAATCCTATTCTCTCTCGTTTGCTAGCATCCCAACCCTCTGAGCGATTCCAATCTGCTCAAGAGGTTCTAGAGCTGATTCAAACTGATGAGTCTGATGATTCTAAGGTTAGAGAAACAGAAATCAAGGGTACTGTAGCTGTAACTCCCCAGTCTAAATCCTACCCGCCACCGACTCCCATCAATAATTCCGGTTGCAAGCAAGTGTTTGACGAATCTGTTCCAGTGCCAGCAGAGATTCAAGGCTGGAACTGGGGTGCCTTTTGTTTACCAGGTTTGTGGTGTGTCACCAATCAAGTATGGATTGGACTGATTGCCTGGAGTGATCTATCGTTAGTGACTGGATTTCTGGCTTGGCCAGTGATGGGGATTATTCTGGGCATTAAAGGCAATGAGTGGGCATGGAAAAGTCGCCGTTGGAAGAGTATCAAAGCCTTTAAGCGCCATCAACGGGGTTGGGCAATCACATCCTTCGTCATTACTGGTATGATGGTTACCCTACTATTTTTATTTTTAGAGCTGATTCGTCAACTCGTACTAAACCTTGTAGGATAAGGCTTGCGTCAACATAGAACAATTGAACTATTTAATAGCTAAAAGACAATCATAGCAAGGCTTTCATACTTCTTAAGATTTACTTTACGAATTAGCTCTTAGTATTGTTTATTGGGATAGCCTCCCTAGTGCCGTGGTGAATCACCTATTGCTCAACTGTAGCATCCGTGTGTTTATTGCATCCGTGTGTTCAGTGGGTTCGATACTAGTTCCAGGTTAAGCCCAGGGGCATTGCTATTACTACCTACCATCACTATCTAAAGGAGAAGAAACATGACTAGCTTTCCTGCCTGGACTCAAATCATTGTCACCATGTCCGAATCACAAGTTTTTTACACAGAAGAAGTAACAGGCTATGACAGCATAAGCTTAGTTTTACCTGGGAAGCCCTTCGATCTCAGTCTTTCCTTAGATACCTATGAAGACGCGATCGAGATAATTTTTGAAATTTATCCAGACCAAAATGCTTACCGATTAAATATGCGTAACAAGCAGGAAGGAGTAGACCTCCAACAGAAAAGTACTGAAGAAAATTTAGATTTAACTGGATTAGACGCACGCCCAATTGGAACCTACAGTGATTTTTGCCGACATTTAGAAGAATTGTATGGAGTAGCTCAAGAAGTAGGTTGGTAATCAAAAAAGTAAAGGTTAAAGTTAAACTAGACTTACCTTTAACCTTTATAAATTACTGCTTACTAGATCATTCCATCTCAGAGGGTTTATGTAAGCAATCAGCCTATGAGCTACTTGAGATGCTACTTGAGGTGCAATCAGTAGTTATATCTAATAAAAAACAAAACTAACTAATAAAACTAACTAAAAACCCAAGCTAATCACTAGGTTTTACAGCTTGTCTTTTGACAATTTACCTGACCTGATATACACTACCATGGGCAATTTATCAAAGTCCATGGTTAAAACAAAAACTGTCGATCGGATGAGCAAGACCTTATTAAGTTACCGACCCAAAGAAATCCTACTTACCCCTCAGCACTTAGCACTATTGTCAGCACTTAGAACTATTTTTAGATTAGCATCAGCCAGTTTACTAACTATTAGCTTACTAGGTAGTGGTTGTGGAATGGCTAGCCATGAAGATCATGATTCTGAAAAGACCCATGCTCAGCTCCATGGTCATAAAACCGAAACCGGTAATCACCATAATAAAGAGATGGAGCATAATCACCATAATCACAAGGCTGGCAGCAGTAGTGACCATGGTGAAGGTATGGGTCATCATCATGGCACAATGGAAATCCCTTCTGGTCAACCTGTTCCAGATGTTGACATAGTGGTGTCTCCAGATCCGATGACAGGATGGAATTTAGAAATAAAGGTTTCTAACTTCCAATTTTCTCCCAAGAATGCTAGCAAAGCCCATCAACCAGGAGAAGGACATGGCCATCTATTCATCAATGGCAAAAAAATTACCAGGATTTACAGCAATTGGTATTATATTGGCAAGCTTGAACCTGGTAGAAATGAAATCACGGTTAGCTTAAATTCCAACAACCATCAGGATTTAGTTCATAATGGGGAAATGATTTCAGATACTGAAATTATCGAGGTGATCTCGAATAATTAGAGGATATTCCGTACTGGTTATGCTAGATCAAAAGTTTGGCACAGGGAGCAGGGACTTCGGAGCAGGGACTTCGGAGCAGAGAACAGGGAAGGGGTAACACAAGATAAAAGAGGGATGCATCGCTTTCGAGTAGTGTTTTCTGCCACTACTTCTCTCAATTCTTGTGATACCAGAAGCTAAAAAACCTGAATTTACCAACAACTGCAGCGAAGTTTATGGTTTTGTGGCTATGTATTGTGGATATTTTATGTGGCTACGAGAATGGCTCGGAGTCCACGCCTATCGTAAGCATCCCTTATTGCTGCTACCTTCCGGTCCTGACAAGGTTTGGGCGTTGCGATCGCGTCGATCCGAACCACATATTATAATAGCATGAATTTTTCAAAATGGGAAGGAATATCAATCCTCTTGATCTATTTCGCGAATATCCCCACCCCGTAATAGCATGAAGAGCTCACACAGTGGGGCATACCCACTTTAACCAGAAATTTCCCACTGCCGCGAGGGGTAACTTGAAGAATCGGATATTGACCATAGTCAGTATCATAGTCAAGGGTTTGGCCATTGTTATCATACAGACCTAGGTCAATATCGAGACAAGCATCATCACAAAAACTTACTAAGGTATAAGATTTACCAGCTTCTAGCTCCAGGGTAAATGCATCGACTTGGTTCCGGGAAAGTCTATTTACTACCGGTCGATGAGTTGGCATATACTCGCTGTTTCTTAAATACTGTGCTGCTGCGATTAATTTATTTTCAACTTGCCCCTGACGAGGAGAGCTAGCCAAACCAGCAGTGGGGGTGAATAGTAAGCTACTAGCTAGGAGAGCTAGGCCATTCCGAACTATCTTAGTATTAATCATATACAATAGCAATAAGCGCTTGAATTAATTAATGTTGACTTAAGAGTAATTTTTAGTTAGATCAATTTTTAGCAATGCCTGAAAGCAATAAATATTACCGTTTGGGAATTGATAATAATTTGCTTATGTTTTGATTATCGGAGACTAATGTATGGGATAACGTATACGAATGTATAACTTATGTATGATTACACTCAACTATGACCAATCTGGCAGGTAGTTTAGGATTAGCTAATGCGCTACGCGCACGGGAACGCGAACAGCTAATGCGCTACAGATGGTGCTACAGATGGTGCTATAGCTTTTGTATTTGAGATGTAAACCTGTATGGTCTTTTTTTATTGGACAATAAAACTCCGGATATAGTACTACTCATTAAGCTTAGGACATTGATAAAAGCTGAAAAGCTGTTTTAGTAAGCTTTTGCCTTTTGCCTCTTGCCTCTTGCCTGGCGCGTAGCGCTATATCTTACAGCTCTGCTATGTATGCCTCTTGACTTTTTCCTTTTCCTGCAATAGGTGGGTGTGTTAACAACCCAGAACCAAACGGTATATAAGTGATTAAACTAACCAATAATAATTACTATTTAACCTACGATACTTACCAAAAAAAAATACTCCGCTGGTGAGCGAAGTAAGTCAGGTTAAAGGAGCAATGATCAGCTTTGCTGAACTCAGGAATGATATGAATTAGACTTGGCTAGTTAGCCAATAGTGAATTACCAATTATCCATTACTATCGATTACTATTATCCAGTACCCATTACCGGAAATAATCCCATTAATCAGCAACGCCAAAGATTAAAGCTTGGTGCCGCACTCAGGACAAAAATTGTTACTTGCTACATTCTTGGCACCACAGTTACTGCAATAGATTAGCTCCGTAGCATTCTTGAGTAATGGTTTTTCTGGTAAACCGATCATTTGGGCATTACTCTTACCAGGGGCTACCATTGGGTAACAATTCTCGTCTTTAGTTACATGAACATCTAACAAGACAGGACCATCGTAGGCTAGCATTTGTGCGATCGCATCCTGTAGTTCATCCCGACTAGTAACTATCATGCCCTTAACCCCGTAAGCCTCAGCCAGTTGCACAAAATCCGGCATCCCGACTTCCATATTTGACGAGGAATAACGCTGCCCATAGAAGGCTTGTTGCCACTGACGCACCATTCCTTGCCAACCGTTGTTAATAATCACGGTCTTAACATTGATGCCATATTGGGCGAGGGTACCCAGTTCCTGGATATTCATCTGAATACTGGCATCACCCGCAATACAAATCACTTGCTGATCTCGGAATGCTACCTGGACTCCCATGGCTGCTGGCATGCCATAGCCCATGGTTCCCAATCCCCCACTGGAAATCCACTGGCGCGGTCCATTATTAAGAAATTGCGCTGCCCACATCTGATGTTGACCGACATCCGTGGTGTAGTAAGCCTTAGGTGCTTGACGCCCGACCTCTACAATTACTTCTTGGGGAGATAGACTATCGGGGTATTCAGGCACCTGCAAGGGATAGTCCTGACGCCAACGGTTAATCCGTGCTAGCCACTCCTGGGTTTGATTAGGTTCTGCTGAGATATTCATTTCCTGGTAACGGCGCAACATATCTTGCAAAACCCGGCGCACATCCCCTACAATCGGTACTTGGGGAGAGCGGTTTTTCCCAACCTCAGCGGGATCAATGTCGATGTGAATCACTTGAGCGTGACAGGCAAACTGATCTAGTTTTCCGGTCACCCGGTCATCAAACCGTGTCCCTACAGCAATCAGTAAGTCACACTCACTAACCGCAAAGTTAGCATAGGCGGTACCATGCATCCCCAGCATTTTTACCGATAGGGGATGGGATTCATCAAATGCTCCCTTACCCATCAACGTCGTAGTTACCGGAATTTGGAAGATTTCTGCTAGTTGGCGCAGTTCATCATGGGCACTAGCAGCAATGGTTCCGCCACCAACGTAAAGCAGTGGTCGTCGTGCTTGCCGAATTAAATTTAGGGCTTGGTTAATTTGGCGGGGATTGCCCTTTAGTGTTGGACGATAGCCCACCAACTTGAGTTGATTAGCTTCCAGAGGTACGTAGTCACATTCCTCTAAACCCACGTCTTTGGGTATGTCAATCAGGACTGGTCCAGGACGTCCGGTGCTAGCGATGTGGAAAGCTTCGGCAACAATCCGCGCCATATCAGCCGGGTCACGCACCACATAAGAGTGTTTGACAACGGGCAAGGTAATCCCAAAGATATCGGTTTCCTGGAAGGCATCAGAACCAATAGCAGCACGGGCGACTTGACCGGTTACACAAATTAGGGGAATTGAGTCCATGTGAGCAGTAGCTATACCGGTAACTAGGTTAGTGGCTCCCGGACCAGATGTAGCAAAACAGACACCGACTTTGCCAGTAGCACGGGCATAACCATCAGCCGCGTGGGATGCTCCTTGCTCGTGTCGGACTAGGATGTGCTGTATTTTACCAGCATCTTCCCAGTGGTATAGTTCGTCATAGATAGGTAGAATTGCTCCACCGGGATAGCCGAAGATATGGGTCACACCGTGACGGTGGAGACTATCCATTAGAGCAAATGCTCCTGTGCGGCGAGTGGGGGTAGTTGATGAGGCTGGGGTTGTTGAGATTACTTGGGATTGCACGCTTATCACCTCTAGTGGTAGATCAGGTCTTTTGGTGCGACCTGTGGCCAATTAAATTCGCCAAGGTCAAGAACACCTATGCTGTTAATGGTGTTAGATTGCTGATAATAGCTGAGCAGAATTTTAGAATAACTGTTAATTGTACTACAGTACGGGTTTTGTATTTCAGTTTACTCTTAATATATGGAAGTGTCCAGACAACTTGGCAGTATTTTTACTTTGAGCACTCTGGGTCTAGTTATCAGCTAGAAGCATAAAATAGATAAATCAGTATACGATTGTATGCCAGTGGTAACTCTAACTAGTTATGCTTTAGGAAAAATTTATAATTTATCGTATTATTTTTTTTTAGTGCTAAATAATTCCAACTGGCATCAAGTTTCAAATTTATATTTGAGGGAATCGGGAATAGTAATACTATTTGATTATTTTAATACACTTAAAATTAATTTATATAAATTACGATATTTTTTTTAATGTTAATATGTTTCAGGTAAACTTCGTTGAAAAATGACATAGTAAAAACAAAAAACATAAATAAAATCATTTTTTTTGTCTTTACTATTGCCTATTGTTTCTTGCATTATTTAATTTTTTTTATAGTCAAAAAAATAGACTATACTTTACCACTCCTAAATAAATTGTGATAAGAATTGTTCCCTGTTCCCAGATCCGCTGTTCCCTGTTCCCTTTGATATTGATTTATCAGACATTGCCAGGGAGATGAATATCCAAATCTGCCATCAAGAGGTGCGACCCGTGGCGAATTTAATTCGCCTACGGAAAGCGCACCTATGTGCTTAAGGATATTTGGGGTAAACGAGCTAATTCTGCCATGGCTTCGACACGTTTAGCTTCGATGGTTTCCACTTGATCACTTAAAGCCAAAAGTTCGCTATACTGACCAGGTGTCAGCATCTCCATTCTTCGTTTTTGAATCAGTTCATCGTAGCGGTTTTGAATGTCTGCTGGTACACCTTGATTAATAGTAATTAGCAACCTAGCCTGATCTGAAGAAAGGCTGGGGGCTTTGCGTTGTGCCTGGAGGGATATGATGTATGCTCCAACTTTCTCTAGTTCAGATAAACTGAGTTGTTCAACAGCTCTAAGTAATTGCTCGTAGGATAGCTGAGCTTCGACTTTAAGATTTCCCATTGGTTGTTAGTCGATTTGAATGCTTATTTAATTATAAAAAAATAGGAGCGAAGCCTTGGGATAAAGCTAAACACTCCAAGCTAGATTTTTTGTTTAAATGTTTCGCGATAATTAGGATCAAAACTCCTTTGATAATCCAGTCCTTGATTAGGGTAGGAAAGTTTATGGGTAAGCTATCAGCTATCAGCTATCAGCTATCAGCTTATGGGCTATCGACTATGGGCAGGCTAATTGAGGTGCTGAGGTTTCTTTTAAGCTGACCGCTGACCGCTGACCGCTGATAGCTGACTTTGATCGACGCGCGACCTAAGGGTCGAAACAACCCTTAGGTAAACTAAAAAACTTAATCAGCAGTGACGGGTAATTGGGTTTTTCCAGAAAGCAAGGCTTTGGTTGTTGATTCTCCTGCTTGTCGCAATTGTCGTCCTAGCTGTACGTTCAATAACGTTAGGGCTAGGGACTGACCAATGATGGCCAAGAAAACACTACTTGCAGTAGCATAGGGCAAAACACCCCAATGAAATGCGGAAAATAGCCATAAACCAGGAGTGTAATAGGGAGTCATCGACCCAATCGCAAACAAGATGGGAGGTAATAAAATCAATCCTCCTACCGCTATTACTGCACTAGCGGCTCGCTTCTTTGTTTTCATCAACAGCATTAACTGAGCAACTGTGGCGTAAATCATGATCAGACTGCTATTGAGCAACAGTGTCAACAGGGCAGTTATCTTGTAATCATTGGCAGGCCAAAGTAATATCCACGTCAGCAACATCGCAGATGCGATCGCACAATTTATTGCCACTGCCACCACAGCTGGACTTTTGTCACCCCAGATCAAGTCAGCTATCAGCCCTCCTTTTTTGCGGAAAGTCCGATCCTGATGTCGGTAACGGGCCCAATCTTGTAAGGTTTGTCGATGGGGACTCAAGGCAGCAATCAGAGCTAAAAACAGCACCACGTTGAATACCAGCAGCATCTCTGAATTATTGCTCAAAGCATTGGAACTACCCCAGTTCAATTGAGGGTTGAGGGCAAATCCTAAAATCACTGCTTGCAAGCTAGCGGTCAGCCAGTAACTCTGTTGCTTGTTAATCAGGGTAGCTTTAGGGTTATGGAAACAACGATTTAGCCCTTGCCCAAACCAGTAGGTCCCAACACTGTAGTTGAGGACAATAAAACCAGCCATACTCCAGAAACTGGCACCGATATGGATACCAAACCAGCGCAAATCTTGGAAACTACGCTCAACAGGATCAATAATACTCGGATCAAAGGAATTAGAATCAATCAGGTACGGTAAGACAATGGTGGGATTAAACAAAGTCAGCCAGTCGGCTGGGTAATGGCTGACACCAGCGTCATCAATTACCATGGTCGTGATACACAAGAAGATGAGTACAGCACCAGAACCTAACCAAGCTTGGAAACCTCCTAGAAATCTGCCAACTAAGCCAAATAGTAGCGCCATACTATAGCAAAATAGGCAACTGGTAGCGAGAACGGTGTAAAATCCTAAAAGCTCAAGCAACGGGATTTGACCAGCAATAGCTGCCCAAAAATGCAATGGTAGGGCAAAAACAACTGCTAGATAAAGCAATGCTGGTACCCCCAGTAGTTTGCCACCTAGGATGCTCCGGCTTGACTGAGGTGTCAGGCGCAGAAAGTTTAAGGTGCCACGACTTTCTTCTTTGGAGAGGTCACTGATTAGCATATAGGTGCCAACCACCAACAAACTGAAGATCCCGATCAGACTCAGGCAGACAAATACATTTTGCCACCATAGAGGCCAGTTAATCTCAAAACCTCCGAAGCCATCTGGTAGCTCAAGTCCTAAATCGATCAGCATCACCAACTGACCAATCAAGGATATTGCCACTGTAATCAGGACATTCCGCTGTTTGAAACGCCCTTTTACTTCTCGAAACACCTGGGGATTCAATTCCCCAAGTTGGTTAACTAAATTATTAAGTGCCATATCGCTATTAGTCTCCTTTTACTCGCCATGTGATCAGGCAGCTATGATCGAGCTATGATGCTTGCTGATGACCTAATTTAAGGAAAATTGTTTCTAAGTCTTCTTGAGAGCACTGGAATTCTGTCAAGGGAATCCCAGCATTAACCAGCGATCGCAATAGCTGTGCACAATCCTCTTGACCTCCTGAAAAATGAATCCGCATCCGACCTGGTTCTGGTAATATCTCCCAGTCTTCTACAAGGGGATTATTTTTCAATTCCCCTTTCAGTACATCCAGCTGACCTAGGCTTGACAACAAAATTTGCTGGCGACCAAGACGCTGGTAAAACTCATCTAGGGGTGCGCTTTCTACCAGATACCCTAATTCCATGATGCCTACTGAGCTACACAGTTGGGCTAAATCACTCAAGACATGGGAGGAAATTAGAATGGTCATCCCCGCTTCTTGGAGAACCTTAATAATTTCCCGAAACTTCATTCTAGCAATGGGGTCAAGACCAGAGACTGGCTCATCCAGCAGCAGTAAAATCGGTTCATGAATAATAGTTCGAGCCAGGCTAAGGCGCTGTTTCATCCCCCGGGAGAGGGTAGAAATCAAGCTATTACGCTTGTTGGTTAATTCAATCAGTTCCAGAACATCGTATAAGCGTTGTCGGCGTTTTGAGCCTCGTAATTTATATAGACGTGCGAAGTAGTCTAGGTAGTCCCAAACCGTCAAATCTTCATAGAGGGGAAAATCATCAGGTAGATAACCTAAGCGCTGTTTTAGCCTAGGATTGCTTTGATCTCTTAGCAAACGCTGACCATTGATGTAAATCTCACCAGTAGTCGGTTCTTCCGCTGCAGCTAACATCCGGATCAGGGTGGTTTTCCCAGCACCATTCGGTCCAATTAAGCCGTAAACTTCACCGCTTTCCACTTGCAAATCTACCTCATGTACAGCCACATGGCGGTCGAATTGCTTCGTGAGTCCACGGATATCAATAGCCAATTCTTTTACCATCAGAGTCTGGTTTTAGCTGTTTAATTTGCCTAAGACTAAGGTCTTTCTAAGCCAATAAAGCACAAGACCAAAGCCTCCTCTTGGTGGGCGTTACCTAGCGCTTTCAAAAAGGGCGGGGTCGCACCACAAAGGGAAATTCATAGTTTCGCTTAACCCATTAAGAATTAAATTCGCGCTTATTGTCGCACCTGATGTTGGTTTTTTTTCCAGCCTAGCGCTTTATTCTTGATCTATGGGTTGACCTAGGGCGGTTCAGCTTGGCTAGAATTATTTGAACAAAAATGCGACGCATTCCCCCACCTCGTCCAGGTGGGGGTTAAGGAGCAAGTCAATCAATCGTCGTAACCTTGGTTTTCTATATATTGCTTTAGAACCGAAAGGGGGGCTCCTCCACAAGAAACAGCACTAAATCCCCTTTTCCAGAAGACTGGCTTCCAGTAATAGGGAGCCAATTCTTTTGCGTATCTTTTTCTAATCTCTCTACTGGTCACTGTCTTAAGGGTGTTGCAAAGCTTGGAAATTGATACCTTAGGGGCTAAATCAATTAGGAGATGGATATGATCATTTGTCCCCAAGTCCGCCTTGGCATCCTCAAGGATGCAGTTATTTTTCTCGCAGATGCTTTTTGCCAAGTCTAAGATGTCCTCTTCTATGTCCCCAGTAATTACTGGATGGCGGTACTTAGTGACAAACACTATGTGAATCTTGATTAACGAAACAGTGTGAGCGAAAGAGCGAAAGGCGGTTGACATTTTGTGATACTATAGGTTAATATAGTGACATATTAGCAATTCCGTTGAGATTGTGAAAACACCAACTCAGATCATTCGCACCGACAAATGGAGGCTTAACGCAACTAGTGAGCAGCGTCTGCTGTTCACTGAGACGGTTAAAGTCTATCGTCGTGCTTGCAGATACTTGGTTGGTATTATTTACACTCACTGGAGTAAATTCGGGAACTTAACGGCGGATCAGCTGACTCCTGCTGTCGAGAAACTAATGCATCAGACAGCTAAGCGTCCCAGTGTCAAGTATCCTCAGTTCAACAAAGCTTTTTATAAATTTCCCAGCTATTACCGTCGTTCTGCGCTCGCATTTGCGGCGGGTCAAGTTAGTAGTTTTGTGACCCGTTACCGAGAATGGCAAGCAGGCACTAGGAAACTACCTAATGCCAGTCCTCCGAAACTGAATGCTGACACTGGCTGTTACCCAGCTTTATATAAAGGCCAATGCTATAAACTACACCGATTCAATCAAGTCGAAATCAAAGTCTTTAACGGCTCTGACTGGGTCTGGACTACCGTTCAAATTACCGGATTAAGAGAGCGTCATCAGGTGGCAACCAATAAGATGTTGTCACCATCTTTGATATTTAATGAAAGAGCTTGCCATCTGTCAGTTCCGTTTAGTTGCAAGCCAGAAAAACGGAAACCAGAGGCTAATGTAACAGCGGTAGATCTCGGAATTAATACTACTGCAACGATATCGGTTGTAACCCACAGTGGCACTGTAATCCACCGAGATTTCATCCATCCGGGGAGAGACATAGACCGCAGGGACAAGCGACTGAAGTCTGTATCTATGCGTGCATCTAAAACCATGGGGAAGGGTGGCAGACTTCACAAGGGTTTTTGTTCTAAGACCTACCAAAAATGCCAAAGAATCAACAACCAAATCAGTCATGTAGTCTCTAGGCGAATTGTTGAGATTGCTGAAAAGTTTAACTCCGAAGCGATTGTGTTTGAGAACCTTAAGGCATGGAAGCCAAAAGGGGGACGAAAACGGTCTAACCTTCGGCAAAGATTTCACGGATGGCTCAAGGCAAAAATTCGCGATTTTACGCTTGAGAAATGGGCTGAGTTAGGAGGCAAAGTAATAGAGGTTGTTGCAGCATATACCTCAAAGCTTGCCTATGATGGTTCAGGCATTGTTAAACGTGACTCAGGAAATTATGCCCTAGCAACTTTCTCCTCAGGTAAGCAATTCAATGCCGACTTAAACGGTGCTTACAATATCGGCGCTAGAGGTGTGCTTAAACTCGTTCGCAGAAATGACAACGAGGGTCGTTTCAGCAAAAGCTCTGGACGACCGCCTAGAAGCTGGGCTTGTCTGTGTGATTTGTGGGCTGCGGCTAGCCCTAGATTAGCATAGGACACCCCCACCTCGGTTTACCAGGTGGGGGAAGCTTCATTTATTGATTTTTATTTAGTTATCGCTAGCTTAGGGATTCCTTCCGGACTTTTCCCTGGTGGCGAAGTCTGATCTATCGGTTACATCCGTTACATCCGTTCACCTATCCCTGTCTTGATGCAGTCGCTCATGGGGGGAACCACAGTCGCTCATGGGGGAAACCACGGCAGTCGCTCATGGTTTGTTCGCGTTCGCCTTTGGCGTGGCCTACGGCCAAGCGTGGCCTACGGCCAAGTTACCGTAAGATAGGGTCGCCTTGTCAGCCATGCAAAGCGCGAGTGGGGGAAACCACGCCAGTTGCTCATGGGGGAGACCCCCAAGACCGCACTGGCTCCCCAAGACCGCGCAAATCACGCTATTAACAAATATTGAACCCTTTTCTGCATAACCTGCTAACTATAAAGGCGACCCTATCTAAGGTTTCGTCTCCGGGGGGAGACCCCCTTTGGCGGCGCTGCCTCCCCAAGACCGCGCTGCCTCCCCAATACCGCGCTGCATCGCTTGCCAACTAAACGGGCAAGGGGTCTCCCGTTATAATCGCGTGATTTAACGGGAGGGGAATTGCCCGACGGGATATTTTGCTTCTCATACAGCATCGTGAGTGGTACAATAACATGGTGCTATTAACCTATTGCTACCGAATCAAGCCGAATGCTGAACAAATTGCCACGATGGAAAGGTGGCTTGAACTGTTGCGTAGACATTGGAACTATGCACTAGGCCAAAGACTTGACTGGCTCAACAGGACTCGTTGTCGAGTTGATAGATGCAGTATTGTGAGTGAAGCGATTGGCGACATA
The DNA here is from genome assembly GCF_001767235.1 of Moorena producens PAL-8-15-08-1. GTDB lineage: Bacteria > Cyanobacteriota > Cyanobacteriia > Cyanobacteriales > Coleofasciculaceae > Moorena > Moorena producens_A. The sequence goes on from NZ_CP017599.1 coordinate 8,764,152, forward strand.
GCTGAGCCGGTCACCTATTACAGCCAGCAAGCGGCCCTCAAGGAAACTAAGAAACTGTTCCCTAAGTACAAGCAAATCTACGCCGAAACTCAACAGGTGAATCTGCAACGGCTGAATAAAGCCTGGGATAGATGGCGTAAACCGGATGCCAGTGGCAAGCGGGGCGGTAGACCTCGCTTCAAAAAGCCTGGAGATCTTCGGTCGTTTGTGTTCCCCAGGGTTAACAATACCAGAGCGGGGGCGCACCTAATCGATGGTGTACTAAAGCTGAGTAGAATCGGTTCTATGCCTGTGGTAATGCACCGACCGTTACCGTCCGGTTTCACCTTGAAGCAATGTACCATCATCAAAAAGGCTGATGGCTGGTATTGCTGCATCTCAATCAAGGATGACACAGTTCCTGAGTTGTTACCTGTGGATTCAGTTAAATCTGCTGTTGGTATTGATGTGGGTTTAGAGAAGTTTCTGACCACATCAGATGGTGAGGCTGTACCAATTCCTCAATTTTACCGTAAAGCACAAAACAAGTTAGCACAGGCTCAACGGTTGATGTCACGCCGGGTGAAGGGTTCTAAAAATTGGCAGAAAGCCAAACAGAAAGTAGCTCTATTGCACCTTCATTTAACCCGCTGTCGAAAGGAATTTCATTATCAAGTTGCCCATTGGTTATGTAGTAGTTACGACCTGATTGCTCATGAAGACCTCAATATCAAAGGCTTAGGGCGTGTCATCAATTAAGCCAAATTACAGCAGCAGCCAGATAAATTGCTCCTAGAAAATTCTGAGCTCGCTTATCGTAGCGCGTCGCGATCGCTCGATATTGCTTAAGTCGGGCGAAAAAATTCTCAATCAGATGTCGTGCTTTGTACAAATGTTTATCATACTCACGAGCAATAGTACGGTTGCGCTTAGGTGGAATCACGGCTACTTTGCCCTGTTGTTTGAGTCGCTCAATCACTCGCTGATCAGCATCATATCCCTTGTCAGCCAGCAGTGTATCTGCCGCCAAATCCTTGAGTAGAACATCAGCTCCGTCGAGGTCACATGCTTGCCCTGGGGTAAGCGTGAAAACTGAGGGGATTGCCTAAGGCATCGACTAAGGCATTAATCTTGGTACTCAATCCACCTTTACTACGACCGATGGCTTCGGTTGACCCATCCCCCTTTTAGCCCCAGCACTGTGTTGGTGAGCACGCACAATTGTCGAGTCAATCATAGCGTATTCGTTGTCCGCATCATCGGCTAAAGCCTCAAACACCTGTTGCCACACCCCGCGCCTTGCCCATCGGCTAAAACGAGTATGAACCACTCGAAAATCACCAAATCTTTCCGGTAAATCTCGCCAGGGAATCCCAGCTCGATATCGGTACAATACGGCTTCGACAAACAATCGATTATCTTTAGCCGTGACTCCTACCGTCTCTTTTCTCCCTGGTAGTAAGTCTTTGATGCGTTCCCACTGGTCATCACGTAAAGCATAGCGGCGTTTGATCATACCATAGCTCCCGATTGACTCAACTGTCTACATCTATCGATTCTAAACTAGATTGATACCTATTTGATGACACGCCCTAGCTAGAACGAAGCTAGCAAAATCAATACACGATGCCGCGTGGGGGTCTTTTCTGGAAATCCTGCAAGCAGTAGCGGTCAAACGCGGCTTGTTAGTCGAGAAAGTTAACCCACGGGGAACAAGTATTGAATGCTTCAACTGTGGAGCCCGAGTTGAGAAAGATCTCAGTGATAGAGTTCATCATTGTCCGATTTGTGGGGTCAAGATTGACCGCGATTGGAACAGTGGTCTCAATATTTTGAATCGCGCATTAATGGCGGTTGGACTGCCGCTGAATGGCTGTGGTAAATCGATACAGGATATCGAGGAGCAGCAAGTCTCATTTGTGAACTTGAGAAGCCCACATCATAATCTCTGATTTGATGTGGGAGTAGTCACCTCTGCTGATCAAAAAATTACCCTGAGATACCGGCCAGATGCTATAGTATCGAACGCTATAACTTATACCCACCAGACCTATACTTAAGCATCGACCAAACTAACTATGACTTATTCCTACCGCATTACCCTGCTACCTGGTGACGGGATTGGCCCAGAAATCATGGCAGTAGCTGTAGATGTGTTGAACGTTGTTGGCAAGCGATTCGATATTAATTTTAAATTTACTGAAGCCCTAATTGGTGGCGTAGCTATTGATGCTACTAATGAACCCTTACCTACTGATACGCTAGAACTATGTCGCAATAGTGATGCCGTTTTACTCGCTGCCATTGGGGGTTACAAGTGGGATAATCTGCCGCGCCACCAACGACCAGAAACCGGATTGTTAGGATTAAGAGCAGGGTTAGGGTTGTTTGCTAATCTACGACCAGCGACAATATTCCCCCAACTGATTGATGCCTCGACCTTGAAACGAAACGTGGTAGAAGGGGTAGATATTATGGTGGTTAGAGAACTGACTGGTGGGATCTACTTTGGACAACCTAAAGGGATTTTTACTCAGGAAACTGGGGAGAAACGGGGAGTCAATACTATGGCTTACACCGAAGCCGAAATTGACCGCATTGCTAGAGTAGGGTTTGAAACGGCTAAAAAACGCGGTGGTAAACTGTGTTCGGTGGATAAAGCTAATGTGTTGGATGTTTCCCAGTTGTGGCGCGATCGCATTATAACCCTAGCAGCGGAATATCCCGATGTGGAACTGTCTCACCTATACGTGGATAATGCTGCTATGCAATTGGTCAGAGCTCCGAAACAATTTGATACCATCGTTACTGGTAATATGTTCGGGGATATTTTATCGGATGCCGCTGCTATGCTTACCGGTAGTATTGGCATGTTACCCTCTGCTAGTTTAAGCGAATCTAAGCCTGGAGTCTTTGAACCGGTTCATGGCTCGGCTCCAGATATTGCAGGTCAAGATAAAGCTAATCCCCTAGCGATGGTACTCAGTGGTGCGATGATGTTACGTTATGGCTTAGACCAGCCTCAAGCAGCAGATTGCATTGAACAAGCAGTTGTCAAGGTTTTAGATAAAGGCGATCGCACAGGAGATATCATCTCAGAAGGCATGAATCTCTTAGGTTGTCGTGCTATGGGAGATTCCCTAATTGAGTGCTTAGAGCAATCTTGATTGTAAGCATATGGGCTACAGATGGTGCTACTTGAGGTGCCGTGAGCCTTTGGCTCACGCTTGGCCTTTGGCTTCGACCCTGGGAGGTAGCCCATAGGCTGATTACTAACCGCTGATTACTAACCGCTGATTACTGACCGCTGATTACTGACTGCTGATAGCTTACTCTTGATTTTATCGGGTAAACCTGCTGAAGCGTGAGAATAACTCAGGAAAATCCGTTGGTTTCCCCTGGTTAATCAGTGCCCTTTTGCCGAAATACTCCCTTGCCGTAAGGGCGTGATTGCATTAAAGTCAAACTGAAATAATAGGGTAAAAAGTGTGGTGTATACATCACAGCAAAGACAAGAAAACTACCAAACTCGGATTGAGCTACCGAAGCTGATAGACCCTACGGTTTTGAGAGCAGCTAAGCATATCTACCAGGTTTACTACGAAGTTCATCAATACCAAGATGAACAGCCATCTGGTGTAGCCATTGACAAATATACCCTCAGAGGAAAGTTAATCTTTAGTGATAAACCTATCCTTCTACCAACTGAATGCTTTGTGCCTTTGAGTCAACTAGAAGGAGACTTTTATTACTAAATATTAAGAAAATCGGTCATTGGTCTTAGTTCTATGGTAGGAAGCAATAGCAATTAGGAAGTGACACAGGATATGGTGGGATTATCCACTGCCTTGACAAGGTCGATAGTTTTCGCAATAGTTTTCGCTAGTGGTGCATCTATTGGCAGTTTTCTCAATGTAGTCGTTTACCGACTACCTGCTGGTTTATCCATCCTTTGGCCCCCCTCCCGCTGTCCCCATTGTCTGCATAAGCTGGGCAAGGGAGAGAATGTGCCGGTAATGGGCTGGCTGTGGTTAAAAGGACGTTGCCGTCACTGTAATACCAAGATTTCCAGCCGCTATCCCCTAGTAGAGGCCATAACCGGTGTACTGTTTTTACTAGTTTTCTGGATGTATGGTTGGGGTTGGCAAACCGTAGGATATTGGGCGTTTTTGAGCTGGCTGTTGACTCTAGCTCTGATTGATATCGATACTATGACCCTACCGAATTCCCTAACTCAGTCTGGATTAGTGGCTGGTTTAGTATTTCAAGGAACTACTGGTTTTTTGCAGGGGTCTCAACCCATAGCAATAATTCCTCAATTAATGATTGGGGTGGTAGGTGCAGTGCTAGGGATTTGGTTGTTTGACCTGATTGCTTTTGGGGGTTCGATTGCCTTTGGTCAATCCGCTATGGGGGGAGGAGATGCTAAACTAGCGGCGATGATGGGAGCTTGGTTAGGTTGGAAGTATTTGCTCTTGGCTAGTTTCATCGCTTGTGGTGTAGGGGCTTTTGCTGGTGGCGCAGCCATTGCCCTGGGTTGGATGAATCGCAAACAGCCCATGCCATTTGGTCCTTTTCTAGCCTTGGGAGCAGGATTGACTCTACTGTGGGGTAAATTAATAGTGTCCACTTACCTAGAACTATTTTTTCCATTGAGTTAAACATTATCTTAGGTGCCCTTTCCTTGTCAGCCATGCAAAGCGCGAGTGGGGGGAACCCCCTTTGGCGGCGCTGCATCGCTAGGCGAATTAAATTCGCCACATGTCCCACCTATTGAATACTATTCGCTGACTCTCTCAATTTAGACGTTGAAACCGACAACCTAAAAATTACTACATAATAGGAAATCTATAAAAATTAACCTAATAGAAAATTTTAGCTAATTGTCTACTAATCATAATACTTATAACTAAGTATAAATTATAAATAAAACTATAGATGAAATTAAACTATCAAATTCAACGGCTCTGAAAACTCTACTATTGGTAATGCTATTGGTATTGGCCTGTGTCTTGGATAACAATCAGAACTACCAATCTTCGCTGGGAAGCCGAGCTGATGCAGCAGGTGCTAGCCGCTCATGATATTCCAAGTCGCATTATTGATATTGGGATCATGTCTTATTTAGGTGCAGGTAGCCCTGCGGCTTTACAAGTTCGCTCACCAGATCAATGGACAGCCTTACTGTTGTTGAGTTCCCCAGAAGAAGAGCAGGCAGGACAATCAGATAAATCAGATTATAGCTAAAAAAATTTAGATAATACGTTAACAGGATTAATAATTTTTATGTCTCTATTCGATTGGTTTGCCAATAGACGAAAAATTGAACCAACCCCTAAACAACCTCAAGAACGGGAGATTGCTGATGGGCTATGGAAAAAGTGTGAAGCTTGCGGAGTGCTCTCCTACGCCAGAGACCTGCAAGCTAATCAAATGGTTTGCACTGAATGTGAGCATCATATGCGAGTCCCTAGTGATGAGCGGATCCGCCAGCTGATTGACCCCCAAACCTGGATCTCACTGGATGAACACCTACATCCGACGGATCCCCTGAAGTTTTGCGATCGCAAATCCTATAGTGATCGTTTGCGAGACAGCCAAGAAAAAACTAAGCTCACAGATGCCGTACAAACTGGCACCGGTAAGCTAGAGAATTTGCCCATTGCTTTGGGAGTAATGGATTTCCGGTTCATGGGCGGTAGTATGGGTTCGGTAGTTGGGGAAAAACTGACTCGTTTGATAGAACAAGGAACTAAGCAACAGGTACCCGTTATAATCGTTTGTGCATCTGGTGGAGCCAGAATGCAGGAAGGGATGTTAAGCCTGATGCAAATGGCCAAAATCTCTGGTGCCTTGGAACGCCATCGTCAAGCCAGACTACTCTACATTCCAGTGCTGACTCATCCTACCACTGGTGGGGTGACCGCCAGTTTTGCCATGTTAGGGGATATTATTATAGCGGAACCGAAGGCATTAATTGGATTTGCTGGACGACGAGTGATTGAGCAGACCCTAAGAGAAAAGCTACCTGATAATTTCCAGACCTCTGAATATTTGCTAGAGCATGGCTTTGTTGATGCCATTGTATCTCGCACCCAGTTGAAAAAAACCCTAGCCCAGCTGATTCGCCTCCATCAACCCCAGGCTACTATACCGGTAGCGGTTTCCCTGCCAAAAGCAGTAGGGACTTCTGAGCTGGGAGTAGGGAGTAGGGAGTAGGGAGTAGGGAGTAGGGAGTAGGGAATCGGGAATCGGGAGTGTGGGGAGATGGGGAGATGGGGAGATGGGGAGATGGGCAGTCAGATGGTTTGATAATATTCCCTCTTGCCTCTTGCCTCTTGCCTCTTGCCTCTTGCCTCTTGCCTCTTGCCTTCCCCTCCTGGGAGGGGTTAGGGGTGGGTCTAGCATGCCTCTTGCCTCTTGCCCCCACAACTCCCACACTCCCCCTGTTCCTTAGTTATTATCGAGTTTAGTTATTATGGGCTTTGCAGACCTGTCAATTGTGGAAATTGCCGCCGAGTATGACCTTCGGGTAGAAGAGGTATTCGATCTATGCCAGCAGTTGGGTATTGCTTACAAAAATCAAGACACCCATCTGCCTCTAGAAGATGCGAAGGCTGTTATATTAAAGATTTTGTCTCAAACAAAGGGTAATGGCTAATTGGTAATCCGTAATACCTGAGTTAGATAGCCGTGATTGGTTGACTCGGATCCCCCTCAGCGAGAGAATGTGCAGGGAATCAGTTAATGCTGTGCACCAAAAACTAATCCCATATGAGCCACATTTTTATTAGAGGAGAATCAACAATGAAGCGATTTATCTTGCTGATCACGGCAACCCTATTCTTTGCCTTTCAAATTGCAGTGGGCAGTTCAGCAGCCCTCGATCTGCCTGAAAAGGACCGCACCGTACCTTTAAATGAAGCAGGTGACATGGTGGTTCTGAGTAACGAAGAGGTCACTGATGGCTTACGCTTGTTTAACTCTAAATGTTCTCAATGTCACAAAGGAGGTTACAGTAAAACTGACCCTAACGTTACTCTTGGTGCTGAAGACTTAAAGTACGCAACACCACCCCGTGATAACCTGGAGGCTTTAGTAGACTACCTGAAGCATCCTACCACCTACGACGGGGAATTTGATATTTCTGTATTTCATCCAAGCACTGATAGTGCTGATATTTTTCGGTATATGAGGAATATCACCAAAGATCAACTCGTTGATATTGCTGGTTATATTCTCTATGAGGTCAACACTAAAAGCGAAACGTGGGGTTGTGGTAAGGTCTGTAACTAATTACGTTTGTTTTTACAGAGGTTAGAAAGCAGCAAGCGAAAGGCTTTATGCTTGTTTAAGCAGCAAGGGCAGAGGCTTCTTGTTTTGGCAGTTAGGGGTTAGGGGTTAGGAGTTAGGGGTTAACCAAAATCAATAACCCTAGCTTCTTTCACTAGACCTTATCCGCTAATAGAAGAAGCCGCTGCCCTGTTGCTCAATCAGTACATATCACCTTACATATCACCTTAAATACTCAATGCTCCGTAGATTATTAGACTTCTTTGAGAAGTCGGGAACAGGGAACAGGGGACAGGGAACAGTGGACAACAATTCACGGGAACAGTATCAAAAAACTAGTTTGGGAAGAGGTCTATTCGTATCAATCCGTTATTTGCTGCTAGTTGTTCTGGTGTTCTTCCTAGAGACATGCACGGTTAGTTCACCAGCCCAGGTTCCGGTTAACCAATATGTCAGGCGCTACCTAGATGTGGCAGAACCTGTAGCGATCGCTTTAGATGGCAAGGGAGAGACTAAGCTGTTTGACGGCGAAGACTTGTCTGTTGGTAAAGAATTATTTTCCGAAAATTGCCAGAGGTGTCATGTGGGAGGAGCTAATCTCATTGATCCCACTGTGTCTCTATCTCTGGAGAGGCTAGCTAAGGCAACACCACCTCGGGATAATCTCAATGCTTTAATTGCTTTTATGAGGCAACCGATGACCTATGATGGTACCGAGGAAAGCTTCTCGTGCCGCGAAGTCGAAGAGAGTTGGATACCACAGGAGGAAATCGAGAAAATAGCGGCATTTGTGATCAGAGCCGCACAGAAAGGACCAGGATGGGGCAGTGAGGATTTATTTTAAGCCTACTGCTTGACACCTATACAGGGAATCGGGAATCGGGAATCGGGAATCGGGAATCGGGAATCGGGAATCGGGAACAGGGAATCGGGAACAGGGAATGGTAAATAGTAAGAAGCACAGATAAGGAAAGATTACTACAGTAGTTGCTGATTTAACTCCCCATCTCCCCATCTCCCCATCTCCCCACACCTCCCACACTCCCCATCTCCCCATCTCCCCATCTCCCCATCTCCCCACACCTCCCACACTCCCGACTCCCGATTCCCGATTCCCGATTCCCTAATCATTAATCCCTAAAAGCAAGTTAATAATCACCTGATCGAATCTCTTCATTAGCTGCTTCTTGGGCTTTCTTCATAGCACTTTCTAAGGATTGCTCACCCAGTAAGGTACTCAGAAATTGATTATCGAAATGGGTTTGAATGGTTGGCAAGGTTTCCCCAGCCTGCCAAATGGTTGCATAGGCGGCTCCTTTAATAAAAGGAGCATAGAGGGGATTGTTTTTATAGCCTAGTTCCGATAACACAGATACCCGAGAAGGTAGTACTAGTCCCGCTTTTCCCCAAGCTTTCATTCCTTCTTTGCCGGTAAGATAGGAAATGAGTTGCCAAGCTGCTTCTTTATGTTGAGCTTGTTTATTCATAACATAAGCAACGGTATAAGCCATGGTTCCTTTTTTACTACCTAAGGAGGGAACTTCAGCGGTGGCGAATTTAATTTTAGGAAATGTGTCTTTGAGATAAGGAATAGCCCAGCTACCTTCAATTACCATTGCGGTTTTACCCTGACCAAACATTTCGCTACCAGAACTAGCGCCAATGTCTGAGGGTAAGGCAGCAGACTGGTAGTTTCGGTATAGGTCAATGACAGTTTGAAGACTTTTAAAAGTTTCAGGAGTGGCAAAGGTAGCGTAGCCGTTTTTGTCAACTAACTTACCGCCAAAGGCTTTAATTAAAAAATAGAGACGAGCCAGTTCCTGATTAATTCCTAAACCATAGCGCTCATTCCTACCATCGCGATTATTGTCAATGGTTAGTTTTTGGGAAGAATCCCGTAATTCTTGCCAAGTTTGGGGTGGTTGAGTTAAATTAGCTTGTTTGAATAATTGCTTATTGTAAAAAAGGGCAAGGGTGGAAAAATCTTTAGGCAATCCGTAGATTATGCCATTATATTGGAATGCTTTAAACAGAGAGGGTTCAAAGTCAGCTAGATCAAAATTATCAGTGCGCTTAATGTAGTCATCCAAAGGCTCCAAAACATCATGACTCATTAGTAATGGGGCTTCATAGGCATCTAAATAAAAGATATCTGGAGCGGCATCACCAATTAATCGGGTTTTGATCACATCCATGTATTGACCAGTGATGACTTCAAGCTTAACCTTTACTTTGGGATGTTTAGCTTCAAATTCTTTTAGTACTTGCTCTAGTAATTGTTTTTCAGTAGGGCTGCTTTGCCAACCACCGAGAGTGACGGTGGTTACTCCATCTAGGTTACTGCTTTGACAGGCTATAATGCAGAGAATTATCAGCGGTAAGATTACCCATTTTGACAGGATTTTCTTCATTTGTTGAGGGTTGACGGGTACATTGAAATTGATATAGCCTATTTATCTTACTAGAGTGCAAGACCGATTATGATCAGAGTGTCTAACCAATTCAGAAATCCTAAAACACTGGTTAAGGTAAGTGGTTGGCTACTGTTGCTACTGACTGGCCAAACAGTTATGGCGGATCTGAGGCCAGCTACTGCCCAAACGTCACCAGAACCAAGATTTTTTGGGGAGCCTCTACCAACTATGACGCCATCTTCTCTACCATCGGTTAACACTCCCCCTTTAATTTTGCCGACCGCCTCACCCAATCGGTCAAGCAATACACCATTACCTCCTCAGTTAAATGTCAACGACACTAATCCATCAATAACTAATCCATCAATAACTAATCCATCAAGACCCATCGCTAATCTCTATCGGGTTGATGTGGTGGGTGATAGTTATTGGTTGTTATCCCAAGTACAAGACATTGAACCACAAGCGTTTGTGCGCGAGGGAGAGGGGGTGATTCAAGCGGGGACATTTATGGATCGCTACAATGCTCAGTCCCGTCTGCGCACTTTGGAAGCTTTGGGAATTCCAGCCCGCATCATAACCATTGAACCACAAGCATTTGATGATGGTGGTGCCACAAATCTGAGGAACATACCAACTTTTTCATCCGATGGCTCGATCACCTATGGCTCCCGTTTGGTGTATCCAGAAACAGGATTAGATTTGGCGAATCGTGGTGCTGTGAGTTCTGGTTCTAATCCAGAGGATTCAAGAGAATCTAGGGGTAGGAGCTATTTTGTGGCTATTCCTGGAAATGCTCAGAGGTTACCAGAGATGGTAACGGAATTGGTTAAAATTGGGATTGCCCAGGATTTAGTGATCCAACGAGATGCCCCCAGAGGTAAACATGTTGCTGTTGGTCCGTTTAAAAAGCGGGGGGAGGCAGAACGTTGGAGTAATCGTTTGCGCTCTGCTGGTTGGGATGCACGGGTGTATTTTAGTCGGTAGGGGCAGAATTAAGAATTAAGAATTAAGAATGAAGAAGGCAAAAGGCAAAAGGCAAAAGGCAAAAGGCAAAAGGCAAAAGGCAAAAGGCAGAATTAAGAAGGCAAAAGGCAAAAGGCAAAAGGCAAAAGGCAAAAGGCAGAATTATAAATTCTAAAGTCTACATTCAATAAGTCTAAAGTCTACATTCAATAAGTCTAAAGTCTACATTCAATAAGTCTAAAGTCTACATTCAATAATTCTAAAGTCTACATTCAATAATTCTAAATTCTACATTCAATAATTCTAAATTCTACTGATGGAGTCTCAGAATCGGCGAGAACTAATTGAACAAGTGGTGGTAACTGCTGAGCAGATGCGTGAGATTGAAGGGCGCATCTTTGAGGCGGGGATGCCTGTAGCAGCTTTGATGGAAAAGGTGGCAGGATTGATTACTGGCTCTATTCAACGTCTTTATCCCTGGGCTGAGAATAGGCGAGTGGGTGTGTTAGTTGGTCCTGGTCATAATGGGGGCGATGGGTTAGTTGTTGCTCGTGAACTTTATTTACAGGGGTATGAGATCCACATTTACTGTCCTTTGTCGAAACTGAAGGAATTGACTGACTACCATGCTCGGTATGCCCTTAGCTTGGGGATTCCTTTTTATGACGAGATTGAACCGCTGTATGAGTGTGACTTGATTATTGATGGTTTGTTCGGATTTGGACTGACGCGATCGCTTTCTGGTAGTATCGCTGAGGCGGTTGAGCTGTTGAATCAATGGTCACAACCGGTGGTGAGTATTGATTTACCTTCGGGATTACATACTGATACTGGGGAAGTTTTGGGCATCGCGGTTCGGGCTACCCGGACATTGTGCTTAGGGTTGTGGAAGTTGGCGTTTCTCCAAGACCAAGGGTTGGATTATATTGGTGAAGCTGAGTTAATTGATTTTGGTATTCCCCTCAAGGATATTTGGTCCATTTTAGGTGAGCCACCAGATTTGCTCAGAGTAACAAAAACTGTTGCGAAAGAGTTTTTGCCTTTACCTCGCCCTAAGGTAACTCATAAGTACCAACAGGGACATCTGTTGCTGATTTGTGGCTCTAGACAGTATTCAGGGGCAGCAATTTTGGCGGGATTAGGGGCTCGGGCTAGTGGGGTGGGGATGCTTTCCATGGCAGTACCGGAGTCTATCAAACTGCTAGTGGTCAGTCACTTGCCAGAAGCAGTGGTAATTGGTTGCCCAGAAACGACGGCGGGTGCGATCGCATTTTTGCCTGAGTTAGTGTTAGAGAAGTTACACCAACCCTCTGGTAGCTATCACGCTTCAAATCAGACTTATAATGCGATCGCATGTGGTCCTGGTTTAACAAAGGATGCTAAGGATATAGTGCAAGGGGTTTTAGCTGCCCCATGCCCAATCGTCTTGGATGCGGATAGTTTAAATATCCTGGCGGAACTGATCACTATTCCCACTTTGTTGAAGCGTCCAGGCCAGACAGTGTTAACCCCTCATGTCGGAGAGTTCCGACGTTTATTTCCTGATTCCGCAGAACTGTTACCGGATCGAGTCAAGGCCGTGCAGAAGGCATCCCAACTGAGTCGGTCTGTGGTGTTGTTAAAAGGAGCCAGGAGTGCGATCGCAAATCCTATGGGCTCGGTGTCCCTAATTCCTGAAAGTACACCAGCTCTAGCCCGAGGTGGCAGTGGGGATGTGCTCACGGGACTAGTGGGAGGTTTGATGGCTCAGCCACTCCTGTCTGAGCATCCTTTGGAGGCAATAGTGGCAACGGCAGCCTGGTGGCATGCCCAAGCGGGCATTTTAGCCGCTCAGGAGCGGAGTGAGTTGGGGGTCGATGGGGGGACCTTGGCGGAGTTTTTGATGACAGTGGTGAAAGGGAAGAGGGAATAGGGAGTAGGGAATAGGGAACAGGGAATAGGCAAGAGGCAAGAGGCAAGAGGCAAGAGGCAAGAGGGAAAACTAATCTGACTCCCGATCTCCCCATCTCCCCATCTCCCCATCTCCCCATCTCCCCACACTCCCGACTCCCGACTCCCGACTCCCCATCTCCGCACACTCCCTGCTCCCTGCTCCGAAGTCCCTGCTCCCTGCTCCCTCTTCTTAACTAGTGAGGGGGCCTGGGGGACTTATAGCTCCCCCAGACAGATAGAGAGGGTTCGACGCCCTCTCTATCTGTATTTACCATGGTCTTTTTCTGTGGTAAAATAAGATTATGTTAATGATGAACTATACATACAGGATTTACCCGAGCCAAGATCAACAACAGATCATCAAGGAATGGCTTGAGACTTGTAGACGAGTCTATAACTACTCATTAAGAGAGTTAAAAGACTGGATTGCAAGTCGTAAATGTCCTGTGGATAGGTGTTCTTTGCAGAGTGAGTACATAATCCCTGCCGATACACCATTCCCCAGTTACCATCGTCAGCAAAACAATCTACCCAAAGCCAAGAAAACTAATCTGTTTATGTCAAGGGTGCATTCCCAGGTGTTACAAACAACTATTAGAAGGTTGCATGACTCATGGGAAGCAATGAGTAAGCGAGGATTTGGTTTTCCAAGATTCAAAAAAAAGGGTCAGTACAAGTCGTTTTTGTTCCCACAATTCAAGTCAAATCCAGTTCAAAACGAACATATCAAACTTCCTAAAATTGGCCTGGTTCCTATTCGGCTTCATAGAGAAATACCAGAAGGATTCCAGGTCAAACAGGTCAGAGTCTTAGCTAAGGCTAGACAGACACAATGGTATGTTGTTATATCGATAGCATTGGATGTGGATATTCCTGATCATCCTGCTGTAGGCAGGGCAATTGGAATTGACCTTGGATTAGAGAAATTCCTGACAACTTCAGATAATTTTACGGTTGAACGACCTAAGTTTTTCAAGTCAATGCAAAGCAAGCTGAAATTGCTGCAACGCAGAGCAGCTAGAAAGAAAAAGCGTTCTAATAACCGGGAAAAAGCCGAACTAAAGGTAGCCAGATTACATCAAAAAATAGCAAATTCTCGCAAAGACTTTCATCTAAAAACAGCACATTTGCTCTGCGATCAAGCTCAGACAATCTTTGCTGAAGATCTCAACACAATAGGGCTCAATCGAGGAATGCTAAGGAAAGATTGCATTGATGCATCTTTTGGTCAATTCTTAGATCTCCTCAAATGGGTAGCTTTCAAACGTGGGTGTTACTTTCAGCGAGTAGACCCACGTGGAACCAGCCAGACTTGTCCTGAGTGTCAGATCACAGTAAAGAAAGATTTGAGGGTTAGAGAACATTTTTGTCCTAAATGCGGCTACAGGACACATAGAGATCATGCAGCCGCTCAGATGGTGAGATGGCGAGGATTAGAATTAGTACCCGTGGACAATTCGGGAAATGGAAACAGCCTGTCAAGTAGTCGATCTGTCGGGGGAGAAATCCTAGATAAGTGGCTTTGGGCAGGAATACCTATTTGTGAGAATGGGAACCCTACACTATACGCTTCGCTAAGCGTGTAGGAGGATGTCACGAAATTAAACCTAGAGCTTTCTCTTTAATTTGCTCTTCATCAATCTTTTCTTTGAGTTCACTATCTGTATATCTGCCTTCTAAGGCTTCTAATGCTGCTTTTTTTAGGGCTGTCTCAAAGGCATCGGTTAAAATTTCTAATAATTCCTCTTGATTGGCATAACATCCTCCTGATTTTCGCCGTTTGTTCACTCGTTTAATGGTTTTGCTGGCATTATAAATCGAAAATTCCCAAGAGCGGGTAGTGCGTTTTTCTACCTCTTGCTTTATTAAATGTAATAGTAAAATTACTGCATAGCTATAAATTTTATTTAATTTATCCTCCCTTGACATTTCTTCTAGTTCATCAACAATTTCTAAGGCTTTATGATAGTTTCTTTCTTCAATGAGTTGACGTAATAATGTTAATTCTTCCATATCCTAGGTTGATGGGAGTAGGGAATCGGGAGTCGGGAATCGGGAGTCGGGAATCGGGAGTCGGGAATCGGGAGTTGGGACTATCAGAAAATTATAGCTATTAATTTATCATAACTACTCTAGAAGAGCCGACTTTTTTAATTAAGCAGCTATTATTCGAGCACTTCATCAGCCATCTGCACAATCTCTCTATACAAGCGATCGCTAACTCTAAATCCGGCTTGATTGATTAGATCATCGACAATCGGTTTCACTGCTGTAATCAATCCCTGTTTCTTGGCAGCTAAAAGTACTCCCAGAATACCTGTAAATTTTAATCCAAACCGAGATGCAATTACTCTTGCTTGATAATCATCAATCAGTAATCGATTGGCGTTGAGTTCAATTGCTAAAGCGATCGCTTCAGATTCTCCTGCATCAATTTCAAGCCTAAGTTCTGCAACCAAGCTACGATTCGTAGCTTGTCGAGTCTGAATCCAGGATAGAGTTTGCACTTCTTTCGACCCTGGAACCTCGTATGCTAGATCTACCATCTCATTGTAAACCGCTTGAGGAATTATCAACACTCCATAGAGCTGCCGCAGTAGATCAATTTTTTGAATCGCTGATAAATTAGTAATGGGTGATGTGTTACTAACCACGATCATATATCGCCCAATTCCTTCAATGTTTGAATGTCTTGTTGAAAATCTTCACGGTCATAATTGATACAAATGCTCCGATTAGAGAGTGCTTGTTGAAACTCAATTAGGTGCATCCCAGCTAGCTCACGGGCTTTACCAATACTAATTCTTTTCTGTTTATATAGCATAATGGCAATCTCAAGCTTCAAATCGGCTGCCGATAGTTTAGCAGCTTGCAACAACTCATCAGAAATTACAACACTCATAACCGACTCAGCATTTTCAACCCATTGTTTTGATTGTAGCCCAATGCCCACCTATTCAGAAGCGTCAACTTATCCAGGTATTGGCGGACTATCAGCCGATTCTTCACTTTCGGATTTTCTTTGCTTTTGGAGCAAGAACTCAGCAAAGTCAAACACTAATTGACGTTGCTTTGGCGACAATACCTGCAAAACTGCCAGCACATCATGTGGAATTACCATCGGTGGGGATTTTGATGTTCCCATAGACTACTCCTATATAGCACTACCCATTAAGATGTTTGACATTGTCAGCGATGCAAAGCGCGAGTGGGGGAAACCACGGCAGTCGCTCATGGTTAGAAGTTACCGTAAGACAGGCTCGCCTTGTCTTGATGCAGTCGCTCATGGGGGAAACCCCCAAGACCGCGCAAATCACGCTAATCAATAAGTTTTACTCCTTTTCTGCATAGCCTACCAACCATAAAGGCTCAACGTAATCAGGTTTCGTCTCCGGGGAAACCCCCAAGACCGCGCTGCCTCCCCAAGACCGCGCTGCATCGCTTC
The DNA here is from genome assembly GCF_001767235.1 of Moorena producens PAL-8-15-08-1. Classification (GTDB taxonomy): domain Bacteria; phylum Cyanobacteriota; class Cyanobacteriia; order Cyanobacteriales; family Coleofasciculaceae; genus Moorena; species Moorena producens_A. Next base: position 8,780,181 of record NZ_CP017599.1, read on the forward strand.
TAAACTCCGAAACCTACTCCTAGCTTACTTTTGACTTCTGACTTCTCACTTCTGACTTGCGCGTAGCGCTATAAATCATCGGGATTTATCCCAAGGGTACGCAATTTTTCTGCCAATCGTTCTGCCCGTTCTGCTGAAGTCTCAATCCAATTACCAGCTCCATCATACCAACGCAGCCACAACCCTTCTGTTTCTTGATATTTCCCCTGCCATACTCCTAACCCTAATTCCAGTTCTGGAATCCAAAATTTGGGCTCAGAAAGCTCTGCTTCGTGATACTGAGTGACAATTAATTGAAACAGGTGCAGCTGGTTTTCATAGCGGTCAAAAACTACATAGTAAGGAATGCGCATATATTGTTCATAAACTTGCCATTTGGTTGGTGGCTGTTTGACAGACTTCAAGGTTTGTCCTAAATCTTCAGCTTCGGTACCTGGTGATAGGAGTTCCACTACCAAAAATGGCGCTCTTCCTTCCTGCCAAACCACATAATTCCAGCGCAGGTCTTCTTGTTTTTCAGCAGGAGTTACATCCAATACCAGAAACCAATCTGGTCGCTTATGCCATAAGTGATGACGACTGTCGTAATATACATTCAGGTTTGTAGCAATGAACATTTCCTGCCTAGAATAGTTGGGAGGTTGGCAGGTTTCTCGCAATAGCTGGGGTTGGAAGTCGTGAAATTCGTCAGGCAAACCAGGCTCCTTTGGGTCTTCACGGGGTGGGTCAGTTTGGTACATGATCTTCTTTAATAACCTATGGGTGTCTAGTAACAATTTCATCAAGAAGCCGATTGCTGATTAATTTGTTGAATTTGTTTATTGGTCATCATCAGTGGATCGTTTTCTCCTAACCAAAACTCATCTGGTAAAGGCTGATTGACCTTTGGTCACGCTACGCGAACGAAATCTTCACTTATCTCAACAAGACCTGCATGAAGCCCAAAAACACGAGGTGGTAATGGTGAACTAGAAGCCGATTCTTCGGTTTCCGATTTTCCTTGTTTTTGGAGTAAAAACTCAGCAAAGTCATAAACCAATTGACGTTGCTCTGGTGACAATTCCTGCAAAACTGCGAGCAAATCGGTTACTGAATTTGATTCTTCCCGGATCACAGTTAGTTTTTCCATCAAATCATCATATGTGGGATCATTAGCAAATATTCCCGCATATCTCATCTGAGGCGTAGTTGCATTTGGCTGAAGGTCTAAATTTAGCTCAATAGTCACAAATTTACCCTTAATTAATTGTGCTTCTAGGGCAGATTTTACCTTCAAAATTGCTTCTGACTCCGTCCTGCCCTCAACCGTTAAATTTGGCATACCAATGACTGATGCCACAAACTTATCGTCGGATTGACTCTGAACAAAAACTTGATACTGCATGATGCGTTTTATCCGATTATTTGAGTTTATTTAGAATGAAGAATTAATTCTACATTCTTAATTCTTCATTCTAAATATTCTTCTTCACCAATCGGATTAGGGATATCAAAAATAATCACAAATTCAGCCTCGGGCATCAGGCGTTTAAGGGCTGTCATATGACCCTCCGCATTGGAGCGGTTACGAAAACGAGCGACAACGACTCGTTGCATCTGTGGTAACAAGCGAACGATTGCCCATGGGTATAGGCGTTGACTGTAAGACATAATGAAATTACCTCCTTTTGAGTGGGAGACCCAGAGCCAGCCCGTGACGCTCTAACATCTGTGGGCTGGCTCTTCACTTATCTCCTTTTGAGTGTTCCCTCTTATATAATAGCATAAAAATCGCACAATTATAACATATTTTGAAAATTTTTGTAACAATTTGGTGAGGGAGTAGGGAGTAGGGTGTAGGGTATAGGGTGTAGGGTGTAGGGTATAGGGAGTAGGGTGTAGGGTGTAGGGTGTAGGGAGTAGGGAGTAGGGTGTAGGGTGTAGGGTGTAGGGTGTGTGGGAGTGTGGTAAAAAATCCTATTTACCTAACTTTTGATAATAATGATGATTATTAATGGCATTAAATAGTGCGGCATTTCGAGATCACAGCTAGATGCGATCGCATTTCGAGATCACAGCTAGATGCGATCGCATTTCGAGATCACAGCCAGATGCGATCGCATTTTCGAGACCACAGCTAGATGCGATCGCATTTCGAGATCACAGCCAGATGCGATCGCATTTTCGAGACCACAGCTAGATGCGATTGACCGAAACTCACGCTAAGCGATCGCATTTACCCATCACAGCTAGATGCGATCGCTTTTACTGACCAAAGCTAGATGTGATCGCTTTTACTGACCAAAGCTAGATGCGATCGCTTTTACTGACCAAAGCTAGATGCGATCGCATTTTCGAGACCACAGCTAGATGCGATCGCTTTTACCCATCACAGCTAGATGTGATCGCATTTACTGACCAAAGCTAGATGCGATCGCATTTACCCATCACAGCTAGATGCGATCGCATTTACTGACCAAAGCTAGATGCGATCGCTTTTACCGATCACAGCTAGATGCGATCGCATTTTCGAGACCACAGCTAGATGCGATCGCATTTACTGACCACAGCTAGATGTGATCGCTTTTACTGATCACAGCTAGATGCGATCGCATTTACCGATCACAGCCAGATGCGATCGCATTTCGAGATCACAGCTAGATGCGATCGCATTTCGAGATCACAGCTAGATGCGATCGCTTTTACTGATCACAGCTAGATGCGATCACATTTCCAGACCACAGCTAGATGTGATCGCTTTTACTGATCACAGCTAGATGCGATCGCATTTCCAGACCACAGCTAGATGTGATCGCTTTTACTGATCACAGCTAGATGCGATCGCATTTCCAGACCACAGCTAGATGCGATCGCATTTCGAGATCACAGCTAGATGCGATTGACCGAAACTCACGCTACGCGAACGCATTTACCGACCACAGCTAGATGCGATTGACCTTTGGTCACGGGGGGCGCGTTCGCATTTTTCCACCACAGCCCATACTCTTCCACCGATTCCCGATTCCCGACTCCCGATTCCCGACTCCCGATTCCCGATTCCCGTTCCCCTCCTGGGAGGGGTTAGGGGTGGGTTCCGATTCCCGACTCCCGATTCCCGATTCCCGATTCCCGACTCCCGACTCCCGATTCTCAATTCTTAATTCTCAATTCTCAATTCCCTCTAGTATCCACTGTCTAGAGAGGTATTTTTCACTTAGGATTGAAAATTGTTATAGTTACGGTTTATTCAACAGAAAAACAAAGGGAGCTTTTACCGAAATACCACCTGTAATTTCTGAAGCTTAAAATAGCGATGGTTAATTGAAGGTTAGACAGCTAACCAGAGTATATTTGGAGTTTAGGCAAAAGGCAATAGGCAACAGGGAAAAAATCTTGTGTATGTCATATGGTGGTGCGTTACGGGACGGGCTTTAACAGGGGCGAAGAGTCTCAAAATCATAGGCTTTCTGTCCCTAACGCACCCTACACCCTACACCCTACACCCTACTCCCTTAATAGTGGTGCGTTACGGGACGGGCTGTACCAGGGGCGAAGAGTCTCAAAATCATAGGCTTTCTGTCCCTAACGCACCCTACACCCTACACCCTAATCCCTTAATAGTGGTGCGTTACGGGACGGGCTGTACCAGGGGCGAAGAGTCTCAAAATCATAGGCTTTCTGTCCCTAACGCACCCTACACCCTACACCCTACACCCTTAATAGTGGTGCGTTACGGGACGGGCTGTACCAGGGGCGAAGAGTCTCAAAATCATAGGCTTTCTGTCCCTAACGCACCCTACACCCTACACCCTACACCCTAATCCCTTAATAGTGGTGCGTTACGGGACGGGCTGTACCAGGGGCGAAGAGTCTCAAAATCATAGGCTTTCTGTCCCTAACGCACCCTACACCTTACACCCTACACCCTAATCCCTTAATAGTGGTGCGTTACGGGACGGGCTTTAACAGGGGCGAAGAGGCGGAAAATCAGGGTGAGCCCGTCCCTAACGCACCCTACGCACTCTACACCCTACACCCTACACCCTACACCCTACTCCCTACTCCCTGCTCCCTACCCAATTGAAAACCTTTAATATAATAGTCGCTTGTTCACCAAAACCTATACACAACTTCAGGACAAATCATGAAAAACAACTCAGAAATACCAATTCCTAATCCTGCCCAAACCATGATGGCGGATGATCAAAGCATGAGCAATTTACCAGAAACCATGGATAATCAAGACCAAGGGATGGCAACCGCTCCATCGATGGAAAGCTCAGAAGAAATCATCAATATTGACGCCCAACATTCCTATCCTCCCTATCCTCCCTATAACCCACCATCCCTAACCCTTGATACAATTACTACTGTGACTATGCCAGTGCTGACTCCTGGTAACAATGGTGATGCGGTGCGATTTTTGCAGCAGATCCTAATTAGCTTGGGCTACACCATTGTTAGATTTAATGCCAATTTTGACCGATATACCTACCTAGGTGTGACTCAATTCCAACGCAACAACCGTTTGAAAGTGGATGGCGTAGTGGGCTGGCATACTTGGCGTAAGTTGGGTGAAGCGAGCGTATCCCGGCGTCGTTATTAGGGAGTAGGGAGTAGGGAGTAGGGAGTAGGGAGATGGGGAGATGGGGAGATGGGGAGATGGGGAGATGGGGAGTAAGATCAGTTTTCCCTCTTGCCTCTTGCCTCTTGCCTCTTGCCTATTCTTTATTCCCGATTCCCAATTCCCGATTCCCAATTCCCGATTCCCTCTCGATTAATCATTCGTCAAGGAAAAATTGACACAAATATCAAATATACTGCTCGCTTTGTGTATGCTTTAATTAAACAGATACCTCTCTAGCATTTTGATCGTTTCACATCTCAACTGAAAATGCTAGGGTTGATCAGATACTTTAGAAAAGTTAGCAATCAAAAAGACGACCGGATCAATTCGGTCATTTGTTATCATCCCTCTACTTAACATCGAGGACTTTCAACTGCAAGTTTTTTTGGTAAGCGCGGATTTCTCGATCCACAGTTGCTAGTGTCAAACCTTTCTCCAAAGCCTGGCTGATCAGCATCCTATCAAAGGGATCGCGATGGATCAGGGGCAATTTTGATAACTGAGTAACACTACCTTCATCAAGGTCGAGACTAGCAATTTGGTGAAGTTGACGCTGGTTTGGCAAAAACTTATCTGGTGGCTCTGGCAATGGTAGCTTACCCAGTTGATATTTGACTATTGCCTCCCAAACTGAAACAACACTCAAGTAGACTTCGTTATCTGGGTCGCGGATGATGTCTCGAACATCTGTCGATAGCATAGTGTCGCCACTGATGAACCATAGAAAAATATGCGTATCTAACAGAATTTTCACTAGTTCTCAAACTCGTCTAGAATTTCATCTGGCAACGGGGCATCAAAATCATCTGGGACTTTGAACTGGCCTATACAGAGTCCATATGGACGTAACTGCTTTTGAGGAGTAGTTTCAGACTGCTGCTGTCCATACTTGCCCAAGAGAAAATCAATGAAGTCTAATACCTGTTGCTGGAATACAGGTGGTAGCGCTTGCCATTTTACAAACAGTTCTTCCCTAGTTGCAGTAGGACTATCCATGATTTATTACCTTAAACTATAGTCCACTTTATTGTAGCTGTGAGTAAGTAGGGAACAGGCAAGAGGCAAGAGGCATGCATACAAGAGGCAAGAGGCATGCATACAAGAGGGAACGCTGAGCTGAGTCCCGATCTCCCGACAGTTTCGACAGTTGAGCTATGGGCGGCAGCCCCGCGCCCTACGCGGATATTGTGGGCGTCGGGAAGGATAGCCCGGTGATGGAGTGGAACGGAATCACCAATTAGGAATGTCTTGGCTCAGGGAAGCGAGCTATTAAGTTTTTAAGTACAACTGAATTGATTCATTCCCCTCCGTTCTGCTTCTTGTTCTAGCTTCTTTTTCTCATATTCGGTTAACCGAATTGTCATCTTTATTGTTTGAAATATGACTTGCAATTTGACTAGCTATATACTAAGATAGTAACAGGTCGATAAACCAGAGGACAAACAGAATGAGAGCTGCTTACCAGTACCGATTAAGATTAACCAAGACTCAAGTAATTCAAGTAGAGAAATGGTTAGAAATGTTGCGCTGCCAATATAACTACTTATTGGCTGACAGATTTGCCTGGTACGAACAAAATCGCTGTTCGATCAATGCATGTCCTTTGGTTTGTCATCTCCCAGAACTCAGGGATAATCCTGATTACTACTCTCAAAAACGAACTCTTCCCCAGCTCAAGCAAAATAGACCGTGGTACGGAGAAATTCATGCTCACGTTCTACAGGACTGCGTTAAACGAGTAGATTTAGCCTTTAAACGGTATCTCAAGGGCGATTGTAACGGTAGAATAAGTGGAAGACCTCGGTTTAAAGGAAAAGGCCGGTACCGTTCCTTAACTTTCCCTTCTCTTGGGAAAAACCCTATTGATGGCCACCGTTTAAAGTTACCTAAATTTGGGTGGGTCAAGATGGTTTACCACAGGTCAATCCCGGACGGCTTCAAGATTAAGACAGCTACAATTACCCGTAAAGCGGATGGGTACTATATCACCTTGTCGATCCAAGACGATACTGTACCTGAACTAATCCCTGTTGATCAGGTATCTAATCCTGTGGGGATTGATATGGGTCTTAAGTCGTTTTTGATTAAGTCTGATGGTACTGAGGTAGAGATTCCTCAATATTACCGAAAAGCTCAAAAACGGCTCAAGAAAATTCAGAAAGCCGTTAGCCGAACGAGAATTGGTAGCAATAACCGAAAAAAGGCTGTAACCAAACTAGGGAAGGCTCATAAAAAGGTAGCTGATACCCGAAAAGACTTTCATTTTAAGACGGCGTGCGGTCTGCTAGATGACCACGATCTAGTAGCCCATGAAAAGCTCAACATTAAAGGTCTAGCCAGGACTAAAATGGCTAAATCAGTTTTGGACGCTGGATGGGGTCAATTCCTGTCAATCCTCTCAGTCAAAGCCGAGAATGCTGGGCTGTTAACGGTTGCAGTTAATCCCAAGAATACTAGCCAGAACTGTTCAAACTGCGGGAAGAAAGTACCCAAAAAACTAAAAGACCGCACCCATTCCTGTCACCATTGTGGTTATATCGCAGATAGGGATGTTAATGCGGCTAAAAATATCTTGAAATTGGCGGTGGGGCATCCCGTCAGAAGTAAAGCTTACCGAGTAACCGAGGCAATGGCCGGTGTTGGTAAGAAGCCCGCGTTGTCCCGTTAGGGCAACGTCGGGAGTATGTCACAAAACCGTTGCACTGAGCACATAGTTTCGACACTCCCCCTCCGAAGTCCCTTTTCCTAATCAATAGTGATCAGAAAACCATTGCACTAGCCGTACAGTTTTGAAAACCGTTGCACTGGCCTCAAACTTTCTACACTCTTGCCGATTCCCGATTCCCGATTCCCGATTCCCTGCTCCGAAGCAGAAAACTATTGCACTGAGCAAATAGTTGAAAAAACCATTGCACTGACCACACACTTCCGACACTCTTGTCGATTCCCGATTCCCGATTCCCGATTCCCGATTCCCGATTCGCGCATTCGCGCATTCGCGCATTCCCTGCTCCCTTCTAATGGCTATACTCAAACCGTTGGCTCTGGAAGCATCATCATGCAGCAAATTCAGTTGAAGGAAGCAGAGACTAGACTCGCGGAACTACTTGAAGCAGCAGCAACAGGAGAAGAGGTTGTCATCCTCGGTATTGACATACTCACCGCCGAAGGAAGAACGGTGATTCTTGACAGATCATTGGGTTGTGCTGCCGTTCCCGTAGCGTGACCTACGGTCTCAGCAGTCTGACCATCCCTCCTTGTCCGTTTAGGGTCGTGCCGATGCCCCATGCCGACATGCATCTATATTTCTTGCAGCGTTAATATCTCTATCCTGCTCAGTGCCGCAACTCAAGCAGAGAATGGAACGAACAGATAAATCAAGTTTTCCCCATTTAAAACCACAATCTGAACAAATCTGACTAGTGGGCTCCCAGCGGCCAATAATCCTAAAATCTCTTCCATACTTGTCTGATTTTGCTTGACAAAGAGTCCTAAATTCAGACCATCCTTGCTGGCTTATAGCTAAGCGCTAACTTACGATTCTTGACCATTCCTGATACATTTAGATCTTCCAGGACTATTACTTGGTTTTCGACAACAGTCTTGGTCGATAGTTTATGCAGAAAGTCTTTTCTTTTGTTAGCTATTTCATTGTTTATTTTGGCTATTCTTCGTCGAGTTACTTCCCTGCGATTTGACCCTTTAAGCTGCTTGGCGAATTTATTCTGAGCTTTTCTTAACTTGCGATCCAGCCTTGAGTAGTCAGGGCTACGAACTTCGCTTCCGTCACTCATCACGGCAAATGTTTTAATACCTAAATCAATTCCGATACTTTGGTTCTTGGCATCGATTTCGACAGGCTCAACATCTACAACAAAACTCAAGAAATAATTATCTGTACAATCTTTGATGATAGTTACAGAACTTGGATCTGATGGTAGTGGCCTAGACCATATAGGCTTGACTACTCCAATCTTTGCCAAGTAAATACCCTCGCCCTGGATAGAGAAACCCCTACGAGTCAACCTAGCTAATTGTTTGTTGGTTCTCTTCTTGAACCTTGGAGGCTTAACTTTTCGACCTTTTCGCTTACCTTTGCAGGAATCAAAAAAGTTTTTATAAGCTATCCCCAGATCGGTTACAGACTGCTGCAAAGGAACTACTGAGACTTCAGACAACCATTGTCTTTCTTCGGTCTTCTTAGCTTGGGTAATAACTATTTTTTGTAGTTCCCCTGACTTAGGGAGCTTTTCATAATTTTTGCAAATAGCCAGAGCGTCGTTCCAGACAACCCGCACACAGCCAAACAACCTGGCTAGGTCGTTTTTCTGTTGGTCAGTTGGATAGAAACGATATTGATACCTGGCCTTCACTTGATTATCCTGTATTGGTCTGTACTAGGATTATAGTGTAGTCTACAAGATTTAACAATGGGATTCCGGAATATTGACACAGTATCACAAAGCAATCAGATGCACGCTTATATGTGTAACCAAATCCCGCCAAAAGATACTGACATCGACAAGCCTCAAAGCCATTGAAAACTCGTTCAGGGAAGTAGCCACAAAGATGAATTTTGAGGCTAGGGAATTTAATGGAGAATCCGATCATGTACACATACTGATTGAGCTTTGCTCACGCTACGCGAACGAGTACCCTCCAAAGCTATCAATTTCTCAGATAGTCAATAGTCTCAAAGAAGTATCTAGTCGCAGATACGGACAAGATGGATACCCAAAACCTAACGGAAAAACTGCACTATGGAGCCCCAGCTACTTTGCTGCATCGGTTGGCGGAGCCTCCATCAAAGTATTAAAAGAGTACATCAATAATCAGAAAAAGCCGTCCTAGAAGGACGGGGATGTGGCCTACGGCCTCCGCTACGCGAACATACCCAATTTTTTTGGTGAAAATGTCAGATGATTTTGATGAGTCGTTATATAGCAGTTTTTCAGCTAGTAAGGATAAGTTTTAGGGAGCAGGGACTGAGGCCGTGGGCCACGCGGGGCGCGTTCGGAGCAGTGGAAAGAGGCAGTATTTATAAATTCTTGTTAATTAAATAGCCTCATAACCCTGTCAGCCATGCAAAGCGCGAGTGGGGGAAACCCCCGCAGGTCGGCGCTGCATCGCTTGTATAATAAGCTTTCTGATTTTTTCAACCTTAAATTTAGCATAGCAGGTATCGAAGAACCAAAGTTTAGCAGAGAGTATGGCTGTGATCACGAAAGATAAAGCATTTGAAAGTTATCCGGTAACTATCTTATGGTGAAAGGATATATAGAATTTATTATAGTAATAAAGTATACAGGATTTCTTTCCTGCTCCCGTCTTGATGCAAAGCGCGAGTGGGGGAAACCCCCGCAGGTCTGCGCTGCATCGCTGCTCCCTACTCCCTACTCCCTACTCCCTAAAAAACGGCTATATTCGATCCTAACCAGGAGGTAATTGTGCAATGGATAAATTAAACCAGTATCGTGAAGCGATTAAAAAAATATTGACCGATTACAGCAAAATTAAACCTTCGTTTGGGGATATAGACCGTTATACTTCCTTTGATCTGGAAAATGACCACTATCAAATAATTAGTGTGGGTTGGGAAGAGCATCGCCGCGTCTATGGCTGCTTGATTCACATTGATATTATCAACGATAAAATTTGGATTCAATACGATGGGACGGAATATGGTGTGGCAAATGAGCTGACTGATGTGGGAATTCCTAAGTCTGACATTGTATTAGCCTTTCATACTCCGTTCATGCGTCAGTATAGTGATTTTGCAGTGGGTTGAAGGGAGTAGGGACTTCGGAGCAGGGAGTAGCTAAGAGGCAAGAGGCAAGAGGCAAGAGGCAAGAGGTAACGCTGAGCTGATTCCCCAGCTCCCCACACTTTCCACACTTGCGAAGACCATTGCACTGGCCGCCACTTCCGACACTATTGCCTATTGCTAGCATGCCTATTGCTAGCATGCCTACTCCCTGCTCCCTTCTAATTGCTATACTCAAAGGGTTGGCTCTGACAGGAACCGTGATCATGTACCAAATTCACGTGAAAGAAGCTGAGGCTAAACTCGCGGAACTACTTGAAGCAGCAGCAACAGGAGAAGAGGTTGTCATCCTCGGTAATGATGGGAAATCCTTTAGAATTGTGCCAATGATGGCAGTACAAGCAACCCCTAAGTTTGGTAGCGCTAAGGGGTTAGTGAAAATGTCAGAGGATTTTGATGAGCCATTGGAAGATTTTGTAGAATACGCTCCATGAAGCTCCTACTCGACACTCATACATTTTTGTGGTTTATTGAGGGCAGCCTCAATCTCAGTGACCTTGCCAGAAACGTGATCGAAGACCAAGGGAACCAGAGATTTTTGAGTGTTGCGAGTCTCTGGGAGATTTCCATCAAGGTTAGTATGAACAAGTTGCAACTTCGTATGCCTTTTACTGAGTTGGTTAAGCGCGAAGTTTACGGAAATGCCATGGAATTGTTGGAAATAAAACCAGAACATTTGGATGAATTAGCAAAGCTGTTTTTTCACCACAAAGATCCATTCGATCGGCTGATCATTGCTCAAAGTTTAGCAGAGGGCATGGCTGTGATCACGAAAGATAAAGCATTTGAAAGTTATCCGATTACTATCTTATGGTGAAAGGATATATAGAATTTATCATAGTAATAAAGTATACAGGATTTATTACCTGCTCCCTGCTCCGAAGTCCCTGCTCCCTACTCCCTACTCCCTACTCCCTATTTCCCTTCGATACCGAGCACGTGCTGGTGTCCCCCAGCATACTTGCTGCTCTGGGATATTACTAAACACACTGCTGCGAGCACCAATGACGGCATTGGCTCCAATCTCGACACCGGGCGCAACGAAGCAATCGGTGGCAATCCAGGCTCCGTTACCAACATGAATCTCAGCTGTGATTAACCCAAATCTTGGGTCTTTGATATCGTGACTACCGGTACAGAGGTAACATTTTTGGGAAATAATGCAGTGACTACCAATACGAATCCGATCGATGCTGTAGAACACTACATCATCCCCAATCCAACTGTAGTCACCAATTTCTACTTTCCAGGGATAAGTAAAACGAGCAGTCGGTCGAATGACGACATTCTTACCAATCTTGGCTCCAAATAATTGCAGCAGCCATCGGCGAAAACCATTGAAGTTATGAAGACTTAAGGGAAATGCGATCGCTTGCACCAACCACCAGATTAAGACTAACCAACTGGGACGCCCTCGGTCAAATTGAGATGAGTCGTATTTGCTTAAATCAACTAAGGGGGCTAATTCTAAGGCTGGTGGTTTACTTAAGTCAGTAGTCATATTTTTAGGGAGTAGGGAGTAGGGAGTAGGGAGCAGGGAAGAGGTAAAAGGGAGCAGGGAGCAGGGAGCAGAGGGACTTTTGGCAAATTTATATAGGTTAGTATTGTGAGTAGGGAAAAGGGAGCTGAGGCCGTAGGCCACGCGGGGCGCGTTCGGAGCAGGAAAGAGGGAAGAGGTAAGAGGTAAGAGGGACAAAATAATGTGTACTTCATAGCTATGATCAAGGCTATATAGCAACACAAATAAACCTCCCTGCTCCCTACTCCCTGCTCCCTGCTCCCTATTCCCTAAAAACATCTACCTCACCCAAATAATAATTGCCATCAATGTCAAACATTAATAATTTTAAAGACTTACTAATTTGGCAAAAAGCCATGGATATAGCCGAAAAGTGTTATTTATTAACTAAATTTTTTCCGAAAGATGAATTATACGGTATGGTTCAACAAATTAGGAGAGCTGCGGTATCTATTCCAGCAAATATATCAGAGGGATATGGGAGAAGGTCAACCCCTGAGTACATCAGATTTCTTAATATTGCCCAAGGGTCAATTAATGAATTAGAAACACATCTTATTTTATCCTCTAGAGTAGGACTATCTAAGCAAGACGATATAGAATTGATTGTTTCTTTACTCAAAGAGGAAAGTCGAATGATTATTGCTCTGATTAGAAAGCTAGAGCAATTGTAGGGAGTAGGGAATAGGGAGTAGGGAGTAGGGAGTAGGAAAGAGGGAGTAGGGAGCAGGGAGCAGGGAGTAGGGGTAAGAAAATTTTAGGGTTCTTCAGTACCTGCTATGCTAAATTTCAAGTTAAAAAAATCAAAAAGCTTACTCTACAAGCGATGCAGAGGTGCGTTTGACCCATTAAGAATTTAATTCTTAATGGGTCAAACGCACCATTACGGTCTTGGGGGTTTCCCCCATGAGCGACTGCATCAAGACAGGGTTTTGAGGCTATTTAATTAACAATAATTTCTAAATACTGCCTCTTTCCACTGCTCCGTGCGCGTAGCGTGGCCTACGGCCTCAGTCCCTGCTCCCTGCTCCCTGCTCCCTGCTCCCTGCTCCCGATTCCCGACTCCCTCCAAGAGTCAGGCTCTCAAATAATATTGAAGACTCGCTCCAGTACGACCAGTGACAATCCAGACTACCGAGCGCCCGACATCCCGTAGCACTCGCAGCCAGGATTCCTCAGGCCGCTGGGAGGGAATGGCCACAGGGGTGAAGGCAATACCGTGACTGCCGAAAACAAAGAAGGCGATCGCAATCGACCGACGCATGTGAAAGTCTGAGGTGATTAGATAGACATGGTGGATGTGATGGGTTTGGAAATCTTGAACCAGGGAGGTAAAGTTGGTGACCGTATCGATAGCACGCCGATCAAGATGTACTCGCTGATCAGGAATACCTGCTTCCTTAAAGACCTTTTGGGCTTGTGGGGTAGCCACTCCAGAAGAGACCCAAATATCAAGGTTAGGATGTTGCTGAGCAAACTCAGCTGTAAATGTTTCCCGTGCGATACCACCACCGAGGGTGAGAATCAACTGGGGGGTGGGGGATTGGAGATGGGCCAGCCCTAGGCGAATGGGAATGAAGGTAAGAGTAATAAATAGGATGGTGAGGGTAAATGCTACCCGGATTTTGCTTAGGGTTTTGCGAGGGTAGCTAAAGCGGGGTTTATTGATGAAAGGTCGGCGTGATGATAGTTTTCCTTTCATGGGTAGAATACAATGATTTTCCCGTAGGGTTATGTTGTAGGGAGCAGCGAGTGGGGAAGAGAATTGAGATGTACCTGACTAAACTAGGAAACGCTAATACCGCATTTCTGAAATATTTGACTTCCTATCTCCCGGACTTACCATACCCTACTATAATAGCGTTTTTCATAGCAATACAGAGGTAAGCAGGATTTTTCCCCTCTTCCCTCTTCCCTGCTCCCTGCTCCCTGCTCCCTGCTCCCTGCTTTATGCTCCCTGAAACCTGAAACATTTAAAACCGCTGTACCCTAGTTGCTAGTCAAGGTTTTATTTCTCAATTGGATCTCATAAATTTTAGCATCAACTAAAAAGCGATACCAAAAACCTTGCAAGAAATGGAAAATCATTCCTTCTTTACCATCCAAAAAGCCTAAGCCGATGACATAACGCAGTAAGAAGTAAATAAAGGCTCTCAAAAACAGGGGCGATCGTGCATAAAGATTTGTTTTGATCCACCGCCGCTGAGTGGCTTGAGAATGTTGACTGTCTTTCAACAAATCATCATTGCCATCGGCAATTGCACCTAGCATATCTTTTACTTCTCGGTCAGCATACCGGTTATGCTTATCTGTCCAGAAGTTTAAGCCTTTGTGATTTTCGTCGATAATGTCATGGTTGAGATTAGCAACTTTGCCTTGAGATAGGACAATATGTTCATCCATCCAGCGTTGTTCGCAGGTACCTATTCCGGTGCGCCAGACCCGGAGTAACCAGGTAGGATAGTAACCACCATTACGAATCCACCGTCCCATGAAAAAAACGCGACGTTTGACTTGATAGCCGGTAGTTTCCTCTGGAGTTTGGGGTAAAACATGTTTGAGTTCTGCTGCTAATTCAGGAGTGAGTCGTTCATCAGCATCCAGTCGCATTACCCAGGGAGTTTTAATGGGTAGGTTTTCTAGCCCCCAGTTGAGTTGTTTGGCATAATTTTCCCAGGGATGGTAAAAAACTTGGCAGTTTGCTTGTTTGGCAATTTCAACTGTTTGATCAGTACTGCCAGAGTCTACGATAAATATTTCTGCATCTAGGGATTTTAAGCTAGCCAAGCAGGTTGGTAAGTTTAGGGCTTCATTGTATGTTAAAACGATTACAGATAATCGCATTTTAATCTGATTTATTTAAGTTTAGAGCAACACAACATGGACTTCCATAGGTATGGCAATCTACCAGCAAACTTGAATTGAATATCTGTGTAGCCTTCTGTCTCCAAAAGCTTGCTTAAGGTTTTAACTGAGAAAAATTTAATGTGACCTCCATCCCAAAATACATGGAAGTGAGGATCCATTTTGCCGGAAACAGCAAGAACAAGATTTTTTAAATACCCGTGATAGGGTGTAGTTATAATTAAATGTCCTCCTGGGTTTATACATTTTCGAGCCAATCGTACTAATTCTTTGGGATAAAAAAAATGCTCAATAACCTCAACTGCAATAACAACGTCAAAAGCAAAAGCTCGGCTTTGGGTGAATCATAAATGCTGGCTTGAATAAACTGGCAATTAGGAAAATTTTGACTGGCAATTTCTGCGCCTGAAGGAGACTCTTCCATACCAACAACTTCGTAGCCTTGTTGAGCAATTAGATTACTGAGGCTACCATTTCCGCATCCAATGTCGAGAACTCGAAGTTTACCCCCCCCATTTAGCTTTAGCTTTTTCTGCAAGCATTGATAGTAGTGGAGTAGCCAAAAATCCATGGGCATTTGTTAAAGTATTACTTTGGTATAAATACTCATATTCTTTTAGATATTGTGTCATAATTACCTTGTTATTAGTTTTTAGGGAGAAACTAAATTTTTGTTAATAATGGAGGTGTAAGCTTCAATCATTTTTGTCGCAATTCTGTCCCAGGTATAGTTTTCTAGGATGAATTTACGAGCGCGAACACCCATTTCTTGAGCCTCTTGGGGAGCTTTCAAACATTTGATTAAAGCTTCAGAAATAGCATTGGCGTCAATATCAACGATATGAGCAGCTTTGGCAGTAGCTGCTTCAGGGAAATTGCAGCCTGTGGTAATGACGCAAGGTAAACCTGAAGCCATACCTTCTAGCACAGACATACTAAACCCTTCAGAGTAGGAAGGAGCAACATAAATACTAGCAGCGGCAAGGGCAGCAGATTTAAGAGAGCCTGTTAGCATCCCTGTAAAGGTAACAGCATCAAGGCAACCTGCGTTAGCAAAGTAGTCTTTGGCCGTAGGTAGAAAGCCAATGTTATCAGGACCTGCAATAATTAGGTGAGTGTCGGAAAATTTAGAATGTATCTTACCAAAAGCTGTGGCTAGCAAGTCTAATCCTTTTTTGGGGTCGATACGTCCTAAGAAAAAAATCAGAGTTTTGTTACTAGTAGCTGGAAACTGTTTATAAAAAAGTTCAGGATTAGGGAGTTGTTCAAAGTCTTGACGATGTAACCCGTTGGGAATGATTATTTGAGGAGGTTTCAGGTTAAGTAACTTGATATTATCAGCTTCAGCTGATGATAGCATTTGGATTACACTGGCACGTTGAAGAACAGGTTTTTCGACTATACTATAGTAAATGCGCTTTTTCCACGCTTTGTAGGAGAGTGCCCAAGGTTCAAGCATTCCTTGAGGATTCATCACGTATGGAATGCCGTAAAGCTGGCAAATCCAGTGAGCAATTAAAGTAGGAATAGAAAAAATAGCTATTGTATGTACTACATCGTAGTGCTTTATTTGTTGAAACAACCATCGAGTCAATGACCAACTCATTTTATAGTCGTTCAATCCCCAATAGGGAAAGTATTGAACTCGATAGTATTTCTCTTTAACCCAGGTATGCAGTGGAACATTTAATCTTGTAGTACCATTAGCATCTGTGGTAACTATATCAACATCAAGGTTATGTTTACCAAGTGCTTGGGCTAATTCAATGGCAATTTTGGATGTTCCACCATAGACATTTCCCAAAGCAGGAATAACAATGAGGATTTTCATTGGTTTCTAGTGTTCTAAAGCGTATTGAACAGCTTGCATCAATCCTTCAGCAAAATAATCAGGTGAGAATTTATGAATATGTTCTAAAGATGCTTTACCCATTTTTTCTAAGTTAATTTCTCCCGAACTCATTTTGAGCATTAATTCGGTAATTTGTTGAGGGTTTTCGGGGTCAAATTCAAAACCGTTAACACCCTCAATTACTAAATCTTCAAAGCAACCGCAGCGGTTAGATACAAGCACTGGTAAACCTGCTGCCATTGCTTCGTTTACTACTAATCCCCACTGCTCTTGGATACTGGCATGGATAAAGTAGTTTGCATGGGCAAAGTATGGTAAGAGTTGATCTTGTTGAAGAAAGCCAGGTAAATGAACGGAGTCTTGTAAATTTAGTTCAGCAATTTGCTGTTCAATTTGCGGACGTAGTTCACCATCACCACATAGAACTAAATCATAAAAAGGTTCTGGAGAAGCTTGGCGATAGTTAACATAGGCCTCCAATAAAGTAAAAAGGTTTTTTTTTGGAACAAATCTATTAACTGCAAGAAAATAATGTCTTTTTAGCGGACTTGGCAATTTTTTAATTATCAAGGGATTCAATGAATCATTTCCTACAACATTGTATCCTAATTTAATGGACTCCGATAACATACCTAGTTTGGCTAGATACCTTTTTTGAGGTTTTCCTCCAACTAACGCGCTATTGTAGCATTTTACAATTTGGCTTTTGATTTTTTCAACAATTAGATTACGTTGAAAATCATCTTCCTTGCTAGCTGATAAAAGAATTGCTTTTTTATTGTTTAAAATGCTCCAAGCTAATGCAGCAAACATAGGAGGTTGGGCATAACCAGCAATAGCAATCACATCTGGATTAATTTGATAAAGTGCTTTAATTAAGCAAGAGATAAGTGATATTGTATTTACTGATTCGAGAGGACGGTCATGCACTAATGTTGTAAACTTTAAAGGTAATTCCTTAAGAGAGGCTCTCCAAGGATAAAGGGCTTCCACTCGCGCTAGCTCAATGCAATTTAAACTCCAGGCTTCTTTTTGACATACTTTATGAAAAGCTTCTAATCTTGCTAAATGATAAGGACCATAATTAGTAAATAGAACAACTATTGAAACCATAAGATATCAAAATATAGCAATTATACGACTTGTGAGGTACAAATTTTTGGTTTTTAGGGAGCAGGGAGCAGCGATGTAGCGCGGTCTTGGGGGTTTCCCCCATGAGCGACTGCATCAAGACGGGAGCAGGGATTAAGCAAGAGCCAAGAGCTAAGAGCCAAGAGTGAAACAATTATGTGTACCTCATGAGTCCTAGAAACGCTATATTAGCATTTTTTTACAAAGGTATAGTTTCCATTACCTTGTGAATAAACCAACTCATAGCCAATGTCAAGCAAACTTTTTACTGATCTTTCAATTCTTTTTTGATATTGATCATTAAGTGGATTACAACACTCATCATATTCAATACAAATAACTTTGATATCAATACAGTCTTCAATTATGGATTCAATGACTTTGTATTATGCTCCTTCTATATCTATTTTGATAAGGTCAATTTTTTTATGACCAATATCTTCCATAATTTGTCGGAGTCTTTTTACTTTAACTTCTATATAATCAGAAGTTTTTTGAAGATTTATAAGAGAGTGAGAAACATGGTCTGGATTTTGTGGAACGTAAAACTTCAACGTATCTTCTTTGTTCCATAGCCCTATTTCAAAAAAATGATATTTAGAATTATTGCCAGCCACTTTTTGGACATACTTGATGGCTCGCGGAGTGGGGTCAAAGGCAAAGACATCGCAACCAAATTGATTAATCAGGCCAATATCAAAGGATATATCTTCACCACATCCAACACAATAACAAATAGAGCTTGCATCAAGTAGGCTAGCTGGAACTACCCAGCCTCCGTACTTTGTTCCAATCTCTTTCAAATCATTTCGATTGTTGATTTTTGTAAGTGATATTTTGTCCCAACCGAACAACCTATAGGCATTATTATATAACTTGTCTACGACCTTACGCGGTATTTGTTGTAACTTCATTTTTATACCTATTTTTTTGACTTTGCAATTAATCAAAATAATCAAAATAAAATTTTTTATTTTGATTATTTTGATTACGGCGGTTTGCATAACTATCAGGTATACAGGATTGTTTTCTATCTTGCCTCTTACCTACTCCCTGCTCTCTGCTCCCTGCTCCCTAAAAAAACAGAACTTTATACCTAACTTAATGGCAAAATACTGTATATGTTTTATATCATTAAATTTATATTTTTTATTGATTTAACTATAATATAAATTATCAGATTATCTATATAATTTGTTTTTATATTTACTTCTTTTTTTATTGAAAACAGGTAATTTAAAATAAGAGATTAGTATACCTATTGCACATAAAGGTATATAGCTTCTATAAGGGTCTCCATGAAAGCTCCATAAACAAGTTGCCTGAATAAATAAAATCACACAAAATAAATTTATAGTCCAATAATCACTATTTTTGTAATAAAAATTAGTACTTAAGTTAATTGTAAAAAAATTTTTAATACACAACAACCCTAAATAAAAAAAAGGAATTGAAAATGTTAGTAAACCTAAGATACCAAGTTCACTTGCTGACTGTAGAAAAGCATTATGTACATTACCCGCCGAATATATACCACCTCCAAAAATTGGATTTTCAATAAAAATACTAATTGCATTGTTATATAATATTACTCTTCCACTAGCTGAATCATCTAATTTTGTATATTCATCACCAAAAAAAATTGATGATATTGTGCCCAGTCTAGAAAATTGGTCTGATACATTTTGCATCCAAAGGTTATCTGCACCCCACAAATTATCAGCAAGATTTGATGACAAAGTAAAAGTTATTAAACTAAATCCCAATAATAGAATAATCAAATTATTAAAAAAAATAGTTTGATTAGTTGTTTTTATGCTTTGATATGAAGGAGATATTTTTAACCAAATCATTGCTATTAGTATTAAAAAAATACTTATACAGCAAAAAATTAAAGCACTTCTAGTTCCGGAAAGGAGGGTAATATAAAAACCTGTTATAAAAGCTAAAACAGAATATATTTTAACGCTTATTTTAACTTTATTTGTAAAAAAAATAATCAAGCTAGTAGTACAACAATAAGCACCTAAGTAACCAGTATTTATAGGATTATTGGATGAACCTGCAACCAGTCTAACACCATCACCGGTAAACGAAGCTGAACCGCTCAATAGTTGAGATAAAAGTAAAATTGAAGTCACCCAAGTTAAGATATTGGTACAATAAAATATTATTTTTATTTGTTTAAACAATAGTGCTCTTGAGATAAATAGAGAAAAACTATAACAAGTAAAATAAATAAATAAAAATTGAGGAATCTGATATTGTTTTGTTGCTAAAGAGTTATAATCAATTATAACTAAACTAAAAAATAATAAATATAAAGTTTCCAATCCGCCTAAAGATAATAATTTTTGTTTATTATCTTTAGCTATCCAAAAACTGCAAACAGTAATTATCAATAATAATATTTGATATAACGCTGTCAGCCACTGTGGCTTGAAATTTATCAAACCAGTAACATAAAAATATAACTGAAATCCCTGAAAATATAAACTAATTGCTAAACATGGTATAAAGTATAATTTTTTTTTATATTTTTCATGATAATAAATAATCCAAAAAAAATATTAATAATTTTATTTATTTAACTCCTATTGACATATGCGAATGTAAAATAGCATCAAAGATATGATTTTTAAAAATTTCATTTTTACTAATCGGTTGTGATTTATCATATAATGGAAGTATAGGTGTATTGCCCATAAACCCAGCCCAAGTACCAAATGTACTGGGTGGAGTCATAACTAAGTCGCATTGTGATAACTCAGCTATACTTTCAACATAATGCCCAGAGGCACCAGCTATACCTGTAGCAAAAACAACATCCAATCCATCAAATTTCATGTGGTATTGTGGCTGATCCGAAGTAACAATAAAACCAACACTACCAAACTCACTGAATAATTTTTTGGCCTCAATTATCCAGTTTATATATTGATTAGTATCAAAAAAAAATCTTCCATTGGCATATTGGCGGTAGTCACCTTGTCTGATTAAAACACCAATTAAAAAATCATAGTTTTTTCTTAATTTTTTAATAAATTCATCAGCGACATTTGTATAAATTGAATTAAATCTTAAATAACTTCTAATCAACGACTGATGTTTTCTAAATAATGACCAACTTCTTATTGGCCATCCACTTAAAAGTGTTATATTTGCTTTTTCAAAAAACTTTATATCGTTCATATTATCTAAAGATAGTTTATCTATTTTTTCATAGCTAGAGAAAGATGACAGTCTTTTATCTCCTACAATGATTGATTGCATACCAGGATCAATAGCAGCGTAAACACATAGTATATCTATTAGATTACTTTTTATTAATTTTGATATTTTATTGGGAAAAAGCCTTAAAAAATTATTTAAATTATCAAAATTTTTACACTTTTCATGACTACTAGGAATTATGCATCTTTTGTCTTCTGATAAATTTTCTAAAAGATGGGCATAAGGCCAAAATGCCATATTAATCAAATCATACTCATTAGAGTGTTCAAGAATAAATGCAATTAAATGACCATAATTAATCAACTGATTTCCAAATCTACCCCCACCTTGAGTAAAAATTATCAGCTTTTTATGTGAGTTCATGTTAATTATTTAAATTTAAAAGTGCTATAATTTAAAAAAATAATACTAATTTTTTTTAGAATTTATTTTTAATCTAAAAGGTGTCAATATTCCTATGATCATAGCGCGAAAATTACTATATATTCTTGGATAAAAAATATCAGAAACAAATGTCATAACTCCAAAGGAAAATATAGTTGCCCATAGAGCACCAATAGATGCATATCTTGGAATCAAAATATAATTGCAAACAATATTGGTAACTGCACCTAATAAACCAGTTATTAATGAATACAAAAATAAACTGTCATTTGCTATAAATAAATTTTTTGCTACACCAAAATTAGTAAAAAATAACCTTATTGAAAAAAGTGGCAATAATTGACTTGCTAGAGTATACTCTTGACCATATAATAGTAAAACTATTGGACGAGAAAAAATGAAAATTGGAACCGCAGTGATGACAAATATAATAAACATTAATCTATATAGATTTGTCAATCTATCGTAATACAATTGGTTACTAATAAGTTTTGATTTTGAGATCACAGGAGCCATAGATTGACAAATAATACCTGGAACAAATGCAACAGCCTCTATTAAACGCATTGCTACAGAATATTGTCCAAGTTCAGATTCATTAATCATTTGTCCTAACATCACCTGATCGATTCTAGATTGAATTATGATGGCAGTTGCAGAAAGTAAAACTGGCCAAGATTCATTAAGTATACTTTTAGCTCTTTGTATATTAAATGACCAAGACTTAAGAGATAATCCAGAAACTCTATAGTTTATAACTAACATTATAGAGCTAATAACAGTTTCTAAGACAAATGCAATTACAAAACCAATTAATGGAGCTTGAACTTTTATTAAAAAAACTTTTAATAAACTTACCAAACAGTATGCTGTTATTTTACTGATCGCTACATACTTTGACTTAATTTGCGATTGGAACCAAAAATCAATAGCTTCAAATGCATTAACTATTTTGCCGACTGCTATGATTCCAATTAAAACGTGAAATAATGTATCTCCGGGGCGAAGATACATGATTATACTTAATGCTAGAAAAAAACTAATTATTGCACCAATTAATTTAAGTATAAATGTAGTGCCTAGGATTTCATTCATGGAACTAGGTTGACGAACAATGTCTCGCACTACAATGTTCGGTAAGCCTAAATGAAAAAGAGGAGCAAATAAATCTACAAATGATAATGCATAAATATAAATTCCAAACTCCTCAACTCCTAAGTATCTAGCTAACCAAATTCCTACAAAAAGCTCTAATACTATACGGATTGCTCTTTGTGCAACTAACCACGAACTATTCTTTAATACTTTTTTGACATTTGGGTTATAATGTTGAAGTTTAACAACTAATCGTTTTAACATTATCAATATAAATTACTTGTTTTTGGGAGCGTTTTTATTTTTTTATAAGATAACAAATATTCAAAAAGTAGCGCCACTAAAGTTATAGATTTTTTTAGTATGTACATTTAATTTTGTTATGTTTACTCCCTACTCCACACTCCCTGCTTCCTAAAATCCAAGAATTTGTTCCTTACCAAATTTAAAATTGTTATGCAAACTATATTTTAGTATATTGATAATTTTCTAGATGACTCTGACTCTCTAAAGTGTAAATAGGAAATAGTAGAAACCAATTAACTCTTCTGAAAAACAAATATACCGCAAGCACGACGTACCTTTTGAAAGTCACTATAATCAGCGGGATATATCAAGTTTCCAGCTTCATTAACAGCAGCAAAATCAATGAGATTTAGTTCTGAAAAAGCTTTAATAATTGTATTTGGATCAAAAACTCGTTGAGCATTGAACTCGACTCTTTCTCTACCAATTGGTACAGAAAAAAATAGCTTTCCGTTAGGTGCTAGTATACGCTGAAGCTCTAGTATTCCTTTGATATGACCCATGGGATCAATAGGATCTCCATAACGTCCTAGACCAATATGTTCCATTGCATGTAAGCAAGATAATGAAGATATTGAGCCATCAGGTAAATCAAGGCTAGTTACATCCCCTTGATAAAAATTTAGACCTTCGAGATCGGATTCAAGTTTACGAATGTCAATAACATTGATAGAACGAAAAGTCAGTAAATGAGCGACAAAGCCATCGATGCGAGAGCCTACATCCCAATGCTCTTTGGGTTGTTCTTCATAGATTTTTCTGGCTACCCACAGGTCTTGGTGAAAATAATCACCTTTGGCTACCCCTGCATCTGAATATCGATCACTGAGAAAAGGATGTAGATGATGTAAGTGAATATTAAAAGAATTACTTGAGGATTGAGCGGAGATGTATTGAATCAGATCCTTAATATAGCCAAGTAAGCCTCGAATACTTGCCAAAATATTGATTGGATTGACACCGGTTATTCCTAAAATTAATCTATAGGGTAAAGTTACTGCTATCCTGAGCCTACCCTTCAAAAATATAGAGTTTTCCATAATAGTATTTATCTGTTAAGGTAAGTTGTTGCTATGCTGTAATTTTCGATCGCAGAACTATCAAAATTTGATCTAAGTGGACAGTGATATCATATTCACTAAAATTGTCTTCGAGTGCATTAAATATAGCTGATTTTTTCGGAAAACCAGCATCAGTGCCAAATGTTCTAAAGTCATCAATAATGACAGCATTAACCTTACTCTTATAGCGAGCAATCGTTTTTAGCTCTTCGATAGCTGGCTCTGGTAAATCTCCACAGGCTGTATCACCACCGGATGCATGGCCATCTAGAAAGATCAGAACATTATCAATATCGTCACTTGCCAAAACTTTGGGTAATTGATCAAGGCCATCTCCTTCGAGAACTTCAATATGTTTATGTCGAGATAGAAAATTTCGGGCTTTCTCTGCTAATACCTTGTCAAGTTCAACCGTATAAATCTTTTGAAATATGGGAGCACAACGATTTGTCGTTACACCAAGATAGGTTCCTGTCTCCACTAACACCTTCGATTGAGTCTTTTTCTGTAAACTTTTTATCTGCCGAAACTTAGTGTAGCTGTGGGGATTTGAAAATTTAAATCCAAAAATTCGATATAAGTCAACGATATGGCCTATAACAGCTTCCAATTCTCTATTTTGCTTATTCATAAAATTACCTGGGTTTGGTTTAAGTCAATGGGAGATATTACTCTCCGCAATTTTAATACCGTTTGTCTTTTGTTAAATTTTATAAAGATTGAAGGTTTTGAAAAAATTTGAAATTTCCATAAAATAGCAATTTATCCTAACTACTCATAAACCTAAAAAACTAAATTGCCCCAAAATCCTTAACCCCATAAAAACCAATTCGTTTAGACTGCCTACGAGTAAACTCCCCCACAGAAGAATTCCCATTCGGATCGATCACCCCTGTTACCTGCTGCCATAACTCAGCCGGAGCCAACGATACCTTATAAGTGCGATCGCCACTCTTGCACACGTGATACCACTTAGTTTCCTGGCACTCACTACACCAAAAAGCCTCTAGCCATTCTCCTTCGATAGCTACTGTAGTTTTACTCGCTATCAGCATCAAGGCATATTTTGGTTTAACACCACGCTCCTGAAGTTGTCCTGGCCGGTCAGCAAACAACCGATACTTTTGACTAACGCTATCAAGGTAGCAACCATGAATCGGACATAAAATAGCTCTTCGTTTAGAACGCTTCCGGTTGCGTTGACATCGTTTGGTTTGAGGTGTTGATGGTGGCATTAGGGAGTAGGGGGTAGGGTGTAGGGTGTAGGGTGTAGGGAGCAGGGAGCAGGGAGCAGGGAGTAGGGAGTAGGGAGTAGGGGGTAGGGTGTAGGGTGTAGGGATTAGGGAGTAGGGAATTTAGAATTTAGAATGAAGAATTAAGAATTCTAGCGTTTATGGCATTTATGAGGTACAATTATCAACCTCAAAGTCCCCCTTTTTAAGCAGGGCTGTTTCATTCTCGCCAAAAATAGATGGGGAGATGGGGAGATGGGGAGATGGGGAGAAAAGGAGCGCGAATACTCAGGATTTTGGGCAAATTTATCTAACCTTCCTCGAAGGCCGTTAACAAATTGTTAGTGATTTGAGTTGATTGAAGGTGGCTAATTCGTCAGATTTTAATGACTAAATTTGGGTATTTTTCGGGAAATTTTAGTTGATTTCCCTATCCCCCTATCCCCCTATCCCCCTATCTCCAATAATCGTTAACTTACTAAAGTTTGAAACAGCCCTACCCCTTTTTAAGGGGGACCAACGGGGGATCCCTTTGTCCCTCATGGAAAAGATAA
Organism: Moorena producens PAL-8-15-08-1; assembly: GCF_001767235.1. Taxonomy (GTDB): domain Bacteria; phylum Cyanobacteriota; class Cyanobacteriia; order Cyanobacteriales; family Coleofasciculaceae; genus Moorena; species Moorena producens_A. The sequence continues at coordinate 8,805,844 of NZ_CP017599.1, forward strand.
TTGCTATAAGAATTTAGAATTTAGAATTTATACCAGTTTTCAAAAGTAGTGTCATACTTACAATAAAAAAATAACCATATACATTGGGTTTAGCCATCTTTATGTATGTCATGACTTTTGATTTTTGGTATTAGAATTTAGAGGTTGTCTGAGAAGTCTCATTTGCTACATCCAAGCCCCCTAAATCCCCCAATTTTGGGGGACTTGTAGAAGCAAATAGACTCTTGTTCCCCCCAAAGTTGGGGGGCTAGGGGGGCAAAATTCAGTATAAAACAACTTTTCAGATATCCTCTTAGAATCGGGAGGCAACGGTAGAACCGGCATCTTGCCACTGTCCCAACCGTAGAACTGGCATCTTGCCAGTATCCCAACCGTAGAACTGGCATCTTGCCAGTATCCCAACCGTAGAACTGGCATCTTGCCAGTATCCCAACCGTAGAACAGGCATCTTGCCTGTTTCCTCAACGGTAGAACTGGCATCTTGCCACTGTCCCAACCGTAGAATAGGCATCTTGCCTGTTTCATTTTTCCGGCAGCCAGGATGCCCACCCCACTCCTATTCATTCCGCCCCTCAGCAATGCCCTGATATAGCAATACCCATTAAGGTTAGGACATTGATAAAAGGTAAAAAACTTTTGTAGTCAACTTTTGCCTCTTGCCTCTTGCCTCTTGCCTTGCGCGTAGCGCTATAGCTTACCCTGAAACTCTTCCCCCTACTCCCTACTCCCTACTCCCTACTCCCTAAAACCATAGACACACTCTCCCCCTTAATCACTTTCCTGCTGTTGACATCACAACTAATGAAAAGTGGTGTGGGGAGAGACTGAGATCAATAGGACCATCGAAGCCCACTCCTAAATGTAAGGTTCTAGATAGTAATAACTAGCTAGTATTTAGTTTTAGCGGTTAGTAGTCAGTAGAACAGGCATCTTGCCTGTTTCCTCAACTGTGTTCAGTGGTCAGTGGTCAGCTTTTAGCCTTGGCCAAAGGCCACGCTACGCGAACAGCCGTCAGCCTTCAGCCGTGGCACAGGCTTCCAGCCTGTGACTTAACTCAAATGCTTACCTGTTGTCTTGATGCAGTCGCTCATGGGGGAAACCCCCTGTTCCCTTGCTGCATCGCTTATTCAAAAGCTGATAGCTGATAGCTGATAGCTGATAGCTGATAGCTGATAGCTGATAGCTGATGGCTGAAAGCTGATAGTTTACGATTATCTCTTAAACAAATCAGTCAATCAAACCTTAGTAGTTAACCCCCAATTAGTTATTCTAATTAATCTGTATTTTTCAGGAATATTTAGTAATCATGTTTATTTTTTTGATAAAATTTGAGGTACTTAATTTGTATAAATATCCGCTCATTGCCTAAGCAAACTATAAAATTATTTCGTTAAATTAGTGGTGATTATTTAAGCACTAATTCTGTATTCTTAGTAACCTAGAGCTTTCAGGATAATTTACTAAATTTATGTAATATAGCATTGATTATATATCGCTACGCATTAAGCTTAGGACATTGATACAAGCAGCAAAAGCTGTTGTAGTAAACTTTTGCCTTTTGCCTCTTGCCTTCCCCTCCTGGGAGGGGTTAGGGGTGGGTTCCTCTGGGTGCATCTCATATTTGTAAAAAAGTTGCGTAGGGTGTGTTAGGGGGGGCCTCATTTTCCGCCTCGTAGCCAGGGTTTAGACAGCCCGCCCCGTAACGCACCACCTTGTCAAACAACAAAAATGAGATGCACCCGTTCCTCTTGCCTTTTGCCTTTTGCCTTTTGCCTTTTGCCTCTTGCCTTTTGCCCTTGGGCGTAGCCCTATACCTATGAGCTAAAGTCTTTATTGGCGAAGATTACGCTGATTGCATTTAAGACCTTATTAATTCTGACCTTTCGCTTAAAAGGATCAGCAAAATACCTCATAATTAGAATAATTGATATAATTATTGAGAGAAAATTGTTTAATCTTTACTTGAATTTTATTAAAAAGTAATTCCGGTGAATAATACTATCAAAAAACAGCCCATAAGTCAACATCATGGGGAGTAGGGAGTAGGGAGTAGGGAGCAGGGAACAGGCAAGAGGCAAGAGGCAAGAGGCAAGAGGCAAGAGGCAAAAAATCCTGTTTACCTGATCAGGCGATATAGCAGTTATTGCATTTATGAGCTAGACTTATAAACCTCAAAGTCCCCCTTGTTAAGGGGGATTTAGGGGGATCCCTTTGTACCTCATGGGAAATAGCCCCAGTAGAGTGGCCATCCTGCCCGCCCGAAAAGATATTGACACTGGCAAGATGCCAGTTCTACCAAGATGCCAGTTCTACCAAGATGCCAGTTCTACCAAGATGCCAGTTCTACCAAGATGCCAGTTCTACCAAGATGCCAGTTCTACCAAGATGCCAGTTCCACCAAGATGCCACTGGCCATCCTCCCCCCCCGAAAAGATATTGAAACTGGCAAGATGCCAGTTCTACCAAGATGCCAGTTCTACCAAGATGCCAGTTCTACCAAGATGCCACTGGCCATCCTCCCCCCCCGAAAAGATATTGACACTGGCAAGATGCCAGTTCCACGCAAGATGCCAGTTCTACCAAGATGCCAGTTCTACCAAGATGCCAGTTCTACCAAGATGCCACTGGCCATCCTCCCCCCCCGAAAAGATATTGACACTGGCAAGATGCCAGTTCTACCAAGATGCCCATTCCCCATCTCCCCATCTCCCCATCTCCCCATCTCCCCATCTCCCCCATCTCCCCACACCCCACACCCCACACCCCACACCCTACTCCCTACTCCCTACTCCCCACTCAAGGCTTCACAAAGAACCTGATCGTACTGTTTAGCAATCACCTCAGGGGTAAAATTCTCTAATAAATACTCACGACCAGCCTGACCTAGGGACTTGACTAACGCCTGATTAGCGGCCAGAGAGCGGATATAGTCAGCCAGACCTTGGCTGTCTCCATTCACGAAGCTGGCACCGCACTTAGCCTTGGCGATCAGCTCAGTTAAGTATGCCTCCCGAGAGCAAATCACCGTCACCGGAACCCCAGCCGCTAACGCGGAGTAGAGTTTGCTAGGAGCCACTAAGGTTTCCATACCAGGCATCACACTGACTAAGGAGAGATCGCAAGCGGTTAAGGAGTAGGGCAGCACCTCTTTGTCTTGGTAGGGCAAAAACAGAAAATTAGTTAAGCCTAAGCGCTTCACGTCCTCTATTAAGGCTTCTCGCTTCGCGCCACTACCAATACAGACAAACTGAATCGGTTCGTCTTTCAGTAATTTAGCAGTCTCAAGAATCGTGTCGATATCATGGCAGCGCCCCATATTACCAGAGTAAAGCACCGTAAACTTATTCACTAAGTTGTGCTTCTGGGCAAACCAGTTATCTGGCTTGGGCAGTGGTACAATCACATCTGGGTTAGCCCAACTGTGAATCACCGCCACCTTGTTAGCTAGTTTAGGACAAGTATTTATCACTCGTTGCTTCATGGCTGAACTGAGCACAATAATTGCCTCCGCTTTACGCCAAACCCGACGATTGAGACCTCTCCAAAATCGAGCCAAGGGATGATTGTGACCAATCACTCCTAATTCTACAGCAATGTCTGGATAGAAATCGTAAATTAGGCAAACATAGCGCATACCAAAAATCTTACGAGCCAGGTAAGCAACCACAGGGAAAAACGGTGGCGCAGTCGTTAATAACACCAAATTACGACGACGACAGTTTTTAACTAAGTGCAAAAACGCTCGCACAGCAAAAATTAAGCCATTCATAGCCTTGCCACGAATGTGCTGAGGCCACAGTTGAGACGCACGCGATCGCTTAATTTGTATTTTTCCCAACTTCTCATACATTGGTGCAGTGGCAGTCTCAAAGGCATAGCCTGGTTGCCCAGTAAACACCTTAATATCCATACCTTGTTTGCCCAATTGCATCACCAACTCTTGAATAAGCTGGCCAGTAGCCGCATAGTCAGGAGGAAAAAACTGAGTTAGTACAGACAGCCGCAGAGACTCCTCACTAACTGTATTTGTTGGTAAGCAGTCTTTAATTGGGTTTGATATTTTTAGTTGTTTAATTAAAACCATAGGTCCACTGATAGTCTTTTCAATTGTTTTAGGGAACAGGGAACAGGGAACAGGGAATAGGCAAGAGGCAAGAGGCAAGAGGCAAGAGGCAAGAGGCAAGAGTTGCGTAGGGTGCGTTAGGGACGGGGGAGCCCTGATTTTCTCGGTAGCTTAAGAAAATCCGTCCCGTAACGCACCATTGGATCAAACAGCTTTTAGCAGATGCACCCAGTTGCGTAGGGTGCGTTAGGGACGGGGGAGCCCTGATTTTCTCGGTAGCTTAAGAAAATCCGTCCCGTAACGCACCACTGGATCAAACAGCTTTTAGCAGATGCACCCAGTTGCGTAGGGTGCGTTAGGGACGGGGGAGCCCTGATTTTCTCGGTAGCTTAAGAAAATCCGTCCCGTAACGCACCACTGGATCAAACAGCTTTTAGCAGATGCACCCAGTTGCGTAGGGTGCGTTAAGGACGGGGGAGCCCTGATTTTCTCGGTAGCTTAGGACAATCCGTCCCGTAACGCACCACTTTTGTTCTAGGGAGTAGGGAGTAGGGAATCGGGAATCGGGAATCGGGAATCGGGAGTGTGGAGAGGGGGCGCGCGGAGATGGCGCGCGGAGTATGGGGAGATGGCCAGATGGCCATCTCCCCAGCCATCCTTAAAATTCAGATGTAATAAGATCTGTAGCAATTCTCGTACTGATCACGTACAAATAATTTTTTCCCGACTCCCGCCTTCTCAGCGCTATTCTCTCCTTATTAAGACTCCTTCCTTCTCAGCGCTATTCCCCCCTTACTAAGGGGGGTTAGGGGGGATCCCCACTCCCTGCTCCCTACTCCCCACTCCCTACTCCCCACTTCCTACTCCCTGCTCCATGGAAGAGCCATCAACAGACTCCCATGCTCTCCAACTGACCAATCCCAGTAAAATTGTTGTACTACCAACAATTACCGGACTGCGAGGAAACTGAACACAAACTAGCGCTAAACTGCCAACCCATAAGGTCAGGGCGTAAATCACTAACACCGTTAGTCGATGAGACAAACCTGTTTTTAATAAACGATGATGGAGATGCCGTTGATCCGCTTGGAAAGGTGAGCTACCATGATATAATCTCAGGATAATCACCGCAGACATATCTAAAAGGGGTTCTGCTAAGACCAGCAAGGGTAAGAGCACTGTGGTAGCTACGGCACTTTTCACCAATCCCATCACACTGAGGCTAGCGACAGTGAAACCGATGAAGTAGGAGCCACCATCTCCCATAAAAATTTGGGCTGGATTGAAGTTATAGTACAAAAATCCTAATAAACTCCCCACTAATGCGGCACTAATTAGTGCTGCCTCAGTTTCCCCCATGAACAAACTGAGCAGGAAAATCATCACCCCAGCAATCCCAGCCACTCCTGAAGCCAAGCCATCCAGTCCATCAATCCAGTTTATGGCGTTGACAACCCCTGTTAGCCAGAAGACCGTCAGCGGTAAGCTCAGCCATCCTAAGTGTAATATTCCCACTCCTGGCAAACTAACAACGCTAATCCCCAGCCCCATTTCCCAAGCGACACTAGCCACTCCCGCTTGCAGTAACAAGCGCGTTAAGGGCGATAAACTCACCAAGTCGTCGGTGACGCCAATCAAGAAAAAGCAGAAACTGCCGAGAACAACTGCCCAAACCTCTGAAGAAACGCCAGGGGGAAAATCAGCCAACCCTCCTAGACTCCATACTAAAAACAGAGCCAGTAAGGTGCCAGCAGCAATAGAAATTCCCCCTAAACGCACCATTGGTTGTCGATGCACTTTACGCTCGGCTGGTAAATCTGTGTACTGATACTTGATGGCAGCCGCTTTAACTATCGGAATAGTATTGAAAACAATTAAAGCGGCAACAATGAAGGCAACTACATAATATCCAGAGGAAACCATGGTGCAATGGCGTAAAAATTACCAGCTCTCAGAACTAAGATTTACCGATTTATGGAAGGACAGGTGGCTCAGGAAGAGTTTCCACAAGGTCAGCAGCTTCAGCTAGTAAAGTGCCTAAGTCTGGACAACCAGACGCCGCACAAGCTTCTATATCGTCGAAAAGGGTTTGAGCAGTGTTGAAAAAATCAGTATAATCGTCCACTGCTTGTTCAACTCCTTCGCGAAATGCCTGGCGGCGTTGCTGGCGGGCTTGCTGGCGTTGCTCGCGGAATTCCTGGCGAGCCCGAGCCCGAATAATGTCTTCTATGATACCGGTAATATCTGACTGGTTAACCTGAGCCAAAAGAACTTCTGACGACTCATTAGCACCAGCAGGAAAAACTGGAGTTAATCCTAGCGCCAAAGTAGTGATTGCCATAATACTGGCAGTTTTAGTTTTAATTGAGGGAATCAGTTTCATGATTTACTTCTGTGAATTTACCTCGGTATAACCTGTTCGCTGGGTGCATCTCATATTTGAAAAGTTTGCTAGTGGTGCTTCAGGGGGGCTTGCCCTGATTTGTCGCCTCCTAGCTAGCGTTGAGACAGCCCGCCCGAAAATTGTAACGGGCAAGATGCCCGTTCCACCCACCGAGCCAAACAGCAAAAATGAGATGCATCCTGTGAGCTTGCCTTAACGGCAGTTGAGACCTAAACCAGAATCTTAGAAGATCAGATCCAGCAGAGAGATAACATCTCCCACTGAGCCACCAACACCCATAACAAAACGGGCTCCATCCCCTGCACCAGTAATATCTCTGACGGCGGGAGTAATTACGATAGGGATATTTTTAAACGGGGCAATGGATGCACCGATGGTTAAATCTTGTCCCGTCCACTCCGTAATTACATTTAGCCACGGCAGCACTCCCACACCTACACCACCAAAGACACCAAAACCATTTTCCCCATTCAATACTTTTTCTTCACTGCGAAACCGACCTGTACCAGCGCCCACAGTAACTACTGCTACACCAAAAGGTTTATCAATGTTATCTCTAAGGCGAAGCACCTTGGTAACTGCCCCATAGTAAGTATCTTGGACATCAACTGCTCCATCGTTTCCTACTTCAATGATCCCTTCTCCCCCTACAGCAACACCCCATCCCCGATCAAATTGAGTGTGTAGTTTAGCATTGACAGCTCCACTTCCAAAGGCTCGGCTACCACCAAAGCTATTCATGCTATAGGAAATCTGTAAACCCACTGACTCTTTAGCGTCTCCAACACCAAAGCCAAATCCTAAGGTTCCATCCGAACCATTTCCAAGCAAACCACCCTGACCACCGCTATAGCGGGTGCGAGATTGAAAACCAGCACCAATAAAGCCTTGGAACTTATCAGCTCCAAATCCGGAGGGATTAGCAAGGCTAAATCCTGGAAAAGCTGTACGAGGCTTACGTGACTCAGTGGCTAATCGGTATAACTCTAGTCTCTTTTTGTACTCGCGGAGTTTCTCTTGAATGTCTGGCGGAATTGGGGAAGCATTTGGAGATTCAGAGGCGTTAGTGGCGTCACTGGCGTCACTAGCATCACTAGATTGAGACACTTGAGAAACTAGTGTGCTTGATAGTGATCGTCTGCTTTTTCTCAAGCCCCCTAAATCCCCCAGCGAGGGATTGCTAGCTGGGGGACTTAGTGATCGTCTGGTTTTGGTCAAGCCCCCTAAATCCCCCAACTTTGGGGGACTTTCAGAGTTTTGTTCCCCCCAGAATTGGGGGGCTAGGGGGGCGGAATCATACCCAGAATCAGCAACGCCAGAAAAACCGCTTGCGGTAGAGGTTAATCTTCCTGGAGTTATACCAGTTTCAGTGGTGACCTTAGCAACCGAGTTAACTGGATAATTAACTGGATAGTTAACCTGATTACCACCAACTAGTCCAGCTCCCAAGACTGGAGTACCTACCTTAGAGATGGCACCGAGGTGGTTAACTCCTTCTGGACTAGTTTTAATCTCACGGTCAGTAGTACTGAGCCCCACAGGAGTTGCTCCTAGCAGTACCTTTACCGATGGACTCTTAACAGTAGGATTAACAGTAGAAACAGAGGTTCCTAAATCCTTGTACTTAGAGTATGAATTAGAGGCAGCGCGGTCTTGGGGCTTCCCCCCATCAGGGACTGCCGCAGTTGCTGAAGCTTGACCCCCGATAAACCAAGGAGTTAACACCGCAAAACTATAGGTTGCAAGTTTGGAAATGTGAATCATGCCTTAAGCTGACTCTGAATTTTAGTGTCAGTCCGTAACGTTTAAATAATATAGGTGTGGTATAGCGTACTCCCAGAAAAAAGATGCAGGAATTAACCTAAGATGCACTCAAAACTTGTTAATAGAACGGAGCCGATTAGTTAGTGACTACAAGAGAATAGTTTATCCTCTTAGCTGATCAATAATCAACTCGATTTAGTTCTCGTATCACTTCTACTAACCTTGAAATTAAAATCAGGATTTATTTAAAATCCTTGTTATTTTTATCAATTATTTTATTGATAGAAAAGTATTTTTTTTAATTTATACCTCTAATAGTTATAGTTTTTATATAAATTTTTCTAGTTGTTTAGGGAGGAAAATGGAGAGTTCAGAGGCTGTAAAGTATGTAACAAAAACTTTAAAAGACTTGATAAGTAAGTAAAAAACTATATAGCGTTTATCTTAGCTATGAGGTACAGATGTTTTTTCCCTCTTCCCTATTCTATCTTTGCTATTTACTGCTCCCTGCTCCCTGCTCCCTGCTCCCTGCTCCCTAAAACCCAGAAATTTGTACCTCATGGGTATAATAATTGCTATATTTATTTGAACGCTATCAAATAAAAAAAAGGAACAGGGAGCAGGGAGAAAATCCAGTGTATCTCACTTGTAATCAAAATTGCTATATTTATTTGAACGCTATCAAATAAAAAAAGGGAGTAGGTAGCTAAGAGGTTGTCTGAGAAGTCCCATTTGCTACATCCAAGCCCCCTCCCCATCTGTAAAAAAGCGAAGCATCCGCTAATTCCCCCCAAGCGAGGGATTGCTCGCTTGGGGGGTTAGGGGGGCGGGGGACTTTAGAAGCAAATTGACTCTTCCCCCAAAGTTGGGGGGCTAGGGGGGCAAAATTCAGTATCAAAAAACTTGGGAGATATCCTCTAAGGCCGTGAGCCACGCTTACTGGCAGAGCCAGACCCTGTGCGAACGGGAAGGGAGTAGGGGGGAGCATGTCACTTACGCAGAACATTTGTACGCTTATCTAGGTAATGGGTAATAGGTAATGGGTAATAGGTAATAGGGGGAGCATGTCACTTATGCAGAATATTTGTACTAAATATATAGCCCCCTCATGGGTTTAAGCTTGCGCTAATGGGACATAGTACTAATGTTTCAGCAACGCAAGACCTGCTCCCGAGTAGGAAGCAGCAATGCATGGCTGCATGCCTGAATTTTCCTTTAAAAAGATCAGCAATTTCGGTCACTCGTGATCAGAATTGCTATATTCTCGCTGATGAAAATTGGCTCCCTGGGGTTATCGTCTCCTTTCTACTAACCTTAAGGATAACCTCAGGATTTCTTTAAATTAAGGGAGCAGTTAAAACCGAAGTAATTTTATCAATTGGTAGTCATCGTTAAAAATGAAGTTAATATGAAGTTTTAAATTCACGATTACCTTCACATTTTTTATTCACATTTACAATGGTAAATCCAAGAGAAATCATACCTTGAAATTTTCGAAAGGTAACAGCGGATCTGGGAACTTCCGAGTGTGGAGAGATGGAAAGATGGGGAGATGGGGAGATGCACCTTTTCCTACTCCCTACGGGTGCATCTCAGTTTTGCAATTAGGCAAAAATTCGGGAGAAAATTCCCAAACTCCCCACACTCCCCACACTCCCCACACTTCTGAGACTTGCGATCTTTTTTACAAATATGAGATGCACCCCTCCCTACTCCCTACTCCCTACTCCCTACTCCCTACTCCCTACTCCCTACTCCCTACTCCCTGTTCCCTACTCCAAAAGAATTCTGTAGGGAATAATCCTGATAATTACCCTAAGAACAGTATTAAGGATAGAGGTCAATTAAGTTAGTTTCCTGCTCCCTACTCCCTACTCCCTACTCCCTAAAATCCAGAACTTAGAAAAACTTTACTGACAAAATTTTAAACGTGCTTAGTCCAAAAATTGGAGTTTGTTGAAGTCCATCAAATAATCCCATGTTTAAAGCCTTAGTACTGATTCCCGTGTCAGCCGCCGCTAGCTATTGTATAGGGTATGGGCTGAGTAATAATTGGAATTACAACGATCATCCTATTCTCCAACTGATTTCTGCTGATCAATCAAGATTAAATCTCGGCAATCTCGAAAATCTCGGCAATCTCGGCAATCTCGGCAATCTCGGCAATCTCGGCAATCTCGGAAAAAACGATACCAATCCCCAAGAGTCACAAACTATTCCTGCACCACAACGGTTTCCTAAGGGAAAGTTTTCCCAGACCCGGTCTCAGTTAGACCGAGGTAAGTCATGGCCAAGCTCACTAGCTATTCCCGGAAAAACCGTTAGCCCACAAACCGTTGCAACCATTAAACCACCCCCCCTGCCTCCACCCCTTCCTAGGGTAACGGCTAGTCCGGCAGATATAGTACTACCGATTAAAATCCTACCGAGCAAAAAACTACGGATTGACCAAATTGTGGCTCGTTCCGTTGGCAGTGATTTGATCAAAATGCCATGGGAAACCGTGGAGCCACCTCCAGTAAAGGTACCCAAAAAACCGCCAGCTGAGAGGATTGCCACCATCCCTAAGGTGAAAAAACTAAGCAAATCAAAGGTGGTAGCAAAGGCCAACACTACCAATCGACCTGTGATGAAATTAACCTTTAGCTCAGACCTGAGGTTAGTTAATGGTTCATTTTTCGAGATTTCTAATCAACCACAGGATTATCCCGAGCTAATCGTTGCCGATGCCAACTTAGCTGCTCCTGGGAAGTTAGCTATGCTTACCTTCAGGGAATCACTGCCTAATGCTGAACAGGCCAGGGACATTGTACTTGCTTCGGCTATTGCTGAATCGACCATTGCTGAATTGGCTATTGCTCAATCTACACTAACACCGTCCCCAGGTCAGTCTTCTGAAGGTCAGTCCACAGAGATCCAACCTCTACCCACCTTTGAGCAACCTACCCAGACCCTACCATCCCCCCCAGGTCAGTCCACAGAGATCCAACCTCTACCCACCTTTGAGCAACCTATTGAAACAATACCATTTCCCAGTCTTCCTGACCTTACCACTCCTGCACCTCCTGTAGAGTCATTTAGCCCTGTGATCGACCAGACCTATACCCTTGGTGCAGGGGATGTGATTCTAATTACTATTTTCAGGGTTCCGGAGTTTAGTGGCCAACAACAGGTTGGTGTGGATGGCTCTCTCAAGTTGCCCTTAGTGGGGAAACTGACCGTTGAGGGCATGACCTTAGAAGAAGCAGAATTTGCGATCGCAACTAAATATCAATCGGAATTGCGCTCTCCTGCCATCACCGTTAGTTTACTCCAAGCCCGCCCGTTACAAATCGCTATTTCCGGGGAAATTAAAAAACCAGGCTCCTATGTTTTACCCTTAATCAATAATACCCAGTTTCCCAGTATCGCTCAAGCGGTGCAGCTGGCTGGGGGGATGACCCAATCGGCAGATTTAGAGGCAGTCGAAATTCGGCGTACTCAACCTTCTGGTATCACCGATAGGATTAGGGTTAATCTCTCACAACTGCTGCAAGCTGGTGATTTGAGTCAAAACCTGATTTTGCGGGATGGGGATGTAATTATGATTCCAGCCACCACTGAGGTGGACTTAGCCAAAACCGCTCAACTCGCAGCATCTAATCTAGCGAGCACTGACGCCATATCTGATGTGGCGGTGGTGGGGGAAGTGTTTCGACCAGGAGCTTACCGCCTAGGAGGAGGACAAAACCTAGCAGGAGGAGAAAACGGCGCTAGTCGCCCCACCGTTACTCAAGCGATTCAAACCGCTGGCGGGATTAAACCCTCTGCTAATGTGCGACAAATTCAAGTGCGTCGTCCTACTCGCAATGGCACAGAACAGCTGATTAACATTAACCTCTGGAAATTATTACAAGAAGGAGACCTCAGCCAAGATTTGGCCTTGCAAAGGGGAGACACAGTGATTATTCCTGCTGTCACAGAAATCACTGCCGCAGAAGCTGCTCAAATTGCCTCCACTAACCTTTCTCCAAATATAATTCGCGTCAATGTTTCCGGAGAAGTTAAACAACCAGGAACAGTGGAAATCCCATCGAATACCACCCTTAATGAAGCCTTGCTTTCGGTAGGCGGGTTTAATGAGCGCTCAGAAGAAGTGGTGGAGCTAATTCGTTTTAATCCTGATGGTAGCCTAACCCGACGGGAAATCCAAGTCAATTTAAAGCAAGGACTTAATGACGAAACTAACCCTCTGCTATGGAACAACGATATTATCCTTGCTGGTCGCTCCCGCTCCGCCAGAATCACTGATACCCTCTCCAATATTCTCGGCCCAGTTTTACAAATTGTGCCTGCCTTACGTTTGTTGTTGGATTAGTATAGCGAGGGAACAGGGAATAGGGAATAGGGAATAGGGAATAGGGAGCAGGGAGCAGGGAGCAGGGAGCAGAAAATTTTTATTATTTATAGGTTCAATTTTTTTTTATTAACACTTAATTAGAGCGTTTTTCATAACTATAAGGTAAGCATTCAGCATTCAGCATTCAGCATTCAGCTATTAGCTATCAGTTATAAGCTGATACCAAATCCTGTTACCATACCACCCTTATCCCCATAATCCTATATTCATGTCATCAAAAGATTTGGTGGATTTTTATAAAGGGGTTTTGACAATCGGATTGGGTATTATGCACTACGGGCACGCTATTTGAATAAAATAAGCTGACGGCTGACAACTGACGGCTGAATGCTTACACTATAAGCTACACAGTATTTTTCCCTACTCCCTACTCCCTACTCCCTACTCCCTACTCCCTACTCCCTACTCCCTACTCCCTACTTCTGACTTGCGCTACCAACCAACTCTTATCTAGTCAACTTTTATATAGCGTTTATAGGACTCATGAGGTACACATTATTTTTTACCTCTTCCCACTTCCGACTTCACTATTCCCTGCTCCGAAGTCCCTGCTCCCTGCTCCCTAAAAACCATAAATTTGTACCTCACAAGTCGTAGAATTGCTATAGCATCTCTTTAATTAAACTGGAAACAAAACGCAATGATTAATAATATTTCTCCCTCTCCTCTGCCAGTTGCCAGTAATAACGGTAACTTTCCCCCTTTACCTCAAGGGTCACCATGGTTAGAACCAGACGATAGTGAATGGGATTTGCGCCTTTGGCTTACGGTGCTGGAACGGCGAGGACTAGTCATTGTCGGGGTAGCAGTGACAGGAATGTCCTTCATCATCCCGCAGACTTTAAATCAGGAGCCAATTTACGAAAGCAAATTTCAGATTTTAGTAGAGCCGGTTAATGCTGACAATGACTTAGGGAATTTCACGTCTTTTTTAGGAGACCAAGACCTTAAATCTGGTTTAGACTACGAAACCCAAATTCAAGTTCTGCGTAGTCCTGAGCTAATGGAAAAAGTGCTCGCAGAACTCCAGAAACCCTATCCCGAAATTGATTATGATTCCTTAATGGAGGATTTAACAATCACTCGCTTAGGGGAAACTAAGATTTTAGAAATCAGTTACCAGGGAAAAGATCAGGATCAGATCCTGACTGTTTTAGACCAATTAGCCAAGGTATACCTGGAGTACTCCCTGGAAGAGCGCCAGACTAACTTAAAGCTAGGGATTCAATTCGTTGAAAACCAGTTACCATCCTTACAAACCAGGGTAAATCAACTGCAAAACCAATTACAAATCTTTCGAGAGCGATATCAGTTTACTGACCCGGAAAGCCAAGCTCAACTAATCGCTTCTCAAATGACCACCTTGAAGCAGCAAAATTTAGCCCTTGAACAAGAATTAGTTCAAGCCCGTTCCTATCTTGGTTCTCTACAAGACGAAACGGGAGCCTTGGCGGCTCTTGGTGAGGCTCCACTCTATCAGCAAATCATTGGTCAGTTAAGAACTGTAGAAACCCAAATCGCTGGGGAATTAACTCGCTTCCAACCCCAAAGCACGGCGATTCAACTTCTCCAAACTCAACGGCAAAACCTGCTCCCGATCCTAGAGCAAGAAGCAGAGCGAGTGTTAAACTCCAAATTCGCAGAAGGTGTAACTGAGGTACAAAGGCTTGAAACCCAACGTCAAACCTTATTTGTGGCTCAACAACAGCTAGACCAACAGGCTCAACAAATACCTGCTTTAGTCAGACGATACACCGACTTACAGCGAGAAATACAAATTGCTACGGAGGGGTTAAACCGTTTTCGCTCTACCAAGGAAACCTTGCGAATTCAAGCTGCCCAAACCGAGATTCCTTGGGAAGTCATTGAAGCCCCAGTTCGGGCAGAGAATCCCATCTCTCCTAATATCCCACGTAATCTAACCTTGGGAGCTGTAGCTACTATTCTAGTAGGCATTGGTTTTGCTTTGGTTTTAGAACGATTAGATAACGTTTATCACACTCTCGACGAACTAAAACAACAAACCAAACTGCCTGTGTTAGGGACTATCCCTATTAATAAAAAACTACCAGGAGCCCCAAGTACTAACTCCCTAGAAAAAGTAGGACGTTTCTTCTCTAAACCGTTTACCTGGATAATACCAGGTTTCAGGAAAAAATTAACCGCTTACAGCTATGGTGGGGACGCCCAATTTTCACACTTTTTGGAAGCCATACGAGTACTCAATACCAATATTCAATTACTGAGTTCAGACCGCCCAATCCATTCTGTGGCCATCAGTTCATCTATGCCTGGGGATGGTAAGTCAACCATTGCGCTTTTCCTGGCTCAAACAGCGGCAGCCATGGGAAAAAAGGTGTTACTAGTGGATGCGGATATGCGTAAACCCCAAGTTCATACCAGATTGCAATTACCCAACGAGTTGGGATTAAGTAATTTAATTGCCCAAACCCGATCCCCTGAACAGGTAATTAACGACGAGTTACCTATACCTGGCTTATCAGTCCTCACCGCAGGCAAAATTCCTCCAGACCCTACCAAACTACTCTCTTCCGAGAAAATGAAAGGATTGATCAAATATTTTGAGGATATATTCGACCTGGTGATTTATGATACTCCCCCAGTTTTGGGATTAGCAGATACTACCTTGCTTACTCCTAAAACCGATGGATTGATTCTGGTAACTCGCATTGAAAAAACAGACCGCTTTGCTCTGACCCAAGCTCTTGATAATCTTAAACTGTCTCGAGTTAACGTTTTAGGGATTGTTGCTAATGGTGTTCAAGGTGACGCTAATAGCCCTTACGGTTACTACAAATATGGTTACGGAAACAATCACAAAGAACAGGATTGGGAGGAGGAGGAAGAGAACCTGACATCGACATTGTCCAAGTAAAAGGGAATAGGGAATAGGGAATAGGGAGTAGGGAGTAGGGAGTAGGGAGCAGGGAGTAGGGAGTAGGGAGCAGGGAGCAGGGAGCAGGGAGTAGGGAGTAGGGAGCAGGGATTAGGGAGTAGGGAGCAGGGAGCAGGGAGCAGGGAGTAGGGAGCAGGGAGCAGTAGGAAAGATTTTGGAGGAGTTTTTGGTGTTATGAAAAAGCGATGCAGCAATATTGTTAATCACCTATTTATAAATGTTATAGTTTGCGACTTATGAAATAAGTCTACAGTAATTAACTACACAAAATTATTTGCCTTTTGCCTTTTGCCTTTTGCCTTTTGCCTTTTGCCTATTCCCGACTCCCGACTCCCGACTCCCGACTCCCTGTTCCCTGTTCCCTGTTCCCTGTTCCCTGTTCCCTGTTCCCTACTCCCTACTCCCTACTCCCTACTCCCTACTCCCCACTCCCTACTCCCTAAAAAAAAATCTACCTCACCTATTTTAAACATGCTATATGACCCACCTATTGCTACTAAAATCGCTACCATCAACCAGTGCTTATGCTGGGGTAATACTGGGATTATTAAGGAGGGAATTGACCAAACTCAGTTAGTCCTTGATGATGGAGAAAATGAACGTCCAGACTTTTCCTTTCTAGTGATTGGGGATACGGATTCAGACACGGAATATGGACGGAAGCTGCAAACACAAATCGCTCAAGAATTACGGGAGCACATTGATACTTGTCGCTTTACCTTACACACAGGAGATCTGGTTTATCCCTTTGGATCGGGTGAGTTTTATCTGGAGAAATTTATTACATTCTACCGAGAGGTTTTCGGTATTAGGAGTCCTGTCAAGAAAACTGACACTACTCGACTAGTCTTTAATCACCCGATTTTCCCTGTACCAGGAAATCATGATTACTATGACCTGACGTTTCTGCCCAGATTATTTGCTCAGTTAAGTTTACCTGTACGCCGTTGGTTAAAATCTAAGTTAGGGTTGACCCTAGGTTGGGAGAGTTCTTACCAAGGCAAAGCCTATGCTCACGCTTTTCTTGATTGTTTGAATCAGCCTCACAAGCGCCGTAATTTAGCTGAGTACCTCAACCAACACTATACGGCCAAGACCGAAACCGGAAGATGCCTGCGCTACCAACCTGGTCACTTTACCCGCCTACCTAATCGCTACTATACCTTTAGATATGGCGGCATTGACTTTTTTGCCCTTGATTCCAATACCTTTTGTAGTTCTGACTCTTCCTCTAAACCTAAGGCTGGTCCTGACCGAGAGCAACTAGACTGGTTACAGCAACGGTTAATTGATTCTTGGCATGATCCTCAGGTAAGGGGACGAGTGATCTATCTTCATCACTCTCCCTATTCAACGGAAACAAGTCGATGGGAGCAGCCAGATGCGATCGCAGTTCGTGGCCATTTACGCCAAGTATTGGATCAGGTGGCTGCTGCTATTGGTTCCCTACCCGAAAAACGGCCACTGGTAGATTTAATCTTAAGTGGACACGCCCATTGCTTTGAGCATTTGCGTACCTTTGATACTAAACATGCTGACTCCCATTTAAATTGGCTGGTCTGTGGCGGAAGTGGTGCTAGTTTGCGGCATCAGCGCAAAGATGGGGTTGAAGTGATGGAAATTAGTGGGGGAGGTTATGTTCAAATGGTGGCGCGATCGCTTTTATTTATCGGGCGCAAAGGTAAAGGCAGAACAGCCCGCTCTACTCATACGTTCCTACGGATTGATGTACATAACGGTGTGCCCCCTAAGTTTGTAATTCGGCCATTTATAGTTGAGAAACTCAAGAATAAGTGGAGTAGTAGTGCTATCAAACCCTTTGTGATCCAGAATCTGTAAACACTATGGAATTCAGAACTGCTATATTATAATGCGTTGATAGTCATAGGCCATAACAACAAATGAGTAAACTGCGCAACATACTAATGGGTGCTGGTATAGCAGCAGTCGGTGCGGTCGGAACTAAAATGGCTGTGGATTATTTCCGCAACCGTGATCAAGAAGAAGAGAGGGACGAAAGTGAAGGTGACGCAGAAGCTACCTCTCCCCAAGAAGTTGCCTACGCTATCGTACAAGACAGTTCTGTGCAAAACTTCTTGGATGTTAGCTTTGGAGCTCCTGGTCGTTATGTCCCCACTCGTGCCCCTAAAGTATTCGACTATCAAGACCAACAATATATGGTCATTTGGGCTTACGACAATCAGAAAGAAAAAAACCAAATGTTGGCATTCATCTATACCGATGAGGGTCGTAAGATGGTAGCTAGCGTGGGATATACTGCTGACGCAACGGATTACAATATCAATTTAGACACCACACCTTTCGCTGTTGAAGTGAATGGGGAACAAATTACCTCCGGTCAAGATCAAACTGACGGAGCTGATGAAGTGGATTTTGTCCTAGCTGGTGCTTAAATCGGATTTTTGATTGGATAATCTCTGAATACTAAAAGCGATCGCTTGTCTAGGGTGATAAGCGATCGCTTTTATTTAAAGCTAAACTCTCATGATCTATAGCAATTGTCATGAGGAGTGAGGTAAACAGGATGGGAGCATGTCACTTATGCAGCAACATTAGTACTAAGGTAATAGGTAATGGGTAATAGGTAATAGGTAATGGGTAATAGGTAATGGGTAATAGGTAATGGGTAATAGGTAATGGGTAATAGGTAATGGGTAATGGGTAATAGGTAATGGGTAATAGGTAATGGGTAATAGGTAATGGGTAATGGGTAATGGGTAATAGGTAATGGGTAATGGGTAATGGGTAATGGGTAATGGGTAATAGGTAATGGGTAATAGGTAATGGGTAATGGGTAATAGGTAATAGGTCTGAAGGGGAGCATGTCCTGGATGAATATTTGTACATTATCTATAGCCCCCTCATGGGATTTTTGCTTGCTCTACTGGAAAATAGTACTAATGTTTAAGCATTGCAAGACCTGCTCCCAACAGGATTGTTTACCACTCCCTACTCCCTACTCCCTACTCCCTACTCCCTGCTCCCTAAAACCCAGAACGAAAGTACTGACCCAATTGAAAACAGAGAAATAACAAGCGAGAGTTAGCCACCCAATAAATTAGGTGGCCGGGGAGCGTACCGGGATTCCCATACGGCTATCGTGTCATGGAAGCTGTTTTGTCCTCCCTAGGGTTTCCAGGAACTCAGAAAGGCTTAAACCAGAATCTTTAGCCATTTCTTTTAATCCATTCCAAGCCGTCTCTGTAGTCATGACACTATAGGATTTTTTTCGCACACCATGTCAACTCGGTCTTCCAACTTTTATCTTAGTTTTTTATAACATTTGCTTGACCCCTTAATTTCTAGGCTATATAATTAGAATAGCCTAAAATATCGATAGAATATGTACGGTTGTCAGCAACATTTAATAGCTACGACACCTGAAAACCAAGGGGTTATAGAATTCATCTGTTCAGAAGCAAATAAGTTGACCAATTGCGGGTTATATTATTGCCGTCAAATGCTATTCAAAACTGGCAAATACCTCAATAATTCCGAGTTGGACAAAATAATGAAAACCAACATTCACTTCAAGGCAATGAGATCCGCTTGTGCCCAACAAACATTACACGGAGTTATTGAGTCTTTTAAATCTTACAAAGCCCTCAAGAAGTTATATGACAAAGGGCAATTAGCGGATAAACCTAGAGTTCCGAAGTACCGCAAGAAGGGAGGTCTGGCTGTAGTTAGTTATCCCGCTCGGTGGGTGAAGTTAGTAAAAGGCCAACTCAAGTTTACTTTAGGAAAGCAGATCAAAGCCTGGTTTGGTATTGACCACTTTTTACTACCAATGCCATCTAATATCGATTTCAAATCAATCAAGGAATATCGCTTTGTCCCAAGGAATGGTTGCTTTTACCTGGAATTTGTATATGAAAGACCAAGCCCTGAACCAGTGCTACAGACGAACAATGTCCTAGGCATAGATCCAGGTCTCAATAACTGGCTAACTTGTGTCTCTAACTTGGGAAAGTCTTTCATTATAGATGGCAAAAAAGTTAAATCACAAAACCAGTGGTACAACAAACGTGTAGCTGCGATCAAGAAAGGAAAATCTCAAGACTACTGGGATGAGCGATTGGCTTCTTTGACCGAGAAGCGCAATCGGCAAATGCGTGACAACGTGAACAAGGTGGCTAGATTTATTATTAATTGGTGTCAAAGAAACCAAATTAGTACAATAGTCTTTGGCTGGAACAAGCGTAATAAAGACAGTATCAATATTGGCAAAAAGAATAATCAGCAGTTTGTACAGATCCCTACCGCTAAATTAAAGAATCGAATTGAGCAACTGTGTGTCGAGTACGGAATCAAATTTGTTGAAACCGAAGAAAGTTATACGAGTAAAGCCAGCTTTTTAGATCGCGACTTCCTACCTGTACTTGGCGAGAAACCTAAGGGGTGGGTAGCAAGCGGCAAGAGAGTTTTGCGTGGACTTTATCGCTCTGGAAAAGGCGAATTAATCAATGCCGACTGCAACGGAGCTTGCAATATTTTAAGAAAAGTAGCGACACAACTAGGGTTTCCCCTAGTCGAGGTCGGTAGAGCAGTTTTGAACCTGCCACAACGATACAGATTAGACTCACTATCTAGATCCTATCGTGAAGCGTCACGCAGAGGTGCGACCCCGTAATTAAATTCTTCAAACGGAAAGCGCACCTTAGTGCTTTTAACCAGCGAAGTGACAACAGCTTAGAATCCACGTGTTTTCAAACCATGGAGAGTTCAAGACCGAGAGAACAAATTATTGCTGATCTCTGTATCAATTATGTGGAACGATATGTATTCTTATGTGGTTACTCAGTAGAACGAGTTGAACTTGAGTATACCTATGGTTTTGACTTGATTATCTTTACCTATGATACCAATTGTGAACTTGAAAATGGTAAAATTCACGTCAAGCTAAAGGCAACGGATTTTCTGAGCATGCTAGCCGCTGACAAAGAAACCATAGGCTTTCCCCTAGGACGCTCAGACATAGAGCCATGGTTAAAAGAACCAATGCCATGTATCCTGATTGTATACGATGCTCAGATCGATCTAGCTTATTGGCTGTACTTGCAAGCCTACTTTGAAAACTGGGAAAACTTTGATCCATGGCACATGGAAGAAACGATTACGGTTAATCTTCCTAAAAAGAATATTGTCAATCAAGATGCCATTAAAAAATTCGCTCGATATAAAAATGATGTGCTGCGACAGTTACCGGGAGTGATTCGTCATCGTTCCTAGAAACGTTATTTTTACTAGAAACGTTATTTTTAAAGAGTTTAAGCATTAAGCTCTCAGCGGTCAGCGGTCAGCCGTCAGCCGTCAGCTCTCAGCAGATCAAAAAAATGATTACCTGTTGTCAGCCATGCAAAGCGCGAGTGGGGGGAACCCCCGTGAGGCCACTGCATCGCTTATTCAAAAGCATCTTAAGTAGTGTCCCCGTAGCCCATAAGCTGATAACTGATAACTGATAGCTGATAGCTGATAGCTGAATAAAAAATGAAAATGCGATGCCCTTTTGGCCTTTAGGCCACGCTACGCGAACGGCCACGCTAAGCGAAGGCAAAAAAACCTCCCCTGGTAATTTCCCATAAAAGAATTAGGGAACCTTTTCAGGGGACGGTTAGTCAATATACATAGCAA
Source organism: Moorena producens PAL-8-15-08-1 (assembly GCF_001767235.1). Lineage (GTDB taxonomy): Bacteria > Cyanobacteriota > Cyanobacteriia > Cyanobacteriales > Coleofasciculaceae > Moorena > Moorena producens_A. Next base: position 8,827,046 of record NZ_CP017599.1, read on the forward strand.
TCCCCTTCAAAAGTTGAATAGGATTGCTCTATCTATCTAGCGCCATCTTAATGGCTACCGGGTGCCATCGGATCTATTGCAGATGTTGTCCCATCAGGTGATTTATGCATAGAATTAAATTTTTGGCAATTGCTCCGCTTACTTTGCTCGGATTATCTGAAATAGCGCTTCAGTCTAGCTCAGTTGTGGCTAACACTTATTCCAATAACACCCTCCAGAGAGGTTCTCAGGAGCAGATAACTGTGCTAACCAGTAGCTCATCCTTAGCTAAATTCAATACTGAGTTGCTTGGACTAACCAATGCTGAACGGCGAAAAGCTGGCTTGCCACCATTACAGCTTTCTGCTGAGCTAAGTCAAGCCGCACAGCTACACGCTGAAGATATGGTGCGCAATGGTTTTTTCAGTCATACTGGTTCGGATGGTTCTAAAATAAGCGATCGCGCTAAAGCAGCAGGATATCTATATTCCTATGTTGGTGAAAACATTGCTGCAGGTTACTCGACTCCTGCTCAAACCATTAGGCAATGGATGGGAAGCACTGGTCATCGCCGTAATATACTCAAGCCTCAGTATCAAGAAATTGGCTTTGGTTATGTCAGCGATCCTTCCAGCCCCTATCGCCACTACTGGGTGCAGGTGTTTGGTTCACCACGTTAATACTCAGTAGGGAGTAGGGAGTAGGGAGTAGGGAGTAGGGAATCGGGAATCGGGAGTCGGGAGTCGGGAGTCGGGAGTCGGAATCACCCTAACCCCCGTTAATAACCGAGTTATATCATTTGACACTCCCCGGCCTTAAGGCGCGGGGATTCTTAGTTCTGCGATATACCTTAAAGTTAGCTATCCTGGAAGGCAATACTTAAGCCGTAAACCCGTTATAAATAACCAAGAATCAAGCCTAATTTAACTAACCCCAGTGGGCTTATCTCCCTAAGCGTTTAAGATTCAGAATCTCCGAATCCTTGTTTCCGTGTGCCCCACGGTACATTATCATTTTGATTCGTTACTTTACTGGGTTTCGGTATCTGTTAAGATCCATGCGTTTGAGAGGTTTTTCGCGCCTCGTGTACTAGCATCGCTTTACGTCGTTGGGGTTGGAGGCAGTACCGACGAATCCTGCCTGTGCTAGGCTACACACTTAATAAAGTATACACCTTTTGTTGGATAGATTCCGGAAAAGCCGTCCTAGAAGGACGGGGCTTGAAACCCATTGTTTTGGTCAGGATAATTACCCTAAATAAAAATCTCCCCATCTTCCCATCTCCCCATCTCCCCACACTCCCAACTTGACTTTGGAGTTAGATGTAGGCCTCCATCCCTTCACAAGAACAAACCAAATTCCTATCCCCAAAGGCATTATCAATGCGCCCTGCCACAGGCCAAAACTTGTGTTCCCTTAACCAAGATGCAGGGTATGCGGCTTCCTCACGGGTATAGGGATGAGTCCATTCACTGACCATCAAGGCTTCTGCTGTATGGGGAGCATTCTTCAGCTGATTGTCCGTTTGGTCTACCTGACCCGATTCAATCGCTTTAATTTCCTGGCGGATAGCAATCATGGCATCACAGAAACGGTCGAGTTCCTCCTTCGACTCACTTTCAGTAGGTTCCACCATCATTGTCCCTGCTACAGGCCAGGATACCGTTGGGGCATGGAAACCATAATCCATCAGGCGTTTGGCAATATCATCCACTTCGATGCCCGCAGACTTTTTAAGCGATCGCAAATCCACAATACACTCATGAGCCACTAATCCATTGTTCCCCTTGTACAGAACAGGATAGTAAGGGTCTAACCGCTTAGCCATGTAATTAGCATTAAGAATAGCCACTTTAGTCGCCTCAGTTAACCCCGCACTCCCCATCATGGCAATATACATCCAGGAAATCGGTAGAATGCTGGCACTTCCCCAGGGTGCCGCAGAAATTGCACCAATAGATAAAGTGGAAGGTTGAGACTGTAAGGTTTTGGGTAGGAATGGTACTAAGTGAGGCATCACCCCAATTGGTCCCATGCCAGGTCCACCCCCACCGTGGGGAATACAGAAGGTTTTGTGCAGGTTCAGGTGACACACATCTGCCCCAAAGTCCCCTGGACGGCACAATCCCACTTGGGCATTCATATTCGCCCCATCCATATAAACCTGTCCCCCATGGTTGTGGACAATGGCACAGATATCTTTAATCTCTTGTTCAAACACACCATGGGTAGAGGGATAAGTCACCATCAGAGCAGCTAGTTTTTGGCTATGGTGCTCGGCCTTCTTCCTCAAATCATCTAAATCAATGTTGCCCATCTGATCACAAGCAACAGCCACCACCTTTAAACCAGCCATTACCGCACTGGCGGGATTGGTACCATGGGCAGAAGTAGGAATTAAACAGATATTGCGATCGCTTTCTCCCCGGTTTTCATGGTACTTACAAATAGTGAGTAATCCTGCATATTCCCCTTGGGAACCAGCATTAGGTTGAAGAGAAATGCCAGCAAAGCCAGTAATTTCTGCTAACCATTCTTCCAGCTGCTGGAATAGAATTTGATATCCCTGAGTTTGGGAGACCGGAGCAAAGGGATGAATCTTGCCAAATTCCGGCCATGTCACTGGCATCATCTCAGCAGTAGCATTCAGCTTCATGGTACACGAGCCCAAAGGAATCATGGACGTGTTTAGAGCCAAATCCTTACTTTCCAGACGGTGCAAATAGCGTAGTAACTCCGTTTCTGAGTGATAGCGGTTGAATACTGGGTTGGTTAAGTAGGTACTACGGCGAGCAAACGGTTCATTAAAATCAGCTGCCACCTTACGTGTTACCTCAGCCGCCAACTCTTCCACAGTAAAGAGTAGGGATGCACTGCTTGGTTCCCCTAAACTTGCAAAAATTTCCCACAAGTCTACTAAATCCCTAGCCGTCGTTGTCTCATCCAGGGAAATCCCGATAGTAGTTGAATCAATAATACGTAGATTAATTTGACCTGCTTCAGCTGCTTCTATAATTCCTGACACAGAGCGATCGCTTAATTCTACGCGCAAGGTATCAAAAAACGGTTCTGAGCTAATACTGTAACCTAAGCGTTTCAGTCCCTCCGCTAGGATAACCGTTAATTGATGAATTCTCTCGGCAATACCTTTGATTCCCTCTCGCCCATGATAAACTGCATACATTGAAGCTATCACCGCCAAGAGCACTTGGGCAGTACAAATATTGCTCGTGGCTTTGTCACGACGGATATGTTGCTCACGGGTTTGCAGTGCCAAGCGCAGTGCTGCTTTACCATTAGCATCTTTTGATACACCAACGATACGTCCTGGTACTTGCCGTTTATAAGCTGCCCGAGTAGCAAAATAAGCTGCATGAGGTCCCCCATATCCTAGGGGAACACCGAAGCGCTGGGTGCAGCCTATGGCAATATCAGCCCCAAATTCCCCTGGGGGTGTAAGCAGGGCAAGGCTTAGAATATCAGCTGCCACAGTTACTAAGGCTTTAGCACTATGAGCCTTATCAATAAATTCCCGATAATCGTATATGGTGCCATCCGTTGCTGGGTACTGAAGCAGAGCTCCAAAAATCTCTTGGTCAAATTCAAAGGTGCGGTGGTCACCAACAATCACCTCAATGCCCAAAGGTCTAGCCCTGGTTTGTACCACTGCGATAGTTTGGGGATGACAGGTTTGGGAAACAAAGAAGTGTTTGGCTTTGGTTTTACACAGACCATAGCTCATGCTCATAGCTTCCGCTGCCGCTGTTCCTTCATCCAGCAAGGAAGCATTAGCAATTTCCAGACCAGTCAAGTCTATAATCATAGTCTGGAAGTTGAGTAGTGCTTCGAGTCGTCCCTGAGCAATCTCTGCTTGGTAAGGGGTGTAAGCCGTGTACCAACCTGGATTTTCTAGGATATTCCGTTGAATTACAGGTGGGGTAATGCAGTCGTAATAGCCCATGCCAATGAAAGACCGGAATACTTGATTCTTAGAGGCAATTTCTTTTAGCTGAGCCAGGGCAGCATACTCGCTTTGTGCCGCTGGTAACTGCAGAGGTTGATTAAGCCAAATAGCGGCGGGTACAGTTTGCTCAATCAGGCTATCTATAGTGGATATACCCAGGACGTTGAGGATTTGCTCTATTGCATCTGGATTTGGACCTATATGTCGATTGACAAAAGCATCGGTAGATGGTAATGTTTGTGATGCGGAAAGAATAGGGTCAGATTTCAACAACGACTGAGTATTTGCTCTATTTTTTTGATCCTGGATATCCAAATTCTGCATAGTAAACCAATTTTTGAATTAAGCAGCGAAGGTGGGGTTGACACTCCCCACTGATAGAATCAGGGGGATTCTTGGTTCAACGAGTCAGCTTGCTCATCCAGGTCGGAACCAAGAAGAGTAGAGGCCAATTCTCCCCAAGCGTTGAGAACAGTTCCGGTGTGCCCCACCGTACTCAAGGCTCTCGTTAAAATGTTTTTGGCAGCGTTGTGGTCTCTGTCTAACTGGCAGCCACATTTACAAATATGGGTTCTAGTTGATAGAGACTTTTTCACCACTTCACCACAGTTGGAACAACTTTGACTCGTGTAGGCGGGGTTCACTGCAACAGTTATCCTACCAAACTTTAGACCAAAATATTCCAACCATTCTCGAAATTGATACCAACCTGCATCATTAATAGATTTGGCAATACAGTGGTTTTTAACCATATTACGAACCCTCAAATCTTCATAGGCGACCAGGTCGTTAGACCGGATTACGCAACGTGCCAGTCTCTTGGCATGTTCTTCACGTTGCCTACTTATTTTGAGGTGCTGCTTACCTAGTTTATTAATAGCTTTTCTACGATTGGATGAGCCTTTATTTTTTCGAGAAACTCTGCGTTGATAAAATTTTAGACGTTTTTCTCCTGTTCTGTAGAATCTAGGATTAGGTTCGGAGTAGCCATCAGAATCTGTGTAAAACTCCTTTAATCCAACGTCCAAACCGATAGTAAAACCAGTCGCTTCTAATTGTTCGTGATTGTCTACTTTGATACAGAACTGAACGTAATAGCCATCAGTTCTTTGAACAATGCGAACTCGTTTGATTAGTTTTTGGTCGAAACGCCACAAGTCCCAGGTACCTTTGAGTTTGACATTGCCAATACCTTTCTTATCTGTGAACTTAATGGATTTATTGTCCGGGGACAATTTCCATCCAGATTGCTTGTACTCCACCGATCTAGAATGCTTTTTGAAGCGAGGGTAACCTTTCTTGCCTGGGACTTTCTTTTTGCAGTTATCAAAAAAGCGCTTAATTGCCCTTTCTACGTTTTCGACCGAGGCTTGACAAGCATGACTATTTAAATCTTTAACAAACTTGAATTCGTCTCTTAGTTGGGTGTTGTAGCGATAAAGCTCTTTCTTGCCTACTCCACGATTGTCCATCCAGTAGCGTAAAACCTTGTTACGGACAAATCTTGCCGTCCGAATCGCTTCTTCTATGGCTACTTTTTGGCTTTTTTTAATAACAGCCTTGAACTCCATTGCTAACACCTTAAAAGCACCTCCTTGAGCTGCTTGCTTTAATTACTATTATAGTCGATCTAAGCAGGTGCACAAAATTAATTGCACATTTTTCAAAAATCAAAGCCTTACAATGTAAGGGTTACAGAGATTGGGACTAGGCAATTAATTATGTGTAGGTGCTTATTATCAAAAAAGTTCTAAGGACAGTTAGGGAATAAATTCCCTGCGGGCTAACCCCATGGATAGAATCGGTGGGGCGTTGCGCCCTTAGATCTTTCGGTCACTTTTGAGGGCTGTGACCCCCTAAGTTGGTAAATCTATAGATACACAAAGCCCGGATGTATAACTAAAGCGATTTATAACTAAAGTAATTTAGTTCTAAATATACACTATGAAAACCTAGCATATGACAAGCTAGACGTATTGCTAGATTGGTTCTAGATACACAACTTTATACAGCTGGGTTTAGTTATGACAACCCTACTGATCAGATTTTTACCAAAAAATTTGGGTAATCGCGCCCCGTCCTTCCAGGACGGCTTTGTGCTAAGATAAAGACATAACAAAAAAATAGTATTCTAGATGAACATGATCTTAAATAAGTAGACAGTGTAAAAAACCTGTTTTGAGATAATCAGGTTGCACAATCAAGTCTAACGATTTGGAAGTCTATGAAAGTCTAAGATACCTAAAAAAATGTTTATCTTAATTTGTTGATTAGTTTAGGTACGGTGGGGCACACCGAAACCTAGGTTATAAACCAAATACGCTTGTGGAGAGGCGACCTCTATTTTTCCTGGCTCCGGCCTGGTTAAACAAGTCACCCCATTGTTCGCGTAGCGTGGCCAAAGGCCAAGCAAGAATCCCCGTCCTTCCAGGGCGGGGAGTGTCATAGTCTACTCTGCCTCGACTTGGGCACGGTACTCCTCAGCAGAAAGGACACCCTCCAGTGGGTTATCAGGGTCATTCAGCCGCACTTTAATTAACCAGCCTTCACCATAGGGGTCTTCTGCAATCTGTTCAGGAGCCTCGATCATATCCTCATTTCGTTCTACCACCGTACCCGATACCGGTGAATATAGATCCGAAACGGCCTTGACCGATTCAATGGTACCAAAGCTTTGGTCATTTTCTTTGTTACCCTTCTCGATGGTGTCGTCAATGTCTGGGAGTTCCAGAAGAACTAAGTCCCCCAGTTGGTCAATGGCAAAGGCGGTAATACCAATAGTGGCAATTTCGCCATCAAGCCGCACATATTCGTGGCTATCAAGGTATTTCAGGTCATCAGGATATTCAAAGGCCATGTCAACTCCTAAATCAGCAGCAATGCTAATTATCCTTCCTCATTTGTCTTTCGTCCAGCCGCCTTTGACCATTGACCGCTGACTATTGACAGGAAACGTTCAGAGGTAGTAACTGAGTAATGGTTGACTTATAGCTACGTATATCTTTAAAATGCAACTACTCAAATACCACTACTAATTTGCTAATTTGGATTTTATGATATTTTTCCTTTTGGAAGAAGAAAAGGAATAATTTTAAGCAAGCTTATGTATTGCTTTGCCCGTTTCTGCCACAAAGCACTCATAAATTAAAATCACAATAAATCAGGCCAGATAGGAGCAACTCCTATCTGGCTATTCAGTAGGCAAGCATTTCTAGAGTTTCACGTAAGTAACGACGCACTCGGCTATCAAGACTATAATCCTGAAATTGTTCACCTAAGGGATGTTCCATTTGCCAGCGTTGAAATCCTGAACTAGCGGCTATTGCTTGTTTAAGACTGTTCCAAACTTGAGTGTCGTGGTTTAATTGTCCGGATTCGGATGTAACGAAGCTTGCCATATGCACACACGCGAAGATTTAATACAGATGAATCTAGTTGAGTAATGCTTAAGTGCTAAACTATTAAGCTTACCTGTACACTATCCTATCTGCTTTTTTAGGATTGTGCTTTTAGCGACATTGAATGGTTAAAATTTGGCAGGGTTAGGGTTAGAGGTTATCGGTTAACAGGTTAAAAGTTGCTTTGGATGGAACCTTGACAATTGCAAGCTTGCCACAGAGCAACTCGTCTAAATAACCTTTAACCTTCAACCTTAAACAAAACAACCTACCCGGCAATGGATGCCTGGGTAAGAACACCCCTCAGCCCTACTTCAGGGAGAGAGTCCGTCGCTTGGTTACCATCTGATAGGTTTCAATGATATCTTTTTCCGCCCAGTCGTTGAATTTATCAACACCCATACCACATTCGTAGCCAGCATTGACTTCCTTGACATCATCCTTAACACGCTTGAGGGAATCCAAAACTCCTTCGTAGATAACTTTGCTACCACGCCGCACTCGTAAACGGCAATTTCGCACGGCTTTGCCTGAGAGTACATAGCAACCTGCAACGGCACCACGACCCACTGGGAAGACAGCTCGAACTTCTACTTCACCCAATGGTTCTTCTACCTCTTCTGGCTCTAACAGACCTTCCATAGCACCTTGAACATCATCCAGGAGCTTGTAGATGATGTTGTATTCCCGCACATCTACCCCTTCCTGTTCAGCTGCTGGTCGAGCACCAGGAGCTAAGGTAGTGTTAAAGCCAACAATAACTGCACCACTAGCAGCCGCTAAGTCCACATCCGTTTCGGTGACTTCCCCAGGGGCAGCCAGTAGAACTCGAATTTGCACTTCATTTTGGGGCAGCTGTTCGAGGGATCCCAGAATAGCTTCCACCGAGCCTTGAACGTCTGCCTTCAAAATCAAGTTGAGTTCTTTGAGTTCACCTTCTTGAGCCTGGGCTGATAATTCAGTGAGGGTAACTCGCCGTGATTTCATGCGAGTTTGCAGGCGAGATTGACGTTGCTGTTGAGCTCTTTGACCAGCAACTGCCCGGGCTTCTTTTTCACTCTCAAAGACTTCAAACTCATCACCAGCAGCTGGAACATCACTCAAGCCAAGGACTTCCACCGCAAACGAGGGACTAGCTTGTTCGACTCGCTGTCCTCGGTCATCAAGCATGGCTCTGACCTTACCGAAAACTGAACCAACAACCAAGCTATCACCGATCCGCAACGTACCGTTTTGCACTAAGAAGGTGGCAACAGGACCTCTGGCTTTATCTAGGTGAGCTTCAATCACTGTACCTTTTGCTGGTCGATCCGGATTAGCAGAGAGTTCTTCTAGCTCTGAGACCAATAGAATCATCTCCAGCAGTGAATCCAAGTTTTCCCTTTGGATAGCACTCACTGGTACCATGATCGTTTCACCACCCCATTCTTCTGGGACCAAGCCCCGTTCTGATAATTCTTGCTTAACCCGATCAGGTTGAGCTCCAGCTTTATCAATTTTGTTAATAGCAACCACGAGTGGAACTTCAGCAGCTCTAGCATGACTAATGGCTTCAAGGGTCTGAGGTTGCACCCCATCATCAGCCGCTACTACTAGCACAGCGATATCAGTTACTTTTGTTCCCCTTGCCCGCATGGCTGTAAAGGCTTCGTGACCGGGGGTGTCTAAGAAGACAACCTGCTGCATTTTATCCTCATGCTCAACATCTACGTGGTATGCGCCAATATGCTGAGTAATTCCACCGGCTTCTCCTTGAGCCACTTTTGCTTCACGAATGGCATCGAGTAGAGTCGTTTTACCGTGGTCAACATGACCCATAATTGTCACCACAGGTGGACGCCGCTCGAGGTTTTCCAGGTCTTGGACATCCAGCATTTCCACCTTAGTCGCAGCAGAGGCTTCTTCTTCCATCTCGACTTTTACCCCCACTTCCTCAGCTACCATTGTGGCGGTAGGAACATCCAAAGTTTGGGTAACACTCACAGCTATGCCTTTGAAGAAGAGCATTTTAACAATGTCAGTTTCTGCAATAGCCAGTTCATTAGCCAGGTCTCTAATGGTGAGTGAGTCTCTCAAAACAATTTGTTCTGGGCGTTTGGGCTGAGTTTTCTGTGTACGACGGCGATCGCGATGATCCGACTTGTTGCTACTACTGGTTTTAGAAGGCTTCTTCCTGTGGCTAACACTCGCAGTAGTTGGTTGGGTTTGCTGTTTTTGCAGAGACTTTGGTTTGGGAGGACGAGCCAGAGAAAGACTAACTGAAAATGAACCATCGATTTTGTTATCGTTTTGATCTGATCCTGTTTCGAGATCATCTTCATCATCCAGAATCATTTTAGGTCGCCGCTTGAGTTTGGCGGATTTACCCTTCTGGACTTTGTCTTCTTCTTCCCCATTTTCTGCCTGCCACTCTTTCTTCTTAGCAGGTCGGGGGACAGATGGTCGCCAGAGCTTGACCTCCTTGAGCATTTCCTCAGATTCATTGACTAAGGTGTTGGTGTCTTGATCAGATTCTGTCAGACCCGTTGAGTCAGCATCCATTGCTGCTACTTGAGAATTGTCCTTGTCAAGACCTGGCTTGGTTCTTTTTGGAGGTCGCTGGAGTTCAGGAATGGTCGGCCTTGGTGAACTAGAACGTTTTGGTGGTGATGTTTCCGAAGGGGTTGACTGCTTATTGGTTGACTGCTTATTGATAACAGGGGATTTGTTAGGAGTTGGACTCTTTACTGACTTTGAACCCGAAGAACCCTTTTGGTTTGATTTGATCGGTCGCTCAACCTTAGAAGGCTGAGTTTTTGGTTGTGATAGTCTGACAGGCGGTCCAGTTAATTTTGGTTTTTCTGTAACCTTAGGTGAGGCAGTACTATCCTGTGACACCTTCTGGACTGGTTTAGCCGCTAGTTCGGGTTTAGCCGCTAGTTCGGGTTTAGCCGCTGATTCAGCTTTAGCCGCTGATTCAGCTTTAGCCGCTGATTCAGCTTTAGCCGCTGGTTCAGGCTTAGCCGCTGGTTCAGGTTTAGCCTCTGGTTTGGGTTTAGCCTCTGGTTTGGGTTTAGCCTCTGGTTTGGGTTTAGCCGCTGGTTCAGGTTTAGCGGCTAGTTCGGGTTTAGCGGCTAGTTCGGGTTTAGCGGCTAGTTCGGGTTTAGTATCCTGCTTAATCTTGGTGTCCTCTTCAGTGACCTGCTTAGGTCGATTGAGAGTGCTAGGCTGACGGGGGGGTATAGCAGTCGGCTTGATGGGAGGTTGGGGTGGGATTGCCATTTGATTAGTTCTCTGGCTAGAAGTATTCCCAGAACTGCGTTTGTGCTTACGGAGCTCGACAATTTGCTGCTTCCGCTCCCCTTTGGGAGGTCGAATTAATTTACCAGAGCTTAACTTAGAACCTTTATTTGCCGATGACTCACCTTCTGTATTGCTTACAGCTGCTAGTTGGTCAGAATATTTTTCGGCTGTCGTGCGAATCCGTTGGGCATCCGATTCTGTAATCGTGCTACTGTGACTTTTAACTGCAATATTGAGTCCTTCACAGATGCTCAAAATTTCCTTGTTGTCCAAATTCAATTCCCGTGATAATTCGTAAATTCTGACTTTGCCGCTGTTCATGCACTATTCCCCTGTCGTACCTACGTGTTGTTAAACCATACTCAACTACTCGAATGACTTTTTACTTGATCAAGCTTTATTGGAAAGCTTAAACGATAAGATAAGCGATGCTCAACAGATAATCAACCATCCATGCTTTTTCGTTGGTGTGTTCACCTCAACGGTAGTTTGATAAGTTTATCTATTATCGCGTGCTTCTTTCCTGTGAAAAAAGCCAAGCAGCATTCTACATTGACGGTTCGGTTAAACCGCCTAATCAGCGCGTATGCCTTTAAAGGTAGCTAGCGTATAATCGAAGTAAATTCACCTCCCTTGTGAAACCAGAGCATCAATAGAACTAATGACTTCCTTTGTATCCTAACGATTACTTATGTTCACCGGACGAACATACATGGAAGCTTGTGCAGCTAGATTCACCCTTTAATTACCTAAATTGGGTTTGCTTGGCATGGTAGCTAAACGCTGCCATAAAGTGTCGTACAGATTTTTTGGCACCGATGCACGCAGTGATCGCCCCAGTCGGTTTTTCTTTTGAGCCGCCGCTAGGCAACTCAGTTGAGGACATAAGTAAGCTGAACGACCCATACCCTGATCTAATTGTACCTTTCGTGACGGATAGACTCGGACAATACGCCAAAACTCCTGTTTTGGTGCTACTTTCCGGCAGCTAAGACAACGTCTATAGTTGGGTTTCATAAGGGTTTTCGGTTTGGAAAATCTCAAAAGTCCTCCTTCTTTAAAGGGTACGGTAGATGGAGGCTTGTTGGGCGTTTGCGATTGGGCAAACGCCCTGTTTATCTGATTGAGTTACCCAATGAAACCAAAAATCAATGCCAGAGGCCGGTAAAACGGCGTTGCTGATTCTGGGTATGGTTTTGCCCCCCTAGCCCCCCAAGCGAGGGATTGCTCGCTTGGGGGGAACAAGACTTTCTTGCGTCCCCCAAATTTGATACCGTTGGCGAAATTAATATTTGTTTACACAAGAGTAGCAGATGGGTAACTTTAAGTTAATTCTCCCCCAGAATTGGGGGTTGGGGGGCTATAAAGACTGCTGTCTTCAGGCTGATATTACTAAATGTTAAATTCGCCAGCAGTATCAAATTTGGGGGACCAACGGGGGCTTGACCAAAACCAAATGTCGCGCATTCATTCCTTGATTCAGCAACGCCGGTAAAACTGGTATGGGCGTGCCCGGTGGTGTGAGCAGAAAATGAAAAACTATAGTAGTAGAGATACTCACACCCTTGAGACTCGGATGACTAACACAAGAAGAAAATCACCACACCCACCTGAAGTAGGGGGGGTAGACTAACGAGCGCAGAAGTGGAAGGATTGAATAAGTCATTGGTTTGGAAGAAAACTGTCAAACAATTCTTGACCAAAGCTGATACCGCGCACCCCACTACCATTCTAAACCGACAAGCTTAGGTGTAGTATTTTATACCATAACCAGTCTCAACCTTGGCCAAACTTTCCTCACCTCAGGGTGAACCCCTAAAATTCCTCATTCTTCTTCTTCTTGAGTAATCAAATCAAGCACTGGCTCAGGATCCAGTACATTTTCTGGCATTTCTACTCCTTCTTCGTAATCTTCCTTTAACTCATTGCTATCGACATCTTCTTCTAGGGTATCCTGTTTAGAGATGTCTGTAGTCTCTTTTTTGTATTCCGCAGCATCTTTAATGTCAATCTTCCAGCCTGTAAGGCGGGCGGCAAGGCGAACATTTTGTCCCTCTTTGCCTATAGCTAAACTGAGCTGGTCTTCTGCTACTAAAACATGGGCTTGACGTTCTTCTGGATTAACTAGTAGCACTTGATCCACTTGGGCTGGGCTAAGAGCGTTAGCAATATAGGTAGATGGGTCAGGAGACCAACGAATTACGTCGATTTTTTCACCTCGTAGTTCATTCACCACCACTTGAATGCGGGAACCTCTAGCACCAATGCAAGCTCCCACCGGATCTACATCTCGCTCCAGGGTATCTACAGCAATTTTAGTCCTTGGTCCGACATGACGAGAAGGAGGATTAGCTTCCCGTGCCACTGCAACAATCCTTACCACCTCATCTTCTATTTCTGGGACTTCGTTGGCAAACAGATAGACCACTAAACCAGCTGCCGCTCTGGATACCACCAGCTGAGGACCACGGTGAGGGCCTTCCCGGACTTTTTTGAGATAAACCTTAAAGGTGGAGTTAATGCGATAGTTATCATTGGGGAGCTGTTCCCGTTTGGGCAGTTCGGCTTCTACCTCTGGCCGACCAAAACCACTGCTGAGTGCCATAATAACAGACTGCTGCTCAAACCGTAGTGATCGAGATTGCAGAACAGTTCCTTCTAGGTCTTGAAACTCTTCCTTAATCAGCTTACGCTGTTGGTCTCGGAGTTTTTGAGAGAGCACCTGCTTGGTTTGAATCGCTGCCATGCGACCAAACTCTCCTTGGTCTGGAGTCACATCCAAAACCACTGAATCTCCCAATTGTGCTTCAGAGGCAACTTCCTGGACTTCTTTGAGAGAAATTTGATGGTCACTATTTTGTACCTCTTCGACAATGGTTTTGGTAGACAAAACGCGGAAGCCTTCTTCTTCAATATCAAGATCGACTTCAAAGTTGTCAAAATATTCTTCGTCAAAATGAAATCGTTGGTCTAGCCGTTGAGAACGGCGATAGCGCTCATAGCCTTTTAGCAGTGCTTCTCTTAATGCCTGTTGAACTGCAGACTTAGGTATATTGTGGCTTTGACTAATTTCTTCTATCATTGCCTTAAGTCCAGGCAAACTAACTATTGACATCAGCAAATCTCCGTCTTAAATCTATCCATGGCAATTGTGTTGGGATTTAAAGTAAATCAAGTTAAACTTCAATCCTCAATCTTGAAGCTTCTAGGGCAGAAGCACTTGTATATCTATAGTCGAGCCATTGTATTTACAAGTACTGCCCCCCTACCAACCTTCAAGCAAAATTTAACCCCCATCATCGAGTTTTACTCTGGACACGAGCTGACGGGGAATGGCAAACGCGCGACCCTTGAGATTGAGATAAACTCCGCTCTCATCCCGGCGAATTAACTGCCCACGCCACTCTTGCTGCCCCTGATAAGGTTCAGATGTCTGAACAATCACACCAAACCCTTTGAAAGAAATGAATTCTCGGTCTGTGCTTAAGTCCTGTGTGATCCCAGGACTGGAAATTTCCAAAACGTAGGTGTCTAAAATGATGTCCTTAGCATCTAACTGAGCTTCTAAAGCACGACTCATGCGTTCACAGTCATCCAAGCTAGTGTCACGAATGGGATTGCGGATATAGACACGCAGCACGGGTGGGCGTCTGTTGGTCTGGAAGAGAGCCTCTACAATCTCTAATCCTAAATCTTGAGCCAATGGCGTGGCTAAATCGATTAGTTGTGGAATCAGGGGATGAGTCATGGCACCAATCCAATAAAAAAAGTGGGGTCAACCCACTTCATGGCAAATTCTTTTCCAAGAAGTCTAACCGCCCAAAAGCTTATGGACATCTACATAGCACAAGCCCAATGTCTAGTGCTATGTTTGAGTCTAACGCAATTAGCAACTCAAATGCTGGCCTGATCAAAACTTGAACATGGGTAGTTTTGAAGTCTAATCCCTGCTTGGTGTCTGGTGCGTTAGCACTTTCCCACTTCACAGCCCTATTTCCTCAGGTGCGACCCGTGGCGAATTAAATTCACCGTTCGCGTAGCGTCTCCTACGGAGAAACGCGCCCCGCGTCTCCTACGAAGAACGGAAAGCGCACTTTAGAGCAAGCTGACCCTAGAAGTCAACTTGATTTTTGTTGACCAATAAGTATTTTAGCTTATGGTCATTATTCGGTCAAACTTTATGAGTTTATTTCAATATTTACAATAATAAAAATTTTTTCTGTTTTTTATCCTGCATATATTATACTAAATTCAAGCATTAAACTGTTATAAATATGTCAATAGATAATAATACTTAAGCAATAATTTACTAGCGTTATTTTTTTTATTTAATTATAGTGTTTTTAATAGCTATGATCTACTATTTTTTTTATATTCCTTATTTGCTATTCTCTCTTACATGTTCTGATAATCCGCTGTTGTTTCCTAAAATATAGTACGAAAGTAGCTAACCCAATTAAAAACTTCTATAGTACTATTACTGAAATTTTTGACGAATTGCTCTGGTTTCATCTAAAATTTTATCTAAGTCTTCTTCAGATAAACGCCGGACATAATTTACTTTAAATTCCTCTAACCAAGCTGTAATCAAATACTGAATCTCTTGTAATCTATCCTTGGTCTTAATTTCTGCCCCTAAGGCTTCTCTTAAATTTTTGAGTAGGTGTTGCAGGAGTTCGTCGGCAACTGGGTCTTCTTGTATCAGAGCATTAATCCCATCATAGAGTGCCTCAAAAATGTTTTTCACCAATTCCTCTGTTAGCTGCTTCTGAAATTCTCCTAGTCCTGGTAGATTCTGAAGTCCCTGATAAAGTGTGGACTGTTGAAACCCCATGTCCACATAATGTTTCATGAGAGCCTCTAGATCAGGGCGGATTTTGGGTAACACTTGATCAACTGTCATCTTTACCATCATGCTGGTGAGTTCTGAAACTTCATCAGTGTCATTAAGGTCAATGTAGGGGCGGACTTCCTGTTGAGACAACCATTTGGTAATTTCACCCTGGCTAATGGAGTCCTGAACTTCGTTAATAAATTGAATCACGACCACTTCCGTCATCTCTTGAGCAATACTGGCAACAAATCCGGAGCGGATTTCTTTGCTAATGGCACTCAGGTCTATTAATTTAGCTTGATCTAAACGAATAGTAATGGGAATAATTCGTAACCACCGCCATAAGGGTATTATAAAAAATATGTCATACCAGCGCCACAGCATCGCATTTTGCCACTTGAGTCCAGTGTGACGGCGACTGATCAACCAGGTACGAGCCAAAAACTCCGTACCAAATAAGATAAAAAATGGGAAATCAATCAGTCCGAATAGGTCTATGAATTCGCCATTTTCTCCAATTGGACGGTAATAGTTAGTGTCGATTAAGGGTTTAATCTCGGTGTTGAAAAATCCCAAACCTTCCTCTTGACTATGACTGGCTAAATACTTTTGAGTCCAAAACTGACTAAATGACTCTTTTGCTGAATTGTTAGGATTTGGTATGTGCTTACGCATCTTATTTTTAATCTTTTCCAAGTTGCCAGTTTTATTGGCTACTTGAAAAGGATTCGTGTCAATCATTTCTGAGCTAAGTTCGCGCAGCTCCTTGAGTTTTTTTTCTACTTCTATAGACGAGAATCCTATGTTTTGAATCTGGTTTTCCAGTTGCTCAACTTTGTCCAAATATTTTTTAGTATCTAGGTTGTCTTCAATACCTTTAACTGGGTCGTATAACGGAGTGATATCAGGAATGGGAATCGAGAGTGGAAAGCCTTTGGATTTGATCGGACCAATGCTAAAGCTAAATACCTGAATTTTCTGATGTAGCCAGAAATCCCTTAAGGGGATATAGCTGAGGTCAAAGAACACTAAAAGCAGATTAATCAAGGCGATGATCGCCATTAATCGTTCAAACCAAAGAATGCGGCGGGTTTTAACTTTATTAGGTATTTTGACGAATTTTTCTAATTTTTGTAAAGATGACATGGGGAAACTTGGGCTTTCTACCACTAGATGCTGATGTTTAACTCAGATGTATTGAGTTTCTTGGCGCAGCCATTCCTTCCTGATAATACAGTTCTAGGGGCTTTTTTAGGATTTATTCTGATTCAGTAGTGTTGATATTGAGAACTCAAAGAATTTAAGCACTTAGCAATAATGCCTTATTAGAGGCATTCGTGAATTGAATTGCTATAAATTTTCACACCTCTGTGATGTGAAAGCGCTATAGTACGAAACTAGGGCGTGTGTTCACGCCCTAGTTACAACTGTATTGAAATTTTTGAGTCCCTTAGCGCATTGTGACAAACTCTTCTGCAGAACTGGGATGAATGCCAACAGTAGCATCAAAGTTAGCTTTGGTAGCTCCGGTTTTCAATGCGATCGCAATTCCTTGAATAATCTCTGCTGCATGGTCTCCTACCATATGAGCACCCAAGACTTTGTCAGTGTTTTGGTCAACCACTAACTTCATCAGGGTTTTTTCATCCCGACCGGGTAGGGTATAGTACATCGGTCTGAACCGAGAACGATAGACTTTTACCGCATCCCCATATTTCTCCCGTGCTTCGGCCTCACTTAGACCAACCGTAGCTGCTTCGGGTGTGGTGAAAATTGCGGTTGGGACATTCTCGTAGCTCATGATCCGGGATTTGCCACCAAATACGGTATCGGCAAAGGCACGACCTTCATTAATCGCAACAGGAGTTAAGTTCATGCGGTTAGTACAATCCCCTACGGCAAAGATATGGTCTTCTGTGGTAAGACTGTACTTATCGACTGCGATCGCACCGTTCTCAATTGCTACTCCAGTATTCTCTAAACCTAGATTCTCGATATTGGGTCTACGACCTGTGGCAGCTAAACTGACTGCATCAGCAATTATAGTTGTTTGTGATTGTCCTTGTACCGTTACATTCAGACCGGCTGATGTGTTTTCAATAGCGATGATCCTACTGTTATTTAACACCCGAATCCCATGGTTCTCCATGGCTTGTTGAATCTCGGAACCGATTTCCGCATCAAATCCCCGTAAAATCTGATCACGACGAATAACCACGGTGACCTCAGAGCCTAAGCCATTGAGAATACAGGCAAACTCGACACCAATATAGCCACCCCCAAGAATCACGATCCGCTTCGGTTGTTCCTTGAGGTGGAAGATATCATCAGAGGTAATCGCGTTTTCAATTCCGGGAATATCGGGCTTGACTGGATGTCCTCCTACTGCAATCAAGATTTTCTGGGCAGTTACTTTGCGTCCGCCAATTTCTATGGTGTGGGAATCCACGAACTTAGCATAACCCTGAAACAGTTCTACCTTGGAGTTATCCAACATACGTTGGTAAATGCCATTGAGGCGTTCTGTTTCCTGATTGACTGCTGTGATCATTGTTGTCCAGTCCAGGGTACTGTGTACCTTACTCCAGCCATATCCCTGTGCCTCTTCAAATTGATCAGGAAAATGGGAGGCATAAACCATCAGCTTCTTAGGAATGCAGCCACGATTTACGCAAGTTCCACCTAAACGGTCAAATTCTGCAATGCCTACTTTTGCCCCATATTCGGCAGCTCGTCTAGCTGTAGCAATTCCTCCGGAACCTGCACCAATAACGAATAAATCAAAATCGTAGCTCATGACTCCCCCAAACTTCTGAATTACTATTCCGTGGAAAGATTACTTATATTATCTAGATAAACGCAATAGGCGTTCGGAGGGAAAATTTTACTGATCCCCCAAAATAATAATTTTTGTTTAACTCTCAAGTAAATCCACGATTATCAGGACTTATGCACCAAACTGAAAACAGTAGAGGCATTGCAGGTAACGCCTCTACTGATAAAGCCTTAAGTAAGGTCGGAGGGATGTTACTTTTTAGCTGATTTCAAGTAGTTGAGCATTGTATCTGCATCTGAGACCTCGAAGGGATCAGTAGGGCAGTTATCTTCATAGCCTGGTTCTACAAACATTTTTTCAATCTTGCCGTCATCTACCACCATAGAGTAACGCCAAGAACGCATACCAAAACCGAGATTATCTTTTTCTACCAACATCCCCATTTTGCGGGTGAATTCCCCATTACCATCGGGTAGCAAGAAGATATTCTGAACCCCTTGCTGTTTGCCCCACTGGAACATCACGAAGGCATCGTTGACCGATAAGCAGATCACTTGATCAACCCCTTGTGCTTTGATCTCATCAAAGAGTTCTTCATAGCGGGGTAAGTGGGTTGATGAACAGGTGGGTGTGAAGGCACCAGGAAGGGAAAATAGCACGATACGCTTACCGCCAAAAATTTCCTGTGTAGTGCGGTCTTGCCAGCGGAAGGGATTGGGTCCAGCAACTGACTCATCTCTGACTCTGGTCTTAAATACTACGTCGGGTACTTGATTGATAACCATCTTGTCTTACTCATTCCTTTATGATTGTCACTCTTTAATCGTAGTCGTAACGAGTATGAGTTGTCAAGGAAATTTAGCAGATTTAGTTAAACCACAGTTGACGGGTACCCGTCAACTGTCAAGCACCCCTTAATTCTTGATTTTGATGGCTGTGCCAGTTGCAGTAATCAGTAGCAGCACCCCCTTTTCATCAACGTTAATTGTGCCAGTATCCATAGCAATGCCAATCACAGCATCTGCTCCTAGTTGTGAGGCACGTTGTTTTAATTCTTGGAGGGCTTCTTGGTGTCCTTTTTCAAAGACTTTTTCATAACTGCCAGTACGTCCCCCAATTAAATCTCGAATACCGGCAAAGAAATCCCGCAGTGCATTGGTGCCGTAAACTACCTCAGCAGTGACAATGCCTAAATACTCTTCAACAATCGCACCTTGAATAACATCAGTAGTGGTTACAATCATCAGTCCTGCCTCAAAAAATAGATTAAATGCGATCAGAATAGCTAATTTCTAGAGCTCAATTATGAAATTATTCAAATACAACTACTTAATGGCATGCTACACCATCCTGACGTGCTGCCCTTTGCACCGCAGCAGCAACCGCAGGAGCGACTCGCTCATCAAAGACAGAGGGAATAATATGTTCTCGATCTAAATCACTGGGATTAATCAGGGATGCGATCGCAAAAGCTGCTTCGAGACACATATTGACGGTAATGGTTGACGCCCGACAATCTATAGCGCCACGAAAAACCCCTGGAAAAGCCAGAACATTATTAATCTGATTCGGATAGTCACTACGACCTGTAGCCATTACTGCTACATCATCTACTACTAATTCTGGCTGAATTTCCGGGATAGGATTAGCCATGGCCATGACAATGGGCTTATTTGCCATCGACCTAACCATGTCTGGGGTTAGAACCCCAGGTACACTCACCCCAATAAATACATCGGCATTACCAATGGCACCAGCCAGAGTACCCGAAGCATCCACAGCAAATTCTTGCTTTTGCTCAGTCAAGTTAGGGCGTTTAGTGGAAATAATGCCTTGGGAGTCGCATATCCAAATTGCACCTGCACCAGCTTTACGGAGTAACCGGGCAACTGCCATACCGGCAGCGCCAGCTCCATTAATAACAATTCTTACATCTTCTAGGGATTTCTTGACTAGCTTCAGGGCATTGGTCAAGGCAGCAAGGGTGACAATAGCCGTACCGTTCTGGTCATCGTGAAAGACTGGAATATCTAATTCCTGCCGGAGTCTGGCTTCAATATCAAAGCAACGGGGAGCACTGATATCTTCTAAGTTAATACCACCAAAAACCGGCGCGATAGTTTTAACGGTTTCCACGATCTGATCCGTATCTTGGGTAGCTAGGCAGATAGGAAAAGCATCAATACCAGCAAATTCTTTGAACAGCATTGCTTTACCTTCCATCACTGGCAAAGCGGCTTCTGGCCCTAAGTTACCCAACCCCAACACTGCACTGCCATCGGTGACCACAGCAACCATGTTGCTTTTAATGGTAAAGGAGTAGACCTGTTCTGGGTCAGATGCGATCGCTTTACAAATCCGACCTACACCAGGAGTGTAAGCCATAGCCAATTCAGATTGATGCTTGAGGGGGATTTTGCTGTTGACACTGATTTTGCCACCGCGATGGAGGTTGAAGGTGCGGTCATAGACATTTAGGATTTGGACATCGCGAACTTCTGACACTGCTTGTACAATCTGTTCAGCGTGTTCACTGCTAGCTGCATCTACGGTAATCTCACGAGTAGCAATTTTCCGAGTTTTCTCCACCACCATAATTTCTCCCAATTGACCGCCAACAGATGCGATCGCTTGAGTTACGCTGGCTAACATCCCGGCACGGTTGGGGTATGTTAAGCAAATAGTCAAACTGAAACTAGGATTTGGGGTCAGGTCTACCATGCTGTATGATCTGGGATTCTAGAAATATCTTGGTGCAAGCTGATTTCCTGCTATTTCAATCTAGACTAAACTAGACTTTAGTTCATAGTTGATCGCAAGCATGGGATAGGAATAATTTAGGAACCGAGGAGATCAAGAGGATTCTAGCTTCCAATCAACTGCCAGAACCGATCATCTTCTGAAATAGCCTCAAAATCCGGGTCATTACTGGCCTCTTCCCGATACCTTGGATTTAGCTCAATCGCCTGCTCTAGGTTTTCCACAGCTAAAGTCACTCCACCCTGGGAAGAATAAACGATTGCTTTGTTATAATAACCAGCAGCATACTCAGGTTGAATCTCCAAAGCCCGATTAATGCTTTCCAATGCCTGATCATTCTGTTCTAGCTTGACTAAGGTAGAACCTCTGTAATTCCAAGCTTTATGGGAGTCGGGATTTAATTCAATAGCCTTGTCAAAAGAGGCAACAGCTTCTTGGTATCTTTCTAATACATCCAGAGCCATGCCTCGATTCAACCAGGCTACTGTATTATCTGGCTGAACTTGGACAGCTTGGTCGAAGGATCCAAACGCCTCTTCATGCTTTTGTAGCATGCCTAGTGCGACTCCTCGGTCAACCCAAGCTTGATGATAATTTGGCTGAATTTCTAAGGCCTTGTCATAGGAAGCGATCGCATCTTCGTAGCGTCTCAACCGTCTTAGGGTCATGCCCCGGTTTAACCAGGCTTTATAGTGGTCTTGCTTGAGTTTAACCACCTTATTCAAAGCAACCACTGCTCCTTCATACCGCCGCAGTTCCATTAAAGCCAGACCTCGTTGATACCAGCTATCTGGGTCATCTGGCTTGATCTCAATTACTTTGTCATAGGAAGCGATCGCATCTTGATACTGCTGTAATTCCCATAATGCCATACCTCGCTGGTACCAAATATCAGGGTTATTCGGTTGAAGGTCAAGAGCTTGATCATAGGAAGCGATCGCATCTTGATACTGCCCTTGAGAGAATAGAGTATTCCCCTGATTCACATAGTCATCTGGATTCAAGAACAACTTAGGATGGTTCGATTTGAGGCGTTCTAATTGTTCCGTCAGAGTTTGAGTGTTTTGCAGCACTTCAGACAGAGCAGCTTCTGCAATGGATGTTGGGGAAATCTCTGCTAGTTGTTGTATAATCTTATCCTTCTCTGTTTGAGCATCAGATTTGACCTCAGACAGCTGAGCCGCCAAGGTTGTTTCCAATTTGTCCAGATTTTGAAGGATTATATCTTTTCGATTTTGAATCTCCGACTGTAAATCAGAAAGTTGAGTTTTAGCCTCTGTTTCTAATTTTTCCAGACTCTGAATGGTCTGATCCTTCTGGGTTTTAATTCCTGACTGAGAGTCAGAAACCTGAGTGTTCAAGTTAGTCTCTAGCTCTTTCAGATGCTGGATAGTATTATCGATTTCCCCTTCAATCTTCGACTGATATTTTGTGATTTGTTCAGTAATGTCAGTCTCTAATTGCTCTAGCTTCTGAAGGGCTAAATCGATTTTATGTTGAGCTTTTTGTTCAGCATCGACCTTAATCTCAGATAGCTGAGGAGTAAACTCTGTCTCTAGCTGTTTTAGATTTTCTAGTATTAAATCCCGTTGCTGTTGAGCCTTGGCTTCAAGTTCAGACAATTTTGATGCAAACTCTGTCTCTGATTGGTTCAGTTTCTCCAATACTTTATCTTGATGCCCTTGGACATTGGCTTTGAGTAAAGATAGTTGAGGAGCAAAATCAGAGGTGAGTTTTTCTAGATTCTTGAGGTAACTGTTCCTTTCTTGATCAGCCTTTGCCTTCAGCTCAGACAGTTCAACAGCAAAATCAGACTCTGATTGATTTAGTTGCTGCAGGACTTTATCCTTATGTTCTTGTACATTCCCCTGAAGTTCAGATAGTTTAGGAGCAAAGTCAGCACTTGATTTTTCTAGGGTTTGCAGGTAATCTTTGCTTTGTTTTTGAGCCTTGGCTTTCAAGTCAGACAGTTCGGAGCCAAACTCAGTCTCTGATTGCTTCAGTTTCTTCAGTATTATCTCTTTCTGGCCTTGCACATCCGCCCGGATTTTCGATAATTCTGGAGTAAATTCAGCACCTAATTTTTCGAAATCTTTTAAAGTTAAGTCCTTTTGGTTTGCCGCAGTTTCTTTCAGGTCAGACAGTTCGGAGCCAAACTCAGTCTCTAATTGATTCAGTTTCTTCAGTATTATCTCTTTCTGGCCTTGCACATCCCCCTTGAGTTCAGATAATTGGGGGGCAAACTCAGCGCTTAAGTTTTCTAGATACTTCAGAAAACTATCCCGTTGCTTTTTAGCGTCTTGCTCGAGTTTAGACAGTCTTGATGCCAAGTCAGTCTCTAATTGTTCTAGCTCTTGTTGAGTATCGTTTTTTTGCGTCTTGATTGTCGTTAATGCCTGTTGCTGGGACTGAGACAATTTGGATAGCAGCTTAGATAGATTTTCTCGTTTAACACTTAGGTCTTCTTTAAACTCTGCCGCCTGCTGATCTAGATCCAAGGCAATGTCTTCAGTTTTTTCTAGGATACTTTGAACATTTTTATTAGCACTGGCAATCTGATCTTCCAAGTCAGTCAGTTCATTGAGGTGAGCTCTCACGATTTGGGCAACCTCACGAATCACAGACCTTCTTAGCAGCCACAACGCTGCGATCGCAGCCACCAGTAGCACTACCAGAGTGACCAGCACAATCAGCAAAACATTAGACAGGAGCGTCACCCGCTTAAAGCTAAGATTTGCATCAGTTTGAACTGGCTTTTGACTTGAGCCCTGAGCGACTATCTGTTTTGGAGGGTCAGGTTCGATGGATTGGGCACTGCCAAGGCCAACAGGCAACAGGAAGAATGACAAAACAATAGTGCTTCGCCACACCAGTGCTAACATGTCTTGATTTTTAAGCTTCATCAGAACGTCCTTTCTCTGTTGTTGACACTCCCCGGGCCTTAAGGCGCGGGGATTCTTTCTTCCCAGGGATTCCAACGAACTTGCCCTCAGAAAGCATCTTGACCGTGTGTCCCACGGCTGCAAGCCCACGTAGGCAGACTACTTGAGCGGCTGCCACATCTCTATCTGTGGTATAACCGCAATTTTCACAATGATGGACACGCTCAGCCAAGGTCTTTTTGCCAGTTTCAGTTAAACAATTGGGGCAAATTTGGCTAGTCTTTTTAGAGTCTACTTTTTGGAAGTAAACTCCACGTTTAAAGCAGCACTGCTCTAGTATTTGGAAAAACTGACCCCATCCTGCATCTAAACAGTGCTTACCCAGCATACCCCTGGCCAATCCTTTCAGGCTTAGATCTATGTCCTTCGGACAGGCTTCGCCAACAACAAAGATCATTCCAGCCCAATCACAAAGATTATGAGCTAATTCCCAATGGTAATTCTTCCTGACGTTAGCGATTCGTTCGTGTAACTTACTGACTTTTGCTTGTGCTTTGCGACGGTTACTACTTCCAATACGCTTCCTACTTACCTTCATCTGCAGCAATTTAAGCTTGCGTTCGAGGCGCTTAAAAGGGCGCGGATTAGGAAACAATTTACCGTTGCTGACGGCTGCAAAATGTGTAATTCCCACGTCAACACCCAATGGTTCCCCATGAGGCATAATCTGGGGAATATCCACATCCCATTGCAAAGTCAACATTACATACCAGCCAGTAGCACGCCTGACCACCCTGGCTTGCTTGATTACAGCATCTGCGGGTATTTCCCGTGATTGCCACATCTTCACCCAGCCAATCTTGGGTAATTTGACTCTCCCGGATTCAACCGGTTTGACTCCTAGTTGTGGAAAGACAAAAGACCGCATTTGCCCCTGCTTCTTGAAGCGGGGAAAACCATGCCCTTGCTCCCATATATTAACAAAGGCTTTTTCTAGTCTTTTGAGGGTTTGCTGCAAAACATGGACTTGAACAGCTCTAAGCTCTTCAATAGCTTTCCTAGCAGCAGTTAACCCACGGCACTGACTGGCATAAGTGGGACGTTTAGTATCGGCTGAAATGATGTACTCACTACGGACAGAGCAAGCGTTAATTACACAACTACGAGATTTATACCAATCCTTTCTTTCCCCTAGTCCATAGTTATAAACTTTGCGACACTGTTCAAGCCAGTTTTCAAACAAAGATACTTGCTTAGCGTTAGGTTTTAATTTGAACTCGTAGGTTAGATTGAACACTTTGCTCACCTCCAAGTCTCAACTAGATGACATTCTTGAGCTAACGAAAGCGCCTTAATTCAAAGACATAGGATTTTTAAAGCCTGCCTAGAAGGGCGGGGCTTGAGACCCACTATTTTTGGTCATCTTGTGCTTCCCATAGAGGCTCTATCTTACGTGCCAAGATCAACTCCCCTACGTGAACTACCCCAATCCGCTTCACTGAGATTGGGGCGCGCCCTTAACTCAGCTCATGGAGAGACGGTTTTATTCGTCTTCGGAGCTTCCCGCTTCAATGGGTCACGCCTTTTTGTACTTGTACAAATTGGTCTTACTGTCCCTCCACAGGCTCAGAACCGCGTCCCACAGTCCTAAACTCAACTCGCCACTCTCACCTTGGTATGACAACAATCGTCAACCAGCTGGGGCAAGAGTCTTCCCTGAACTCTGCTCTTTTTGTACCAAGCGTCTTACCGCTACGAACGGTTATCTGTTCCGAGACAGTCAGGCGGGTCAACAACCAATACTAAATTAGTGCCAAATAACACGCTTTGACAACTCTTGAGGGGGAGTATCCATCCCCACCTTTTTGAAGAATGGGGAATTTCGTCCCGGAGACGAAACCACTCTTGCCTCCCCCGATTTGTTAAATCCATTTCTTCTAGTTTGCCACCTCCATCACTGAAAGGGTGAATGCCGTTTGATCCCAGTTTTCAAATCCGTAGACCAATCCGTAGACCACAGTTAACACACTGTTGGTTACACCAACAGCTCCTTCTCAGCTTACCGCCTAATCAGCTATGGCGCTATCCAAGCAATACAAATTCGTGAAAGTAAGGCTACAGGTGCAGATGGCCAGATCGGAAGATGGCCAGATCGGGAGATGGCCAGATGAAATTGATGTGCAATTAATCCAGGAATTAACGAGAATCCCTACCTTCAGCAAGGCAGGGATTCTCGTTAATTGGTATAATGTAGTATACTGTCAAGGAAACTTAGTACTAGTGCAGGGGAAACCAAAATAAGTAAAATGACCAGCTCCGACCTCTGTAGATGAAAGTGGTGACTTATTTCTGCGAGCCTGGACTAGGTGGAATCAGTAAAGTTTACGTTCTTCCCACAAGAAGCAGTAGTACGGTACACTGCCCAAGCCAGCATTAGTCAAAATTGATACCTTTATGACTGGGTTGGGTTCACAATTGTCTTCCTCAGATATCAAATCTAGGTTGACCTCGTTAAAGAAGATGCCTGAAACCCTGGTTTTTATTGCCTGGAAATTATGGGCAATCCCCACTAGCACAGATGACAGCTTTTGCCAGACGACAGCAAAGGTTGGTTTGATGGTTTCGTTAATTGTTGTTAGCATGTCAACACCCTTTATAGTATAGATTGAAAAAAAATTGTCTAAAAATGCACCCTTTAATACCCATGGCCTACTTGCACTGCTTCAACCTTTCCAAAAGAAGCAGTAGTACGGCACACTGCCCAAGCCAGCATTAGTCAACATTGATACCTTTATGACTGGGTTGGGTTCACAATTGTCTTCCTCAGATATCAAATCTAGGTTGACCTCGTTAAAGAAGATTCCGGAAAACCTGGTTTTTATAGCTTGGAAATTATGGGCAATCCCAAGGAGCACAGATGATAGCGTTTTCCAGACTACGGCAAAGCTTGGTTTGATGGTTTCGTTAATTTTTGTTAACATGTCAACACCCTTTATAGTATGGTTCGAAAAAAAATTGTCTAAAAATGCACCCTTTAATACCGATGGCCTACTTGCACTAGTTCAACTGCTGTCTGTGGATCCTGTTTACCCTAGGCTTTGCCATTGAAGAGAGCCTCATTAGCCATACAACAAGCCCTAAGACATCAAGGCTATCAAGGGTGGTTTCTCCCATAGTTGTGGCTAGCATGGTTTTCTCCTTGACCTGACAGCAAGAAAACTAGTGATTTCAGCTGATCTACATTTGATAAATTTGGAAAAATCAAAAATGGTGGAATTTGTTCTATTTAATTACCCATTCTTGATTTATTTTCTAATCTTTAGATTTTATTTATATTTCTCTGGAGCTATCATCCCCAATTCCTCCTATTTTATATTTCTTAAACAAACAACCCTTGATGGAACGTCAAGTTTATGGTTAGCCAAGGGTTTTCTATGGTTTCGGACCAGTTAATCACCCTCGCCCCTGGCGTATCTTAAAGTTTTGTAATGTAATTTTTGATTTTAAATTACATGAGAATTTATTGCTATTAACTCATCCTTCCTCCAAGATGATCTGGGATTGTTGATCAAGAACTGGGCGACATCAATCACCAAACTCGGCATCCTTGCGGTGCGACCCGTGGCGAATTTAATTCTTAATGGGTCAAGCGCACCGGAGACATTTTGAACCTAGAAGCTAGCTGCAACTTGCCCCTAAATGCGACGAGATTCCAGTCATCTCTATGGGGAAAATATTGAGGTATTTGGTTAGGTGTAATGTAGATTTCTTAATACCTAAGACTCTTAACACCTAACACCACGACACTAATTTACTCCTTCTACCTTGGCGATATCTAGAAGTGTCTTGAGTACCGAGTCAGGGTTCAAGCTGATGGAATCAATTCCTAACTCCACTAGGAAGCAGGCAAATTCCGGATAGTCACTTGGTGCTTGACCACAGATACCAATCTTGCGGCCATTTTTCTTGGCTTTTTCTATCACCATCCGCACCATCTGTTTCACTGCTTCGTTGCGTTCGTCAAAGATATGGGCAACTAAGGCAGAGTCACGGTCTAACCCTAGGGTTAATTGAGTGAGGTCATTAGAACCGATGGAGAAACCGTCAAAGATTTGGCTATACTCGTCGGCTAGGATGACATTACTGGGGATTTCACACATTACATAGACTTGTAACCCATTCTCACCCCG
This sequence comes from Moorena producens PAL-8-15-08-1, assembly GCF_001767235.1. GTDB lineage: Bacteria > Cyanobacteriota > Cyanobacteriia > Cyanobacteriales > Coleofasciculaceae > Moorena > Moorena producens_A. The sequence continues at coordinate 8,855,111 of NZ_CP017599.1, forward strand.
CTTCAAGCCATGTTTTTCCATTTCCGCCAGCACCCGGCGACCTTCATCAGGAGTGCGACAGAAGGGAATCATGGGGATAACGTTAGTCAGTCCCATCTCATCCCGTACCCGTTTGAGTGCCTTACATTCCAAACCATAGGCTTCCCGGTAGATTTCATCACAGTAACGAGACGCCCCTCGCCATCCTAGCATCGGGTTCTCTTCCCTGGGTTCAAATTGTTGACCCCCTAAGAGATTGGCGTATTCGTTACTCTTGAAATCTGACATCCTGACGATAACTGGTTTGGGATAAAAAGCAGCAGCAATAATGCTAATCCCGTTGGCTAGTTTATCCACAAAGAAGTCAGGTTTATGGTCATACAATGCTGTCAGCTGAGCAATTTCTTCCTTGACCGATGGATCTTCGAGTTCATCGAAGTGAATCAACGCCATCGGGTGTGCCTTAATGTGATTGGCAATGATGAACTCAAACCGAGCTAACCCCACCCCATCGCAGGGAAGAGAAGACAGACTAAAGGCTTTCTCTGGGTTACCCACATTCATCATGATTTTGGTGCGGGTGCGCGGTAGGTTGTCAAGGGGTGTTTCTTGCACCTCAAAGGGCAGCAACCCTTGATAAACCTTGCCTTCATCTCCTTCTGCACAGGAAACTGTCACTGGTTGACCTGTCTTCAATTGGTTAGTGGCATTGCCACAACCCACAATCGCGGGGATACCCATCTCACGGGCAATGATGGCAGCGTGACAAGTGCGACCTCCTTGGTTAGTGACGATAGCACTCGCTCTCTTCATGATAGGTTCCCAATCCGGATCTGTCTTGTCCGTGACCAATACCTCTTTGGCTTGGAAACGGTCAATCTTGTTGACATCCAGAATTACCCTTGCTTTGCCTTGACCAATCATTTCACCGACGGCGCGACCGGTGGCTAGCACAGACGTTGCCTGCAATGTCTCTACATCGCCTTTGAGTTGATAATGACAAATAACATTGGTAGATTTCTGGGATTGTACAGTTTCCGGACGGGCTTGAACAATAAAGAGTTCACCGGTTTTCCCGTCTTTTGCCCACTCAATGTCCATGGGGGTGTAGCTACCCCGCACCTGGGAATAGTGCTCTTCAATGATGCTAGCCCATTTGGCTAGGGTGAGAATTTCCTCATCATTGATTGCGTATTTTCCCCGTTCTGATGGCGGTACTGATATATTTTTCGTCAGTTTCCCGCCGTCATCATAGACCATTTTGACTTCTTTGCTGCCTAGACGTTTGTCTAGGATAGGGCGATACCCCTCTTGGAGAGTCGGCTTGAACACCAGGTATTCATCAGGGTTGACTGCTCCTTGGACAACGTTTTCACCTAAACCGTAAGCTGCCGTTACTAAAGCCGCATTTTTAAATCCGGTTTCGGTGTCGATGGAGAACATCACACCAGACGATGCTAGGTCTGAGCGCACCATTTTCTGGACACCGACAGAGAGAGCGACATCAAAGTGGTCAAAGCCTTTAACAGTTCGATAGGAGATGGCCCGGTTGGTAAAAAGTGACGCAAAGCATTTGTGACACGCTTGCTCAACCGCTTTTACTCCGTGGACGTTGAGATAGGTTTCTTGTTGACCAGCAAAGCTAGCATCAGGTAAGTCCTCAGCGGTGGCACTGGAACGAACTGCTACATCTGTATTGTAATTTGACTGTAGGCAGGTGTGCCGATATTCTGGGTCAAACTGCTCACAGAATTCCTGGGGATCATTGCCATAGCGTTGGCATAGTTGTTGGTAGGCTTGCGCGATCGCATTGGCTAGTTCTTTTGGAAATGGGGTATTGAGAATTAAGCTTCTCGCTTGCATCCCCCGTTGTCGCAAGTTATTGACATCTTCCACATCCAGGTCAGAAAATGCCTGGCGCAGCTTGGCTTCTAACCCAGCTTTGTCAATAAAGTATCGATAGGCATAGGCTGTAGTCGCGAAGCCAGTGGGGACTCTAACTCCTACTGGTGTAAGTTGTCGGATCATTTCCCCCAAAGAGGCATTCTTTCCCCCGACTATGGCGATATCGGCAATACCAACTTCCTCAAACCAGAGGACGAAGGCATTGTCTTTGGCACAGTCTTTGGCAGATAGTGGGGTTTTTTCTGGAGTAGTGGTGACCATATGATGCTTCTCCTGAGGTTTACTTCCAAGGGGAGTACAGATGGTTTTCTGCCTCAATGGGATTCAATGGGATTGTGAAAAGTCCGATGAAGCACCTGAAGTTTTGGCAGTTGCTGAACTAGCCTTAACTCAACGCTTAGCCTGTTCGGCAGACAACGTCACCTTATTATGACAGCGATGCCGGGCGGTCTTGGGGAGGGGCTGTGTGCGGAACTTGCTTCCGCACCTTGTAAGCCCCGTGGAAACCCCCACTCGCGCTTTGCATCAAGACATCCTCAGGGAACATGCCATTCTCTTTACTCTAGCCTAGCCATTCGTTTCTCCCCTTCATTGAGCTATCAACTCTATCGGGGCTGATACTACTAGTTTAGTAAATTTTCCTCAAAGGAGGTCATCTTTCTTTACTTTATTTTATATACAACACCGATGTTGTTTAACTATAAATTAGAAATGATTAAGTAGAAGTGAGTAATGATTTAAATTTTTTATAGATATAAACAAGGCTATGAATTTAAGTTAATTTCCAGGCTTTGGGTTATCTCTCTAGATTTTTGTAGTTTATTTTACATAATTTACCAGGCATTTGTAGTTTACTTGACATAAGTTTCCTGGCATTTGCTATATGGTAAAAAACCTGAAGGAAATAGTCATAAATTTATCAATACCATTATTTTCCGTCTCTGGTGCAACAGGCACGGAAATAGCTGACCGCGAAAAATCCCCCCCACCCCCTTACCCCCTCATCTTCAAAGGAACTAGTCACCAATTTCTGCCTAGGTGTACTAATAATTACGGGTAATGTAAGGGGTCGTTATCGTTTCTAATCTAGTTGAGAATCATCCCTCACCCATGCCCTATTACCCATATTATCCATTCCCAACAATATAGGAACTATTTTGGCACTAATTAATTTGACAGTAATTAATTGGACTTGGTACTAGAGTTTGTTGCCGTACTGGCTCAGTAAATCCTTGGGTGTCTTGACCTGATCAGTACCTTGTACTCCTTGTGGTTAAAACCTATCCACAACCCTTTTGATGCTACGCCGATAGTTTCAGCTACAATCTCCTGTACCGGATTGGCGGTGGAACAATGGATAGGGCAGACTTCTGACCACAGCTGAATCCCTTGAGGATTCTGAGTTGGATTAGATTTAAGCATTGGATCATTTGCTGTAGCTCGGATCAAGTATGATCCAGATGCTTAACAGAAGACGATGCCAAATTTTAGCTGGCTCGAAGTTCCGATCATGACCTGATATAAGTCAACGACCGTTTTAATAAAGTGGGCGTTACCAATAATGATGATGTTACTCGCCCTGATAAAATTTCTATCCTAACCACTTTCAGTTCGATTGTCACCGACCTCTTAGCCTCAGTGAAACAGTAAAAACACTACATTGAAACAGTAAAAACACTAAACTAAACGTAAAACCTACATATTATCTCCAGTCGAAGTAAAATTACTGCCAAAATGCCAAATACCTACCGGCATCATAGATACTTCTTCTGATGGCAGGTGGTAACCTCTAGATCTAATTATCACCTCAGCATTGACAAAAATGCATAAGTATGATTACAACTAAACTCACATCAACAAGCCACAGTTGTTGAGAAAATCCTGTAGAAATAACTCCCACAACTTATACAAAACTGGACTCCAAAACCTATAAATAGTAGGGTGCGTTATTAACGCACCCTACAAGTAGAGTTATTGTGGAATTCCTGCTCTCAAAAAGAGACTAGACTTCTGGTGGAAGTAAGAAAGATTAGTGAAATGATTAGTGATGAATCAGTCTATTTGATCCATCTATGTAAAAAATGCATAATTCCTAAAGCCTTCTTGATGCAAAGCGCGAGTGGGGGTTTCCCCCAAGACCGTAATGGTGCTTTTTCCGCATTAAGAATTAAATTCGCCACGGGTCGCACCTCTGCATCGCTAGAATCTCAAGGCTGTCGTTCGCAAAGCGTGAGCTTTGCTCAATCTCTAGTTTGTATCTGTAGTTACTGGAGTGGCTGTAGTGGTTAACTCAATGCTTGGGGTTGCTACCCCTTGAACTACCAACACTGAGCAAGGAGCATGGTGAACAACATAGTTACTGACACTCCCGAGTACCATTTCTTTTAAACCCCCAAGCCCTCGACGACCTAGAACAATTAAATCCGCACCCCACTTTTGGGCTAGATCACAAATTCCTACACTCGGATCTGCCAATTGACAAGATACTTCGGCAGCGATACCATGATTATTGGCCTGTTGAGCATAACTCCTAAGCCACTCTTTGTTTTCCTCAAGGTGTTTTTGGAGATTTTCTTGGTGAACCTTTCGCAGACTACCATAGAGGTCTACATCAGCTATGGTGCCAAGACCTACGTAAGGAGTCATCATTTCCTGACGTTCCCAGTTAAGGAAGTGTACTAGCATCAGAGTACTCTGTTCCTTTTCGGCTAGGTCTAGGGCGTTGTCAAACACTGCTTCTGCTTGGGATGAGCGGTCGATTGCTACCAGAATTTTTTTGTAAGCCATGATTAGTTTTTCCTCGCCTCTTAAAATTATTCAGATGGGGGCTCGAAGATATGGAATTTAAGTACTTGCAGAAAATAAATTAAGGGTTGCCCTTGTCTAGTAAAGATAGGGAAGATGTGTAAGATACTGAGGTTCGCGCTTGAGCTATAATCCCTGACATTGAAGACGTTGAGTGAATAGTTTCTTGTAGTCAGTGGTGTAGTCAGTGCCGTAGTAAGATGCTACTCAATGTGATAGGGTTCTATAATTTAATTCTAGAAAAACTACTCACAGATATTAAATACTGGTTAACCATTTGTAACACTTATCGGCCTAGTTAAAAAAAATAGCAATGGGATGATCATTAGTAAGGTGAATGATTAAGAAAGCCTAAACGTAGAGAAAACTAGAGTTATTGCCCAAATGCTGTTACCGTACGCAATAATAAGGTGAAAACCAGGAAATGAAGGGACTCGACTGAGGTGAATCAGCCACTAACTCGACCACTCCGTCGTTATTAATAATCCATCGATTAGCTTCAACAATTCTAGACCGACGTGAGTTACCTGCATTAGAAGCATTAGAAGCACTCGAAGCTAAGATAGGATTTTTCCGGCGGCGAGCGCTGTGGCGAGGTAATGGACGTAAATCCATCCACAGGGTTTGACCCCGAAGCGGTTTAGTGGGGTCTGTGGGTAAACCACCCCGGCCAAATTGGGCAAATTGATTGCCATCATCAGTACCGCAACCAGTGGCAACTAGCAGTTTGGGATTAACAAAAGTGGACGGTAGCTGGAATAATCCCGCACTAGGGTCGGCGGAAGGTGCATTAATTTCCACAGTACCGCTAAAGGAAGCTCCCAGTTGGGAAGAGGCGGTAATATCACTATCTGGGGTTTGTTGTTCCCGAAATTCAGTGCCAAAAATGCCTAAAGCATTGATAATCACTTGTCCGCCAAAGCTATTTTGAGCATTGGCCGTGATATCGCTATTGTCTAGGGCAACTAGCAAGTCAGTATCGATAGTAATGTTACCGCCAGTGGCAGTACCTTCGGCATTGGTAGTGATGTTACTGCGATCGCGCATCAAAATTAGCTGGGAATCCAGGATAATATTGCCCTGATCCCCAGCATTAACTTCCGCAGAAAGGGTAGCTTGATCTAATACAATCGAGGAGGCCGTAATGTCGAGATTACCAGCCTGGGCTAACTCCCCATTACCACGAGCACTGACGGAAATTTCGGCACCATCGCGAACTCTCAAGTTGTTGCTGGTAATAATCACTGAACCCGCAGGGGAGTTTTCCTCAGAGAAGGCCGCAATCCGACTAGGAAACTGACCATCCTCTGAAATCCCAGTGACTTCTATGTCATTAACTTGGAGGAAGATATCCCCAGCTTCACCATCCCCTAAGCTAGAAGCAATCACCTCTCCACCATCACTGACCTCTAGCTCAGTTGCCCGAATGGTAATATTGCCAGCATCCCCAGCTCCACGGGTACGAGAGGACAATGTTCCTTCATCACTGACAAGCAAACGCTCGGTTTCAATGGTTAAATTGCCGCCAGGGCCGGTGCCGACGAGTGTAGCTGTAACCAAAGCGCTGGGAAATATACCATCAGGTGAGGTACCAATGGCTGAGACTTCCTTAGCTCTAACGGTTACACTGCCCCCATCCATATTATTCCCCCGATTAATCGAGCGGATTTGAGCGCCATCACGCAACTGCAAAACTCGAGTTTCAACAACCACTCTCCCTGCATTTCCAATTGCTCCAGGTCTGGCGTTGCTATCGATGCGCCCACGCTCTTCAACCGTTGTACCTGAGAGCATCACAGATTCTGTGGCGGTAATGGTAATCTCACCAGCATTACCGGAGCTAAAGGTGTCGGTACTTACAATACCCCCGTTCAGCTGTAATTGTTTGGTATCAATTACTAGGTTACCGGCATTTCCACTATCCCGGGCAATGCTTGAGATTAACGTTGATGCATTATTCACTTCCAGCAATGAGCCCACATTTAAGGTAATGTTGCCACCACCACCCCAATCAAAGGTATCGGTGGAAATTCTGCCACCATTGTTGAGTATCAATGTTTGGGTATTAATTGTTAAGCTGCCACCATGGCCTTTACCTGTCGATTCCGAGAATAAGCCGCTCCTGGCTTCCACATTCGGATTAAAGTTAGCCCGATTGAAGGGGTCTTCCGGTAACGAGACTCCCTCCGTGCCCAGGTTTTCTAAAGACACTTGCAGGGTGTAAGTGTCCCCCACTTCTGGGGTTGCACCCTCGATCAATTCATTATTACTAGCATCAGAGGGGAAGGCACCAACTCCGAGTAAGTAAACCCCTGGCTCAGTGATGGTGGTATCAATTAAGGAGTCTGTGCTGAAACTGCCAAAGACTTCTCTACTGCCACCAGCACCATCAGCAGCTTGAGAATCGTCATTGACTTCTAATAATTCTCCTGTACCTTGATTAAACAGGAAAATCTTGGTATCTACGTTGCCGTCTTCCCCTGTAAAGCCATTGTCAATGTCGAAAATAGCTCGACTGTTGCCATTCGTGATACTGAAGGAAAAGTAATCAACTTGATTTTCCGCTGCACCCAATACGGTGGTGCCATTAATAATCTGTTCTGGAGTCCGTTCAATGGAAACATAGGGAATTCCCAATGGTCCGGATTCAGCAACGTTGGGATTCGGTTCAGTAATAAACTCCAGAGCATTTAAGTCAAAGGTTTCTAAGTCCAACAAAGGATTAGGGAGAAAATCCCGACTTTCCCCAGAGATAGTGACACTTTCGGTAGCATTAATGGTGATATCTCCAGCATTGCCTATGTTGGTAGTAGCAGTGACAATCTGTGCGCCAGTTTCAAGCACCAGGTTATTGAGGTTTAGTGCGATCGCACCGCCATTACTACTACTGTTGGTAACTGTACCGATAAATCCCCGATTAGCTAGATTGAGTGACCCTTGGTCATTGTTAATGGTAATGTTGCCTCCAAAGCCACTAGTGTCAGCAGCAGAACGAGTTAGAATCCCGCTAAATAAGCCATCTTCAGTAAAACCGGAGATATTAATCGCACCATTAGCATTAATCTCAATATCTCCTGATCCGCCATTGCTATTGGTAACAGTTTGAATTCTTGAGCCACCAGTGATAGTAAGACCGCTAGTGCTTAGCTCGATGTTTCCGCCATTGCCTATCGCTCCCGTTTCTAAATCATTAGCAATCAAACTTCTTTGACTGAGAGTGGTATTGCCATTAGCGTTAATGGTAATATTGCCAGCTACTGCATCTGGTATCGATGCTCCATCGGTCAATCCAGCCTGTAACTCACTGGCTGACATGTCGAAGTTAGCACCATTGATGGCAATAGTTCCGCCATTGACAGACGTTACATCTACTACCGAACCGTTGGTCAAAGAAACATCAGCTCGTTGGACACCATCGGGAAAACTAACCGATGTCGCACCAGCTCGGGTAACGGTGCCTGAACTAGATAATCCTCCTAATTCCACTCGTCCCCCTGGCACTTCAACGGTGGCACCATTGAGGTTAACCTCTCCCCCAAGTAAAGCCATGGTGTGCCCTGTGTCGATGCCTAAAGTAGCTCCTATCACGTTGACTGAGCCAGGATTGCTACCATATTGCAAACCGATGGGAATATTGATGGTTAACAATGGTGGGGCGTTTGGATCACTAGCGCTAAAGTTGAAACCATTGTCAAATACCGCACTATCGGCAGTGCTAGCTACAAAGGAGCCTGCGACATCTAAGCGAGAATTGGCTCCAAAGTTAATACCATTAGGATTGAGCAAGAATAAATTAGCGCTACCATTTACTCCCAAGGTGCCAAGAATTTGAGACAAGTTGTTGCCAGTAACACGAGTCAAAATATTGGTAATGCCATCGGGATTATCAAAATACACTCGTTGACCATTATCAATATTAAATTCTAGAAAACTGTGAAATAAGTTACTATCTCGAATTGCTCCCCCTTCAATTAAATCAGCTACAGCACCACGGATAGTCTGATTGGGAGTAACCTGAGAATTTTCATCACCCAAGGTAGTATCTGGGGTAATTTGAGCGAGGGTGGGTGAGGCGAGCAATAAACATAGACTACTGACTTCGAGGAATGCCACTAAGCCCAATTGCATTAGTGAAATGCTATGGCTTTGTGTGAGGGGATTAGTGCTGTCGTCGGAGCTAGATAAGGGATTAGCTTTCTGGGATTGGGGGATGCGATCGCGTTCCATTGATAGACCTGGCCGATTACTCTCAGTCTTAGAGTTCCCGGCACTGTTGCTTAGAGGAACACCTGTCTAGCACTAAGAGCTTGCACCTTTAGGAAAGGGAAGTTCGGATCTTGGAACAGGGAAAAAATACTGTGTACCTGATTAGGTGATAAACCGCTATATCAACAAAAATAAAAGTATATTTAAAGCTAAAAAATAACTACAAATTATTAATTATAATCCGACTTATTTAACTATTATTAATAATAAGGAGTTGGTTACTCTGGTAAAATCTGATATGATTTCCGGATAATTACCCTGTCTTGATGCAATAGCGAGTGGGGAGGGGCTGCCTGCGGAACCTGCGTCCGCAGCTTGAAAGCCCCGTGGAAACCCCCAAGACTATAAAAATCTGCCCCATCTCCTCATCTCCCCATCTCCCCACACTCCCCCATCTCCCCACACTCTTACTTACCTCGATTCCCGATTCCCGATTCCCGATTCCCTGTTACCTGTTCCCTTTGCTATAAGTAATTATTGATGTTTTAGCCAGCATGGAAGCCTTGACTGAGATGGAAGGAAATCAAGACCAGCAACATCCTCAGGAAAAACGCGATCGCGAAATAGTTAACCGTCTTTTACAACAACAACCCAATGAATACAACTTGGCGGAATTAGCCCGACTGCGTATTCGCTATGACAGTTTTCCCGGTGCTAGAGCCATTCAAAGGGACTTGGATTTACTGCTCCAGGGATGGCAACTGACAGAACAACAGCTTTTTGAGAAAACCCTTACGATTCATCAAGCCGGTAAGGCGTATAGACGAGACAACAGTTCTGGAAGCCAGGATGACTGGACTTAAGACTTCTTTGCTGAAGTCGCGAATAGGGAGTAGGGAGTAGGGAGTAGGGAGTAGGGAGTAGGGAGTAGGGAGTAGGGAGTGGGAAAAAATCATTTTGGTTTTTCAGTACCTTTTATGATAAGTTTCCAGTTAAAAAACTCAGAAAGCTTACTGTACCAGGACTTACGCACATAATCCATGGGTAGGGTGGGCAAAACCTTGCCCACCCTACAGGTAGCTAACAAAATTTACTGAATACGGCCTCTTGCCACTGTTCCCTGTTCCCTGTTCCCTGTTCCCTGTTCCCTGTTCCCTGCTCCCTGCTCCCTGCTCCCTTTACTAGATTAATTTCACTTAACCGATTTCCTAGGGGCTGGGGGTAAAAGCTTAAACATCTGTTTTTCTTGATTCGGTTGAAGCTTCTGATCAGCGGGAGCTATTGGATCTATCTTAGGTGGATCGATCTTAGGGGGGGACTTAGGGATGGAAACGGTTTTAGCAGGATCATTAGACGAGGCGGTGTCTATAGCAGTATTGAGAGCTTCCAGTTGTTGAGATATCAGAGCCTGCTGTTGCAGCTGTTCGGTAGAAGACACTAAGCCGCTGAGTCCATTAACTAAATCCTTGACATTGCGGCGAAAAGCTGGATCCCCAGTCAGATCATCTAGGTCAGCGGTAATCTTTTGGGCATTTTCAAAGGTAACTCTTGCTGAGTCTAGGGTTTGTTGCAATACCAGTAAATTAGTAGGACTGTTGAGAGTATTGGAAACATTACGTAAGTTAGCAGATGCTTGGGCAGCATTAGCCGATAGGTTTTCTAAGTTCCGCAGCATCTGTGATACATCCGTTTGATAAACCGCTGAGTTAACCTGATTCGCGGTAATAGTTAAGTTGCTGGTCAATACACGCAGATCTTGACTGGCCTGAGAGATGCTATCCAAGGTGGTCACCAAATTTCCCCGATTGCTGACCAATAGTTGATTGGCAGAGGTAATCAACTGATTTAGTTCCCTTGCCGTTTGGCTGTATTGCTCAGACGTACTAGAAATGCTACTGGTTGCCAACCCAATTAGACTAGATGTTTGATTGGCAGCACTGGTCACAGCATTCGTTGCTTTGGACAAGCCTGCTACCTCTTGCCGCACGATGCGGGACAACTGGGTCATCTCTTTGCTAAGTTCTGACACGTCTCTAGCGGCATTGGAGGCATTGGAAGCAAGGCTATTGATTTTTTCAAAAAACGCTGGATCAGCGATTAGTTCAGCAATGCGATTTCCGTTCCGTAGGAGGTCAGCAAAGGTAGAACCCACATCACCATTAATCTGATCTTCTTCACAAATAACTAGGGCAGAATTGCATTGTGCTCCGAAGGGTGTAAGACTTTGAGCAGTTGCAGGTAATTGTCCTAGGGGCATGATATCCACATTGGTAGCACCAATTAAACCCGATTGATTAGCTTCAACCTGGACTTTGCGGGGGATTAACAATCCAGGGTCATCAATTTCAACGGTGACATTGACCCCATTAGTACCGGGTTCAATGTTAGTGATTCTGCCAACTTGGACACCGCGATAGCTGACTGATGCCCCCACTTGCATACCAGCAGCGTTGCCAAAATTGACAATAAATTTATAGCTCTTTCGACCGAAGCTAATCCCACTAATCCATACAACAAGTCCACCGAAAACAGCAAGTCCTGCTACAATCAATAAGCCAACGGAGCCTTCTCGAATCGTCCGCGATCGCATAATAGTTTAACCTTTGTTACCCTTTCCCCTCAGATTTACTATCATCGCTCACCAACCACTGACATCCAAATTTGAACCGACTTGAGCAAGTTTCGAGTAGTCCATTGGGTCAGATAGATGAGGTAAAATCCCCAAAACCTTAACATTGGTTAGAGTCTCGATTAAGCTAATCGGAGCCAACTGATTAATTTCTTGGGAGGTACGAGGTTCGACGCAATTTAGGACAATGCCTTTGAGGTCAACTCGTGATGAGCGTGCCAGGGCAACATTAGCAACCACTTGTGCGATCGCTCCTAATTCTACCGGCGCAACCAATACCGTTGGCAATCGCCAATCCCTTGCCAAATCTGCCACAATCAGTTCATGAGTCACTGGTGAACCTAGTCCTCCCAAAGCTTCCACCAAGACCACATCCCGCTGACTGCGCAGATTAACGAAGCCTTGCCAGACCTTTTCGAGGTCAACCTCTCGTCCTTCTAGATCTGCAGCAACTGGTGGTGCTGCAGGGGTTTTAAACTCCACGGGTGTAATCTCCTCCAGGGTTTGACCCAAGTCAAATAGTTGGTGGTAAATTTCGCGATCGCCAATTCCGGTTTGAATCGGCTTGAATATCCCCAGACTCTCTTGAGGACGGTAAGTCTGCCAATAAGCAGCGATCACAGAAGTCAAAACCGTTTTGCCGATCTCTGTATTGGTGCCAGTAATTAGTAATACGTTCAAGATTGACTCACTTTCAGTCAGTAAGGCTAATATCTACAGCAAAGTTTCTTTCCTGTTTAGCAATTACATCTACTATATACTCACCAGAACTAGGCAGCTTACCTTGCCACCGTTGCACCCCTGAAGCCTTTTCCACTAACTTCCCATTGGGATAGCGGATACTTAAAGCCACATCACTTTCAATCACCTCTAGCTTCAATTGTTGACCCTGTTTAGCCTTCACCAAGTAGCGCTGAATCTTCTGGGGGCTAGTGCTACCCAGTAGCTGCAAACGCTTGGTTCCCTGTAACAAATTGACCCGTTCTATCTTATACTCAGCAGTTGGTTTAGGTTCTGGTTTCTGCTTCGGTGCTTCTGTTAACCTTAATCCTAGCTGATAATTGCTATCCGGTAGACCCTTAACTGGACTCAGTTGAATCGTGTAGTTGCCGGTGAACAGAAATTTCCCTTGCCATTGCCGCACCCGCTGAGCTCGATTGTCCACTGGTTTTCCGTCCGGGCCAAGCACAGTCATCAAGACCCCTTCGTCACTGAGATATGCCTTGAGAGTTTGGTCTTGTTTACCCTGGATAATGTAGTTAATCGTGTGATTAGCCTTTAAATTGCTGGATTTAGAAAGGGTTTTACCAGCAGAAAGCCCTAGACGCTGACTGTAGATTTGAGGCTTACTCGGAGTTGGACTAGCACTAGGGCTAGCACTAGGACTAGGACTAGGACTAGGACTTACAGACACTTTAGGACTTGGAGATTTACCAGTGTCCTGTTGATTAACATTGCCCACCCAGACCCAAGAGCCTATCCCTGCCAGCACTGCTAGTCCTGTAGCTATCCCAAGCAGCGGCCAAGGACTATTCCAAATAGAGTTACCCCTGGCTTGAGACATTACCGGTTCACTCGGTTCTCCACCTCTAGCACCCCTGGGTGTTCTAGCTTGAGCCGATGCCACCGTTGTGCCTCGTAAATGCTTGGGCTTTGGCAGTTGGGGAGTTAACCCAGAAGCTTGAAAGGCATACAATACTTCCCTACCGGATTGGTAGCGATCGCTTGGTTGAGAACTAAGCATCTGATTTAATATCTCAGCTAACTCATCGCTAACCCTAGCCCAGGGACGCCAGTTCCAAGTCAGATTAGTATCATCGACAAGTTCTTCTGGTTCTTTCCCAGTTAGTAGCACTATCGCAGTCACTGCTAGGGAATAGAGGTCACTACTCGGATACACCTGACCTGTCTGAATTTGCTCCCTGGGAGCATAACCGCTTTTGCCAATACTAGTTGTTGGTGTGGGAGTATCTGGCAATTGAAGACGAGTTGCCAGTTCCTGTACCACACCCAAATTAATGAAAACCGGTATACTATCGGTCTCCCGCATGATAATGTTATCGGGTGTGATATCTCGGTGGATAATCCCTTGGCTGTGGATGTAGTCCAAAACTGGCAAGGATTGCTGCAATAGCTGACGCACTTCTGTTTCTGATAAGACTCCCAACTTGGTTGGGCTAGCCATTGGGGGTGATTGGACTTCCCCATCCGGTTCATAAGATAGAGGTTCACTTTGATTGTGAAGGGCTTTCCGTTGTTCTAGGAGGTCACCATAGGTTTTTCCCTCTACGTAGTCTCGAACCAGAAACAGCCGTCCTTCCTCTTCAAAGGTAGCTCGAAACTGAGGAATTTGCGGGTGTTCAATTTTATACAGAATACCTGCTTCTTGTTGAAACAGTTGCCTTGACTTATCTAGATTATTAGTTTCTGTCTGAGGGGGAATAAATTCTTTGAGGGCACAAGGTTCATTGAAGCGCCCTTGATCCTCTACCAGGTAAGTCCGATTGAATTCTCCTTGGTCAAGGACACGGAGCAAATGGTAGCGATTTTGCAGAATAGTTCCAGAGGCAATCGGTGGTTCCATCGGTGGTAGATCAGTTGTTACGGACAATGAGGCCGGAGGAGTATTCTTGAAGTTTAGACTGTATTATGTTGCTTTGGAACTCCACCGATTCATTCCAACCGTTCCGTTGAGCAACAGCGTTGAGCAACAGATAAGTTGCTCAGCATATATATCAGGGCTTACCCAAGACTAGACTCCAAACGGGCTTATGCTGTATAATCTGCTTCGGGATCCTAAAAGTATAGTTATTGCGTAAGTCCTTTAGGAAATAGGGAATAGGAAATAGGGAATAGGAAATAGGGAATAGGAAATAGGGAATAGGAAATAGGGAATAGGAAATAGGGAACAGGTAAAAAATCCTCTGTACCTAATGAATAGGATAACCGCTATATATGTTGTTCTGGTTTATTAGAACATCACGCTTATGTTCATTGCTATCTTATTTTGGTGTAGAACTATCTTAAATAACTACCTTACTTGACTAGATGTACAGTTGTTCGAATTAAGTACAATAGTTAATTTTCGTATTTGAGTAAGAAACTTAAAAACAACTGCTTGAGTTCTCAGGTTCGTGTGATGGTAAGACACTATATATAGTGTCTTTAGTCAACACTTCTGTTAGAGCAACGCTATAAAAATTAATAAAATATTAATCAAATTTAAATAAATAATTATAAAAATTATTATAAAAGGGATATTCTTAGAATGTTAAGATCGCGTTGAAATAAGCTTCGAGGGTTTGCTGTGAGCAGTTCAGTTACTTTAGAGCTTCAACCTCTTCTGCCCCAGATTGCCGCTAACAATCGTTTAAGACTATTTTCTGGTTCGGCAAATGTTTCCCTTTCTCAGGAAGTAGCACGTTATCTAGGCCTCGACTTGGGACCGATGGTACGGAAACGATTTGCTGATGGGGAGCTCTATGTCCAAATTCAAGAATCCATCAGGGGGTGTGATGTTTACCTGATTCAACCGACTTGCTATCCGGTGAATGATTACCTGATGGAGTTACTTATTATGATCGATGCTTGCCGTCGAGCCTCAGCGCGGCAAGTTACTGCTGTGATTCCTTACTATGGTTATGCGCGAGCAGACCGTAAAACGGCGGGGCGTGAGTCCATTACAGCCAAGCTGGTGGCTAACCTGATTACTGGAGCAGGTGCTAATCGGATTTTGGCAATGGATTTGCACTCCGCTCAAATTCAAGGTTATTTCGATATCCCCTGTGACCATGTCTACGGTTCACCAGTATTGCTACAATATCTGGCTTCTAAGCACCTAAGTGATCTAGTAGTAGTTTCGCCGGACGTTGGTGGTGTGGCTAGAGCCAGAGCCTTTGCCAAAAAGCTATATGATGCCCCCCTTGCCATTATTGACAAGCGCAGGCAAGCTCACAATATCGCTGAAGTGATGAATGTGATTGGGGATGTCAAGGGTAAAACTGCGGTGCTAGTCGATGATATGATTGACACTGCTGGCACGATTTGTGAAGCTGGCAAAGTACTGCGTCAAGAAGGGGCTCGTCAAGTCTATGCTTGTGCAACCCATGCCGTGTTTTCGCCACCAGCTATAGAGCGCCTCTCTAGTGGAGTGTTTGAAGAAGTAATTGTTACCAATAGTATTCCACTACCGGACGCCAAACGGTTTCCACAGCTGACAGTGCTTTCAGTGGCTAACTTATTGGGTGAAACCATCTGGCGTATTCATGAAGACTCTTCTGTCAGCAGTATGTTTCGTTAAAAATCCCCCCTGGAGCAGGGGGGATTTTAATTTTAAACGGTTGTGTTGAGTGTTGAGTGTTGACTAGACACAAGCAATGGTTAAGGGTCAACCCATAACGCAACTGGGTATCAGCGAAGATTCAATTTGCCACTAACAATTATTCCTTTGGATAGGAGGTGGGTAAAAACGGGAGAAACGGGATAGAGCGGTGCGACCCCGCGCTTTTTAAAAGCTAAGTGTGAACGCGAACCGTGGGGGAATTTTTATTAATAAAAAGTGCGACCCGTGGCGAATTTAATTCTTAATGGATCAAGCGTACCTTAGGTATTTTTAACCTAAAAAAAACTCTCCCCACCACCCCACCTCCGTTTCACCCGCCCGATTGACCTGCCTGCCGACGAACGGGGAGATTATAAACGGTTGCTTCTGTGTTAGGTATTGAGATTCAAAATGGTCAAAACCTTTTGAATACAGGCTTCCAGCTTCATTTTTGGATTCTGAGTTTTAACGTTTATTTATGCCCACCTAAATGATCTTCTTATATAGAAATTCAAAGAGGCGTGATTTTGATGGGAAAACAAAAATCTTCTGATTTGGTGTCTGTGGACAATAAATACACAGAACTAGCCAAGTATTATGACAACTTCATGACATCTGGCTATTATGACTATCAGGATTATGCCACATCATTGCAGGAAATTTTGGGTGAAAGAAGAAAAATTCTGGATATGGGGCTGGGGACCGGCTTATTAACGGAGCAGATGTTGTTATTGGAGAATTATCATATAACAGGTATTGATTTTTCGCCCGCGATGCTTGCACAAGCAGAAGTAAGACTCAAGGATACTTCGGTTAGGCTCGTATGTGCAGATATTGAGGATTATGAAATCAGCGAGACATTTGAGGCTGTTATTTCGACTGGGGGAGTTCTCAGTATATCGTACAGAGAAAAAGAAAAACAATATCGGCTGTATAGTTATTGCTCTAACAAAGATGCCCAGATCAGATTGCTGAACAAACTGTATGATCTTTTAGATAAGGATGGTATTTTATGTATCTCGATTCAAGGGGAGCATACCAATTATGAAATGCCAATCAAAGATGGGATCGTGTATGCACAAAAAACCAACTTTGGAGAACAATCATTACAGAAGACTTATAAATTTTCAGAAAATGGCAAGATACTTTCTCAACAACAAGTGCGATTACTATTTTTCGATGAAATAGAGTATCTTAGCATGTTCGCAACTGCAGGGTTTTCCTTGGTTGGGCAAGAGCGGACGCAAAAATTCTGCATTTTTCGGAAAAACGAATTGAAAAAAGGGTAAGAATTCAGGTGAGGGCGGATTGACAAAATATTGAAATCCGCGTCTCGCATTTTGTTAAATTAGCCACAGGAAATTATTCCTTGCTCCTGTAGGGACTAACATCTAACTCACCATTAGTTTTAAACACTACTCGGAAATGACCAAGGGGCTTCTGGGGTACTAACCCAGTCCCTTCGCCACCAATGCCAGCTGCTGCTGGCTTGATTAGGCGTTCTAGAGGAGTTTCTTGGGAGTAATCCCAAGACTCTTTATCAATTGCTTCATAATCAGCAATGATACCCTCTTCAGTCACAGCTACTCGATACGTTAAATCTTGAGGATAGCTGGAGGTTTTATTCCAACTATCACCAATTTTCTGAGACACTTTGTCTTTCAAATCATTAATGACAGCGATGTCAGTAATTTCTGGACCTAGGGTAATCTTACCCATATAACCATTCCAAGGACTGATTTCGAGAATCCCTTCGTCTTCCCCTTGTTTAAATAAAACCTGGAACTGAGCAATAGGTTCTTGGGTAGCAATATTGCCTGTAGTTTTGGTGTAAAGCAATTCAGGCAGGGGGGTTTGCTCTGCTCCATCCAAGGGTGTGCCCTTAACAGGTTTGTAGCCTAAAATCGCACCATCTCTGCCAACACTAACCTGATAGTTTAAATTCCCAGCAAACTGTTCCCGGTTCCCCCAAGCTCGAAAAATTCGCTTTTGCAGGCTTCTTTGTATATAGCGCAACTCTGTGGGATCAGTAATTTCTGGTGCAGTTGTGAGCACTTTTTCTAGCTCCTCAATCGAGAGTGGTGTTCCCTTTGGTGTTGGTGTTGGTATTACCTGAGGGTCACTCTCCCCAGTTGAGGTACTGGTTTGATTGGAATTTTCCTCTGTTCGGGCAGGTTCGGGTTCCCGTACTTCTGGAATCGGTACAAAGAAAAATGCGATCGCAGCTAGAGCCAAACTTGCCATGCCCAGTGCAGCGGGTGCAGTACGCTCGGTTACTGGTTTTTCAGCTTGGCGATAGTGCTTAGAAACAGGCTGCAACGAAACGCTAATATCTGGTAGGGTTCGTCCATCAGCCAAAAACTGGTCAATCGCCTCAACCAAGTCAAACAACTGCACTGTGTTCAAATCTACATGGAGACCTTTCCCTGAGTTGGTCATTGCTCCTGAGTTGGGAGTATCTAGCAGTGTCAGTCGATGCACATTTTTGTCCTCGACTTTCTGCAGATGCACCTTAGCTGGTTTCTCAGCATTGGGTTTGGGGTGAGGTACTTTAGACAAAAATTCCTGAGCATAGCGGCTTACACTATCTACCAAGTCCTCAAAAAAATCCCGCCCACCACTGAGGGGTTGTTTCATAGCCCCTAAATGGCATTCCGCATTAGTTAGAGTTGTCAGCAATGGTCGGGGATCTGGCTGTAACCCATCCCCTGTGGTACTATTACTCCAACCCTCCAGGATAAGGGTACAGTTGGGAAGACTGTACTGGCGTCGAATTGTCATCGGCTGTTCCTGCTGAAAAATCCCCTTCAACCTCTTAGACTAGCATTGAGGGAATGGGTAATGGATAATGGGTAATGAATAATGGGTAATTGATAATGGCTAATTGATAAGTCACCTGACTATTACTTGATACTTGATGGCATGTCGATAATCAGCAACAACAAAAACATTCAAGGCAATTCCCCATCAAACAGACTAGTCCATAATCTTTGCCTTCCAGAAGTGCCTGTACAGAACAGAAGCTCACTCAATAGAGAAATTGCGAGTTGATTCAACTTTTCTTCAGAGTTATAGGCAGCGACTTTAGAGCGACGGGGGTTCATCCGGCTGCGAAAATGAGCCTGGAACCTTTCCAAATACTTAGATAGGCGAAAATGTTGTTCTAGAGGTACCTGCTTTTCCAGCAGTTGTTCATAAGCCGTCAACAACTGCCGAATCAGAACTGTCATTCGGCGTGCCATATGACTAGCAATCACCACTAAAGCCTTAGCTTCTTCTGGAGTTAGAGGACGTCGTGTGTAAGAGCGCCGCCAGGGATTGGTAGAGCGCATACGCCAAAGAACAACACGATTTTTAATAATCTCCTGAAGTTCCAGCTCTCTAGCCGCCAATAGCATTGCCTCAGAACCTCCCAGTTCGAGAGCTTCAATGGCGAGTAAAATTAGGTCAATATGCAGCCGAGTTCGTGGTGGACAGCCTTGAGCTGGAATCCTGAAATCAGGTAGGCTATCTAAAATTATTGGGTTTGACTGGGAAGCAGGACTATTGGTCAGCATTACGGTCCGTCGAAAGATTCACTCTCCTTGCGCTTATCCTAACAGTGAAAACCTATTGAATAGATTTGTTCCAAGGAATTACCCAAGGTTCAGCTTTCTAGTGTACGCTTTTACAGAACGGCTCCAGGCTTTCATCCCCGTGTTTTTAAACCGGGGATGAAAGCCTGGTACCGACTTTAGTCGCCTAAATACAATTTTATTGAAAAGGTTGACAATTTTATAGCGCTAGAGTATCATTTAAATATGGGCACAGGCTGAAAATCCGAGGCACAACCGGGATAGAGACCCGCAATTGTTTGACCTTAAAGAAGAAATGCCCGGAGGGTAGGGAAAGTCCTCCTTAAAAACCCAATCATCAACTAACAATTGGTGTGTGAACCCAGCAAAAATACGACCCTCAGAAAAATAAATGGTACGGCGGGGCACGCCGAAACCAAGTGCAACAGAAAAGAAACGGACTTTATAAGGCACTTTTCAAAAAGTAACTAAACGCTATCGCGAGACTAGCCCGCTGGGTCTTTCGTGAACTGACTAGAATCTTGGTCTTGACGGGGTTCAGGTTTAGATATTGCCATTTGGACACGGAGGTTTAAGGCCGGTCGTAGATCTAGGAATCCCCGTCTTTTTAAAGCGGGGAGTGTCAAAGAAAGGGAATGGCAAGCTATAGTTTGAGTCAAACCCCATTGATAACTAACTTCACCTACCAATGGATTTAAAATCTCTGATTCGCGATATCCCTGACTTTCCCAAACCAGGGATTGTATTTAGGGATATCACTACCCTCCTGAGAAATCCAGAAGGACTTCGCTACACTATCGATACCTTAGCTCAAAAATTTCAGCAAGCAGGAGTAAGCGCTGATTACGTTGTTGGTATGGAGTCTCGTGGTTTTATATTTGGACCACCCATAGCTTACCAACTCGGGGCTGGGTTTGTCCCAGTGCGCAAACCAGGTAAGCTACCAGCAGCGGTATACTCGGCTGAATATGATCTAGAATACGGCACAGATACGTTGGAAGTCCATCAAGATGCTTTCACACCTAACTCCCAGGTTGTGATTATTGATGATTTAATAGCTACTGGAGGAACGGCAGCAGCTACAGTCAAGCTGGTAGAACAAGCAGGCGGTCAAGTGGTAGGTCTTGGCTTTATCATCGAATTACAGGCTTTAGGTGGACGTCAGCAACTGCCTGATGTTCCCTTGATCACCCTGGTTGACTATTAGTTAACCATTACTTATTAGTCATTGCTCAAAAGATAAGTTTATGGTTCTTCAGTACCTACTATGCTAAATTTATAGTTAAAAACCCACGAAACGCTTACTGTGTAAGGGTTATGAGGCTATTTAACCATAAATTTTTCCAATATAGCTGCCTCTTCCTCCTGCTCCGTTCGCGTAGCGTGGCCAACGGCCTCAGTCCCTGCTCCGTTCGCGTAGCGTGGCCAACGGCCTCAGTCCCTTTGGCAAAGTGTTAATTTAGCATAACAAGTACGGAAGAGCCAAGTTTATAAGAATTAAGAATTAAGAATTAAGAATTAAGAATTAAGAATTAAGAATTAAGAATTAAGAATTAAAGGACTTTAAAGCAATGACGAATGACTAACAACTAACGACTATTATATGACTTCTTCTACTAGAGATTCTAGCATTATCAATCGGTTTGATGGGGCTTGGCATAGACTAAAACTTCTGGTCACGAGTGAGACCTTTCTGTATGTAGTTAAGCGACTGTTGCAGGGTCTTTTGACCTTGCTGTTGGCATCTGCTCTAAGTTTTGCCATTATTCAGCTTGCACCAGGAGATTTTCTGGATACCCTCAGGCAAAATCCCAAAATTTCTCCGGAACGAATCGAGGAACTCAAGGAGCAATTTGGTTTAGATCAGCCAGCAATTATTCAGTATTGGCGTTGGCTAGTAAGAGTTGTGACCAAGTTTGACTTTGGTACTAGTTTCGCTTACTTCCGTCCTGTGTCATCTTTGTTATTAGAGCGGATACCAGCCACCTTACTCTTAGCCGTAGCCTCAATCTTTATTACTTGGGCGATCGCTATTCCTCTCGGTATCCTGGCTGCTGTTAATCAGAATCGAACCACTGACCGATTCCTGCAAGTCATTAGCTACACAGGTCAGGGTTTCCCCAGCCTAATCACTGCTCTGTTGCTGCTCATACTCGCCCAGAATCTTTCCCCCTTATTTCCTGTCGGTAGTATGACCAGTATCAATCATGATGATTTATCCGCCATTGGAAAGGTTTTGGATATTGGCTGGCATATGATTTTGCCAACTATTGCTCTATCCATTACTAGTTTTGCAGGTCTACAGCGAATTACTAGGGGTGAATTGCTGGATGTGCTACGGCAAGACTACATTCAGACCGCTCGTGCTAAGGGACTACCAGAAAATCGAGTTATTTATATCCATGCCTTGCGCAATGCTATCAATCCTCTGATTACCATCCTTGGCTTTGAGTTTGCGTCTCTACTCAGTGGCTCATTTATTGCTGAAATTTTCTTCAACTGGCCAGGTTTAGGTCGTTTGATTTTACAGGCGGTAACTGCTCAAGACCTCTATCTGGTCATGGGAAGCTTGATGATGGGGGCTACAATGCTGATTTTGGGGAATTTGTTAGCAGACTTGCTTCTAAAAGTGGTTGATCCTCGAATACGTCTAGAAGATTTGAAATAGACAATGGATAATGAAGTCTCGAGGATGAAGTGGTAACTCTGTGTTTCCTTGTCCGAAATTCCCTTTTGAGGTCAATTTTTTTTGACAACCAAAATAGAATAAGACCTTTGATTAAATCAGGAACAAAATACTGAAAGTATTGTCCCTAATACCTCCTGCCTTATGCCTTCAGCATAGCTGCCTTCCTAACTCGCGGACGTGCCTCAGCACTATTTTCGTAAGTATTCAGCCGTCAGCGATCAGCTATCAGCTATCAGCTAATGCGCTACCCGCACGCTAATTGATGTGCTAGCAGACACTTTCACTGCACTGGGTCGGATGAGTAAAATGAGCAGGGATTTTCAAGCAGCAGTACCACTCAGTAAGCTGATTTTATACCTTCCGTTGATTAGCTGACTGCTGACTGCTGATAGCTGAATGCTTACCTATTTTCAAGATGTTCACCCAAATTCATTATCTGATTCTTTCTAGAAGGAACGGTCGTTATCTAGTTGCCCAACCGAAAGCTGGTAGCCCAGAGGCTGGAGCTGGATATCTGTTGATGTTTCGCGAACACTTTGATGCCCTGAGTTATCTCAATACCCACGGTGCTGATTTAGCTGACGAATTTTCTGTAGAGTCGGTTTCAGGGAGTCAGTTGAAGAATTTGCTTGAACGGTGGGGGTTTGTTGGTGTGGGTGTTGTTCAAGATCCATTGGTCCCTCAAATTGAGTTTTTTTCTTACGGATAAGGGCTATTAGGTGACACAAGCAGACTATTCAACTAGCCCAAAAAATAGCGATCGCATTTTCCAAAGCTCTGTGGCTTGACTGTGGATAATTGATAGTCCTACAAACCGTCGTTCCCTGATTAATTTTTTTGAGCAGGCAATGATGGCGAGGGCTGGTTATTCTGTGATTGATATTTCCTCTTGCTTGTCCATCAGGACAACAATGATACCCCATCAGGGCATACTGTTGTTAATATGCATAGATTTTGTTTAAATTTTATTAAGGAGTAAATAAAGGAGTAACTATGAAAGACCTCACTAGTTATCGAAATATAGGTATCTTTGCTCACGTGGACGCAGGCAAGACAACTACGACGGAGAGGATACTAAAACTTACCGGGAAAATCCACAAAATTGGTGAGGTTCACGAAGGTGCAGCTACAACGGACTTTATGGAACAGGAACAAGAGCGCGGTATTACTATTCAGTCTGCCGCCACCAGTTGTTTCTGGAAAGACCACCAACTCAACATTATTGATACCCCAGGTCACGTAGACTTTACCATTGAAGTTTACCGTTCTCTGAAGGTTCTCGACGGTGGCGTTGGTGTTTTCTGTGGCTCAGGTGGTGTAGAACCCCAGTCAGAAACTAACTGGCGCTACGCCAATGACTCAAAAGTTGCTCGGATTATCTACGTAAACAAACTTGACCGTCTGGGGGCTGATTTCTACCGAGTTGTTAAGCAGGTAGAAGATGTCCTTGGTGCTAAGCCTCTGGTAATGGTACTGCCGATCGGAACTGAGAACGATTTTGTGGGTTTAGTAGATTTGCTAACCCGTAAGGCATGGGTATGGGATGAGTCTGGGGATCCCATGAACTATGAGCTTCAAGATGTTCCCGCCGACATGGTTGATGATGTAGAAACCTACCGCGAGCAGTTAATTGAAATGGCTGTGGAGCAGGATGACGAGGTGATGGAACAGTATCTAGAAGGGGAAGAACCAGATATCGAAAGCCTTAAGCGTTGCATTCGCAAGGGAACTCGTGATCTGGCTTTCTTCCCTACCTACTGCGGTTCATCCTTCAAGAATAAAGGGGTGCAGTTGGTACTTGATGCTGTAGTTGACTACCTCCCGAATCCCACTGAAGTCAAACCCCAGCCAGAAATCGATCTAGAAGGTAACGAAACCGGTACACTGGCCTATGTTGACCCAGAAAAACCTTTGCGTGCCTTGGCATTTAAGATCATGGATGACCGCTTTGGTGCTCTGACCTTTACCCGTATCTACTCAGGAACCTTATCCAAGGGTGACACAGTACTTAATACCTTCACCGGTAAAACTGAGCGTATTGGTCGTTTGGTAGAAATGCATGCGGATTCCAGGGAAGAAATTAACTCTGCCCAGGCAGGTGATATTGTTGCCATCGTTGGCATGAAAAATGTCCAGACTGGGCATACCCTCTGTGATCCGAAAAATCCTGCTACTCTTGAGCCGATGGTCTTCCCAGACCCCGTGATTTCCATTGCGATCGCACCTAAGAAAAAAGGTGGCTCTGAGAAAATGGGCATTGCCCTGAGCAAGATGGTACAGGAAGACCCATCTTTCCACGTTGAAACTGACCAGGAAAGTGGCGAAACGATCATTAAGGGCATGGGTGAGCTGCACCTAGACATTAAGGTTGATATCCTGAAACGGACTCATGGCGTTGAGGTGGAGGTAGGTAAGCCCCAAGTGGCATACCGTGAGTCCATTACTAAGCGCATCGAAGACAGCTATACCCACAAGAAGCAGTCTGGTGGTTCTGGTCAATATGGTAAAATCGATTACATTATTGAACCTGGTGAAACCGGTACTGGCTTCCAGTTTGAGTCCAAGGTCACTGGTGGTAATGTCCCCAGAGAATTTTGGCCTGCTGTGCAAAAGGGCTTTGAAAGCAGTATTCAAAAGGGTCTGTTGGCTGGATTCCCTTGTGTGGACTTCAAGGTTACCTTGACCGATGGTGCCTACCACCCCGTAGACTCATCGGCTATAGCCTTTGAAATTGCGGCCAGGGCTGCTTATCGGCAATCCTTTGGCAAGGCTTCACCTCAATTGTTAGAGCCAATTATGAAAGTGGATGTCTTCACCCCAGAAGATTACATGGGGGATGTAATTGGTGACCTCAATCGCCGCCGTGGGATGATTAAGTCTCAGGAGAAAACTCTTACTGGTGCTCGAATTAAGGCAGATGCACCCTTGAGTGAGATGTTTGGCTATATTGGTGACCTGCGTACTATGACATCTGGTCGTGGTCAGTTCTCAATGGAGTTCTCCCACTACGCCCCTTGCCCAAATAATGTGGCAGAAGAGGTAATTAAGGAAGTGAAAGAACGCGAGGAAGCCGCTAAATAATCTTTTGATTTAACCAAAGTTCCTGGCTGGTTTTACACTGGCCAGGAACATCATGTTATCAATGATTAAGTCTGTGCGATCACCATCCCCATCAAGGCAATCACCGAAGCATTGTAATCAATCGCATATTCATTAGTAGCCCAAGAGCGCTCATCATCCACATAACTCAACATTCCCAACCCTTTAGGAGCAATCTCATCCTGGGCATCAGTATTAGGACCCCCTACCATCAGACCAGGGATAACAATTTTTTTAGCTCGGGAAATCCGGTGATGAACATTACGCACGGAGTTGCTACCAACACCGGTAATAAAGCAAAGATTAAAATGATTCCGCCCCAGCAAATAATCTAACTGCTCAACAGCTGCCTTGTAGTAGCCTCTATTCCCAGTGATGCGGTAGGCATACAGTAGCGTAATTCCTTCTTCAGCTACCTTGTGATTAGATGCCCAATGGAATTTATCAATAGCTAAACGGTAGCCACTACGGTTAATCTTTTCCATCAGAGTATCAGCCCTTCGCATCAGCCTAGCTGTGATTTCTAATTTCAGTTTGTCTGACCTCTTCCTTTGTTTCTGCACCAAATAGTTAACCATTGCTAGAGAAGAGGGATCTTTCCAACCAAAATCACTATAGTCAAAGGCTTTGATAGTTTTAGCTAAGTATTTCTCGTAGCTAGTCTCCCCTGTAGTAATAAACAGTTCTACGGCTGCCCAGAAGCGGTCATCTTGATCTGTTTTTAAGGATTCTTGCTGATCCCACTCTCCAAAAAGATACTTACCTGAACCGGTGTCATCTCCTTCTTGCCAATCCACCTTCATAGACCGCTGTTTTTGGAGAAACCCCCAGGCTTTCTGAGCTGCTTGTAAGTAGGTTTGAGCTTGTTGCTTGTCAAAGGGAGTGTAAACTCTAGCAGCCATTGCCATTACTGCTGCAAACTTGCCAGTCTCAGGTGTCGAAATCCCAAAAATGTACCGTGCTTGAGTATCTTGATTGGGTAGAATTTCCCCTGGCCAATTTTTTCCTGACAGCTTGCGGTAGACAGCACCATCCTCCCGCTGCATCTTCAACAGCCAATCTAATCCTACTTTGACCTCATCGAGTAGGTCAGGTCTACCATTTCCGCTTTCTGGTATAGTTAATTGCTTATCCCTAAATAATTTAGGATATTGCTCGTACAAGCTTAACAACCGTCCGATGGTGACTGTCATTGGCGCAACATATTTACCAAAATCCCCAGCATCATGCCAGCCACCTTGGGCAGATTTCAAGTCACCAGCTTTATGAAACTCATCGTTGTGGGCAATAATCCCATCTTTGAGATGGCAGGGGGGATGTTTTACTCCAGATACTGAATCATTTACAGCAACACCGCACCGTTGCAAATAGTAAGACCGGAGTAGCTTTGTAAAGGTATCCTTATAAATTTCTTTACCAATACCAAAGGGATAAGATTGACTATAGCCGTATTTGAGGTAATAGCTACCTGATTTATCGAATTTAGTAAAATCAATAACCCTAATCTTATCATTACTAGCTTTATCCTTTACAGAGTTTCCCAGGTTGGTCACAAAAACCGTTTTGTGAGTGATTAAATCAACAAGTTCAACCTGCTTGTTTTCCGAATTGGGGGCATTGATTAAGAACGCCAACTTAGGTCCAGTTGGGTAATAACCTATTTGATTGATAACAATTTTTCCTCTACCTGCTGGATTATAGGGTTGAGCATTAACCTTGGAAAAAATTCCATAAGCGATCGCACTGATCCAGCCGATAAAAAATCTTCTATCTATTTTCATCGTGAAGCTTTTACTTGAATGATATCTTGATTATGGGTCTAATGGAAATTTTCCAGAACGAACCTCTGTACTAAACTCCTGCACGGCTTGGGTAATTACCTGGCGCAAATTGACATAAGACTTAGCAAAGGGTGGCTGACGCTCTGAAAGTCCTAGTAAATCTGCTGTCACTAACACCTGCCCATCACAGTGGGGTCCAGCTCCAATGCCAATGGTGGGAATAGTTAATTTTTGTGTAATTGACCTTGCTAAATCCGGTGGAATATGTTCTAAAACGATAGCAAAGGCACCAGCTTGCTCCAATGCGATCGCATCCTGTAAAATCCGCTCCCCAGTTTCCGCTGTTTTTCCTTGTTGCCGTAAACCTAGCAGATGAATAGACTGGGGTGTTAAACCTACATGACCCATCACCGGAATTCCCACAGCGGTAAGCCTCCCCACCGTTTCAGCCATGGCAGGATATCCTCCCTCCAACTTCACTGCCAATGCCCCAGTTTCCTTCAACACTCTACCGGCAGAGTGGATTGCCTGCTGAGGACTTTCCTGATAACTCAAAAACGGCAAATCACAAACCACTAATGCCCGTTTAACACCGCGACACACCGCTTTGGCATGGTGAATCATTTCCTCAAGGGTGACTGGCAGCGTTGTGGAGTAACCCAGCGTAACCATTCCTAGAGAATCCCCGACCATGATTATGTCTACTCCCGCTTCATCCAACAGCTGAGCGATCGCATAATCCGCAGCGGTCAGCACCACAATCTGGCGCTCCTGTTGTTTCCATTGATTCAACTGCTTGATAGTAACTGCCATAACCAATAAGAGTTTCAGTCAATCCAATTACTTATTCTGAAAGATGCTGATGAAAAAAACTAAACTGAACTATGGAAATCTTTGTAAAGAAGCGTCAACTAATGACTTCAGTGTAATCTCATCGTAAGCTCTCAGTTATCAGCTCTCAGCTGTCAGCTATCAGCTATCAGCTCTGAGTTATCAGCTCTCAGCTGTCAGCTCTCAGCCATTCGCGTAGCGTGGCCACAGGCCTTGGCCTGTGGCCACGCTACACCCAGCTTTTGAATAAAATAAGCTGACGGCTGACGGCTGACGGCTGACGGCTGACGGCTGACGGCTGACCACTGACCGCTGACCACTGACCGTTGACCACTGACTGTTGAATACTTACATGTTATATGTACAATAGATTTATAACCCATTAACACTATATGGGTTAATGAAAGTAATCAAGAAGGTTGAACAATCCTGGTTGAGTAGGGAATACTAAGAATGAAGCTTCCTCGATCAGGTTCCCTATGTCAGAGCCTCTAATTTCTGCCATCATCTGCACCCACAATCGTGAAGAATATTTGGGTGCAGCCATTGATAGCTTGCTACAGCAGGATTTTGCCGATTATGAAGTAATTGTGGTCGATAATGCCTCAAGCGATCGCACCCGTAACATAGTTGACCAACGCTTAGACAACTCTCGACTAAACTATGTTTATGAACCCGTACTTGGTTTATCCGTAGCTCGTAACACCGGGGCTGCCACTGCCTCTGCTCCTATTTTAGCTTATCTGGATGATGATGCCGTTGCCAGTCCCCGTTGGCTTAAGACAATTTACGAAGCTTATCAAAGTAACGAGAAACTAGCAATTGCTGGTGGTAAAGTAACCCTATTGTGGCCAGATGGCATTACCTCTCCGACCTGGTTATCACCAGACCTAGCCGGAAATTTGGGAGCTTATGACCTAGGGGAAACCCTAGTTGAAATCCAAAATCCTGGTTTGACTCCCAGAGGTTTAAATTACTCGATCAGGCGGACTTTCCTGGAGAAAATCGGTGGTTTTGATGTCAATTTAGGTCGTGTGGGTAAAAATCTGTTATCTAATGAAGAGTTACATATGACAGAATTAGCTCTCCAGGATGGTTGGCAGGTTGCTTATCTACCTGATGCTCTAGTAGCTCACAATGTTGCCCCAGAACGAATCAATAAACGTTGGTTTTTGAATCGTGGTTGGTGGCAAGGTATTAGCGAGTGTTACCGTGAACAATTGGTTGGTCGTGCTGGTACTGCCCAATTTTTACGGGGAGGTGAACGAATGATCCGAGGAATCTACAAATCCTTGAAGCACTTCCGCAATCCAGCTCTGCGCTTTGATAATTTGGTTTATGCCTATGGTCAAATCGGTTATCTGAGTGCAGTAATTAAAGGAATGCTACAAAGGAGCAACTCCTCTCTATCCCACAATCAGTCCAGTCATTAATCAGACTGGATAATAGGTTATCTTATATTATATAGCAATCCGTGTAGGAATTCAGATAATTTTGATGGGATATTCCCTACTCCCATATCCGCTGTTCCCAGATCCGCTGTTCCCTGTTCCCTTTGCTATAGCACAGATAGTTTTGGTTTATTGTTGACTGTTAACTGTTGACTGATAAGCCTTAATTTTAGTTAAGGTTTGCTGTTAGTTATTATTGGCCAATATACTTTTCATAAAACTTCCACAATTGCAGGTGTTTAATTATGAAATCCCCTAACACTAAACTTCCGGTATCAGTTCTAATTCCAGCCAAAAATGAAGAAGCTAATTTACCAGCTTGTCTTGAGAGTGTTAATAGAGCGGATGAAGTCTTTGTTGTCGATTCCCAAAGTAGCGATCGCTCCATTGAAATTGTGGAAGAATACGGTGCAAACATAGTTCAATTCTATTTTGATGGGTTTTGGCCCAAAAAGAAAAATTGGAGCTTAGAAAATATTGAATTCCGTAATCAATGGGTATTAATTGTTGATTGTGACGAGCGCATTACTCCAGAACTTTGGGATGAAATTGCTGTTGCAATCGAAAATCCAGATTATAATGGCTACTATATCAATCGTAGAGTATTCTTCCTAGGACAATGGATTCGCTTTGGTGGCAAATATCCAGACTGGAATCTACGGTTGTTTAAGCACGAAAAAGGTCGCTACGAAAACCTGAAAACGGAAGGAATTCCCAATACTGGAGACAACGAAGTCCATGAACATGTTGTCCTAAACGGCAAGGCTGGCTATCTTGAAAATGATATGCTGCACATTGACTTTAAGGACATTTACCATTGGCTAGAACGGCACAATCGCTACTCCAATTGGGAAGCTCGTGTCTATCTGAATCTACTAACCGGGAAAGATGACTCTGGCACCATCGGGGGAAATCTGTTTGGAGACGCCGTGCAGCGTAAGCGGTTTCTGAAAAAAATCTGGGTTAGACTACCGTTTAAACCATTACTGCGGTTTATTTTGTTTTACTTTATACAGCTGGGCTTTTTAGATGGAAAAGCTGGGTACATTTATGGACGCCTGTTGAGTCAGTATGAATATCAAATTGGTGTCAAACTCTATGAGTTACAAAAGTTTAGCGGTAAGCTGAATGTAAAAAAAACTGAACCAGCACAGACACCAGTAACGCCAAAGCAATCAGTTGTATCTCCAAATCCCTGAGACTCCATTTAGAATTAAGAATGTAGAATTAAGAATTAAGAATTAAGAATTGAGAATTAAGAATTAAGAATTAAGAATTCTACATTCGGCATTCGGCATTCTAAATGCTACATTCTACATTCGGCATTCTACATTCTACATTCTGCATATGACTAATGACTTAAGTAAACTACCAGCGTTAGATTTAGAACCCTTAGTGGATTTACGGCAGTACGACCAATCTTGGTTTGACCGAGGACGTCCGGGCTGGTTCATCTTACTCTGGTGGTTAGTGCAAGCGATCGCATTTCCCTTAAGTCCTCATAACTTCAATGGCTTCCGCCGATGGCTGCTACAACTATTTGGAGCCAAGATGGGTACTAATGTGATCATTCGACCCACTGCTCGTTTTACTTACCCCTGGAAAGTAGAAGTTGGTGACTATAGTTGGATTGGGGATGATGTGGTTTTCTACAGCTTGGATAGAATTCGCATTGGTAGTCATTGCGTTATTTCTCAAAAATGTTACCTCTGTACTGGTAGCCACGATATGAAAGACCCAGCCTTTGGTTTAATCACATCTGAGATTAGTGTTGGTAATGGAGCCTGGATTGCCGCCGATTGCTTCATTGCGCCCGGTGTCCAAATTGGAGCCAATGCCGTTATTGGTGCTCGCAGCACTGTGTTTAGTAATATCCCAGAGCAGCAAGTATGCTGGGGAATACCAGCACGCCCCCGCTATCGACGGGAAATCGAGGAGATAGGGAATAGGGAGTAGGGAGTAGGGAGTAGGGAGTAGGGTGTAGGGTTTAGGGATTAGGGAGTAGGGAGTAGCTTACAAGGGTAGGTTTTTTACGGCGAGTAGGTACTTTAATTACGTATAAATCCTCACAAATATGTATTAGATTATACAATTATTTCCGTGATAATTCTGTCCATCTCCTCATCTCCCCATCTCCCCATCTCCCCATCCTCACAGGGGTAGGTTTTTAACAAAGACCTCAGGTGTGGGGTGTGGGGCGTGGGGTGTGGGGTGTGGGGCATAAGAAAATATACTTAATTTGTCGTTGTCTTGATCCCAAGCGCGAGTGGGGGAAACCACGGCAGTCGCTCATGGGGGAGACCACGGCAGTCGCTCATGGGGGAAACCCCCGCATGAAGGCGCTGCCTCCCCAAGACCGCGCTGCCTCCCCAAGACCGCGCTGCATCGCTCTTCAATCATCATTTCTTTGTTGTTTTCCTTTTCCTTTCCTTGTGATCCGCCCCCGACCGGTCGGGGGTTGGGGGTGGGGCAGGACCCAAATCTAAAAAACCTACCCTTGTGAGATCTCCCCATCTCCCCATCTCCCCATCTCCCCATCTCCCCATCTCCCCACACTCTTAATCATGGGTATTCAATCGGAGGAGATCATACAAGGGTAAGCTGACCAGATCCGGAAAAATTGTCGATAAGTTTCCGGATTTTCATTTTGCCAAAAGAAAAAGATAGTGGACCACTTTAAGTCAGGATTCCATAGTCATGGTTCACAAATTCATTTTCCAAGGTTCAGCTTACCTGTTGTCAGCGTCCGTGATGTGGCAAATGCTTCCCGCAACAGCCAGAATAGCACCTGGGAAGCATGACAATAGCAATGTTCGCACCTTCGAGATTGCTGGATTATTCGATGAGCTCCGCGAAATCCGTCGAGATGTTCAAGAGGTAACCAATACCATTCGTGAAGGCAGGCGTATAATCCAAGGCACACGCAGAGCGGTTGATGAGTTTGATCAACTTGGGGACGACCTCAACTCTGGACGAGTGGTAAAGTCTTCTAACAATAATCCCTGTCGCAAAAATGGGTCTCAGAAATCCGTTGCTATCAATGAGCAGGTGATTTGCACCAAAGACGGAGCCTATGAGTTAAGTCAGGAATTGCGTAAGGTACTGATGATGACACAAACTCGAAACCTATATATTGATGAGTTTTACGGCAATTTTTTGGATAAAGTCTTTAATCGTCCTATTGAGTTTATGTTCGAGAATAAGGAGGAGATGACTTTAGAGAATCTTACGAAGGTGCTTGCTCTCTATGATCAGAAACGGTGGGATTATAGCAAAATCACACAGATTCTTTTCTCTCCCTCTACTAGTAAGGCAACCTTGATGTTTGGAAAACGCGCCGAACCGGAAATTGTATCTGTCCCTGATTCTATTGGTGAGTTTTCAGATTCCGTGTTTAAAATCAAATCTAAGTCTCCATTTTTGAATCAAGAATAACTTGACAGGTAAGCTATCAGCGGTCAGCGGTCAGCCGTCAGTGGTCAGCCGTCAGTGGTCAGCCGTCAGCCATCAGCCATCAGCTGTGGCACAGGCTTCTAGCCTGTGACTTAACTCAGATTAAACCAATGCTTACCTGTTGTCTTGATGCAGTCGCTCATGGGGAAAACCACGCCAGTTGCTCATGGGGGAGACCACGGCAGTCGCTCATGGGGGAAACCCCCAAGACCGCGCTGCCTCCCCAAGACCGCGCTGCATCGCTTATTCAAAAGCATCTCAAGTACACATTAGCTGATAGCTGATAGCTGTTCGCGTAGCGTGTGCGTAGCACATAAGCTAATAGCTGATAACTGATAGCTGATAACTGATAGCTGATAACTGATAGCTGATAGCTGATGGCTGATAGCTGATCGCTGATAGCTGATCGCTGATCGCTAATAGCTGATCGCCTTAATCACTAAAATTAATTTGTGGTCCTTTTGGAACAATTCCCGAGGGATTAATAAACGGATGACTCTTATAATAATGATCCTTAATATGGTCAATATTACAAGTTTTTTCTACCCCTGGCTGATGATAAAGGTCTTTGAGATAATTCCACAAATTGGGATAATCGAGAATTCGTTGCCAATTACATTTGAAATGGAAATAGTAAACTGAGTCAAAGCGTAGCAGAGTGGTAAACATACACCAATCGGCTTCTGTAATGCGATCGCCACAGAGATAAGGCTGTTTACCTAACACCCCTTCCCAATAGTCAAGGGCATCAAACAGTTCGGTTATTCCTTCTTCATAGGCTTGCTGAGTAGTAGCGAATCCGGCTCGATACACACCATTATTAATAGGTTGGTAAATGGCATCAATGGTTTTATCAATCTTTTCCCGTAAATTCTCCGGATAAAAGCTGATATCCGACTGAGCAATCCCGTCGAACTCTAGGTCAAACATCCGAATAATTTCACGGGATTCATTATTAACAATGGTGCCAGTTTCCTTATCCCAAAGTACTGGAACTGTCACCCGTCCGGTACAGTTAGGGTCACCTTTGATATAAACTTCCCGCAGATAGCGAGCACCATTGACTGTATCAGGGATACAACCAGGCCCATCGGAGAATTCCCATCCATCTTTATCCATAAATGGGTCAACAATGGACAGGGTAATCGCTTCCTCCAATCCCTTTAAGGCTCGCATAATCAGAGTGCGGTGCGCCCAGGGACAAGCATAAGAAACATAGAGATGGTAGCGTCCAGAGGCTGGTTTATAGTCTGTGGAGCCATCAGCACGAATCCAATTACGGAATTTGGTGGGATTACGCATGAATCGCCCTTGGGGGTCTTGCTGATAGGCTTCGTTAGTCCATTGCCCGTTAACGAGCATCCCTGTTGCCATAGTTTTCCTGTGATGGTATTTTTTTTCATACTATCTATTGCACAGGGAGTAGGGAGTAGGGAGTAGGGAGTAGGGAATGCATCGCTTAAAACCCTCTTTGCTTTTGGCTTTTGGCTTTCTCGGCATTGCTGAATCTTTGGATAAATATGAGTGGGGTGGGCATTCTGCCCGCCGGGAATATATTGAAACTGGCAAGATGCCAGTTCCACCAAGATGCCTGTTCCACCAAGATGCCCGTTCCACAAAACTATTCAAATCATTCCATTATTAAGCAAGGCCGTATATTTTGCGTGCTTTTGCGATCGCGTAGCGTAGCGAACGCGCCTTCACCTCTAGAACTCCCGTTGACCCAGTACCCAATGGCTAGCTATGAACAGGCGCAGTTATCGTTGTGGTAGGGAGCTATGGAATGGGTGGTCAGGGGCGGTATTGGTTTTTAGCCAGCACCTCTGGTGATAACCCGTCAAGAATCTTTACAAAACTCTGCGTCACGTTTCGCTTCTTGTGGTCTCTTATTTATAGACACCAAGCTTTCCAAGAGCAAGCGCTTTTGAAAAGTAGATCAAGGAACGCCTATTAGATACCTGGAAGTTTGTCACTATGTTTAGTCAATGTGAAATATTAGAAGATTCCAAAGAACAACTCAAAACAATAGTCCGAGAAGTCTCTGAGCCAGATAATCTTCCGGAACACTCAGAGCTTTTTCAGTTGGTTCAAGAGTATCACCACCTAGCGACTCAAAAAGAGCTTACGCAAGAAGATGGTGAGAGAATGGCACAAATGTTTGAGCTGGCAGTATTAGATTCGCAGTTTGACCAGTGCATTGACAGGGTAGATCAGCTGATCAGCCAGTCCTTGCAGTCTTGTGCCTCTTCAGGTTGCTCTGGTTCCCTTTCGCTAGACGAATTTATCTATCAGGTAAATGCCATAGCGCCCCAAGACATGAGTATGGAGAAGTTCAAAGAGCTTGCGGCGAACCTTAATTTGAGTGAAAAGCTACTGGAGCAATCTATTAGTTTTAACAAAAGTGACTACCATCGCCAATTAGTTTGTATGACCCGTTTTGGTGATATTTTTGTTATTTCTTGGGAGCCGGGTCAATTTTCACAAATACATACCCACGGAGAGCAAATTAGCATAATCCGTGTCTACAAAGGAACCCTTACCCACCGCTTTTATGATCCAGTGGAGCACTTACAAGGAAAGCAGGGCTACCGAAAAAACGACGAGAAAAAGTTCACAGAAGGTGAGTTAACCTGCGTTGGGTTTCATCAGACTCACCAGCTTGCTAACGAGTCCCAAAAAAGACTGGTTACTGTGCATGTTAGGTTCTTCAAATAAAGACTTATATCCTGTGAACCCTCAGAAAATTGTGAACCGGATAGGTCTTGTCCTGATTTAGTTGACAGGCGACAATGATCGGCTTGGCGCTTGCTGATCGCAATTTAGTGTAGCTTTTTGTTATTGGGCAGAGCAGAAACTATTTTTATAGCCTGCCCTATCGATCGTGACACGAGTGTGCATTACCAGGAGAAAAACTTAAATGATAAAACCCCAACCACACAAAGAAATTTTCAAGCTGTTAAATTCACTATCTATTCCAATACAAGTTTGGATGTGCCAATTTAATATTAATAGCAATTATACCCATGAAGATATCAAAAATGATATCTTTTTAGTTCTCCAAGAACTAATCAAATCCGGGAGAATAGAGTCGCATTTAGAAGTTGATGAGGGACTTTCGCTGGTTCTAATTAAGGGTGACTTAAGAGAGCCAATTATTAATCCAAGGGCTTGGTTGCGAACAATTGCCTTGAATTACATAAGGGCACTGTACCGTAAGCATAATAGGTTTTCAGATATTAGTTCGGAAATGTGGGAAAGTTTACTCTCGACTGAGCAGAATAATGCGGTCTCTTACCGTCACACTCACCCTATGCAGTATATAGAGAATTTAGAACTGCGGGATAATATCAAAAAACTTCCTGAGCAAGACTCAGCAATTTTAGAGTTATTCTATTTTAAAAAGCTTTCCTATGCTGAAATTTCGAGTCATTTAGAGGATAACGGCTATGGTCGGTATACGGAAGAAACTATTCGGCAAAAAAAGTGCCGAGGACTCAAAAAACTCCGCCAACTTTATTTATAAACGGGATTGGTAAGCAAAATAAAATTCTAGATAGGGAGCATATCATATTTCTAAAAAAAAAGGAAGTGTGGTAAATGTGAGGAGTGTGATAACTGTCGGGAGTGTGGTAAGTGTGAGGACTGTGATAAGTGTGGGGGTTTTATTAT
This sequence comes from Moorena producens PAL-8-15-08-1, assembly GCF_001767235.1. Classification (GTDB taxonomy): domain Bacteria; phylum Cyanobacteriota; class Cyanobacteriia; order Cyanobacteriales; family Coleofasciculaceae; genus Moorena; species Moorena producens_A. The sequence continues at coordinate 8,891,504 of NZ_CP017599.1, forward strand.
AATTTTTGCCTAATTTCAGGTATTGATATGCACCCTCTAAATAACTAGTAATTGTACTTAAATTACAAATATGACTGTGGATATATTTGTTATGACACAGGCACTTTTTTGCGTTTATTAGCATATTAAAAATATTGGTTTACTTTGTCACGTTGGACGATATTTTTACTCTCTTTAATAGAAACCTTTAACTAAAGTAAAATCGGGGTAAGGTGACATGAATAGCAAAGAACTTCAAGAAAGGTACGCAGCAGGAGAACGATATTTTTGTGCTATCGACCTAGTTCAAGCTAATCTGAGTGGTATCAACCTTAGTGGTGCGAATCTGAGTCGAGCAGATTTAAGCGGAGCTAACCTGAGCCGAGCCGATTTGAGTGGGGCTAAGTTGCGTTGTGCGAAATTGGAAAGAGCTAATTTGACTGATGCCAAGCTTCACAGGGCAAATCTAGGTCGAGGGAAACTTGCTGGAGCAAAGCTAAGTCGAGCAGATTTGAGAGCTGCCAATCTCAAGGGTGCGGATCTGGCTGAAGTAGACTGGAAGGATGCAGAACTATGGGGTACGGTTATGCCTGATGGTAGGGTTGTTTCCTCATCTACTCAAGATCTAGCTTCCTAGCTCCCTACAGGCAATCATCTCCAGATAAAACTTCTTTCGTCCCATCAGGGAGGCTATCATTCCATGGCTTCAGGTTGTGACCTTAAGCACAATGGCCACAAACCAGTGTCTAGAGGTCACTAAGCGACTTCGTAGCTCTAAGGAGTAGTTGAGTCGGGGGAAGAAATTACTACCCCATCACTTAACCAATTCTTAACTTTGCTACTGTAGCGGTTTTGGTGAATCACTACAGTAGCCCCAGGGTAAACACATCTATCAATGGTCGCGATCGCTTGTTCTTAGGGGGCGATCGCTTTTTGTTAATTCGATTTCCCTAAGAAAGCTTGGTCAGGAACTCTAAAAATGTTTTAGTTCTTGGTGTTAAGAGGGTGCGGCGATAGGCATCTGCGGCTTTTTTAATTCCTTCTGCTTGAGTGGGATAGGGATGAATTACGCTCGAAAGCTTACTCAAACCAATCTTATGGACAATTGCTGTAGTCACCTCAGAAATCATTTCCCCTGCATGAGTTGCCACAATAGTTGCTCCCAGGATTTGATCTGACCCCTTCTTGTGGTGAATTTTAACAAATCCCTCTTCTTCGCCATCTGCGATCGCTCGGTCTACAGTACTAAAGGGAATTTTAATCGTATTAACATTAAATCCTTTAGCTTGAGCTTCATGTTCATACATTCCCACATGGGCAATTTCTGGATCAGTATAAGTTGCCCAAGGCATCACCAAGTTACTCAGTTTATATTTACCCAAGCCAAAGGGAGAAAATAGAGTATTCTTAATCACAATCCGTGCTGCTGAATCCGCTGCATGGGTAAACTTCCAGTCCATGCAAATATCACCAGCAGCATAAATTTTGGGATTGGTAGTCTCAAGGTAATCATTCACCTTCACTCCTTTACGCTGGTCATACTCTACCCCGACCAGTTCCAAATTTAACCCTTCCACATTGGGCGCACGTCCAGCACCGATCAAAATTTCATCTACCGTGACCGACTCTTCCAAACCAGTGCAGCTATTGAAGTGTAAGGTTTTACCTGCCTCTGTCTTCTCGACCCGGTTCAATTTGGCACCCAGGACTAAACGGATACCTTCTTTTAAAAAGACTTTTTGAACAATATCTGCGGCGTCAGCATCTTCTTTATTTAAAATGTGAGAACCGCGATGGAACAGCACTACTTCACAACCTAAACGGCGGAAAGACTGAGCTAATTCACACCCAATTGGACCGCCACCAATAACAGCTAATCGATTGGGACGTTCTGTCAGAGAAAATACCGTTTCATTGGTGAGATACCCCGCCTCTTCCATGCCCTCAACTCGGGGTCTTACTGCTCTTGCTCCTGTAGCAATTACCGCTTTCTTAAACTTTAGGGTAGTATCGTTTACTTCAATGGTATCATCACCGGTAAACCGACCATTTCCTAAAAATATATCAATACCATAGGTATCTTTGAAGCGTTGAGCAGAATCGTGATGGCTAATCCCTGCTCGTAGCCGACGCATTCGTTCCATCACTGCGGGGAAGTCTACTTCAATATTATCTGGAACTTTAACCCCAAAGGCTCCCGCATTGCGCATCTCAGCCACTACCCGAGATGACCGAATCAAACACTTGGAGGGGACACAACCTACATTTAAACAATCCCCACCCATCAAATGCCGTTCAATCAATGCCACTTTCAAACCAACACCGATACCTGCTGCACCTGCTGCTGTAACTAATCCAGCTGTACCAGCACCAATTACCACTAAGTCATAACAATCAACAGGTTTTGGATTAACCCAATCCCCTGGATGAACGTAGTTAACCAACCTCTGGTTATACTCGTCCATGGGTGGAACAATAACTCTTTGGTATTGAGAACTTGACATTTATAATAACTCCTTTGATAGTTCAAAATTCAATTAATTTTTTAGGGAGTAGGGAGCAGGGAGCAGGGAGCAGGGAGCAGGGAGCAGGGAGCAGGGAGTAGGGAATCGGGAGTCGGGAGTCGGGAATCGGGAATCGGGAGTCGGGAGTCGGGAATCGGGAACAAAAATTCACGGATCTCTATAACCTTTAACCTTCTAACCTTTAACCTTCAACTTCCTAACCTTTAACCTTCAACTTCCTAACCTTCAACTTCCTAACCTTCAACCTTCAACTTCCTAACCTTTAACCTTTTAAACTGTCTCTTTGGAAACGCTTTTGTCTAAAGCTTTCTTAGCCACATTAGTGACATAAAGTGTGACCGCAACAGTGGCGATAAAACCAATAATCCGAATTGCCCACTGGACAGTGGGATTGGTGGGTGCGTCACCACCACCGATCATGGCCAGGTCTCCAGCCAGAGAACCGATGTAAACGTACATGACTGTTCCTGGAATCATGCCAATGGAGCCTAAGACATAGTCTTTCAGAGAAACCCCAGTTAGACCATAGGCATAGTTTAAGAGGTTGAAGGGAAATACAGGAGAGAGTCGAGTCAATAGGACAATTTTGAATCCTTCCTGACCTACCGCTTCATCAATAGCACTAAACTTGTCATTTCCAGCAATTTTTTGTGCAATCCAGTCCCTAGCTAGATAACGCCCAACCAGAAAAGCAGCCGTAGCTCCGATAGTGGCTCCGATGAACACATAGATTGAGCCTAAGACAACACCAAATACTACCCCAGCCCCTAGGGTGAGGATAGACCCAGGCAAAAATGCTACGGCAGCAATGATATAGATTGCGATAAATGCGATCGCTCCGATGGGTCCGAGACTATCAATCCACTGCAAAGCATTGCGCAATAGTTCTTGGGGATTGAATCCTCCACTACTAGCGGATTCCTGTGCAAAACTAGGCTCAGCGTGTACCACCAGTACCATCACCATTGCCAGTAATGTTAATGAAACTAACTTGAAACCCTTCATGACCTTTCGGGGATGAGATTGACTGCTTCTTCTTGTACTTATCATGAGTTGGGACCGTTGCAATTGAACTTGAGACATAGTAATCAAATTATCTAGAGATTTTGGTTATCTTAAATGGCTTGTTTGGTGATGAAATTAACAGAACTGTATAAGTTAATAGGTAAGCATTCAGCGTAGACCGATCAGCTTCCTAGAGAGTGGCTAACAAACAATTGCAGTATCAATTGCTTGTTGATGATCATCATACAATAGTTTTGAGGAGCTAAAGCTAGTGAAAATAATTGAAATTTAATAAGAATATTTTTGGTTTATTTTAAGCTTAAATTTAGCTGGTACTCAGCAAAAAATCAGGTTTATTAATATAGCTAATATTATCTATAAAAATCAGACTATATATTAATTTTATGACAAGGTAACAGCAGCTTTGAGAACATAGTTTTTTTAGTTATAGCAAACAATTAACTAGTTCATCTAAATTAGAGCTGGATTTAAAGTTAAATAGGGGAGTAGACGGCGGTTTGCCTAACTATCAGGTACACATTTTTTTTTCTGTTCCCTCTTTCCTGTTCCCTCTTCCCTGCTCCCTGCTCCCTATTCCCTAAAAATTTGTACTAATATAATTGCAAACGGTTGTAATTTACAATTATATTAGATACTCATGATAGTCATAAATTGCCAAAAAAAATTACATAAGTCTAGCAGTTTTTATTACTATATTCTATTATTTGCAGTGTTTTTTGAGCATTTTTACCTAAGCCTTTTAGTTGTAACCTTTCCTTAACAGGATTAGTACAGAAGAAGAATAAGGGATTGAGCCAACTAACAAATAGTTTTTTTACTGATGTTTAGCGATTGGCAAAACGTAAGCAGTCAGCCGTTAGCTAAAAGCTCACGCTACTTGAGGTGCAGTCAGCTGTGAGCCATTACCCTACCGTGGCCATAGGCCAAGGCTCAAGCTAAGCGAACAGCTTATTTTATTCAAAATTCTAGGGTGGCCACAAGCCCCTGATAGCTGATAGCACCTCAAGTAGCATCTCAAGTAGCGCATTAGCTGATAGCTGAATACTTACGGCAAAAAAAAAAAAATGCTGCTATACTTTCCGTAAAAGCTTGATTTACAAGACATGCAACTGACAACCATGAATATTAAATCTGCTCAAGAAGACCATATTAATTGGATCAAAACTCGGCTAGAACAAACCAAGCGAGAACTTACTGAAGCAGAAGCAAACCTGGTTGAGTTAAAGGCTTTAGTGGATCAAAAACGGGCAAACGTTGCATATTTTCAGGATAAGCTTGATGCCGAATTATCCAGCAACGATATTGCAGCGGAAAACGATGATATTGCAGCGGAAATATCGAGTGCTTTGCGGGAACTTGAGGTTAATGGCAATCATTTGTCTGAGCAAGCTACCACTAATTTAAGTGGCAATGTCGGTCAAGTCACTTTTTGTGATGATGAATTAGAAGAGGAATCCTTTGAAGAAAACCAAAGGGAAAACCAAAACCATGAGGAGGGTCAAAAGCGAAATCCCAGAGATATGTTATATCCAGAATTTAGAGGTGAGACATTAGGGAAAGCGGTAGAGATTATCTTAGATAACTTTGCTGCTCCGGTTAACCGAGAACAGATTGCCAGCAGACTATTTGATGCCAAATCTGATCATGAGCAACTCCGTGCTAAAAACTCCTTGTCTACGGAATTGCGTCGAGGTGCAAAAGAAGGGAGGTGGAGGAAAGTGGGACGAGGTCTTTTTGCTTCTAATTCTTTCCAGGAGGAAGTAACTGATGAAGTTAATAACTAAAATTAAATTTACAGTGGTTTTTTAAGTTATCCCTTCATACAAAAGTCGATCAAGCGTAATCAGGTTCCTATTGTAGTTTATGACATTTCCCAACCCAGGATTAATCAATGGATAAACTAGAGGTATATCGACAGCACATTCAGGACTTGCTTAAAAAACGCGCCAGTATTAAGTCGGCGAATCCGGCCATCGAAACCCAGCTCATTTTTGATACGGAACGGGATCATTACCAGATGGTTCATACCGGTTGGAAAAATAACACCACACGTATTTATGGGTGTTCTGTACATGTGGATATTAAAGATGCCAAGATTTGGATACAGCATGATGGGTCGGAGATTGCGATCGCAGATCAGTTAGTTGAGCTGGGCGTACCAAAGCAGGATATTGTCTTGGCCTATCAGGCACCGATTATGAGGCAGTATACCGAGTTTGCGGTGGGGTGAGCGCACCCGCCATACAGTGATGGAACTAAAAAATTAGCGGTGTGAAGTGTTCTATGACAGGCGTTGCTAAACAGATGAAGGCCGCAGGGTTACCCCTGAAGGATATTGCACAATATACGGGGTTGAGCGTTGATCAGATAGATGGGTTGTAGGTTCAAACGGCTTCATCCAATCTTCGGATATGCAGAACCTCATTTTTCATTAATGACTCAATTTGTGACTCTGAAACCACTAAAACGGCGATCGTTTCCCCGATCCCATTGAAAACTTCCAGACTATAACCATCCTCTCCGTCTTGTATTGGATGGTGATCGACAATCGTTGCAATATCCCCTTGCTGCAACTTATGCTTGGGAAAATCTTCCCGCAGAGCCACCCGTGAAAATAACTCAAATGCCATTATCTAGCCTCCTTATCTGGGTGGGTGATAAACTTTGTCTGTTGAGTTTCATGCTCCACCATCCAAATTGTCTTGATGTCTAGTTCAACTCCATTTGGTCCTACTAAAATGCCCCGAATGGTATAAACATCGCCAAATCGGTTGGGTTCATCGCTCAAAGTCGCATCCAATGGCAAAATCTGGGAACGCAAATCTATTTCTAACTGTTGCCAGTTCTCTTGACTATAGCCTGCCTGAGCTAAAAATTTTGACTTATCATCGTTATCACGCCAAACCAACAAATATCTGGCTGGTAAGTTTGGCCGTTGCAATGATGGCATCCTGTGGAAGTTTCATAAACCTATATGGTTATATGGTTATCCAGTTTTGGCGTTATCATCCCTAAACGTGAACCTATCCCACTAATCTCAAAAGATGGTAGTCTATTGCTGGGTTGATTTAGGTGTATGACTCTATGGCTGGGCGCTTTGAAGGGTTAAGTGATTTGGAATGGAAGTTGTTTGAAGATATCTTCCCCAAGGACCCAGAAAAACGGGGTAAAGGAATGCCTCATTGTCCCTATCGTTATGTTTTAAACAGTTTGTTGTACCTACTGATTACTGGATGTAGATGGTGTGATCTACCACGAGGGGAGATCTGGGCATCAAAAAGTTCGTCTCATCGATGGCTAAAGCGATGGCGCTTAGATGGAACATTTGAACATTTACAAGCACGTGTGCTAGCGATCGCAGATCAAAAGGGCTTGATTAAATGGGAGTTTGGTGCCGTAGACGGCTCTTTTTCCCCCTGGCAAGGGAGGAGGTGAAGGCATTGCTTATGGTGGTAAAGGTAAAGGTGTTCTGATTCACACCCTGACTGAAGGTAGTGGAATGCCTCTAGCTAACTGTACAACTCCTGCCAATGGTAGTGAAAGAGAACAAGTCTTACCTCTACTGGATCAAGTCAAATTGAAAACTTTGAAACCAGGTAGACCACGTAAGAGGCTCAAGGTACTAGCTGCCGATAAAGGTTATGATTCCAAAGAAAAACGTGCTGCTCTGCGTAAGCGAGGCATTCGACCCCAAATACCAAAACGGATTTGGAAAACCAAGAAAAATCGAGGAAGACCGATTAAAATGTCGGTGCCCAGATATCAACAGGAACGTTGTTTTGCTTGGTATAGCGCGAAAATATCGTCGTCTAGTGGTTCGTTGGGAACGACAAAAAGTTTATTTTGATGCATTTATTGATCTTGCTACTATTCATCTGTGGATTCAAAGACTCTTATTAGTGGGATAGGTTCGTTATCATTAATTCCCAGTATATTGATTTTTGCACGTTAGTGTAGCCTATCGATCAAGGAATCGCACCCAACCTGGTTCCACGATGATGGCGTTGGGAATTTTATTCGCGATCGCTTATCTATTCTTGTCAAGACATCCGGTCACACAGGACTGACACTGGCCCTTTGATCCAGGGTTCTTTAGTAGAAGAAAGTAGGTTTTTTCGGTAGAGTGGGCAAAACTTACCCACCCCACTTAAATTCAATATTAAGTCTCTACTTGGAAGTAAACATCAACCATGTCGTGTCTAGTACTGACTCTCCCTGTAGTAAGGTAAAGTTGTAACTTATATGAACCACTGCTATCTATCATCTAAAACCTGTTCTCGATGCTAAGGCCAGCTACGTAATTCATAGACTCTGCCATGATTGCCAATCCTCAGTCCCAGAAAATGACTGTCGAAGCTTACTTGGAATGGGAACCACACCAGGAACTTCGATACGAATTTATTAATGGTGACATTTTGGCTATGACAGGTGGCAGCATCCCCCACAACGATATTGCGATTAATCTACTAGCTGCGCTACGTCCCCACGTTCGTCCCAAAGGCTGTCGCATCAATATTGCTGATGCCAAAGTAAAGGTTACCGAATCTATCTACCGTTATCCAGATGTGGTGGTGAGCTGCGATCAGCGAGATAGAATAGCGATTAACGCGATCCAATATCCAAAACTTATCGTTGAAGTGCTCTCCCCCGCTACAGAAGCTCTCGATCGGGGGAAAAAGTTCAAAGAATATCGCACTCTACCCAGCCTAGAAGAATACGTCCTGATCAGCTCTACTGAGATCAACGTCGAGATTTACCGGAGGGGCGAAGGGAGGTTGTGGCTATACAGGGCATACCAAGCTGGAGATGTGATCACCCTGGAGAGCGTTGGCTTTGAGTTTGCGATCGCACTCCTGTATGAGGATATCCCACTAGACCGGTGAACTTTTAAAAGTAAGGTTTGGTGGTGCGATCGCCCAAGCAATGATGAATACCTTCGCTCTAGCATATAATCTTACCAGAAAAGCTTCCTGTTTCTTTTAAAAGTTCATGGCAAAGGATCGTTTCCACAATGCAGTGAGAACTGCCCTAGAAAAAGAGAACTGGGTAATTACTGCCGATCCCTATCAACTGAGTGTTGGGGAAGTGGATTTTGAAATTGATCTTGCTGCAGAGCTAATCGCTGCGGAACGAGCAGGAGAAAAAATTGCTGTGGAAATTCAAAGCTTTATTGATCGATCCCTTGTCTCCGATTTTCATACTGCTCTTGGAAAATGCATCAATTATCAATTTGCTCTAAATGAAGTTGATACCCAACGTAATCTTTACCTTGCTATTCCTGAAACAATTTACCAATCTTTTTTTCAGCGACGCTTTGTACGATCAGTAATTGATAAGACTCAAATCAATTTACTTATCTATGACCAAACTCACGAGGTTATTCGGCAATGGCTGTAGAAGAATCTGTAGAACAATATCGTCAGTGGATTCACGAATTACTGCTAGAACGAGCCAATCGCAAGCCCACCTTCCCGGAAATTGAAACCCAAGCGGTTTTGGACACGGAACGAGATCATCTATCTTCGGCGTGGAGACTCCCGTTAAGCGCGAAGCTTAACGGTGAGCAGGATTCGCCGCCCTGCTCGCTTTGTATGACTTCACAATAAGTGGTGTATAATGTGAGTATGATTCAACGTGCCTATCGCTATCGCTTTTACCCAACGACCGAGCAAGAAACTCTCTTGCGACGGACACTGGGTTGTACTCGGTTGGTTTACAACATGGCTTTAGCTGCTAGGACTCAAGCTTGGTATGAGAATCAAGAACGAGTTGGGTATGCACAAACATCCTCAATGCTAACAAGTTGGAAAAAGCAAGAAGAGCTTAGTTTCCTTAATGAGGTTAGCTGTGTACCGCTTCAACAAGGCTTGAGGAACCTTTCGGCGAAGCCGACGCTACGCGAACAAAAAGCATTTGCGAATTTCTGGGCAGGACGTGCTAAATATCCCAATTTCAAAAAGAAACATAATGGCGGTAGTGCTGAATTTACTAAGTCGGCTTTCCGTTGGAAGAATGGGCAAGTATTTTTAGCTAAATGCTCTCAGCACTTGCCAATCCGATGGAGTAGACAAATACCTGAAAATTGCACTCCTTCTACTATTACTGTCAAGTTGGATGCTAGAGGACGTTGGTATGTATCTATTCTGGTAGATGACCATACTATTAAGCCTTTTCCAAAAACTGATAAGTCTATCGGTTTGGATGTGGGAATAAATAGCTTGATCGCTACTAGTGACGGAGAAAAGATTACTAATCCCAAGCACTTTAAGGGATTACACAAGAAATTAAGACGTGTTCAAAAAGTCCTGTCTCGCAAGAAGAAAGGTTCTAAAAACAGACAAAAAGCTAGACTAAAAGTAGCTAAAGTACATGCACACATAACTGATACCCGTAAAGACTTTTTGCATAAGCTGACTACTCAACTGGTACGCGAAAACCAAACGATTGTCGTTGAGGATTTAGCTATAAAAAACATGGTTAAGAACCATAAACTTGCCCTTGCTATTAGCGACGCTAGTTGGGGGGAATTAACTAGACAACTGGATTACAAATGCCAGTGGTATGGTCGAGACTTAATTAAGATTGACCGATGGTTTCCTAGTTCTAAAAGATGTGGGAACTGTGGGCATATCGTTGATAAAATGCCGTTGGATATTAGGGAGTGGAAGTGTCCTGAATGTGGGATTATCCATGACCGTGATATCAACGCGAGTCAGAATATTTTGGCGGCAGGACTTGCCGTGTCAGTCTGTGGAGCGAACATAAGACCTGACAACCATAAGGTTGAAGGGCAGTTGCGAAAATCCCGTTCGCGTAGTGTCGGCTTTGCCGAAACGGGAAGGAAACAGAAACCTAAATCGTGAGGTTTGGGAATCCCCCACAAAGCGCGGTAGCTTAGTGGCGGGAGGATGTCAATATCTGTTGCTGCACACTGGCTGGAAAGATAACCGTCGCACCCACGGATGTAGCCTCCACTTAGATATCAAAAATGGTAAAATCTGGATTCAGCATGATGGCACGGAAATTGGCATTGCTACCCAATTGCTTGAACTGGGTGTTCCGGCTGAGGATATTGTCCTTGGCTTCCACTCCCCGAACATGCGCCAATATACCGAGTTTGCCGTTGATTAACTAGACTTCGGGCGTTGCTGAATCTTTCCATAGATCGCCAAACAGGCAAGATGCCTATTCCACAGGATTTTTTCCCTGCTCCCTGCTCCCTGCTCCCTGCTCCCTAAAACCCAGAAGTTTATACTTCACCAATTGAAAATCGCTATATTAATAATCATACAGAACATTAGGAATTAAAGCCATGAGTAGCTCAAATCAAAAACACTATAAAAGAATCGGGAGTATCTATGATGATTTGTGGAGTTACTCAGAAGATTACATTAGATTTATGGGTTTAAGCATAATTGAACATTTACGCTTAACCTCAACAGATAGTCTTGTAGATTTAGGCTGCGGTACAGGGCTTTTTACCCAAGCAATTCCTAAGGAAATACAGTTAGATAATCCGATTATCTGCGTGGATCCTTCTGAAGAGATGCTCTCACAAATCCCCTTAAGCCCTCAATACCAAATTAGGGCAGTAGATGCGATTACTTTTGTCTCTGAAACCTCAGGTTATAATAAGGTCTATATGAAGGAAGCCATTCATCATATAGACAATAAAGAATTACTATTTAGTAGTTTGTTTGAAAAGCTAACTAGTGGAGGAATGTTTTTGCTGATACTTCTGCCTCCAACTATTGAGTATCCTTTATTCAAGGAAGCTTTAGAGCGATATGAAAGAGGGCAGCCTAACTATAACGATCTCACTAGTTTACTTGAAAAAGTCGGCTTCAACGTCTCAGTTAATTTTGTTGAATATCTTCAGTCAATTCCTAAAGAACAATACTTTAAAATGGTAGCAAATCGCTATATGTCCTTACTGTCATTCTTTGATGATCAACAGTTACAGGAAGGTCTAGCAGAAATCTCAGAAAAATATGCTCAACAATCTATCCTTGAATTTCCTGACCGTTTTGTTTTTATTACAGCAAGTAAGTAGTGACAGAGGTTTGCAATTCGGTGAGGGACAAAGTTCGGGATTTTAGGGAGCAGGGAGCAGGGAGCAGGGAGCAGCGGATATGGGAAGAAGGATAAAATCCTGTGTACTTGATAGTTATGCAAACCGCCGTAAGCTATCAGCTATTAGTTATCAGCTATCAGCTAAAGGCCTTGGCCTATGGCCACGCTACGCGAATGGCCACGCTACGCGAACAGCTATCAGCTATCAGCTTATGCGCTACGTGCTGCATCCCTATTCCCTACTCCCTGTTCCCTATTCCCTGTTCCCTATTCCCTTTGCTGTAGTTGCGATCGCATCAGCTCTAGCATTCAATCGCTTGAGTAACGTTGTATGGGAGAGATTGGGATCATCCTCAAGATTGACCAGGCCAAAACTAATCGGGGGTGTATGACCGGGCAAATCTACCCAACGATACCAGGTATAACCGACAAGAGCGGGATGAGTCAAAGCCCTGGCTAAGGACTTAGCGCCATTACGCATCATCCGTGACCTTTCGGAAAACCCGTCTTCTGGTTCATCGGGTAAGGCTCGTTGAGTAAACCTGGTGTGTCCCCAACTAAACTCAGTGTTGAGCACTGGCAATTTTGTAGCTTGGTAGTATAGGTCTATCCGCTCATACATGTTGTAGCGATAATTGTTAGCAGATACCACATCTACCCAAGGTCTTTTGATGGCGGAAAATACAGCATCAGAAGGAGGTGCCCCAAACCGACATCCCAGGATTAAATGGTTGTGGTCATAGCGGTGGATTGCTGCTCCAGTTTCCTGAAAATAGCGTCGAGCAAATTCTGCTTGAAACCCATTCTGATCCACTAAGTAGCCTTTAGAAACAATCCCTTGTTTTGTCTTAGTCCATTCTTTAATCGTGTCTCTAGATTCAATAGGGACCTGCCAATCTTTAGCTAACTGCTCTAAACTATTACCATGGCGCTTTAAAACAAAATCCCAGGCCGCACTATAGGCAGGTTTTTCTGGATTGAGGCTAAGGCAAAATTGTAGTAAAGATGCCTTAGCGTTATTGGTGAGCAACAATTCTGAGTTAACCTTTCGGTCTCGTGTTTCGGCGTGTGCCCAATTGAGTTCATTGTCGGTAAAATATCCCACTAGCAGCTTACTACTTGCCACCGGTGCTACGATTTCCTTAGCTTTAGCATCAATTCCTTCAATCCATTTCGGATCAAACACATCGGGTAACTTTAGCTTCCTGTCATCAACCCTAAGTTCACTGTCTGGAGCAGCTTTGACGAAATTTAGGATAACCGTGTAGGGCATACCCTGATCCCACAATTGAGGTGGTGTCCATGCTCCTAGGGCATTAAAATTCCAGCTCCGCAGCCGCTCAAAGGTAGCTTCCCGAAAGGCAGCGGGGTCTTGACCATATTTATCCTCGACAACCGGAACATAGGGAGCAGGATAGCCAAAGTTGACGGAGGTGACACCCCGGTAAAGGAAGGGTTTGCCATCGGGGTCAATCAACCACCAACGACCTTTGTGGGATTTGCCAACTCGGAAAAAATCCTGCTGACCTATTACGGTTTCGGTCTTGATGCGTACTTGGGCAAGAGGACTAGCAGCTTGGGAGGCAAGAAGACTATTGGGTAGGGCAGAGCTCACCAGTACGATCACTGCTGAGAGGATGAAAATAATAAATCGGGATAATACTTTCCAATGTCGCATTTCAGTTTTGTTAATCCCTGATTGAGATCCCCCGTTGGTCCCCCTTAATAAGGGTAGGGCTGTTTCATTTCATTTATAAACCCTATATACGCCAAATGATTAGAGAGGGGGTACATTCTTGCAGAGATTGCGATCGCTCTCGTCAAGATTGGGGTTCGTCTCCAAATAGTCTCGCACCCAATTACAACCCTTGACTATTAGTTCATTGAATCCTCCTATACGCCATAACTTGGCAGTTCCGGATCTGTCAAGAGTGGCTAGTAAGCTGCCATCAGCACTAAGACTTATACTTGTAACTTCCGTTTGATGCCCATCTTCAAAAGCAGTCAATAATTTTCCTGACATATCCCATACACGGGTCTTACCCTCATCATCCGAATCACGCCACTCCCCACTAACGACTAAGCCACCCTTGGTACTAAAACCGATACTATCCAAGTTGTTATTAGCACCCTTAAAGTGAACTAATTGCTTACCAGACTCCAATTCTTCTAAAAAGATATTACCTCTCTCTTCATAGTTTTTCTCAATCCATCCTTCTGCGACATCCTGGTGCGCAACTAACAGCTTACCATCGGAGCTAAAAGCGATTTCACCCATCTGCTCAGGTTCTGTTTTCCAGATTTTACTGTTCAAATTAAACCGATGGGGAGTACTATTATTATTCTCTACATTAGGATCGTTCTCCACAACAACCAATTCTTCACCATTAGGGCTAAAAAGAAGCTGGCTAATTGTTTTATTAGTTTTATTAAATTTTTTATTAGAGTTATACAACTCCTTGCCCTTCAAATCCAATAAGCGAATCCTATTATCTTCATCCAATACAGCCAATTGTGTACCATCAGGGTTAAAAATGATTTGCCTTATTGTTGTTTTAATATCGGGAAATTGCTTCAACACCTTACCAGTCAAATCCAACAGACGAATAATGTCATCACTTCCGACAACAGCTAGTTGCTTACCATCGGGGCTGATGCTGATACTTTTTAAATTCGGAATTAGCTCTAACTCCTCTAATGGCTTCTGATCTAGTTTCCACCAGACCAGAGTATTGTCATCACCTAAACTAGCAAGTTGTCTGCCCTTCGACGAGCTAGAAATAACCTCACGAATACCACCTTGGTGCCCTTTCAGTTCAAATTCCAAGGCGTCTGACAAAGAGGTATCAATCTTATCTGGCTCATCATAAACACTAATAATACCATCACCATTGTGCCCAACAATCAGACGATCTTCGGTATCAAAAATAATACTGCTAGCTCTACCTATTTGTTTAAAATCATTCTCCGAATCATTCCCATTTAAACTGCCAACGTAGGCGTAGCTTCCCTTTGATATAAACCATCCTCCGAAATATTGACTATTATGACTAAAAACTATATCGAATAATGTCTTATTTTCTTTAAACTCTGCCAACTTTTTCATACTCCTGTAGTCCAAAAATCTGAGGGTATCGTAATATTGGTTTACTACTACTAGCTGATTTTTATAGTTAAATTTAAAAAAATAATTTCTAGTCAAATTTAATGGGTTATTCAATAGCTTTGGTTCATGTCTATTTTCCCACCATATAATAGGCAAATCCACGGAATCACTCCATACGGCAAGCTTATTGCTATCTGGACTGAAACTGAAATTTCTTCTATATAAAGTATTTGTAAGCATTGAATTCAACTTTTCAATCGGGGATTGTTCTTCCGGTTTTTTTTCTAATTTCCACAGGCGAAAAGTCCCTTCCTGGTCAATTGTTGCTAATAAGCGACTATCCGGACTAACATCAAGGTCTACCTCCCCCTCATGTCCTGAAAATACTTTGGGTTGTTGTCTGCCTTGGAAGTCTTGTAAGCGGACAATACCATTCTTTGCTGTAGCAATCATTAACGTGTCATCAGGCTTAAAAAACATCTTTTTAAAACCTTTAGGCACTTCTCTGCGGTTATATTCTCTAGTTGAATAGAATACCTTTCGCAAAGTTTGTAACACTTCAGTTTGAAGCTGACTGTCTGGCTTGAATAAGAATAAGTATCCTGGCCAATCTTGAAGAGATTTTGCTGCCCGTAAACTGGCAAGCAAAGCTTCTAACTCTTGATCTGATTGTAAGTTGGCTTCGGCTGTTTGCCGATCAGCCTTAATTTGACCGATCAGGGCATCTTTCTGACCAATTAAGGAGAATACCAAACCTGTAGCTAACCCCAGAATGACTGCGATCGCAACACCCCAATTCCGACGAGTATTGAAGCTTTTTCGCCGGACGCTACGCTGCACAAACTCAACTTCTACCTGGTTAAACCAGTTGTCCTCAGAATTGAGTTCTTTATTCAATACATCGAGATAAGGATTGGCATTCCAAAGAAACTGTACGGGTTTCTCTCTCGAACCTTTTTGTTCATCCGATGTCCGTTGCCACAATCGAGCCAACTGAGGATTTTCGAGGGTGTTTATTTTGTTAAGAAAGTTTTCAGCAAGGTCAAGTCTCCCATTCAACCAATTAATCACAGCTTCAGCCTTGACTTCAAAACCGGATGATTGTTTTTTGCTTTTAACACTTTTCCACTCCACCGCCGCAGGAGTCAACCGCCGTTGCAGAAGTAGACTTTCCTCCTCCTGTTGCTTCCATCCCAGCAATCTTTGCCATCCCCGCACTAAAGCATCATGGGCTGGTTCTACATAGGGATTCCCCTCAGCATCTTGTCCTTCTACTAATAACCGTGCTGTGCTAAAACGCTCAATGACTTCCTTGACTAAATCATTTTTCTGAGGCGGATATTCCAATTCCGATAAAGGTACTTGCCTACGGGCTAACTCACCCCCACCTAGTGCCACCATCCGCAGCATGACATGACGGATTACTTGGTCATAAGCGGGATTTTCTTGAACTAGCTTCTGATACTCCTCATCCGCCCTTTGAGTTAGCGATCGCATTACTCCCCCCAATTCACTATAATCGGCTTGAGTCAACGCCCGGTCAATAGTAATACCCCCGTATTGTGCCTGCCGTTGTCGCCTTAAATACTTGAGATACAGTTCACTCAAGGCAAAAGACAGCAGGGATAATGCTCCCGGCATATCCGCCACTTCATCAATTAATTCTTCTACTAATTCGTGGGGCTGAAAATACATTACCCGTGCTTGAGCCGGTTTTTCTATCGCTTCGTTGAGTTCCCCTCGTGTCATGGCTGGTACAATAAATCGTCCACTTTGCCAAAGATTTATCAGTACCGTGGTTCCCAATTGATTTAGTACTTCCGGTGCCAACGTTAAGCCCAAATCACAGATTTGGGGTTCAAAATCAGAACGTAGGCTTAATACTACTCGTAATTGCTCCCGATAGCCATCAATTGCTGCCAGTATCTGTTGGAAAAATTCCTGGCGCTCCTGCTCATCTTGACAGAGTGTAATGATTTCTTCGCTTTGGTCAATAAAGATTAATAACTTCGATTTGGGATTGTTTTTAACCCAAACCGCAATACTTTCAGTGAGAGTTTTTTGTTTGTTCCCTAACTCGACTTTTGGTAATCCGGCCTCAACCAGGGCTTTCGTGAGAGCTTGGAAGGGGGTTTCTCCGGGACGAATTGGTGACACTATCGACCATTTATCGGTATTTTCCTGTTTCAACTGGGGAATTAATCCCGCTTTCACCAAACTCGATTTCCCCGAACCGGAAGCACCTAAGACCACACTTAAGGGATGAGTATTGACAAAATCCTGTAACTTTTCTACTAGTAATGTTCTACCAAAAAATAGTTGACTGTGTTCCTCTTCAAAGGAGTTTAAACCCCGATAGGGATTTTTCGACTCATCTAATGGTGGTGCGGGGGGTAAGTTGAGTTCATGTCCTGGAGACAGAAAGATATACTCCCCTTTATCGTGCTTGTCTAAACACCAAATACCAGGGGTTTGGCGCAGACGGTATTTTTCTGTGGGAATTTCGACTCGATCCCGTAAATATAAATATAATTTTGTGGCTGTAATTACCCCATCTCCAGCCGGTTTGCCATTGGTGGCAGGAGGATAGATATCTCCTGCCCCTTCTAGGGCTTCTAATAATGCACTAGCAAAAGGGGAATGATTGCCGATTTGACCGCGTTCGCTATCTAAATTAAAGTTATCTAAAGCCTTTTGATCCGAAGCTGAGGACGTAATGATTTGCCAGGCCGGGTCAGTAATAAAACGGTCATAACGCTCTTGGTGAATGACTTCTGGCGATGTTAGTAAATCCCTGGTACTTGACCATTTAAAAGCACCAGCAAAACAGCAGTCTAGGATACCTAAGAAATGACGACAGGGTAATTGATGGAAAGCATCATGTAACTTGGTCATGGGCAGATAACTATTAGTATCCCCCAGTTTGGCATCTTGAGGAATTAGGTAACCAGCCGGGCCATCATCCCCATTGAGGGCAACTCCATGACCAGCGAAGTAAAATAATAAGCGGTCATTTTCAGTGACTTGTTCGGGTAGGGTTTGGTCTAAAAATTTGTTGAAGTTAGAGAGAGTCGCTACTTCGTCTAAGCATTCCCAGACTTCATAGCCATGCTTCTCGCGCAGAATTTCTATTAGTTTTTTGGCATCGTTTACGGCGGTGTTCAGGGGGGAAATGCCGTTTTGGTAGTTGTTAATGCCGATGATCAAGGCGAGATTGCGGGAGAACATATAGCGGTTTGCGATTTGATTAAGTACACAATTATGGTTTTTTATGGCACAGGAATTCACCCTTATTAAGGGGCGTTGCTGAATTAAGGAATGAATGCGCGATCATCTGGTTTTGTTAAAGCCCCCGTTGGTCCCCATCTGTCAAAAAGCGAAGCATCCGCTAATTCCCCCCAAGCGAGCAATCCCTCCCTTGGGGGGTTAGGGGGGCCTCACAAGGGTAGGTTTTTTACATTTGGGTCCTGCCCCACCCCCAACCCCCGACCATTCGGGGGCGGATCACAAGGAGAGGAAAAGGAAAACAACGAATAAATGATGATTTTTAGCGATGCAGCGCGGTCTTGGGGGTTTCCCCCACTCGCTATTGCATCAAGACAACGACAAATTAAGTATATTTTCTTATCCCCCACACCCCACACCCCACAACCCACACCCCACACCTGAGGTCTTTGTTAAAAACCTACCCCTGTGAGGTTAGGGGGGCGGGGGACGCAAGAGAGTTTTGTTCCCCCCAAGCGAGCAATCCCTCCCTTGGGGGGCTAGGGGGGCGAAAGCATACCCAAAATCAGCAACGCCATCAATTTTTGCAGAGATTGCGATCGCTCTCGTCAAGATTGGGGTTCGTCTCCAAATAGTCTCGCACCAAATTACAACCCTTGACTATTAAATCATTTAACCCTCCTATACGCCATAACTTGGCAGTTCCGGATCTGTCAAGAGTGGCTAGTAAGCTGCCATCAGCACTAAGACTTATACTTGTAACTGTACTTTCATCAACTGTACTTTCATTAACTTTACGTTGATGCCCATCGTCAAAAGCAGTCAATAATTTTCCTGACATATCCCATACATAGGTATAATCCTTCTTCTCATAATGCCGCTCCGCACTAACCACTAAGCCACCCTGGGTACTAAAACCGATACTATCAAAGCTGCGATTAGCACTCTTAAACTTAACTAATTCCTGACCAGACTCCAATTCTTTTACAAAGATATTACCTCGCTCTACCCAGTGATCCTCGACAGCATTCTGCGCCACTAACAGCTTGCCATCGGAGCTAAAAGCGATTTCACCCGATATCTTAGGTTCATTTTTCCAGATTTTACTGTTCAAATTCAACCGATGGAGAGTACTAGTATTCTTATCATCATAACCCTGCGGATATACAGTACTATCGTTCTCCACAACAACCAATTGTGTACCATCAGGGCTAAAAAGAAGCTGGCTAATTGTTTTATTAAATTTTTTAGATTCATACAACTCATTGCCATTCAAATCCAATAAGCGAATCCTATTCTCTTGACCAACTCCAGCCAATTGTGTACCATCAGGGCTAAAAATGATTTGCCTTATTGTTGTTTTAAGATCTGGAAATCGCTTCAACTCCTTACCCTTCAAATCCAACAGACGAATAGTGTCATCACTTCCGACAACAGCTAGTTGCTTACCATCGGGGCTGATGCTGATACTTTTTAAATTCGGAATTAGCTCTAACTCCTCTAATGGCTTCTTATCTAGTTTCCACCAGACCAGGGTATTGTCATCACCTAAACTAGCAAGTTGTCTGCCCTTCGACGAGCTAGAAATAACCTCACGAATACCACCTTGATGCCCTTTCAGTTCAAATTCCAAGGCGTCTGACAAAGAGTCATTAATCTTATATGGTTCATCATAAACACTAATAATACCCTCACCCTCTTGCCCAATAATCAGACGACCTTCGGTATCAAAAATGATACTGCTAGCTCTACTTATGGGTTTAAACTCCTTCCAATATTCGCTATATAAACTACGAAAGTAGGCAAAGCTTACATCATCTCCAAACAATCCTGCTAAGTATTCACCATTAGGACTAAAAACCAGATTCCTCGGGAGTGTCTGATTAAAATTTTTAAACTCTGCCAACTGATTACGACTCCTGTAGTCCGACAATCTGAGGGTATCGCCAGATTGGTTAGCTACTACTAGCTGGTTATTGGAGTTAAAGCTAATACTACTGAAATTGCCTTCCTGTTTCAATAGCTTCGGTTTATCTCCCGTTTCCCACAGGCAGATAGTACTGGAATTGCCCTTCTTAGTTCGCCTTTGTAAATAGGCTAGAAGCTTCTTGCTATCAGGACTAAAACTGATACCTCTGTCATATACACCGAAACCAGTAGGAAATAGACCTAGATCAGTATCTGTAAACCCTGAAATACAGTCTGTAAGCTGACGTGGCTCTTCCTGTTTTCCTTCTAAGTTCCACAGGCGAAAAGTCCCTTGCTTGTCAGTTGTTGCTAATAAGCGACTATCTGGACTAACATCAAGTTCTACTTTACCCTCATGTCCTGAAAATACTTTGGGTAGTGGTGTGCCTTTGAAGTCTTGTAAGCGGACAGTACCATCCTCTGCTGTAGCAATCATTAACGTGCCATCAGGTTTAAAAAACATCTTCTTAAAACCTTGAGGCACTTTTCTGCGGTTATATTCTCTAGTTGAATAGAATACCTTTCGCAAAGTTTGTAACACTTCAGGTTGAAGCTTACTGTCTGGCTTGAATAAGGATAAGTATCCCGGCCAATCTTGAAGAGATGTTGCTGCCCGTAAACTGGCAAGCAAAGCGTTTAACTCTTGACCTGATTGTAAGTTGGCTTCAGCTGTTTGCCGATCAGCCTTAATTTGACCGATTAGGGCATCTTTCTGACCAATTAAGGAGAATACCAAACCTGTAGCTAACCCCAGAATGACTGCGATCGCAACACCCCAATTCCGACGAGTATTGAAGTTTTTTCGCCGGACGCTACGCTGCACAAACTTAGTTTCTACTTGGTTAAGCCAGTTATGCTCAGAATTGAGTACCTTTTTCAACAAATCCAGACGTGGGTTAGTATGCCAAAGAAACCTTGCCCTCTGCTGGCTTTCCCACTCCTGTGCCGCCGGAGTTAACCGCCGTTGCAGAAGTAGACTTTCCTCCTCCTGTTGCTTCCATCCCAGCAATCTTTGCCATCCCCGCACTAAAGCATCATGGGCTGGTTCTACATAGGGATTCCCCTCAGCATCTTGTCCTTCTACTAATAACCGTGCTGTGCTAAAACGCTTAATTACTTCATTGACTAAATCATCTTTCTGAGGCGGATATTCCAATTCCGATAAAGGTACTTGCCTACGGGCTAACTCACCCCCACCTAGTGCCACCATCCGCAGCATCACATCACGGATCACTTGGTCATAAGCGGGATTTTCTTGAACTAGCAAATGATATTCTTCATCCGCCCTTTGAGTCAGCGATCGCATTACTCCCCCCAATTCAATATAATCGGCTTGAGTCAACGCCCGGTCAATAGTCATACCCCCGTATTGTGCCTCCCGTTGCCGCCTTAAATACTTGAGATACAGTTCACTCAAGGCAAAAGACAGCAGGGATAATGCTCCCGGCATATCCGCCACTTCATCAATTAATTCTTCTACTAATTCGTGGGGTTGAAAATACATTACCCGTGCTTGAGCCGGTTTTTCTATCGCTTCGTTGAGTTCCCCTCGTGTCATGGCTGGTACAATAAATCGTCCACTTTGCCAAAGATTTATCAGTACCGTGGTTCCCAATTGATTTAGTACTTCCGGTGCCAACGTTAAGCCCAAATCACAGATTTGGGGTTCAAAATCAGAACGTAGGCTTAATACTACTCGTAATTGCTCCCGATAGCCATCAATTGCTGCCAGTATCTGTTGGAAAAATTCCTGGCGCTCCTGCTCATCTTGACAGAGTGTAATGATTTCTTCGCTTTGGTCAATAAAGATTAATAACTTCGATTTGGGATTGTTTTTAACCCAAACCGCAATACTTTCAGTGAGAGTTTTTTGTTTGTTCCCTAACTCGACTTTTGGTAATCCGGCCTCAACCAGGGCTTTCGTGAGAGCTTGGAAGGGGGTTTCTCCGGGACGAATTGGTGACACTATCGACCATTTATCGGTATTTTCCTGTTTCAACTGGGGAATTAATCCCGCTTTCACCAAACTCGATTTCCCCGAACCGGAAGCACCTAAGACCACACTTAAGGGATGAGTATTGACAAAATCCTGTAACTTTTCTACTAGTAATGTTCTACCAAAAAATAGTTGACTGTGTTCCTCTTCAAAGGAGTTTAAACCCCGATAGGGATTTTTCGACTCATCTAATGGTGGTGCGGGGGGTAAGTTGAGTTCATGTCCTGGAGACAGAAAGATATACTCCCCTTTATCGTGCTTGTCTAAACACCAAATACCAGGGGTTTGGCGCAGACGGTATTTTTCTGTGGGAATTTCGACTCGATCCCGTAAATATAAATATAATTTTGTGGCTGTAATTACCCCATCTCCAGCCGGTTTGCCATTGGTGGCAGGAGGATAGATATCTCCTGCCCCTTCTAGGGCTTCTAATAATGCACTAGCAAAAGGGGAATGATTGCCGATTTGACCGCGTTCGCTATCTAAATTAAAGTTATCTAAAGCCTTTTGATCCGAAGCTGAGGACGTAATGATTTGCCAGGCCGGGTCAGTAATAAAACGGTCATAACGCTCTTGGTGAATGACTTCTGGCGATGTTAGTAAATCCCTGGTACTTGACCATTTAAAAGCACCAGCAAAACAGCAGTCTAGGATACCTAAGAAATGACGACAGGGTAATTGATGGAAAGCATCATGTAACTTGGTCATGGGCAGATAACTATTAGTATCCCCCAGTTTGGCATCTTGAGGAATTAGGTAACCAGCCGGGCCATCATCCCCATTGAGGGCAACTCCATGACCAGCGAAGTAAAATAATAAGCGGTCATTTTCAGTGACTTGTTCGGGTAGGGTTTGGTCTAAAAATTTGTTGAAGTTAGAGAGAGTCGCTACTTCGTCTAAGCATTCCCAGACTTCATAGCCATGCTTCTCGCGCAGAATTTCTATTAGTTTTTTGGCATCGTTTACGGCGGTGTTCAGGGGGGAAATGCCGTTTTGGTAGTTGTTGATGCCGATGATAAAGGCGAGATTGCGGGAGAACATATAGCGTGCGATTTTATTAAGTACACAATTATGGTTTTTTATCGAACAGGAATTCATCCTTATTAAGGGGCGTTGCTGAATTAAGGAATGAATGCGCGATCATCTGGTTTTGTTAAAGCCCCCGTTGGTCCCCCAACTTTGGGGGACGCAAGAGAGTTTTGTTCCCCCCAAAATTGGGGGGTTAGGGGGGCAAAACCATACCCATAATCAGCAACGCCTATTAAGGGAGGCAGAGAATATAGCAGTTGGCATTCAAACTATTTTTGGCAAGAATGAAACAGCCCTGCCTCCTGGAGGTTAGGGGTGGGTACCCATCTATGTTTTTGCCAGAATGAAATCACCCTGCCCTTAATAAGGGGGACTTTTGAATCTAATTCTACCCTTTGTTAAGGAAACCGACACCTTGTAAAATACTCTCGTATCTATTACTATCAGCTTACTATGTCTACCGAAACTAATTCCCAGACTCAAACCACTACAGGTGCTGATGCGGTTGATGATGCGATCGCAAAGGGAATGGATTTAGATGGGTCCCCAATCCCCAAAGCTAAATTAGACCTTTACACTCAAGTCATGGGGTTGGAAGCTCAACGGCAACGGAGCGGTGTCAGCAATACGATGAGATCGAGAATTGTGCGGATTGGAGCGAAGCACATCCCTCAAGCAGAACTCAATCAAATGCTGCTCGATGCTGATTTTACCCCTCTTAAAGAGAAAGAGATTGCGTTTTACTACGGGGGTAAGTAGGGAGTAGGGAGTAGGGAGTAGGGAGTAGGGAGTAGGGAGTAGGGAGTAGGGAGTAGGGAAATTCGGATCAAAAATTATCACACTTGATTTAGGATCCCTAGAGTATAAATATCAATAGGGTTGGCGAATTGCTACACCTCTGAGCTAATTCGCCAACCCTATTTGCTGATAGCTGATAGCTGATAGCTTACCAGCAAACACCCTAGACTAAGTTAATACTTACCTGCTCCAATACTGTGGAAATTCCTTGAATCAAAACTTGGGAATTCTCTGCCACAGTTGCAGTAATTTCCCTGGTCATCGGTAAGCTATCTACTACGATACCGGTACACAATAACATCATATAGAGAATTGAGTACTTAAACATAGACCGGGCAAGTTGATTGTCTGTAGGCTCCTGAAGCAGCAACCATGCTTTTTTGATAAAAATACTGCCCAAAAGAATAGCAACTATTCCATAAACCACCCCCGATTCTCCTAAGGGATAGATCAACAATAGGGAGGTAGGGACGACTAATAAGGTGTAATACCAGATTTGACGAACAGTAACTTCTTCACCGGCTACTACCGGTAACATGGGTATCCCAACTTTGGCGTAATCCTCGTGAATCATTAACGCTAACGCCCAGAAGTGAGGCGGTGTCCACAAGAACACGATCAGAAATAGTAACCAAGGAGCCCAACTCAATTCTCCTGTCACCGCAGCCCAACCCACTAGCGCTGGAATTGCTCCTGCTGCACCACCAATGACGATGTTTTGGGCAGTGTGGCGCTTGAGGATATGAGTGTATATGAGCATATAGAAGATAATGCCAGATAGCGCTAGTAAGGCACTAAGGAGGTTAGCGAAGACTGTTAGCAGGGTGAACGACAAGATTGCTAATGCGATCGCAAACAGCAAAGCATCACGAGGCTGCACTTTCCCAGAGGGAATGGGACGGTGGCGAGTGCGCAACATTTCATAGTCGATATCACGGTCATAGATGCAGTTGAGCACTTGGGCAGATGCTGCGGCCAAAGTCCCACCGACCAGGGTAACTAGCAATAATATGGGATCGACTTGTCCATCGGATGCCAACCACATCCCTGCCGCTGTCGTAATTAATAGTAGTGGAATGATTCGAGGCTTTGTTAGTTGATAGTAACTTTGAATAACCTCTCTTATGTTTTCATGTTGACGGGTTAAACTAGTCCCAAGCATTCAATTCACCAATTCCTTAGCTAAAAAGTCTCAAGTGTTAAGGATGTTCGTCCTTAGGGTTCCCTTAGAATAGGAGGAAGCATCAAGGATTAAGGATCAAGGGTGAAGTTTGAAGGATAACAACATAGGGATTGCTGAGTCACCAATTCATGGTATACTTCTTATGGTCTAATCTTTTCCAGTAGCATTGTTAGTAACAACAAGTAGACCGACAAGTAGACCAACAAGTAGATAACGGTCCCGAGATCATAGTTTCAAGATGTTTTACCCTAGCGGCTGAATGGTCCGATTCTATTTAGCTGATATACAACTTATAAAACCGGACTTGATAGTTTAATTGCCAGCTATCACACTGGACAGGTCAGACTTAATCCTTCATATTTCATTCCTTCTCGCTTTGCTTCTACTGACTTTGACACTCCACACTTGTTCGGTCACGTAAGGCGAAGACTGTAAACCCTACCAGTACTCCTAATAATGCTGCTCCCACTGCTTGATGGCAGATAGTTAGTAGTTCCACTTGTAGCCTTAACCGGAAGGTAGCAACACCGAGGAGTATCTGAAAAACTACCAAGCTAGCAGCGAGATTAGCTAACTTTCGCAGTACTGGATGTAGGGCTGGTGTCCGGGATGCTATCACCACGACGGCCACAGTTGCTACGGTGGCTGGCACCACACCAGCAATATGGCTATTCATCACGGTACACAGCTGAGATCCGCCAAAACACTGATGCACTGCCCAGCGGGAAGCGACTAGTCCACCTAATAGACTTTGTAGATAAACAAAAATCACTGCGGTTAAGCTCAGCCAAGGTAACTTCCCAACTGAACCTGTCCCTTGATAGGGGGTCAGCAGTGTACCAATCACGATTAGAGTTGAGAAAAATAGCAGTGCTGTTCCTAGATGAGCAGTGACGATATCAAACCGGAGCAGTTCTGTAACCGTCAGTCCGCCCAGGACTCCTTGGAAAATAATTAGCCCTAGAGCAAATGTGGATATCCAGGGCAGCCAGTTGGGTAAATCCCGCCGATGCCACCAAGATAAGCTAGCGAGAGCGATCGCACTAATACCAATCAAGGATGCATCAAGGCGGTGAAACCACTCTAAAAATACTTGCAAATTCATCTGCTGGCTTGGCACGAGCTGACCATAGCATAAGGGCCAGTCTGGGCAAGCCAGACCAGCATTCATCACCCTGGTAGCACTGCCTACTGCCATCAACAGCAGGGTAGCGATCGCAATTTTCCACACCAAGCTCCGAATCCTGGCCTGAGGCTGGCTAAGGTTGTTGGAGGTTACATCATTCTGATTCTGATCAAGAGCCGATTGAGCTATAGCCATCTGCAATAGGAAAATGCAAACTAAGTTAATCAAATCCTGAGTAGTGGCTCATTTTCGTTGGTAGAAGATTGCCAATCTCAAGGATCATCTCTATTCCTATACCACTGTAACCAGCCTTTTCCTTAATTTCTGAAGCTTTAGAGATTTTTCAGATTGCTACTCCCCTGCCCTAAAGGGTCACAGTTACTTAGACTCAATGATTTACTATTGATTTACTTTTTTATATTTTTTTTAGCTATGTTAAGTTTTATTGAATAAAATCTTAAGTTTTCTGAAAATTTTTCAGGTGCTGGGCTAGTGATCCTAAAAAAAAGTCTAAAAATCTCAAGGTTTGACCCAATCAATTGTTTAACTGCTTTACCTTAGTTAATAGAGCGAGCTTGGCTAGCTCTATATCCTCTACTCACACCCCTCACTGCTAGCAGACCATCAAAATTGTTGTCTGTGTGGTCTCTAATGTGGGAATTATGGGGGGGAGTAGCTCACCAGAAGGCTGATTTTCCTCAAAAATATAGCCATGGCCTGACATTCTAGGACACTAAATCGGTTCGTGCCTCGCCTGCCTTGATAATCCCTGTTACTTTTGTTGATATAAGTATTCAACCCTAATCTCGTGAACATTCCAAGCCAAATTTCAACCCTTATTGCTGGCATTTTCATAACCCTGATTAGTCTCTGGTACGGTCAGAATCATGGACTTATGCCAGTAGCCGCCTCCTCAGAAGCCGGTGATGTAGATGGTCTGTTCAACTTGATGATGACCATTGCCACTGGTCTATTTATCCTCATCCAAGGGGCACTTATCCTAATAGTCATCAAATTTCGTAGAGAAAAAAATGACCAAACCGATGGGCCATCGACCCATGGCAACATCCCCCTAGAGATGCTTTGGACCGCAATCCCCACGGTGATTGTCTTTGTCCTAGCTGTCTATAGCTTTGAGGTCTACAACGCTATGGGAGGCTTGGATCCGATGGCTTCTCATGACCACCATCACCAAGAGATTGCCCACAATCATCAGATGTCACCATCTGGGCAAGAGGGGAATGAAAATCTGATTGCCATGGTTCCAGGTCAAGGCACAGTTGCCCTAGGTATTGGAGCGCCTCCAGGACAAGAAGGTCAAGGTGAACCCCTAGAGGTTAATGTCGCTGGTATGCAGTATGCCTGGATTTTCACCTACCCTCAAACCGGTGTTATGTCTGGGGAAATGCATGTCCCAGTTGGACAACCGGTTAAGCTGAATATCGAAGCTAACGATGTGATCCACGCCTTCTGGTTGCCAGAGTTTCGGATTAAGCAAGATGCTATCCCAGGTCGGATTAGTCAACTAGGGTTTACAGCAACTAAAGTGGGTGATTACCCGATCATCTGTGCTGAACTCTGCGGGTCCTACCATGGAGGAATGAAAACTCGATTAATCGTTGACACACCGGAAGACTATCAAGCCTGGGTTAAGGAAAATCAATTTGCTAGTGCAGACACCATGGAAAAAGCGGTGGCTATCAACCCTGCTGCCATGTCAGAGGGTGAGTTCTTGGCTCCCTATGCCTCTGAAATGGGTATTGATTTCCAAACTCTCCAACACCTAGACCACTCTCACCATCATCCTGCAATTATCAAATAAGTTCATCACTTAGAAGTTAGAAGTTAGAAGTTAGAAGTTAGAATTAAGAGTTTAGAATTCAGAAGTTAGAATTCAGAAGTTAGAAGTTAGAAGTTAGAATTAGTTCAGTCTAAAGTCTACAGTCTTAATTATCCATTCTTAATTCTTAATTCTTAATTCTTAATTCTTAATTCTTAATTCTCTTGATTAACTCTTGCCTCTTGCCTATTGCCTTTTGCTTATTGCATTTTGCCTCTTGCCTATCCTTTTAGTCCATCACACCTCCACTATCCCATGACGACGCAAGTAGAAAAACCGGAATCTGTCAAAGATGCTGGTCATGTTGAAGAACATGAGCGGCGTTGGCAAGATTACTTCACCTTCAATACCGACCATAAAGTGATTGGGATTCAATACCTGGTCACTTCATTTGTGTTCTATTTCATCGGTGGCGCATTAGCTGGATTAATTCGCACAGAGTTGGCCACCCCAGACCCGGATTTATTGAGCCCTTTAACCTACAACCGAGTGTTCACCATGCACGGAACAATTATGTTGTTCCTATGGATTATTCCGGCTGGTGCTGCTTTTGCTAACTATCTGATTCCCTTGATGATTGGGGCAAAGGATATGGCATTCCCCAAGCTAAATGCGGTGGCATTCTGGATGAATGCTGTGGGGGGTTTGCTGTTAATGAGTAGTTTTTTCGTAGGTGCTCCCGAAGCCGGTTGGACCTCTTACCCCCCTTTGAGCTTGATTAGTTCTCAGGTGGGTGAAGAAATTTGGATTCTGAGCATCCTGGTGATCGGGACTTCCTCAGTGCTAGGGGCGCTTAACTTCTTCACCACTATTGTGAAGATGCGCACACCTACCATGACTATTCATGATATGCCTCTGTTTTGCTGGGCAATGTTAGGAACCTCAATCCTAGCTTTGATTGGTACTCCAGTCCTAGCAGCAGCGTTAATTTTCCTGTCCTTTGATTTAATTGCTGGCACCAATTTCTTTAACCCGACTGGGGGAGGAGACCCAATTGTTTACCAGCACATGTTCTGGTTTTACTCCCACCCGGCGGTGTACATCATGGTGCTACCGTTCTTTGGAGTAATCTCGGAAATCCTACCGGTGCATGCCCGTAAGCCGGTTTTTGGCTATCGTGCGATCGCATACTCCAGTATGTTGATTTGTTTCCTAGGACTAATTGTCTGGGCGCACCATATGTTCACTAGTGGCACTCCTGGTTGGTTGCGGATGTTCTTTATGGCTGCCACCATGCTAATTGCTGTGCCCACAGGGATTAAGGTGTTTAGCTGGGTGGCAACGATTTGGGGCGGAAAAATTAGCTTAAATAGTGCCATGCTCTTTGGTATGGGCTTTATCTCGGCATTTTTGATTGGGGGTCTCAGCGGTGTCATGCTCGCTTCCGTTCCCTTTGATGTCCATGTTCATGACACTTATTTCATTGTCGCTCACTTCCACTACGTTCTATTTGGTGGTAGTGTGCTCGGATTATTTGGCGCAGTTTATCACTGGTTCCCCAAAATGACCGGGCGAATGGTCAACGAAACCTTAGGACGCATTCACTTTGTGTTGACCTTCATTGGTCTAAATATGACCTTTTTGCCGATGCATGAGCTAGGTCTATTGGGTATGAACCGTCGGGTTGCTATGTATGACCCCCAGTTTCAAAGCCTCAACATGATCTGCACCATTGGCTCCTATCTTCTAGGGGTTTCTACCATACCCTTTGTAATTAATATCATCTGGAGTGTGAACCGTGGTAAAATTGCTGGTCGCAATCCTTGGAGAGCTCTGACATTAGAGTGGCAAACTACATCTCCTCCTGCTATTGAAAACTTTGACGAGGAACCAATTTTGTGGTCCGGTCCTTACGAATACGGTATTGACACTTATAGTGTTGACACCGATAAACAGGTCGAGGAGTTGCTGGTTGAAGTTAAAGGAGATGTTGGGTAAGTTTGGGTTTAAGGTTCTCTGTCAGAATTAAGAATGTAGAATGCAGAATGTAGAATGTAGAATGTAGAATGCAGAATGTAGAATGCAGAATGTAGAATGTAGAATTCTCGATTCTCAATTCTCAATTCTCAATTCTCAATTCTTAATTCTTAATTCTTAATTCTTAATTCTTAATTCTTAATTCTTAATTTAACCTACTAACTTACCCTAATCGAAGCTCAACAGGCACAAATGTCAGCTGAAAATTAATTCAAAGGAATTTATGCAAGGCTCAACGATAGATCCGTCTAAAACTAGCCTCAACTATCATCATGAGGTTGAGGCGGCAGAGGTACATCACGAGGAGCATCCGGATTTTCGGATGTTTGGTTTGGTGGTGTTTCTAGCTGCTGATAGTATGACCTTCTTGGGAATGTTTGCCGCTTTTTTAATTTATAAAGCGACCATGCCAGCTTGGCCTCCAGAGGGTACAGAATTAGAATTATTGGTGCCAACAATTAACACCATTATCCTGATTACTAGTAGTTTCGTCATGCACCGGGGCCAGAGTGCTATTAAGAAGAATGATGTCTCTGGTTTGCGACTCTGGTTTGGAATCACTGCTCTGATGGGTGCGATGTTCTTAGGAGGACAAGTCTATGAGTACACCCATGTAGACTTTGGTCTGACTACTAACTTATTTACCAGTTCTTTCTTTGCCTTAACTGGTTTCCATGGTCTTCATGTTACTTGTGGACTGGCGTTAATTTTGTTTGTGTTATTGCGATCGCTAAATTCAAAGCACTACTCCAGTGAAGAGCATTTTGGTGTAGAAGCTGCAGAACTCTACTGGCACTTCGTTGATGTGGTGTGGATTATTCTGTTTGTAATCGTGTATTTGATTAATTAGTTTTCGCCACAGTTTGGTTAACAAAGTTTTGATGCACTATCCCCCGATTGGGGGTTTTTTTTTGGAGCTAGGGAGTAGGGAGTAGGGAGTAGGGAGTAGGGAGCAGCGGATCTGGGAACAGCGGATCTGGGAACAGTGTGTAGGGTGTGTTAGGGGCGGAAAGCCTCTGATTTTTCGCCTCGTCGTCAGGGTTGGGATAGCTGGTCTGGAAATGAAACGGGCAAGATGCCCGTTCCACCAAGATGCCTGTTTATGGATGGTGGTAGCGCTAATCCAAACAGGACAGGTGAATTTAACCCGTTGGATTCCTTATATACGATTTTTAGCGTTTCTCATAGCTATGAGGTACACATGATTTTTTGCCTTTTGCCTCTTGCCTGCTCGCTGCTCCCTGCTCCCTGCTCCCTGCTCACTGCTCCCTGCTCCCTGCTCGCTGCTCCCTGCTCCCTGCTCCCTGCTCCCTGCTCGCTGCTCCCTAAAACCCAGAAATTTGACCTCATGAGTATAATAATTGCTATTAATGAATCACTTAGGATTTCTATAGTAGGGAAGGATGTCATCTTGTTTAGGAAAATTTCGATATAAAAAAACCATGATAACCGCAAAGGATATAGCTGCTATAACTGCTTTTTGACCTAATAATGGTTCCATTGAAGCTTGATAATCGTTTATCGAAATTAATTCACCGTTTAATCTACTATAGTAGTGTCCAATTCTAAAAATTGTCCAAATAGTATTGTGAAGACCATGAAAAATGATTGGTACTATTAATTGGCCAGTCTTAAAGTATAAAACACAACATATAGTTCCTAAAATGAACAACCATACAATATCGAATCGACAATGGTAAATGGCGAATAATAAAGATGAGGTAACTATTCCAGCTTTGATACCCCATTTCATGGCCCACTTCTGCAAGATTATTCCACGATAAATAAGCTCTTCCAACAACGGAGCACAAACAATAACTAAAAAGCTCCAAAATAGTATCCCTATGATATTTGTGAAATATGAGTCATTAATTAATTTTTCAACATAATCTGGAAAAATAAATGAAATATAATATAAATTTAGCGAATTAAAGTTCTCAGCAAAAGTATATTCAAAAAAAACTATTAAAATCATTAATTTTAAATTACTAGTTTGCTTTACAATAACCAAATTGAAAATGCCAAATTTTATTAAATCGAATCCAACTCTTCGGAGATTAAAAAATAAAAATAATCCGATAATTAACCATATAATTACACTAATTACTGTATTAAAATTTGCATTTTTGATAATCTCACTAAAATCCCTGTTATTCACCAAATAAAACAATCTGACTATTGTCAAGATGTAAATTGGAAAACCTAGAAACCAAAATAAGAAAAACTCAGGAATATTAAACTTATTAAAGGGGGCATTTATTGAGTCCTTAGCCAAGGACTTTTCTGAATCAAATTTAGTTTTCTTTGTTGGAAAAAGTAATAATACTGATAACCCCCAAAAACTTAATAATCCTAACCATCCCCAATTACTTGGATATCCTTTGTCGTAAATATATAGACGGCAGCCTTTTACAATAGACACATATCCATAGAAAAATAATCCTAAGATAAGTAAAATAATGATTAGCTTTAAAGATGGAGATAATGAGTATAAAAAACTTTTAAAAATTTCTGCAATTAATCCAAAAGTTAATAACGGAATAAACTGGAAAGCTAATCCCCAAAGAATTAGGTTGATAGAGTGATTTTTGGAATTGGTATTCTTGATTGTCATTGGCTCGGTAGGTAATATACTATAATCCTTTCATACCAATGGCATAGAGAGGATTGACAAAAACAGAGGGAGTGGGCAAGCTTGAAAACAGAAACCACTCATCAGTTATCAACATGCCAAGAATTAACTTCCCTATCCAGAAAGCCCTGTGGGATAGCTGATGTCAAGTGGTTAATTGGAGCCACTTTGGACATCTAAGCACCTGTATTGGCATAATGATAGCCCTGATAGAAACAAGGAGCGTGAAGAAACAGCATGACAAACGTCTTGATCCCCTTGAATTCCAACTGCAAACACCACTGCTATTCTTCCTAAATTTTTTTACTCAATCAGGATTATTTGGTTAAAGGTTGTTCGCCTTTGGCGTTGCCGTAGGGTAGGTTAACCGGTTTAAGGTGATCTTAATTGACTAGAATAAGGATTCTCATAGTAATTAGATACACCAGATTTTTTCCCGATTCCCGATTCCCGATTCCCGACTCCCGATTCTCGATTCTCGACTCCCGACTCCCGATTCCCGACTCCCGACTCCCGATTCCCTACTCCCCTTACTAAATGATTACCCCTATTCAAAGATTACTCACAACTCCTTGTAATAAACGATTTACTCCTCAAGTTATCTTTTGGTTTAGCCTCAGCCTAACCTTTACGGTAGTGTATAGCTTGCTAGCACTACGGGAAGCATTCAGTGGTGAGTATATTGTCCAAGATGATGCACGACAACATATATTTTGGATGATGCGATTTCTTGATCCAGAGCTGTTTCCTAAAGACTTAATTGCTGATTACTTTCAAACGGTTGCTCCAGCTGGCTACACTACAGTTTATCGAGTGATAGCAGCATTGGGTGTTAATCCATTGCTATTTAACAAACTCTTACCGGTAGTGTTGAATCTGGTTAGCGCTAGCTATTGCTTTTGGGTATGTCTGGAATTGTTCCCAGTACCAGCAGCTGCCTTTAGTGCTACCCTGTTGCTGTCTCAAGCCTTGGGAATGACGGATACAGTGGTGTCTGGAACACCGAAGGCGTTTGTCTATCCCCTATTGTTGGGGTTTATGTATTACCTAGTGCGGGGGTCATTGTGGTTTTGTTTGGGTGCGATCGCACTCCAAGGTCTATTCTATCCCCAGTTAGTCTTTATCTCTTCCGGTACCTTAGTTTTACGACTATTTGAATGGCGCAATGGTAAGTTAGGCTTATCCCAACAGCGACGTTGGTTGTGTCTGGCGGGATTGATAGTAGCTTTTTTGGTGATGCTGCCCTATGCTCTGAAAACCAATGAGTTTGGTCCAGTGATTTCTGTCGCTGAAGCCAGACAGTTACCAGAGTTTTTTCCAGGGGGGCGATCGCGTTTTTTTTATGACGATGATCCCGCTAAGTTTTGGTTAAAAGGCAGAAGCGGAATTCGTCTGACTTCGATTCTTACTCCAGCTACAAATGGCGCGGGATTTTTACTGCTGCTCTTGCCCTTATTTCCCAATAAATTTCCTTTAGTCAAGCAGATCAGTAAAGAGATTACCCTTTTGCTCCAGATGGTGATAGCGTCTCTCGGGATGTTTGTTGCTGCTCATGGTTTGCTATTTAAATTGCATCTTCCTAGTCGCTATACTCAACATAGTCTGAGAGTGATCATGGTGCTAAGTGCTGGCATAGTTTTTATCATTCTGATTGATAGCGTATTGAAGTGGGCAAGCCAGCCTAGTCAAAGCGGTTTTTCGGGAATTTTTTCTATACCTAAAGTTATCGCAATAGCAACTACTACGATAATTGCAGCAGGCTTAGTATTCTATCCTAGTTTTGTGGATGATTTTCCGATTACTGCCTATAAAGTCGGGGATACTCCATCCTTGTATAATTTTTTTCAACAACAACCGAAAGATAGCTTAATTGCTTCTCTGTCTCCAGAGATGAATAATATCCCCACCTTTGCTCAGCGTTCGGTTTTGGTAGCGAGTGAATATGCTATTCCTTACCACGTCGGATATTATCATAAATTTCGACAACGCACTCTAGATTTAATTGATGCCCAATATAGTGCTAATCTCTCCGTTGTTAAGGAGTTTATTAAAACCTATGATATTGATTTTTGGGTATTAAACCCAATCGAGTTAAAGGCTGATGCTATTAAAGATCGCAAATGGTTGAAGCAGTATCAGCCAGCCGCTAATCATGCTATTCAACAACTTGAACAAGGGATAAAACCTGCTTTGGAACAAGTGATGGCATCCTGTTCGGTGTTTGAAACTAAGGGATTGGTGGTTTTGGAGGCGAAATGTATTTTGGATAGGGAGTAGGGAGTAGGGAGTAGGGAGTAGGCAAAAGGCAATAGGCAATAGGCAATAGGCAATAGGCAATAGGCAAGATGGAAACAATATTGTTTCCATCGGCTATTTTAAAAAGGCTATATTACTTGATTAAATTACTGCTCCATAATTTTAATTAATATCTAATCGTTAAAATTGGCAATAAAAAAATATTTAATTTGTTAAGCTCTGTAAATAATTAAAAAAATAATATTGACAATTTGGATTTTATTAGTAATAATAAAAATGTCTAATGTTTCGATATGATTATCGGACAAAAAGCCGCGCTTCTTGAGACCATCATTCCAACAGCGCGGCTTATTCCCCAAGTACATTGGAGCTAATTCCATGATGGCAAAAAAACGCTCAACTGATCATGCTATCTACTATCAGCGATACCTAGATCGCCTGGCACAACTAGCAGGGAAGAAACCCACTCGCTCAAAATCCTATCCTCGTCCCCTAACTGACCTAGACCGAATTCTGATTCAACTGTACAGTAACTGGCAACTGGCCATGACACCAAAGGAATTCATCTCGAAATGGGAGGTCAGTCGAGAAGATATGGCATTAATCTGCTCCCGCTCCATCGCAACAGTTAACAGCTGGTTTGCTGGCACTAAGCGTTATAAAGCTCCTGCTGCTGACGTCTTACGACATCTTGCCCTGATGGACTTTTTGTTAGAAAATTTCGATGCTATTCCCAGGGAGTTGTTGGATCGATTATGTGGTAGTAATCTTGAAGGTTATTCACCCTAGGGATAGTCGTAAACAGGTAGACACCGTGGTGCGTTACGGGCAGCAACCTAACGCTGGCTATGGAGAAAATGAGGGCGAGCCCTTCCCTAACGCACCCTACGTCACTGTCGGGGTTTACACATCAATAACCTAAAGACTTCTGTTTACAATAAAACTTACTAGTTTATTGACCTAATGATCATGTCAAATCAAGCTTTAACAGACTATTTCAACTTTCTTGCTCCTACTGATATTCGCCTTAAAGGAACAAGAATTGGTATTGAAACCATATTATATGACTATCTAGACTGTCATAAAACCCCAGAAGAAATTGCTCAAGCTTATACATCATTAACCCTAGAACAAGTCTACGCTACTATCCTCTATTACCTGCAAAATCAAAACGCTGTGAGCGAATATATGAAAGACTGGCTCTTTCATGGTCACACTATGAGGGAGCAGCAACGACTCAATCCGCCTCCTGTTTCCGAGAAACTGCGCCAATTAAGAGCAATAAGAAAAGCTAGGGCAGAAATGTTGAATGATAGTTAAAAACCTAGACAAATAGCCTCTAATTTGATAAAATAGAGGCTAAATAAAAATATAATAATGTTAATTCGATGATATCAAATTTTCCACAAATCGTCAAAAAATACCTAGGAAAACTACCTACTGATGATTATCCAGTCCTCAATACTTTCCTATTTGTATCAACCTGGTTAGACTTTGTATTAGATTGGCCAAAAGGCCACGCTACGCGAACAGAGTCAAACTAGTATGAGGAGTTTATTCAAGCGTTTGAATGTACGTGGTATAGACGTAGACATATCGACTTTCTCTAAGGCGAGCAAAGTTAGAAATCCAATGGTGTTTTATAATTTGTTCATTGACTTAAGAAAAAGTCTGAATAAAAACCAAAAAATAGGCAAAAATAAATTAGCATTATTTCCTATAGATTCAACAATAGTGACCTTAACTAGTAAGCTGTTATGGAGTCAAGGTTTTCATCAAGTTAAACTATTCAGTGGTTTAAATTTGTTAACAGCAGAACCAGGAGGAATAATGATTCATTTTGGTCAAGGTCACGATAGTAAATATGGCGATAGCACAATAGAATCAACTCCAGATAAAGGAGTCAGCGTAATGGATAGAGGATTTTCGAGTCTGGCTAGAATCCAAAATCTAAAAACCAAAGAAAATCGTTATTTTGTCTTAAGAATTAATAACAATTTTAAGCTAGAAATGTTGGAGGATGGCCAGTACATAATTGGAACAGGTAAAGATCAAGTAAAAGTGAGATTAGTAAACTTTTGTGACCTCGAAACTAAAACTGAATTTAGACTAGTGACTAACCTACCAGAAACAGGTGAAGCAGGAAGAAGTAATGAAGAGATTGCAGATTTTTATCGTTTGCGGTGGCAAATAGAGTTGTTCTGGAAGTTTTTGAAAATGCATCTGAAACTCGAAAGATTAATAACCAAAAATATTAATGGTATTGAAATACAAATATATAGCTGTCTGATCGCTTACCTGTTATTACAATTGGTTAATATTCCTCATGAATTTGGAAGTAAATTATTAGATAAGCTTCGATATTTACAAGCTTTTATGTGTGAAAATATTAGCTATGTACATTGGTTTGATAAGATGGTGTTCTCGTGAAGCTATCTGGTGTGTTATAGGTGTAGTGTATCTAATTTTAGGTACATAACTCTCGGGATTCAACATTTATGAAGCTAGGGAACAAGGGAATGAGTATTAACTATCTAATTGATGAAAATGTTAATTCTCTCTATCCTACACAAATTAGACGAAGAGAACCCAGTATTGTGATCAAAGTGGTGGGAGAATCGGAAACACCACCTAAAGGTACTCTAGATCCAGAAATTCTTGACTGGTGCGAGGAAAATAACTTTGTGCTGGTAACCAATAACCGGACTTCCATGCCAGTTCACTTAACTGACCACCTAGCACAAGATCACCACATACCAGGTATTTTTATTCTTAACCCTAATTTGACTATTGGAGAAAATCTTGAGGAGTTAATCATAGCAGCTCTTGCCTCTGAAGACAATGAGTACCAAGACCGCATTGTTTATTTGCCTCTGCCATAGGTTGATCAGTAAACCTAAGTATTCATCCATCAGCTATTAGCTATCAGCCATAAGCTTTAGCAATCCTAAATCATTTGTAAAATCATAAAAATATGGAATCGTTGCTGGGCAAGGGTTATAGAGTTCGCTTTGGGCAATATATTTCACAAATCATTATAATAATATATTTTTGCTCAGTATCAAGTCAATAAATTTTTCATAAATTAATTTTTATAAAATTTTTATGAAAATTCCTATTTTGATAGTGACATTTACGGATTTTTCTTGCAATTTATACTAGTGGTAGGATTTTCTTTTAAGTCAAAACTCACTGGAAGGGTAGCATGTAATCTGAAATCATTACTGGGTGATAATTTCAGGCCATAAGTTACCAAAAAATACAGGGAGTAGGTCAAACTTGCAGAACAAAGGAACTATTTACCATCCCTGTACCACATTTTGGCTAAATTTTTATTGCACTTACCATGCTAGAAAGACTCAGCCAGAATCAGTTTTGCACGCCGTTTCTGGCTGCTGTCATTCTAACAACGAATACACACTATCTATGCTCTTCAAGAGCCGTTGGTCTTGCATGATATCACATCAAAATCCCCATTTCAATGTGAACCTTAGCCAGGTTGTTAGTACATCAACAGGTGCATCAACTCCCGATACACCTCCTGGCGCTCCACTTATCCCCCTGATCCAAGGTGGCACAGCAGTGGCCGCAGTCATTGCCCTAACTGTCTACTCAAAAACAATTATCGAAGCGATAACCAAGTTAGTTAAAGAGGCTAAGGACGATTAAAACTGAATATTCTAAATTGATCAACTTGGGTTATCACTGTTAATTGCCTTTAATCCCCAGATAGTATAAACAACTATCTGGGAAATAGTTTTGGTTACTGACAGTAAGCAATCAGCAATCAGCAATCAGCAATCAGTTATCAGCATTTGAATAAAACCGGTAAGCATTGGTTTAATCTCAGTGAAGTCCCAGTGTCGTTCGCACAGCGTGGCCAAAGGCCAAAGCCTGTGCCACGGCTGACGGCTGACCGCTGAGCGCTGAGCGCTGACCCTTAAAAATCCCACATCACTGGATTATCATCTATATGATCGGTAACCAACCGTCCAATCTGATCAATGTCTTGTAGCTCATCAGCAGACAGCTTAACCTCAACGGCTTGAGCATTTTGAATAGCTTGGTCACTATTTCGGAATCCTGCGATCGCATTACTTTGTGGCTGAGACATCAACCATGCCAGAGACAACTGAGCCAGGGTACACTGATGACGCTCTGCAATTGGTCGTAGCTGAGCTAATGCTTGCTGTGCTCGTTGATAGTTATCACCGTTGAACAACTTATTTTTGCTGCGATGATCCCCTTCCTCAAAGGTGTGCTCTGGACCAAACTTGCCAGTTAATAATCCCTGAGCTAAGGAAGAATAGGCAATAATCGAGATATTGTGCTCTACACAGAAAGGCATAGCATCTTGCTCCACCTGACGCCAAAACAGAGAGTAGGGAGGCTGCAGGCTATCAATTCGTCCGTATTGAGAAGCTTCTGCTAACTGGCTGCGGGAAAAATTGGAGACTCCAATTGCCCGAATTTTGCCTTGCTCTTTCAACGTATTGAGAGCCCTCATGGTTTCCTCAATTGGCACTACCTCACTTCCAAAGGTGCCAGAAGGCCAGTGAATCTGGTAGAGGTCGATATAATCTGTCTTCAGGTTTTTCAAGGAACCCTCACAAGCCTCGATCACCTGGTCATATTTAAGATGATTTGGAAACACTTTGGTAGCATAAACCACTTGGTCGCGTACTTCTGCTAGAGCCTGACCAACAATTTGTTCCGAGTGACCCTGCCCGTAAATTTCTGCAGTATCAACCGTAGTTATCCCCGCCTCAAATCCTGCTCGCAGCCCTTTTATGGTCTCAGCATCTTCAATACCTACCCACATAGCTTTACCGGCCTGCCAAGTGCCCATGATAATCGGGGTGATTTTTACCTCCGAAGTCCCTAATGCTCTGGTTTCCATCGTTAACTCCTTTAACTTTTTCGGCGTTACTTAATACTGCTCTGAAAATGATATAACTTCATCCCGATCAACTCCAGTTATATTAGCAACTTGTTCAACATCCATCCCTGATTTCAACAGATTGACTACAATTTGTTTCACTTGTTGCTGGGCTTGTTCTTTTGCTGCCCGTTCTTGTTCTGTATCCGTCAGAAGCCAATTTCCGGAACCATCACACCAGCGCAACCAATTACGAGTTATCCCCGCATACTCTCCCCACCACAATCCCACACCTATGTCTAGTTCTGGAATCCAAATCTGGGGTGGCTCAGCTAAAATACCTTGCTCTTGGTAACCAGCTCCGATTAATTTGAAAAACCGAATTTGGTTGGTATAGCGACTAAACACTATATAATAATGTACCCGTACTCGTTGCTGATATACTTCCAAATTTTAATGAATAGTTTTGTGGGTATACTAACTGCTATTAGTAGTATTTTTATTACTATCATGTATTTGAATAGTACCACTATTTCCAGCAACTGTAGATGCTTGAGGTTCTTGCTCTAGCTTATCCCCCAAATCCCTTTATAATTGTCGGTGACAGCAATTCCACAATTACAAAGGGATTAACTCCCTCTTGCCAAATTACATAGCTAGATCTAATATCAGTGCCTTCGTATAAACGGGGAACTGCCACCACTAAAAACTAATCCGGGCGTTTATACCATTGAGGATGGCGCACATCATAGTAAAGATTTCAAT
The DNA here is from genome assembly GCF_001767235.1 of Moorena producens PAL-8-15-08-1. Taxonomy (GTDB): domain Bacteria; phylum Cyanobacteriota; class Cyanobacteriia; order Cyanobacteriales; family Coleofasciculaceae; genus Moorena; species Moorena producens_A. Next base: position 8,931,887 of record NZ_CP017599.1, read on the forward strand.
CTGTACCAATAAATACTTCCGGTAATACTGACAACGAAAGGTGCGACTTAATAATTCGGGTTGTAAATCGTGAAATTCCTCTGGCAAACCAGGTTCCTCCGGATTATCACTCGCCAGTTTGTACATGGTAGGTAGCGTTTCTTGAGGAGAAGCAGGAGCTTCACTGTGGGGAATCAAGTTTTTAGTCATTTTTTTAGGGAGTAGGGAGTAGTGAGTAGGGAACAGGAGAAAATATATAGTGTTTGTATTTGAGATGTAAACCTGTATGGTCTTTTTTTATTGGACAATAAAATTCCGGCTTTCTTTCCCCTCTTGCCTCTTGCCTCTTGCCTCTTGCCTTTGAGAGTATGTTCACAATCAAAAGCCAAAAGCAATAGGTACTCTGTGATGCGAGTCAATTTCTCCTGACGGTCAGGGAATTTGACACAAAACAGAAAACCGCAAACAGTCTCACCACCTTTTATGCCACATTCAATCAATGTCACACCGGGGAGCACAGTTCAGGAAAAGATTCAAGGCATCGCCATTGCCTTGAGCATTATTGGGCTGTGGACAAGCTCTCTGTTATTCTTATTCACCTGGGAAATTTCTCAGAGCCATCCAGTACAAATCTTACTAGGGATCTGGTGGCAGACTTTTCTTTACACAGGTTTATTCATTACTGCCCACGAAGGGATGCACGGGCTAGTTTGCCCCCACAACCTTAAACTCAATCATCTCATCGGTTCTGCTGCTATCAAGCTATACGGTCTTTTTTCCTATAAAAAACTATTGGCTGAGCATTGGTTGCACCACCGCTATCCTGCCAGTTCTCTCGACCCAGATTTCCATGACGGGAGAAATGGTAGTTTTTGGCCTTGGTATTCTCACTTTATGAAAAATTACTGGAGTTGGAAGCGACTAGGGAGCTTGCTTGCCATTCTTAGCCTGATCTGGTATGGATTGCAGGTCTCTCCACTCAATCTCTTTTTCTTTGTCTTGGTGCCCTCAATGTTGAGTTCCCTGCAATTGTTTTATTTTGGTACCTTCCTACCTCATCGGGAACCCAAGGGAGGATATCGCCATCCCCATCGTGCTCAAAGCAATCAACTTCCGCTGTTTTGGTCATTCATTACCTGCTATCACTTTGGCTATCATCAAGAACATCACGAACATCCAGACATTCCCTGGTGGCAGTTACCTAAGATTTATCGGCGCAGAGAACAGCCACGATTTGTATCCTAGGGGACAAAATCATGGTAGTTTTTTTTTAAAACTAGTTGAGGCAAACCTATGCCATTTAGTATTGAATCAGCTCGTGGCATCTTTCCCGGGACTCTATCTGCTGATGTTGTTCCAGCTACCATTGCTCGGTTCAATCAGCTAAGTGCTGAAGACCAACTCGCTCTGATTTGGTTCGCTTACCTGGAAATGGGTAAGACCATTACCGTTGCTGCCCTTGGAGCAGCGAGCATGGTGTTGGCCGAGAATACCCTGAATGAAATTCGGGACATGACCCCGATGCAGCAAAGCCAAGCCATGTGTGACCTAGCTAACCGCGCTGATACCCCTATTTGCCGTACCTATGCTACCTGGTCTGTCAATATCAAGCTAGGGTTTTGGTATCAGCTAGGAAAGTGGATGGACGAGGGACTTGTCGCTCCTATTCCCAAAGGCTATCAGCTTTCTGCCAATGCTTCAGCGGTGCTGGCAACCATTGAAGGACTTGATCCCGGTCAGCAAATTACGGTATTGCGTAATTGTGTAGTTGATATGGGCTTCAGTTCGAGTAAATTGGGCAGCTATACCCGAGTATCAGAACCCGTGGTGCCACCCAAAGAAATATCCCAGCGGACTCAAGTCAAGATTGAGGGGGTGACGAATCCCACTGTACTCAAATACATGAACAACTTAAATGCCAACGATTTTGACACGCTGATTACCCTGTTTACTGCTGATGGGGCTTTGCAACCTCCCTTCCAAAGGCCGATTGTTGGCAAGGATAACGTGCTGCGGTTTTTCCGAGAAGAATGCCAAAACCTCAAGTTAATTCCAGAACGGGGAGTCTCTGAACCAGCAGAGGACAACTATACTCAAATTAAAGTGACTGGGAAAGTGCAAACTCCTTGGTTTGGTGGTGAAGTCGGCATGAATGTTGCTTGGCGCTTTTTGCTAAACCCAGACGACAAGATTTTCTTCGTGGCGATTGATTTGTTGGCATCCCCGAAGGAACTGTTAAACTTAGCTCGCTAGAATCAATCTGGCTCTTCCGTACCTGTTATGCTAAATTGCTTCCTATGATGTCCAACACTATGGCTAGGCAATAATGTTGGATATTCCTGACCGTTGCTTTAGAAATTCCAGTGATAAAATCCAGTTATAGCTACCTTTGGAATCGTTTTAACTAACAGTTTGGCATAGTCAGTCCGAAAGAGTCATAGATCCCTGTGGGAGTCAATTAACCAATCAGCAAAAAAGTAGGTGAGTATTCTCTTGCAAAGGATACTCCCTATATGGTATCTATTTATATTAAATATTTTTTTTAAAAAGGGCATGAGTGAGAGTAACTGGTCTGAGTGTGAAAAGAAAGGAGCTCAGGAGGCTTTTAAAAAAGCTTATAATCGAGAAATCAAGACTTTAATTGAGGAAGTTAAGCAAAAAGGGAGTGAGATTTCTGAAATTGACGGAGTGTGGCAGTTGCACGACTTATTGAGTACGAGGAGGCATGATATCGATGGTAAGTACGACTACAGGTATTCATCTCTGATCTTCGTCTTTGCCAGGTTGCTCAAAGAGGGATGGCTCAATCAAGAGGAATTACAGTTTCTGGAGCGAGACAAGCTGGCCAAGATTACTGCTCTTTCTCGTATGTAAAGATGAGGGACAAGCTTCCTGAAAAAAAGATTTTAGCTTGCAGATTGCAGGTGGGAGAAAGTCAGATAAGTGTTATTTTAAGGGCATTCGCATCTAATCGTCAGAAACCAGATCTCCAAGGCATTTGGCTGACCCAAAAATTTTCGCGTTGCTTAATAATGGAATTATTTTAAGAGTTTTGTGGAATGGGCATCAGGGGTGGAATGGGCATCAAGCCGGTTTCAGCATCAGGCCGTGGAATAGGCATCAAGCCGGTTTCAGCATCAGGCCGTGGAATGGGCATCAAGCCCGTTTCACTTTCTGGCAGGCAAGATGCCTACCAAAAGATCCGGGAACGTGAGAGCCCCCCTTTTCTAAAGGGGGGATGAAACTCCCGCGACGGGGTTTACCCTTTGAAGTTACCGTAAGAATAAGGCAGCCTTAATCAAATAGTTTTAACCCTTTTCTCATAGCCGACCAACCAGAAAGGCTGCCTTATTCTAAGGTTTCGTCTTTACCGTATCCATTCAAATAAGTTATAATATAAAGAAGGAGGTGATAGTGACGTGTACAAAACAATTCCATTAAAAGCCAAGTTCTCAGATGAAGAAAATGCTTTTTGGCTATTTCAGTGCGAACAGGCCAATAGCTTATGGAATTGTGCTACGTATTACTCCAAACAAAAACATTATGGTTGGCTAGAACAGCAGCCCGAAGCATTTACGACTTACTGGAAAGGGGATGATCTAAGATACGGCTGGAAAACTTACAAGTGTAGCGTTAAATACGCAGAATTGTGCAAAAGTCTTAAAGATAGCTCTCACTACAAAGCAATGGCTGCTCAGTCCGCACAGCAAACCCTCAAATCTGTAGCCGAATCAATTACTAGTTATAACCAGCTAGTTAGTCTTTACTATAAAGGTCAGGTAGATAGACCAAGGCTCCTCAGATACCGCCAGAAAGGGGGACTGGCTGCTGTTACTTTTCCTCGGCAAGCGCTGACTTATAAGAATGGCTTATTTTACCCGTCAATCAGTAAAGAGAGCAAACCAGAATTACTTACGGAGATTACACTTGAGCCGCCCGGGTTTATAGATCCAGATTGGGTTAAAGAGGTAACTGTTCGCCCGTACCTAGGACAATTATGGATTGACTGGGTTATTGATGATGAGAAGCAGTTGATCGAAAATAATCCTAACCTAGACTATTCCCAAGCGTGGAGTTTTGACCACGGTGGTGATAACTGGCTAACTGGTGTCTCAACCCAAGGAAAAAGCCTAATCATTGATGGCCGCAAACTCAAATCAATGAATCAAGGTTATGCCAGATTAGTCGCGAAGTATAAAACCGGTAAACCTGAGTTTTACTGGGATGCGAACCTAGCACGAGTGCAAAGAAAACGAAACAATCAGATCAGGGATGCGATAAATAAAGCAGCTAGGTTTATAATCAATCGCTGCCTTTGTGACCGCATTGGAAATTTAATTATCGGGTGGAACGAACGTCAAAAAGATTCTTTAAATATGGGGCGACTAGGAAATCAAAACTTTGTAGTCATCCCCACTAAAAGGTTAATCGAAAGACTGAAACAACTTTGTTCCGAATATGGTATCAAGCTAACAATTACTGAAGAGTCGTACACCAGTAAGGCGTCTTTTCTGGATGATGACCCATTACCAAAACACGGTGAAAAACCCAGTGGATGGAAAGCATCAGGTAGAAGGATGAGGCGTGGGCTGTACAAAACTTCTTTTGGACACCTGATCAATGCCGATTGTAAGTGCGGCTCGTTCCTAGGAGGAACCTCCTGAAACAGGAGGGGTATGACTAGGGGGACTCGCGAGGTAATTAACCTCAAAAGTTCTAACTGTCCTTCGGATGGTGGTGAAAACCCACCCCTTGAGGAAACAAGTGACTGTGCGATTCGTTGACTAGAAACCACACCCTATAAAGGTATGGGAGATTAGTCGCAAGGTAACTGAACCTTGACAACTTGATAACCATGTTGGTGAAATACCAACCCGGAGACAAAACCTTAGAATAGTGCAGCCTTAGTACAAAACCTTACTCCTATGATGCCTAACCTGCTGACCATAAAGGCTGCACTATTCTTTCGGTAACTTCTGACCCTCGTGAAATCCGAGTGACAGCCCTACCCCTAATCACTGAGAAGTAACAAACTCTAGGTTAAAGCGGGGTCGAATAGTGAAGCTCTACCAGCTAAAGGTGGAGTTAGTAACAGGCAGTTGAACTCATGGGTACGCAAGGAAGATACACCAGAACCATCGTCAGTCTCAAGTAGCGAAACAAGCTGACACGCTACAAGCAAAAAGCTAACGGAACATAAAGGATTATAAGGTTAGTCACTTTTATAATGATTTCACTAAGTTCCCGGTGGAGAGTATCACCCTAAAAGTCCAGAGAATGGTTATCAGGAACGAAATAACTCCATAGGTGCTCTCAAGAAGGTCGATTCTTGAGTAGGTAGTTAGCCGCATGGCCTATGTGAGAAAGATTAAGTCAGAAGCCAACGCCTGGAGTAATATCCAGGATATGCTGACGGACTTACGTTGTAGGAAAAGATATAGCTATGAGTAGTAATTAAAATGTCTAAAACTCGGGGGTTCGCCCCAAAGGTGGAATGGAATACGGTTAACTGGCGGAAGCTGGAACAAACTGTATTTAAGTTACAAAAGCGGATATATCAAGCCTCTCAACGTGGTGACGTGAGCGTGGTAAGAAAACTGCAAAAGACCCTGATGAAATCTTGGTCAGCAAAAATGATTGCGGTCAGAAAGGTTACCCAACAAAACAAGGGCAAAAAGACTGCCGGAATAGACGGGAAAAAAGCCTTAACCAATAGGCAAAGACTCGACTTAGTAGTCAGCCTAAAAATCTACCGAAAGCCACAACCAACTAGAAGGGTCTGGATACCCAAACCTGGAAAGTCAGAAAAGCGGCCTCTAGGGATACCAACCATATACGACCGGGCTTTACAAGCACTTGCCAAACAGGCATTAGAACCTGAATGGGAAGCAATCTTTGAAGCGAACTCTTATGGTTTCCGACCAGGACGGTCTTGTCATGACGCCATCGGGGCAATATATTGTAGCATCAATAAAAAACCCAAGTGGGTATTAGATGCCGATATATCCAAGTGCTTCGATAAAATTAACCACAATGTTCTCTTAACAAAATTAAATGCTTATCCATCCATGAGGCGATTAGTCAAACAATGGCTAAATGCAGGAGTGATGGATAAGGGCACATTCTCCCCTACAGAAGAGGGTACTCCTCAGGGTGGCATTATCTCACCACTCTTAGGGAACATAGCTCTCCACGGAATGGAAAACCGGATTAAGGAATTCGCTGGAAGTTTACCTGGTGAAAAACAGAAGAACAAAAAAGCATTAACCTTCATCCGATATGCAGATGACTTTGTCATATTGCACAAAGACCAAGAAGTGGTAAAAGAATGTCAAAGAATCATTGAGGTCTGGCTAAAAGACATAGGCTTGGAATTAAAACCAAGTAAAACCAAAATAACCCACACTTTTGACGGATTTGACTTCCTCGGATTCAATATCCGACAACATAAAGTAGGGAAAAACTGGTCAAAACAAGGTTTTAAAACCTTAATCAAGCCATCCGAAAGAAAAGTGAAAGAGTATTATGAGCGACTTGCAAAAGTCATTGACAGACACAAAGCCGCTCCACAAGAAGCTCTCATCAAGCATCTCAAACCCATTATAAGAGGATGGTGTAATTACTACAGCGCCGTTGTAAGTAAGAAAACCTACTCCAAAATGGACAACTTACTCTGGAACAAACTCCAAAGATGGGGATACAGGAGACACCCCAACAAATCCAAGACCTGGGTGAACAAGAAATACTGGGGAACTAAGGTTGAGAAACCTAAAAAACCCTGGGACGCCCCGAAGATAGACAACTGGGTATTCATGACCAAAGAGGATAACTACCTCCCGAAACATGCCAAAACTCCAATAGTCAGGCACATAAAGGTAAAAGATATCCGGAGTCCTTTCGACGGCGACCTAATTTATTGGAGTACCCGGATGCAGAAACATCCTGAAATGACCAGCTCATTGGGAAGACTTTTGAAAAGGCAAAAAGGGAAATGTGCTCACTGTGGTCTCACCTTTAGGACAGAAGACTTGTTGGAAATACACCATATCAAACCACGTTCACTTGGTGGAAGTAACCTAGACAAGAATCTAGAATTACTACACCTACATTGCCACGATGAAAAACACGGAAAGAAAATCAACTCTAATGAGTTAGATAACAATCCGTTCTAGAGGTACCAATGACAATGGTTCCTATGATGAGGAGCCGGATGAAGGGAAACTTTCACGTCCGGTTTTGAAGACGAGTCAGTGAGGCGACTCACCGGCTTAGTTTAATCCTTATCTTGGCCACACCGAACAAGCGGCAACTTGTAGAGTGAAGCTGGCACCAGGGCGGAATTAGAGGTGAATCAGATTAGCCACACTACCGCTAAAAGGGAGGCGACATGGGCAAATAAATCCTAGAAAAGTGTCTAACCGCACAGCCACAATCTGACTAAAAATGTGCGACTGTATCCTTTCATTCTCACAGAACTTTTTACAAGGTATCTGTAATTTCCGAGAAGAGGATAGGCAAAATGGATTGCCCTAAATCGCCAAAACAATCTGATAGACGGAACGAGTAAAAACGACAGAAAAATTATGGGTCTGTAGGCCGGTCGAACTTACGGTAAGTTATGCCAAACTTAATCCCCACTGTCGGGTAGGATGTGCTCTCAAAACTGGGCACGGGTATCCAGAATATACAAACTAATGGAGAGTATGGGTAGACACGTATGAATTACAGTGACCTTTGGAAAAGCCAAAAGTGGAAGAAACTTCGCCGGAACCTTTTCCGCCTACAAAAGCGCGTATATAAAGCGGTTCAAACTGGAGACTTAAGGAAAGCCCGGTCTCTGCAAAAACTGATTCTGAAATCCCGCTCAGCACAGTTACTGGCCATCCATCAAGTGACACAGCTCAATCAAGGAAAAAGAACCGCCGGAGTAGACGGGAAAGCATCCCTAACCTACTTTGAAAGGTTCGAGGTACTTAAAATACTAGGCGACCGTGCGGAAAATTGGACGCACCAAGGGTTAAGGGAAATCCCTATACCCAAGAAAGATGGGAGTACGAGAATGTTGAAAGTACCTACAATCCAAGATAGAGCATGGCAGTGTCTAGCGAAATTTGCTCTCGAACCTGCTCACGAAGCAACGTTTAGTGCCGACAGTTACGGTTTCAGAACCGGTCGATGTGCCCAAGACGCACAAAAACGACTATTTTTACATCTGAAATCCACCAGCAACGGCATCAAAAAGAGAGTAATAGAACTGGACATCAAAAAGTGTTTTGACCGCATCTCCCACAGTTCCATTATGGATAGATTGCTAGCTCCTGCGGGTCTGAAGACGGGGATATTCAGATGTCTAAAAGCAGGCATCAATCCGGAATTCCCGGAACAAGGAACGCCCCAAGGTGGTGTGGTCAGTCCACTTTTAGCTAATATTGCACTTAATGGAATCGAGAACGTTCATACCAGCATCCGTTACGCGGATGATATGGTCTTCATCCTCAAGCCAGAGGACAACGCTGAGAAAATTTTAGAAAAAGTGAACAACTTCCTAGCCCAACGCGGCCTAGAGGTTAATCAAGCAAAGACCAAACTAACCAAAACGACAGACGGATTTGACTTCTTGGGGTGGAAATTCCGCGTCCAGAAAAACGGAAAATTCCGATGCATTCCCTCTGAGGAAAATCACCGGAACATACGTAAGAAGATTAAAGCCGTGGTTAACAGCTCGAATTATGGTGCCGAAATTAAAGCCAAGAAATTAGCACCAATAGTACGTGGATGGAGGAATTACCATAAAAGCTGTGATATGAGCAGTTCCCGAGATAGTTTATGGTTTATGGCTAAAACCGCAAACCGGAAGTTCCGAAAGGAAAAGAAAGTGAACCGATATAAAGCCACCGAACTATGCAAGAAAGGCTTCCCAACAGTAGGGTATGAACAAAATCAACACGTAAACGTAAAAGGAACTAAATCACCTTATGACGGAGATTTAGTCTACTGGAGTAAACGAAACTCTATGTTATACGATAATGCTACCTCCAAGGCTTTAAAAAGGCAAAAACATTCCTGTGGACATTGTGGATTGAAATTCGTAGATGAGGAAAGGATTCACCTACACCACATCGACGGAAATCACGACAACTGGAAAAAGGATAACCTCATGGCTGTCCACCAAAGTTGTCACCAACAATTACACTGGGGCAGCGATACTCAGGAGCCGTATGCGGTGAAAATCGCACGTACGGATTTGAAGGAGAGGTGCCCTGGGTAATACCAGGCATCGACTCTAACCGGTGCCGCAAACATAGCGAAAAAAGTAGCCACACAGTTAGGTATCGACCTGACCAAGGTGGGTAGGGGAGCTTTGACACTCCCACATCGACATGATCTTTTTAAATCTCTTTCTAGATCATATCGAACAAGCTGTGAAGTGGCGCGGTTTCAACCCGCCACTTCACAACCTTGTAGAATCCTCCGTGCTTCAGCCGGGGGAGATGTCAATCTACTGCTATTCATTCAAAGACTGACCCAACGCCTTATTGTAAGCATTAGGCATGATAGCTGACCACTGAGCACTGACCACTGACCGCTAACCGCTGACTGCTTACTTTTCACCTGCTCCCATCTCATTATCCTACCAACTGTCTAATTTCCTCCCGATCAACTCCAGTTATATTAGCAACTTGTTCAACATCCATCCCTGATTTCAACAGATTGACTACAATTTGTTTCACTTGTTGCTGGGCTTGTTCTTTTGCTTCCCGTTCCTGTTCTGTATCACTCAGAAGCCAATTTCCGAAACCATCACACCAGCGCAACCAATTACGAGTTATCCCCGCATACTCTCCCCACCACAATCCGACACCTATGTCTAGTTCTGGAATCCAAATCTGGGGTGGCTCAGCTAAAATTCCTTGCTCTTGGTAACCAGCTCCGATTAATTTGAAAAACCGAATTTGGTTGGTATAGCGACTAAACACTATATAATAAGGTACCCGTAATCGTTGCTCATAGACTTCCCACTTGGAAGGAATAGTTTGATGGGTAGGATCACTGCTACTATTACTCGTTTTATTACTATCTTGTCGTTGAATATTCTCACTATTTCCAGCAACTCTAGATGCTTGAGGTTCTTGCTCTAGGTTATCCCCCAAATCATCTTTGGCAGTTGTCGGTGACAGCAATTCCATAATTAAAAAGGGATTAACTCCTTCTTGCCAAATTACATAGCTAGATCTAATATCATTACCTTCGTATAAACGGGGAACTCCTACCACTAAAAACCAATCCGGGCGTTTATACCATTGAGGATGGCGCACATCATAGTAAAGATTTAAATCTGTACCAATAAATACTTCCTCAGAAGGGTAATACTGACAACGAAAGGTACGACTTAATAATTCGGGTTGTAAATCGTGAAATTCGTCTGGCAAACCAGGTTCCTCCGGATTCTCACTTGGCAGATCATACATGGTAGGTAGCGTTTCTTTAGGAGAAGCAGGAGCTTCACTTTGGGGAATCAAGTTTTTAGTCATTTTTTTAGGGAATCGGGAATCGGGAATCGGGAATCGGGAATAGTAAATTTTGCGTAGGGTGCGTTAGGGGTGGGATCTCCCTGATTTTGCGCCTCTTCGCCAGCTTTGAAATAGCCCACCCCGTAACGCACCACTGGGTCAAATAGCAAAAATGAGATGCACCTGTAGGGAATAGGGAATAGTAGGAAATAAATCCGAGTATTTTTTGCTGTTATTATAAATCAGTGGTTAGGTCATTATCTATTTGGATATGCTAGCTTATTAGCTAGCAGTTATCACTCAAAATTATGTTGTTGTCTAACCCAAGCCCTAAACGCCCGTAACGTTGCTGTTTCGCCATCGACTAAACTTTGGTTAATAAACCTAGGAATAGCATTCAAAGGCATCCAAGGGAAGGTTGGGCTTTGATTTACTTGATTAAAAATTAAAATCGGTTGTTGTAACACAAAAGCTTCTAATTTTTGTCCATTATAACGCCATAATTCAGGGACACCAAGCGCTGCATAAATGGGGCGCTTATCTAAAGAACCACTGGTGATATCGACTTCTAAGACTAAATCAGGGGGTGGGTCATGATCTAAATTAATGCTTTGCTTATGTCTTACCAATGGCTCATTTTGGAGATAGTAACAAGAGTCAGGTTCTGCCCCTTTTAACCGTGTTTCTCGCTTTAGAGTCAATGAACCAAAGGTTTTGATAGTTAGATTTAATTCATCAGCGATCGCACCAATCAAGCGTTCAATAAAGCGGTTATAGCAATCCTAAATCATTTGTAAAATCAGCAAACTCTGGAATCTTTGCTGGGCAAGGGTTATAGCGATGGCTTTGCCCAATATATTTCACGAATCATTTAGGACTGCTATATTATTTTCATGGGGACCTAAGGGAGTCATAATTTCTAATGTTCCATCATCGTAAGCCAAGCGAGTGGAGCGATTTTCTCCTAATTCTGTGAGTAATTGCTCAAATATCTGCCAACTGACATTGTGGCAAATTACCCGGTGTTCAGCCAGTTCATAATTTCCTGTGATCATGGGATATGATTACCTCTTTAGGATTACTTTTATTTATAGCAGTGCTCAATTGGTTGAGGGACTTTTGTACTGGTTTTTAGGGAGTAGGGAGTAGGGAGTAGGGAGTAGGGAGTAGGGAGTAGGGAGTAGGGAGTAGGGAGTAGGGAGTAGGGAGTAGTAGCAAAGGGATCAGAATTTTTTTTATTATAAATTAATTTTAATACATTTTGTTGAAAATAACTATGGTATTTAAGCTTTTTAAATAGTTCCTTTATTTAAAATAAATAGGGTTATTTTTTTAACGTTAATCAATAATATAATAGCGTTTATTATTCTAAATAGGTCAACTTTATTCCCCCTGCTCCGAAGTCCCTGCTCCCTGCTCCCTATTCGAGGTTTAGTTTAAGCATTTAGCTGACAGCTGACAGCTGACGGCACCTCAAGCAGCGTGCGCGTAGCGCATAGGCTTGCTTTTTGACAAATGATTTAAGATTGCCATAGAAGCTGAAGGAAATGCGATCGCTATGATTGAAGAACAACCAATTACCGAAGGAACACTAGTACTAGAACCAGGTACATTGTGGCCTAAACTGAAAGCACAAACTGAACACGCTATTGAATGTAAAGCACTCCACTCCATAGCGACAGAATACGAATTCGTAGAACAGGAGGGTATTCGCTTCCTGGTGCGGATTTTGTCTAATCTGGTACGGAAAGACAAAGCTAAGAAGAAGCAAGAAGAAAAAACCGCTACTTCATCGAAGGATTTCAACCCTTTTCTTCCCTACGAACAAGATTTATTTGTAGCAGACCTTTCCGAGACCCACCTGTGTCTGTTGAACAAATACAATGTAGTTGACCATCACCTGCTGATCATAACCCGTGCTTTCGAGGAGCAAGATACGTGGCTGACCTTGCAGGATTTTGCTGCTATGTGGGCATGTCTTGGGGAAATTGATGGCTTGGCTTTCTATAATGCTGGAACGATTGGTGGTGCGAGTCAACGACACAAGCACTTGCAACTCGTTCCTCTGCCCCTAGCTCCTGAAGGAGTTAACATCCCGATTGAAAATGCGATCGCATCAGCTAACTTTCAGGACTCTGTTGGCACCATCCCAACCCTGCCCTTTATTCATGCTATTGCTGAGCTTGACCCTAGTTGGGTAAACTCGACCTGGGATGCTGCTCAAGCCACCCTCAAGTTGTACCATAGACTACTGAGTGCAGTCGGGTTGCCATGGAATAATGCCAATGGTAACAAGCAATCCGGTGCCTACAATCTCCTCGCCACACGGCAATGGATGTTGCTTTTACCCCGTTCTCAAGCAGATTTCCAGTCAATTGGTGTCAACTCCCTCGGATTTGCTGGAGCTCTCCTAGTCCGAAACCAAGAGCAAATGAAACGTCTGAAAGACCACGGTCCCATGACAATTTTAAAAAACGTTGCCGTTACTTGGTAATTAAGGAAAGGGAACAGCGGATCTGGGAGTAGGGAATAGGGAGTAGGGAGTAGGGGGAATAAAATTGAATTTATCTCATCATGATTAAAAACGCTATAATCCCCAATTTTCAAGTATTCTACAGTGCGTTTATCGTAACCTGAGTTCGGGCTCGCGCAGATTGAGGTAAAAGCCAGTCGAGACGAAGACTTGGCTTTTTAGGCTGATGGCAATATGCAATCAGGTTACTACCTGTCCGAATTCTGATCAGGGTCAGGGCAAGAATCAATAAGCTGTGGCTTACCCTCGAAAAATACCGGGTCATTATCAACAAGTTAACTCTATTGCGAGTCGAGTTCGACGAGATTATAGGAATTTTGAGCCACAAGCAACCGATATCTAGCCAATGCACACACATTATAGGCGATTTTTTCTTGCGCTTACCCTGCCTTTTCTTATCCCGAACTCAGATAAAATATCAGAAAGCTTAAGCAGGAATACCTAAAAATTACGAATCAAAACAGAACAAATGTGCCACTTGGGGATTCGTAATGTGAAGTTGTAATCTTTAGCAAAATTATGGAATAAATATCAACAGACTGGGAAAAATAGTTGAGAAATCATCTAATAATATAAGGAGCATTGGAAACCATGGGAACCCTCTACGTCAATCCAGCCACTGGTGATGATAGTGCTACAGGCAGCGAGTCTGCTCCCCTCAAAACCATTACAGGTATTACGGGAGCTATCAGCAAAGTTCAAGTAGGGGACACAATTCAACTAGCCCCTGGAACTTACAATCGCGCCAGTGGGGAAAAATTCCCCCTTAAAGTCCCTTCTGGAATCAAGATAGTTGGTAACGACACTAATAAAGGCAAGGATATCTTAATTGAAGGGGGAGGGGATTTTGTTAGCCCTTCCTCAGCTTTGCAAAATATTAGTATCTCCCTTGCCAATAATACCGAATTGCGGGGGGTGACAGTTACTAATACTGAACCTCGGGGTACGGGGGTTTGGTTAGAATCCACTAGCCCAATTATTGCCAATTGTACCTTTACCAAAGGTAACCGCGAAGGTATTCAAGCCACAGGCACAGCAGCCCCACAAATCCTGAACAATTTATTTATTGCTAATTTAGGACAAGGCATTGCTTACCGCAAAACTAGTGCCGGAGAAGCACGGGGCAATATCTGTCAAGATATGGCTGCTGGTATTGATATTGGGAACGAAGCAAACCCCTTGATTATTAGTAATACCATCTCCGGTAATCGCTTTGGCATGACTATTTTTAGCGATGCCAAACCTATCCTACGCAGCAATGAGATTAAAAATAGTACCGATGATGGTATCTCTGTAAGTGATAGGGCATTGCCTGACTTGGGTACAGACAGTGAAAAGGGCAAGAATATTTTCCGCAACAATGGTAAATATCACATTAATAACAGTAGTAGTAATCAGCTACTCTCCACGGGCAATTCCTTCACCTGTGCTAACAAAACTGAACTTGCTAAAAAAATCAAAGGCGATGTGGACTTAAAAGATAGCACTATTATCGGCAAACATCCTGTTGATTTTCCCGATCTCAACGATCATTGGGCAGAAGATTTTATCTACGCCCTCTTGGCAGAGCAAATCCTCAGTGGCTATCCCGATGGTACTGTCAAACCCAATGATAAGATCACCCGTGCTCAGTATGCAGCCTTATTAGTGAAAGCTTTTAATCCCCAACCTAAACGTGCCCAGAAGACTTTCAAAGACGTTGACACAGATTATTGGGCAGCAGAAGTAATTCAACAGGCATATCGGGGAGAATTCCTCTCTGGTTATCCCAATGATAATTTTAAACCCAACGATCCCATTAAACGGGCAGATGTAATTGTTTCGGTGATCAACGGCTTAGGCTTATCGGATACCAAGAACAATGCCTTAAGTTTCTATAATGATCGCACTACCATTCCCACCTACGCTGTAGATGCGGTTAAAACAGCCACCATGAAAAAAATTGTGGTTAATTACCCCAATGTGAAACGGTTGCGCCCCACCGAAGGTACTACCCGTGCCGAATTAGCAGCCATAGTATATCAAGCATTGGTGGCTCAAGGTAAATTGTCTGCTATCTCTTCTCCTTATATCGTCGTCTACACTCAAGATAGTTCTGATTCTAGTTTCTCAGATGCGGCAGGGCATTGGGCAGAAAAATTCATTGAAGGGTTATGCCAAAGAGAATTAATCACGGGCTATCCTGATGGTACCTTTAAACCCGATGCCCAAATGACCCGTGCCCAATATGCAGCCTTGTTGAATCAAGTCTTTACCCTTACCCCCAAACGGGAAGCAATCAAATTCAGCGATGTCAGCAATGATTTTTGGGCTGAAGAAGTAATCCAAAAAGCTTACCGTGCTGGTTTCCTCTCTGGTTTTCCCGATAGTACATTTAAGCCCAATGACCATATCCAACGGGTACAGGTTTTAGTCTCCCTGGTGAATGGTTTGGGTTTATCAGCCTCTGAAAATGTGGTTCCCTATTCAGATCATGGTAGTATCCCCGACTATGGCAAAGATCAAGTAAATACTGCTACCACCAAGGGCTTGGTGGTTAACTATCCCGATGTGGAGAAACTACAACCCACTGAAGCAGCCACTCGTGGGGAAGTATCGGCATTGATTTACCAAGCCTTGGTGAACGCAGGGGAGTTGGCAGCAATTGACTCCAATTATGTTGTCAAGGTGGATGCTCAATACAATTCCCTGGAACAATTACGGAAAACAAAAGAGTGTCAGAACTGTAATTTAGCTGGGGTAGAACTTTCTGGAGAGGACTTAGAAGGGGCAAAATTAGCCGGAGCTAATCTAAAAAATGCTAATTTGGCTGGGGTTAACCTCAAGTCCGCAGATTTAGAAAACGCTAATTTTGCAAGAGTTAATTTAGAGTCCGCTAACCTAGAGTCCGCTAACCTAAAGTCCGCTAACCTAGAGTCCGCTAACCTCAGTAAAGCGAACCTAAAGTCCGCTAACCTAAAGTCCGCTAACCTCAGTAAAGCGAACCTAGAGTCCGCTAACCTCAATAAATTTAGCTCAATAAATACAACTAATCTTGAAGGTGCAAACCTCACAGAAGCTAACTTATCAAAGGCCTATATCGTGAATATTAATCTCAGTGGGGTTAATCTGGCGAGAGCCAATCTCCAACAAGCACTACTGAGTTTTCTGTATATAAGTGCTTCATTCCCTATCTATCAAGCTTTAATCACTTCCAATCTGAAGGAGGCTAACTTAGCCGGAGCTAATCTTGAGGATACTGACTTGGCGGGAATTGACCTATCCTACGCAAACCTCTCCAACGCCAGTCTCAAAGGAGCGCGTTTAGAGTATACCTTCGATGGCACTAATTGGGACTTGCCCAACGAAGTTTATCGTGCCAACCTCGAAGGGGCGAACTTAACTAACACCATTATGCCCGATGGTAGTACCCATAAATAGGGGGACTTAGAGATTTTAAAGCCCCAAAAAAGCCTCAAATTTATACATAGCAATGCCCTTACTTATATCTACCTATTTTATTGCTATATCCAGGTCGAGCGCAATCTTTTTAGCCTTGGCTTATACACATTATCATCCTTAGATTTGAGGCTTTTTTATCTGTTATTATTGCCAAATAACGTTAGTGAAAATCACCCGTGCAGATATAGCGCTACGCGCAAGTGAGAAGTCATAAGTCATAAGTCATAAGTAAGCTATGATTAAGTTTCGGAGTTTAGTAATGTCCTAATCTTAATGGGTAGTGCTATATTGTCGGTAGCTGTTTTTGATTGCTTGACTACTTATAGTTTTTGGTCATTACACGGAATTAATTTAAAAAATTACCAACGCTATTTACGGGGATTAATAGTGTTAAGATTGAAGTGATTTATTTTATTTATACAGACAGCAAGCGATGGTTTATTACCTTGCTGTTTATTTATTGATTATGACTACCATAAAAGCCTACTTCGATAAGTAATTCATGGTCAGCAGAATGCGATTGGCAAATTCCGAAGTCGAATGAGACAGCCATATTCCTTGCTCGTCTTTATCCTCCCAATTTCCTGGTAGATAACATTGTTTATGGCATTCTTCGCAAACAGGTACCATATCCTTGTCAGGAACCTCTTTCGCACCGTTGTATCTAAGGTGATGGATTCCTGTGGCAGTAGACTCTCGGCAGATACAGCAGACTCTTCTGGTCAAGGCAAAAGTGGCGTCACGATTTTCTTTGTATTTAACCCGAACTCAGGTTATCGTAGTTATGAGGTACAGTCTTATTTGAAGCTAATTACCTGTCTTGATGCAGTCGCTCATGGGGGGAACCCCCAAGACCGCGCTGCATCGCTTAAAACCCTCTTGAATTTTGCCTTTTGCCTTTTGCCTTTTGCCTTTTGCCTTTTGCCTTTTGCCTTTTGCCTTTTGCCTTTTGCCTTTTGCCTTTTGCCTTAAAAGGATAAGCAATGTCGCTCAAACGCTGCTGAGAATTGCTATAGTTTCAATTATCCCCTAATTATTGTAGTTAACATGATCAAGAAAATTACTCTTGATTCTATCTGGTTTAGAAATTTACTGATCATCGTAATCGTACTGGGAGTAGTCTTTAGATTTTACAACCTAGACCGTAAAGTTTACTGGTACGACGAGACAATGACCTCCATTAGAATTTCCGGTCACACTCGAACCGAACTAGTAGAAGAAATTTTCGATGGTCAGATTATCAGCGTAGAAAACTTATTAAAACAGTACCAATTTCCCAATCCTGAAAAAGATATCAATGACACTATTAATTCCCTAGCAGGCAATCCAGAACATTCCCCCCTTTACTACCTAATGGCCAGATTATGGTTACAAACCTTTGGCAATTCCGTAGGAACGATCAGACTCCTATCAGTACTAATTAGCTTATTAGCATTGCCCTGTGCTTACTGGCTGTGCTTAGAACTTTTTGGTTCACAATTAATCGGTTGGGTAGCTGTTGCCATAATTGCTATTTCTCCCTTTCATGTTTTGTATGCCCAAGAAGCCCGAGAATATAGTTTATGGACTGTTACCATTTTGCTTTCTAGTGCAGTGCTATTATGGGCAATGAATTCTTCTAGGAGAAAGCAATTAATTAAAAAACCTTATCGATGGATTATCTATAGTTTTACTGTTGCTTTAGCACTTTATACTCACCCTTTCTCAGCCTTTGTCTTAATTGGACAGGGATTGTATGTATTAATTACCGAAGGTGCTCGGTGGAGTAAGCGAGTAACTAGCTATTTACTAGCCTCCTTAGGAGGAGTATTGCTATTCTCCCCTTGGCTAATTATTGTTATCACTAATTTCTCCAAATTTATCGCCAATACTGACTCAGTTAATCATAGTCGTTCAGGCTTCTTACCCCTATTTTGGACTTTAAACCTCAGTCGGATTTTCTTTGATGTTAATCAAGGCATCCATCCTTTGAGTCCCCTCCACTATCTCAGTTTATTGTTAGCAGGATATGCCCTCTACTATCTTTGTCGTAACGCTCCTCAGCATGCTTGGGTATTTATTATTACCTTAATTGGAGTGACAGGAATTGCTCTAATCGGTCCAGATGTGCTATTAGGTGGTCGCCGTTCTAGCATTACTCGCTATGCTATTCCCTGTTATCTAGGTATTCAGTTAGCTATTGCTTATTTCCTGACAACCCAAGCCAAACACTCAGGACAACATCCCAAGGGAATGATTGATGGAAATTTAGCAAATCCCGAAGATAGACAAAATCAGCAAGTAAGGGGTGACCATGACATGGTGCCCATGGAAAAAACCCGAAAAAATCCTAAAACTTGGAAGTCTATAGCAATTGCTCTGGCATTTAGCGGCATACTCTCCTGTATAGTCAGCTCTCAACTGCCAGTTTGGTGGCACAAGAGCTATGCGAAGAGTCGCAATAATCCCGACGTAGCAGCTTGGATTAATCAAATCCCACAACCACTCTTGATCAGTAATGAAATTCCCGGTAGGGTTCTATCTCTGTGTCATCTACTTCGTCCGGATGTACAGCTGATGTTATTGGATAAATCCAATAGCTCTACCAACATACCGGAGATTCCGGAGGGTTTCAAAAATGTTTTACTTTATCGACCGTCAGAGGAATTACGTCAGGGAATTGAAACCACCCATAACTATAGGGTTAAACCCACCGATCAATCTTGGCTCTGGAAACTATCAAGATAGGGAATTTCGTCATAGAAAAAAAGTAGTAGTGTTATCTGCCTGATCCCGAGTTGCATTCACACCATTTGGACACAGCACCTTCTTCCATCTCCTACCCCTCTTCCCATTCTTCCCAATCATGATTGGGAATGGTTAGATCCTCTTGAAAAGCACTTGGTATTAAGTACCCACAACGGATACCCCTACTCCCTATATTTCCCTGATAAATTAAGATGACAATGCCCTCATATTCCCTCGGAACTCCAGTTGTAAGGTGCAAACCAATCAAGATGAGTAACTCTCCCAATCCTGGTAATCTACCAGAGCCTACTCCGGAAAATACTCCAGAACCTAAGGTAAGTAGAGGTTTTTGGCAGAGGCTGCTACGTCCGGTCTTCATGCTAATGGTCATGATTCTAGTTTCTGGGATAGGGGGTGGAAGCCTTTTTGCTTGGTATTTCATCCAGAAGCAATTAGCACCAACGGTAGAGAAAAATTTATCTAGCTTTCTTAACCGGAAAGTCAATGTCGGACCAGTGGAGGGCTTTTCCCTAAATGGTGTACGGTTTGGTTCTACGGAAATACCAGCTACCCCTACCGATCCCGATAATCTTGTCACGGAGGCAGTGAAGGTCACCTATAACCCAGTTAAATTCCTGTTTACCAGAACCCTAGAACTGGATGTAACCCTAGTTGAACCTAATATATATGTTGAACAGGACAAAGATTTAACCTGGGTGTCTACAGCATTTACACAAACTGCCCAAGATTCGGTTTTTAAGGTAGACCCAAAGGTGGTGCGGTGGCGGGATGCGGATGTGGTGGTGGTGCCAAGATCTCAAGTGGGAATCAAAGAACCACCGATGATATTTACTGAAGTTAGGGGGAAAAGTAAATTTCTCGACGGAGGTCAGCTGATTCGCTTTGATGTAAATAGTCAGCCGTTAAGTGGGGGAAATTTAAAGGTTAAGGGAGATTACCACCTCTCTCAAGAAGAAACTGACTTGCACCTTGATGTCGATAACGTGAGTGCAGCAGAGGTTAGTAAAGTACTTCTGATTCCCCTGAAGCTTCAAGGGGGTAAACTGGGTGGCAACCTGAGAATACAACGGAATAATGCTGAACAGCCTTGGCAGTATTGGGGTACGATTAGCTTTTCCGACACCATCGCTCGCTTAGAACCCTTGCCCCAACTGTTCACTCAAAGCAAAGGTAAGCTGAACTTTCGAGGGAGTAAGATTTGGCTCGATAACATAACTAGCCGATTCGGTCAAGTACCTGCCCAAATTGGGGGAATGCTGGATATTGAGTCGGGCTACAAGCTCAGAGCAACAAGCGAACCGGTTCAGATACAGCAGTATGCACAGACCTTTGGGATCAAAGAGCTACCAGTAACTACTTTAGGTAAAGCACAGGCTACGTTTCAGGTAACTGGACCTATTGACAACCCGATTGTGATTGGAGAGGCCTTTACCACCACTCCCGCCACCCTTGACCAGGTGAACTTCAGCTCTATTACTGCTGACTTTAGCGTTATTAATACTGAGCTGGCCATTAGAAACTTGCAGGCAACACCAACAGTGGGTGGCTTAGTCACAGGGAAGGGGGATATCAAATTTATGGATCAGGGGGGGGCCGTATTTGATCTCAAAGCTGTGAATGTGCCAGCGAATGCGATCGCAAAACAGTATGGATTTAATCTACCCATTCCTCTGGGTCGAATTTATGGCAGAACCCAGATCTTTTCTCCCCTGGACAAGCCCGAGAATTTTCGTGCCACTGGTTATGCTAATCTGCCCATCGGTGATGGTATTCTCAGAGCTACTAATTTTCAAGTGGGGGCTGGAAGCTGGCAGGGGTTAGTAGAAGCTAAGAATATTTCCGTGGCACCAATCATCAAAACCTTGCCTGCACCATCTCTACCGCCAGAGTTCTCTGGACCGTTCAATGGTCAATTTAATCTGTCCGGTCGCCTTGATTCTTTCGAGCCAGAAACCCTCCGTGCCAGGGGTTACGGCAGCGTAACAGTTGATGGTGGTACCTTGCGTGCTACTAATGTAAAACTGATCAATGGTGGTTTTTCTACCCTAGTCCAAGCCTCTGATATTCCTCTACAAGCCTTAGCACCAGTACCTTCTGAATTTAAAGGTCCCATCTCAGGGGAGTTGACTATCTCAGGGAATG
Source organism: Moorena producens PAL-8-15-08-1 (assembly GCF_001767235.1). Taxonomy (GTDB): domain Bacteria; phylum Cyanobacteriota; class Cyanobacteriia; order Cyanobacteriales; family Coleofasciculaceae; genus Moorena; species Moorena producens_A. The sequence goes on from NZ_CP017599.1 coordinate 8,953,241, forward strand.
TAAAGTCTTTTAGTCCTAGCACGATTACCGCTAGTGGGTCTGGTAGTTTAGATGTCGCAGCAGGGACTATTAAAGCTGATGCGATCGCGATCGCTAATGGCAAGTTCCAAGCTCAAGTACTCGCATCCAATCTCCAGTTAGGCCGTCTCGGACCAATACCCCCCCAATTCGACGGTCCAGCATCCGGGGAGTTTACCATCTCAGGCAATGTCGATTCGGTAAGTCCTAGTACGATTACCGCTAATGGTTCCGGTAGTTTAGATGTCGCAGGAGGAACCATTAAAGCTGATGCGATCGCGATCGCTAAAGGCAACTTCAAAGCTCAAGTCCTAGCATCCAATGTCGAGTTAGGTCGTCTTGGACCAATACCATCGCAATTCAACGGTCCAGCCTCTGGGGAGTTTACCATCTCAGGGAATCTAGATTCGGTAAGTCCTAGCACCATTACTGCTAGTGGGTCTGGTAGCTTAGACCTAGCAGGAGGAAGCATTAAAGCTGATGCAGTCGATATCGCTAATGGCAACTTCAAAACTCAAGTACTTGCATCCAATCTCCAGTTAGGTCGTCTCGGACCAATACCATCGCAATTCGACGGTCCAGCCTCTGGGGAGTTTACCATCTCAGGGAATCTAGATTCGGTAAGTCCTAGCACCATTACTGCTAGTGGGTCTGGTACTTTAGATTTGGAAGGGGGTAGAATTCAGGCTTCTCAAATCGGTATTGCTAATGGTAACTTCCAGGCCAAGGTAGAAACCTCTAACCTTGACTTGGGTGGTCTTGTTCCGGTCCCGCCCCAATTCAATGGCCCTCTTGCTGGTAATGTCACTGTCTCTGGAAATCTAACTAATTTAACCATTGACGCCATTCAGGGCAAAGGGTCTGGACAACTGAAGGTTGCTGGTGGTCAATTACTAGGAACAGCTGAGTTTAGCAATGGTAAATTTCAGGGGGTTTTCCAGCCTACTAATCTCCAGTTGTGGGAGATTAATCCCGATTTACGAGGACGTCTCAATGGCAGTGTCAATATTTCTGCTCCCTTGCTATTGACACCAGATACAGCTCTATCAGCAATCCAAGCTAAGGGTAAGCTGAATTTTAGTGAAGGCATTTCTATACTTGAGCGTTCCCTAGCCACATCCTTTGACTGGAATGGTCAAAAGCTAGAGATTAAAGAAGCCACAGCTGACGGATTCAATGCTAATGGTTTTGTCAATCTAAACCCAGGGAGTGAGGGTTTACAAGCAATTAAGAGGTTTGATTTTCAGGTACAAGCAGAGGATTTGAATTTGCAACGATTACCTGCTGACCTACCTTATGCCTTCAATTTAGGAGGCTTAGTCGGTTTTAACGGTCGCATTGCTGGTACTCCTAAAGCTCCGACAATTAACGGTGACTTAAGACTGCGCTACTTTTTTGCTGGTCCTCTGGAGTTTGAATCCCTACTGACAGGTCGAGTGAGTATAGCACCAGAGTCAGGGGTAAATCTTCAGCTAGCAGGGAATCAAGACAAACTGGAGGTTGTGCTAAACCCCAATTACCAACCCGTATCCTTTTTGGTGCAGTATCAGGACAAAACCGCTACTGGGATTCGGTCAGGGGATGAGCTACAAATGACCGTGGAGAATTTTCCGATCAATACCATTAAGAGTCTGGCCTTGAGTAGTGGTATGGTAGACGGTAAAAAACTCGAACCATGGTTAAGCAAACCCTTGGCGGGAGATATATCTGGGCAGATTGGTCTCAACCTCAAGACCTTTGGATCATCCGGTCAAATTGCGATCGCAAATCCCATCTTTGACAACCTCAGAGGTAATCGGTTAAAAGGCTTTTTCCAATACCAGAACGGGACGATTACTCTGACCGATGGCTTGTTTCAAAAAGGTGATAGTCAATACTCATTTGCTGCCAACGTAACCCCAACCCCCAATGGCCCAGAATTTAAAGGGCAACTCCAGGCTAAGCTCGGAGAAATCCAGGATATTCTAACTACCCTACAACTATTTGAGATAACTGACCTAGGTCGAGGCTTGCAAGGGCCCGTCTACGGCACAGCCACTGATCTGACCGTTACTGGAGTAGGTAATCCACAAAATGCTCTCAAAAAACCCCTGCGGCGGATGTCAGAAATAGTCACCCTCCTAAACAGACAACGGCAGCAGCGTCAAGAGAGCTTACTGTTACCAGAGCTTAGCGAGATGAATGGTGGTTTTACTGGCAGTATCAGTATGGAAGGTTCACTCAAAGATGGCATCCGTGCAAAATTTAATTTCCAAGGGGAAAACTGGCAGTGGGGTTCCTATAAAGCTCAGACAATTATTGCCCAAGGGAATTTTGAAGAAGGGGTACTGAATCTTTTACCTGTGCAGGTTAAATCGGGTCAGAGCCTAGCCACCTTGTCCGGTAGTATCGGTGAAAAAGGGCCATCGGGTCAGCTCAAGCTAAAGAACGTCCCGGTTTCCCTGATTAGAGAAGTGTTCAACTTTCCGAGCTCTGTTGGTTACGGAGGATTTGTTGATGCCACAGCGGACTTTTATGGAAGTCTAAGCAATCCCCAAGCTAGGGGAGCAATATCCGTAGTGGATGCCAGTTTAAACCAAACACCCCTAGAATCCATCAAAGGCAGCTTTAGTTACAACAATGCGCGGTTGAACGTCTTTGCCCAAAGTTTTCTGACCAAAGAATCTGAACCCCTAACTGTAAATGCCAAAATCCCCTACAAGTTACCCTTTGCCGAAGTAGAGCCAGAAAATCGGCAAGTCAGTGTACAACTGACGGTTCAAAACGAAGGACTTGCCCGATTGAACATGCTTACCAATCAACAAATCACTTGGGTTGATGGTAAAGGACTAGTAGATTTAGATATTTCCGGTACCTTTGACCAAGACCAAGATTGGCTACAGCAACTGGAGCAACTTACCGTTATTGGTAACATTAATGTAGAAGACGCTACCATTGCTGCCCAATCCCTACCCGAACCCCTAACAGAGGTCAATGGCAAAATCCGGTTTAACTTCAACCGGATGGAAATTGTAGACACCTTACAAGGGAATTTTGGTGGTGGTAAATTAGTAGCGGTAGGGAATTTGCCCTTGCGAGACCTACCTAGACCCTTAGAGAATCCCCTCACCGTTGACCTGAATCAACTCGCCATCAATCTCAAAGGGATTTACAGTGGTGGTGTTAAAGGTAAGACTATTATTACTGGGACTCTATTTAATCCTAGCATTGGTGGTTACATCGAATTGTTTGATGGTCAAGTACCCATCTCTGAATCTCAAACTGCCCCGATCGGGAGTAGCGGATCGGCTGGTGATGAACTAATCGAGTTCAATAACTTAAAGTTAACCTTAGGTAAAAATATCCTAGTTCGACAGCTACCAGTATTAGATTTTCTCGCCAGCGGTACCCTTCTAATTAATGGCGACATGAGTGATATTAGACCGGAAGGAACCATTCAGCTGCTGCGCGGTCAGGTGAATCTCTTTACCACCCAGTTTCGCCTTGATAAAAAGTACAACAATAATGCCCGATTTGTAGCAGCTCTTGGTAGAGACCCAGAGTTAGATGTGCAGATGGTGGCATCAGTAATTGAGTCTCGGAAACAACCCATTACCAGTGAAACCTTTGCTAATGAAATTAGCGATAGCCCAACTAATTTTGGCAGTACAGAAACTATTCGGGTTCAAGCCAAAGTAAAAGGGCTAGCAAGTCAGCTCTTTGACCGAGTGGAACTTAATAGTATGCCAAAACGTAGTGAAGGGGAAATTGTTGCCCTATTAGGGGGTGGCTTTGTGGATACCTTGGGTCGAGGCAATACTACCTTGGGTTTGGCCAACTTAGCTGGGTCAGCACTATTGAGTAATGTCAGCAACCTGATTGGTGATGCCGCAGGATTAGATGAATTTCGCATTTTCCCTACTACAGTTACAGATGATAATAGGCGCACTGATCGCTTAGAGATAGGTGCTGAAGCAGGAATTAATATTACTAATAATTTATCATTTTCGTTGTTAAAAGTGTTAACTACTGATCAGCCAATTCAGTACAACTTGCGCTATCGAGTTAATGAAGAAATTCTGCTACGGGGTGCTAGCAATTTTTCAGACGATACTAAGATAATTTTCGAGTATGAAAATCGATTTTAATGAGAATTAAGAATTAAGAATTAAGAATTAAGAATTAAGAATTAAGAATTAAGAATTAAGAATTAAGAATTAAGAATCGGGAATCGGGAATCGGGAATCGGGAATCGGGAATCGGGAATCGGGGTAAAAAGCGTTGAGACAGCCCGCCGGGAAATTGTAACAGGCAAGATGCCTGTTCCACACACCGAGACAGCCCGCCGGGAAATTGTAACAGGCAAGATGCCTGTTCCACACACCGGCTCAAACAGCTTTAATCAGATGCACCCGTTCATCACAGGTGTGACTCTGACCAACAGTGCCGGGAACTCTAAGACTGAGAGTAATCGGCCAGGTCTGTCCATGAAATGCGTAAGTTTCCCCTTTGCCCACAAAGCTAATGCCTTATCTAGCTCCGACGACAACACTAATCCCCTCATACAAAACCTACCCAGAGATACCATTTCACTAATGGAATTGGGCTTAGTGGGATTGCTAGAAGTTGGAAGTCTATGTTTATTACTCGCCTCACCAACTCTAGCTCAAATCACCCCAGATAGTACCTTGGGCAATGAAAATTCTCAAGTTACTCCTAATCAGACTATCCGTGGTGCAGTAGCGGATTTAATCGAAGGGGGAGCAATACGAGATAGTAACTTATTCCACAGTTTTATCGAATTTAATGTCAGCAATGGTCAACGAGTCTATTTTGCTAATCCCGATGGCATTACTAATATTCTGACTCGTGTCACTGGCAGCAACCTCTCTCAAATTCTCGGGACTTTGGGAGTAAACGGTAGCGCTAATTTATTCTTGCTCAATCCCAATGGTATTAACTTTGGAGCCAATTCTCGCTTAGATGTGGCAGGCTCCTTTGTAGCTAGCACTGCTGATAGTGCGGTATTTGACAATGGTTTCAACTTTAGCGCTAGTGATCCAAACGCCCCACCATTGTTAACTATCAATATTCCCACTGGTTTGCAATATGGTAGCAATCCTGGCTCAGTCAACGTGATCGGAGCTACTTTAGGCATTCAGACAGGGCAAACCATGGCCTTACTTGGGGGTCAAGTAAACCTCAATGGTGCCACCCTTGAAGTGCCAGGGGGACGGGTGGAATTAGGAGGATTATCCAGTCCAGGCACTGTTGCCCTCGATGGCGCAACATCCGTTAGTTTTCCCGATGGAGTCCAACGAGCTGATGTTTCTTTGACTAACGGTTCGGTAGTAGATGTAACTAATGTTAATGGCGGAACTATTGCCATCAATGGTGCTAACTTCGACATGTCAGCCAGTGCGTTACAGGCGGGATTGACTTCAGGAGGATCGATACCAGATGCCGTAGCTGGAAATATTACCATTAACGCTCAAGGTAATAGCAATCTCAGTGATAGGAGTTTGATTGCTAATGATATAGAAACCTCAGCGATAGGCAATGGCGGAAACATACAGCTAACCACTAGGGACCTGACTATCACTGGTGGCTCAAGAGTTCAAACTGTTACCAATAGCAATGGGGCATCAGGAGATATTGAGATTAATGCTAATGGCACCATTGATATCTCTGGTTTCACTGAGGATGGGTTATTTAGTGGTATCTTGACTCGTTCCGCTGTTGACACCAGTGGCCCGGGTGGCAACATTACCATTAACAATCGCCAAGGGAATGCCCAAGGGTCACTGAAACTAGGTAATCGGGGATTTATCGGTACAGTAACCAACAGTAGTAGTAATGGCGGTGCGATCGCACTGGATCTCAATACCTTAGTCTTGGAAACTGGCGGACAGATTATCACCCTTACCAGCAACTTAGGCAATGCTGGAGATATCACCATTAACGCTACCGAAAGTGTGACTATATCTGGGGAAAGTCGGGATTTTGTCCCTAATCCTTTCTTAGACTTAGAAACCTTTGACTTAAATGCTCTGGAGTTTATTACTGAACCGAATCCCAACGTGGCGGAATCTGGTCCTGGGGGAATTCCCTATGTTTCCATTGAACGGACTCCAGAACAGATTATTAATGGCACCACCGTATTGGGGGCAGCCGAAAATCAATTCGATTACTTCTCCTTTAGTATCACTACTAGCAACAGTCGAGCTATTTTCGACATCGACAATGGCTTTACAGGGGGAGACGGCAACGTAGATACCAAGATTTTCCTGTTTAATCAAGGTACAGGAGAATTATTAGAGGTCAATGACGATTCTTTGACCGCTGATGGTGCCGGTGGAAGTTTACCAGTCTTTGGCAGTTTCACCACAGACTCCTTAATTGATACCACTATCACCTCCCCAGGGGTTTACTTACTCGGAGTCGGTGCCTTCCCCTCTAGTGCTACTAATAATGAATTGATCCAGCGCGCAAGCCCACAAGTGGGGGACACTTACACCTTGCAAGTGTCTTTAGAAAACCTGGGCACGGAGGGAGTTTCGTTACCGGAAGACCCTTTTAATCCAGCTAACTTTAATCCGAATGTGGAAGCCAACAGCGGCTTATTTTCGGAATCGAGAGGCACAGGGGATGGTGGCAGCTTAACGATTAAGACTGACAAATTGATACTCAACAATGGTGGCAGAATTTCCACCGATACCTTTGATGCTGGTGGTGGTGGCAATATTACCTTAAATGTGGGCTCATTGCTGGAAGTGAATAATGCATCAACCTTCATCTCAAGCATTGCCCGGGGTAGTGGCAATGCCGGCACAATCGTGATTGATACCTCACAATTGCAGGCGATCGGGGGTATTCTCAGTACCAGGACCTTGAGCTCCGGTAATGCTGGTGAGATTACCATTACCGCGACAGAATCTGTGATGCTCTCAGGTACAACCGTTGAAGAGCGTGGGGAGATCCGAAGCGACGCCAGACTTGGAGCAACTGGCCAGGTCGGGAGGGTGGTTGTTGACACTCCAGTTTTGCAGTTGCGTAATGGCGCTCAGATCGCTGTTAATGGCGGTGATGGGGATGGGGGCAGTGTAATGGTTAGAGCTAATTTGATCGAAGCGATAGGTACGTCATCTGATGGTATATTTCCCAGCGCCTTTTTTACAGTTGCAGAGGGCAACGGCCCTGGCGGCAATTTAACCATTGAAACCGAGCGTTTGCTTGTTAGTGATGGAGCACAATTCGTCTCTCGTACCGATGGAGATGGGGATGCCGGAAATATCACAGTGTACGCCTCCGAGTCCGTAGATGTGATTGGCACTAATGCTACTGGTACAAGCTCTAGCGGCCTATTCACCAGTGGACTCCTTATTGGTAGTACTAGGGAGGAAATTGGTGGGAATGGGGGCGAGCTAGTGATTGAAACTGGGCGTTTGCGAGTGGCAGAAGGGGGACGTCTCCAAGCCTCTGCCCTGGGTTCTGGGGATGCTGGCAGTATTACCATTCGAGCAAGGTCGGTGGAGGTCAGTGATGCTTTTGTCAATTTTACTGACACTGTCAGTGGTGTCTTGGTTTCCGTGGATGAAGAAGCCACTGGCAATGGCGGTCAATTAAGGATAGATGCAGAACGGTTGCACATCTTCGATGGTGGACAGGTGATTGCTTCTAGCTTAGGGGATGGTAACGCTGGGAATATCATCCTCAATGTTAATGACATAGAGGTCACTGGCATTTCAGAGGACGGTCAGTTTCCTAGTCGCATTGCTGCCTTCTCAGAAGGTAACTCCCCTGCTGGTTTCGTGACCATTACCAGCAATAACTTGAGAGTTCGTGATGGTGCTGAAATTTCCGTCAGTGCTCTTGGTAATGGGGATAATGCCAAGGCTGGTAATCTCGAGATTACTGCTAAATCGATTCTATTAGACGGGGGCGCTACCCTTTCTGCAGAAGTCAGTGCTGGGGATAACGGCAATATTATCCTGGATTCTGAGCTAATCCTGATGCGCGATCGCAGTAACATTACTACCAATGCGAAAGGTACTGCCACTGGCGGTAACATTACTATTACTGGTACTGACTTGCTACTAGTTGCCCTCGAAAATAGCGATATCACGGCCAATGCTGTAAATAGCTTTGGGGGACAAGTGATTATCAATGCTTTAGGCATTTTTGGCACTGAATTTAGAGAACAACAAACCCCCGACAGTGATATTACCGCCTCTTCCGAACGGGGAGCTTCCTTTAGCGGTACCGTCGAAATTAATGCACCATACTCCGACCCTAGTGCTGTATTATTCGAGCTACCAGAAAATTTTGTTAATCCCAAACTGCTAGTTGCCACTGGTTGCGGTACTGATGATGGCAATCAATTTACCCAATTTGGGCGGGGTGGCTTACCCACAGACCCCACTAAACCGCTTCGGGGTCAAACCCTGTGGATGGATTTACGTCCATTACCTCGCCATATCGCTCGCCGCCGGAAAAATCCTATCTTAGGTTCTAATGCTTCCAATACAGCTAACTCGCGTCGGTCTAGAATTATTGAAGCTAATCGCTGGATTATTAATAACGACGGAGTGGTCGAGTTAGTGGCGGATTCAGTTCAGTCGAGTCCCTTCATTTCCTGGTTTGAACCTTATTATTGCGTACGGTAACAACTGGGGTGTGGGGTGTGGGGTGACCGGGTGTGGTGTGAGTGTAAAAAAAATACCAATTCAAGTAGGGTGGGCAAAGTAATATTATCTACAAGACTCATTTGAATCAAACTATTTTGGCGTTGCTGAATTAAGGAATGAATGCGCAATCATCTGGTGCATGTTAAAGCCCCCGTTGGTCCCCCAACTTTGCGGTGCGACCCAAGGGCGATTTACTCGCCACGAGGCGCGCACCGGGAGGGACGCAAGAACGTCTTATTCCCCCCAAAATTGGGGGGTTAGGGGGGCAAAACCATACCTAGAATCAGCAACGCCACTATTTTTGCCCACCCTACAAGCTAAAAACTTATTATTGCGTTCGGTAACAGCACTTGGGATGATGGCGCTACGAGACAAGTGTGACTCTGACCAACACTATCGGGAACTCTAAGACTGAGAGTAATCGGCCAGACAATCCCATGAAATGCGTAAGCTTCCCCCAACCCCACAAAGCTAATCCCCTCAGACCAAGCCTACCCAGAGAAACCATTTCACTAATGCAATTGGGCTTAGTGGGATTGCTCGAAGTCAGTAGTTTATGTTTATTCCTTGCCTCACCTACGTTAGCTCAAATTACCCCAGATAGTACTTTGGGCAATGAAAATTCTCAAGTTACTCCCAATCAGACTATCCGTGGTGCAGTAGCAGATTTAATCGAAGGGGGAGCGATACGAGATAGTAACCTGTTCCATAGTTTTCTGGAATTTAATGTTGGTAATGGTCAACGAGTCTATTTTGCTAATCCCGATGGCATTACCAATATTTTGACTCGTGTTACTGGCAGCAACCTCTCTCAAATTCTCGGGACTTTGGGAGTAAATGGTAGCGCTAATTTATTCTTGCTTAATCCCAATGGTATTAACTTTGGAGCCAATTCTCGCTTAGATGTAGCAGGCTCTTTTGTAGCTAGCACTGCTGATAGTGCAATATTTGACAATGGTTTCAACTTTAGCGCTAGTGATCCAAACGCCCCACCATTGTTAACCATCAATATTCCCACTGGTTTGCAATATGGTAGCAATCCTGGCCCAGTAAACGTGATCGGAGCTACCATTAGCATGGAGACCGGGCAAACCATGGCTTTACTTGGGGGTCAAGTAAACCTCAATGGTGCCACCGTTGAAGTGCCAGGGGGACGGGTGGAATTAGGAGGATTATCCAGTCCAGGCACTGTTGCCCTCGATGGTGCGACATCCGTTAGTTTTCCCGATGGTGTCCAACGAGGTGATGTTTCCTTGACTAACGGTAGCTTAGTAGATGTAACGTCTGTCAATGGCGGAACTATTGCCATCAATGGTGCTAACTTCGACATGTCTCAATCGAGTTTACAAGCTGGATTGACCGATGGAGCAGGTATATCAAATGCCGTAGCTGGCAATATAACTATTAATGCTAATGGTTATACCACTCTTAGTGACAAGAGTTTGATTGCTAATGATATAGAAACAAATGCGATAGGCAATGGCGGAAACATACAGCTAACCACTAGTGGTCTTACTATCACTGGTGGCTCAAGAGTTCAAACCGTTACCAATAGCAATGGGGCATCAGGAGATATTGAAATTAATGCTAATGGCACCATTGATATCTCCGGTTTCACTGAGGATGGCTTATTTAGCGGTATACTAACTCGTTCCGCTGTTGACACCAGTGGCACAGGAGGCAACATTACCATCAACAATGCCTTTGGGTCACTGAATCTAGGTAATCGGGGATTTATCGGTACAGTTACCAACAGTAGTAGTAATGGCGGTGCGATCGCACTGGATCTCAATACCTTAGTCCTGGAAACTGGCGCACAGATTATCACCCTTACCAGCAACATCGGAAACGCTGGGGATATCACCATTAACGCTGCCGAAAGTGTCACTATCTCTGGGGAAAGTCGGGATTTTCTCCCTAATCCTTTGTTGGATTTAGACACCTTTGACTTAAATGCTCTGGAGTTTATTACTGAACCGAATCCCAACGTGGCGGAATCCGGACCATTAGGAATACCCTATGTTTCCATTGAACGGACTCCAGAACAGATTATTAATGGCACCACCGTATTGGGTGCAGCCGAAAATCAATTCGATTACTTCTCCTTCAGCATTACCACTAGTAACAGTCGAGCTATTTTCGACATCGACAATGGCTTTACTAGGGAAGACGGCAGCGTAGATACTGAGATTTTCCTATTTAATCAAGGTACAGGAGAATTATTAGAGGCCAATGACGATTCTTTGACCACTGATGGTGCCGGTGGCAGTATAGCAAGCTTTGGCAGTTCAACCCTCGACTCTTTAATTGATACCACCATCACTGAACCAGGGGTTTACTTACTCGGAGTTGGTGTCTTCCCCTCTAGTGCTAGGAATAATCAATTGATCCAGGGCGCAACACCAGAAGTCGGGGACACTTACACCTTGCAAGTGTCTTTAGAAAACCTTGGCACTGAAGGAGTCTCGTTGCCCAAAGACCCTTTCAATCCGGCTAACTTTAATCCTAATATGGAAGAAGCCAGGAGCGGCTTATTTTCGGAATCGAGAGGTACAGGTAATGGTGGCAGCTTAACGATTAATACCGACAAATTAATACTGAACAATCCTGGTAGAATTTCCACCGATACCTTTCAGGCAGGTGATAGTGGCAATATTACCTTAACTATCGGCTCATTGCTCGAAGTGAATCGATCAAGAATCTCAAGCATTTCCCGGGGTAGTGGCGATGCGGGCAACCTAGTAATTGATACCAAAAAATTCCAGGTGAACGGAGGTGGTCTAAGTACTAGCACCTCAAGCTCAGGTAATGCTGGTGAGATTACCATTACGGCGACAGAATCTGTGATACTCGGAGTAGAAACTAGGGGCACAATCGCTAGCAATGCCAGAACTGGAGCAAGTGGGAATGGGGGCAGGGTGGTTGTTGAAACTCCAGTTTTGGAGTTGCATAATGGCGCTCAGATCAACTCGCTTAATCGGGGTAAAGGGGATGGGGGCAGTGTAACAATAAGAGCTAAGGTCGTCTCAGCCATTGGTCGCTCACCTAATGGTATAGTTCCTAGCGCCTTCGTTACAGCTACAGAGGAATCTGGCGATGGTGGCAATTTAACCATTGAAACCGAGCGTTTGCTTGTCAGTGATGGAGCAGAATTTTTCTCTGATACTTCTGGAGATGGGGATGCTGGACATATAACGGTGTACGCCTCAGAGTCGGTAGATGTGATTGGTACTGATGCTAGTGGTACATTCTCTAGCGGCATATTGACGAGTAGACTAAATCTTGATACTACTCGGGAGGAAATTGTTGGGAAGGGGGGCAATCTCCTGATTGAAACTGGGCGTTTGCGAGTGGCAGAAGGGGGACGTCTCCAAGCCTCTGCGGTTGGTCCTGGGGATGGTGGCAATATTACCATTAGCGCCACTGAGGTTGAGGTTAGTGATGCCTTTGAAGATTTTACTGGCCTGGTCAGTGGTGTCTTGGTTTCGGTCGATTCAGGAGCCACTGGCAATGGCGGTAAATTAGAGATAGATGCTGAACGGTTGCACATCTTCGATGGTGGACAGGTGATTGCGTCTAGCTCAGGGGATGGTGCAGCTGGGGAAATCATCCTCAATGTTAATGACATAGAAGTCACTGGTATTTCAGAAGACCCTCAGTATCCTAGTCGTATTGCGGCCTTCTCTGAGGGTAACTCCCCTGCACGTGATGTGACCATTACCAGCAAAAACTTGAGAGTTCGCGATGGTGCCGAAATTTCCGTTAGTGCCCGTGGTAATGGGGATAATGCCCAGGCTGGTAATCTTGAGATTACTGCTGAATCGATTCTATTAGACGGGGGCGCTACCCTTTCTGCGGAAGTCAGTGCTGGGGATCTCGGCAATATTGAGCTGGATTCCCAGCTGATTGTAATGCGCGATGCCAGTAACATCACTACCAATGCCCAAAATGCTGCCACTGGGGGTAATATTACTATTGATACTGACTTGCTAGTTGCCCTCGAAAATAGCGATATCACGGCCAATGCTAAAAATAGCTTTGGCGGACGAGTGATTATCAATGCCTTAGGCATTTTTGGTACTGAATTTCGAGAACAACTTACCCCAAATAGTGATATTACTGCCTCTTCCGAACGGGGAGCTTCCTTTAGCGGTACTGTGGAAATTAATGCACCATACTCTGACCCTAGCGCAGGATTATTCGAGCTACCAGACAATTTTGTTAATCCCAAACTGCTAGTTGCCACTGGTTGCGGTACTGATGAAGGTAATCAATTTACCCAATTTGGGCGCGGTGGCTTACCCACAGACCCCACTAAACCGCTTCGGGGTCAAACCCTGTGGATGGATTTACGTCCATTACCTCGCCACAGCGCTCGCCGTAGGAAAAATCGTGTACATGCTGCTAATGCTGCTAATCCCGTTAACTCACGTCGGTCTAGAATTATTGAAGCTAATCGATGGATTGTTAATAACAACGGAGTAGTGGAGTTAGTGGCTGATTCAGTTCAGTCGAGTCCCTTCATTTCCTGGTTTTCACCTTATTATTGTGTACGGTAACAGCATTTGGGACTATGGCGCTACCCGACAGGTGTGACTCTGAGCAACAGTGGGGGGAACTCTATAACTGAGAGTAATCGGCCAGGTCTATCCATGAAATGCGTCAGCTTCCCCTTTTCCCACAAAGCTAATCCCCTCACAGCAACTCTACCAAAAGACCCGATTTCACTAATGCAATTGGGCTTAGTGGGATTGCTCGAAGTTAGTAGTCTATGGTTATTCCTCGCCTCACCAACTCTAGGTCAAATTACCCCAGATAATACCCTGGGGGATGAGAATTCAATAGTTACTCCTAATCAGACTATCCGTGATGCAGTAGCAGATTTAATCGAAGGGGGAGCAATACGAGATAGTAACTTATTCCACAGTTTTATCGAATTTAATGTTGGTAATGTTCAACGAGTCTATTTTGCTAATCCCGATGGCATTACTAATATTCTGACTCGTGTTACTGGTAACAACCTCTCTCAAATTCTGGGCACCTTAGGAGTAAACGGTAGCGCTAATTTATTCTTGCTTAATCCCAATGGTATTAACTTTGGAGCTAATGCGAGCTTAGATGTCGCAGGCTCCTTTGTGGCTAGCACTGCCGATAGTGCCGTATTTGATAATGGTTTCAACTTTAGCGCTAGTGATCCAAACGCCCCACCATTGTTAACCATTAACATTCCCACGGGTTTGCAATATGGTAGCAATCCTGGCTCAGTAAACGTGATAGGAGCTACTTTAGGCATAGAGACAGGGCAAACTATGGCTTTACTTGGGGGTGAAGTTAACCTCAATGGTGCCACCGTTGAAGTGCCAGGAGGACGGGTGGAATTAGGAGGATTATCCAGTCCAGGCACCGTTACACTCAATGGTGCAACATCCGTTAGTTTTCCCGATGGAGTCCAACGAGCTGATGTTTCCTTGACTAACGGTAGCTTGGTAGATGTCACTAATGTCAATGGCGGAGATATTGCCATCAATAGTGCTAATTTTGACATGTCAGCCAGTGAGTTACAAGCTGGATTGACAGATGGAGCATCAATACCAGATGCCGTAGCTGGCAATATTACTATTAACGCTCTTGGCAATACCACTCTCAGTGACAAGAGTTTGATTGCTAATGATTTACTAACCTCAGCGATTGGTAATGGCGGTTTCATAGAGCTAACCACTAGCGCTCTTACTATCACTGGTGGCTCAAGAGTTCAAACTGTTACCAATAGCAATGGCGCATCAGGAAATATTGAGATTAATGCCAATGGTGCCATTAATATCTCCGGTTTCACTGAGGATGGCTTATTTAGTGGGATTCTAACTCGTTCCGCTGCTGATACCAGTGGCTTTGGAGGCCAGATTACCATTAACAATTCCGAAGGGTCACTGAATCTAGGTAATCGGGGATTTATCGGTACAGTTACCAACAGTAGTAGTAATGGCGGTGCGATCGCACTTAATCTCAATACCTTAGTCTTGGAAACTGGCGGACAGATTGTCACGGCTACCACCAACCTAGGTAATGCTGGAGATATTACCATTAATGCTACTGAAAGTGTCACCATATCTGGGGAAAGTCGGGATTTTGTCCCTAATCCTTTCTTGGACTTAGACACCTTTGACTTAAATGATCTCGAGTTTATTACTGACCCCAATCCCAACGTAGCTGAATCTGGAGCTGGGGGAATACCCTATGTGTCCATTGAACGGACTCCAGAACAGATTATTAATGGCACCACGGTATTGGGTACAGCCGAAAATCAAATCGATTACTTCTCCTTTAGTATCACTACTGGAAACAGTCGAGCGATTTTCGACATCGACAATGGCTTTACTAGGGAAGACGGTGACGTAGACACCAGGATTTACCTGTTTAATCTGGGTACAGGAGAATTATTAGAGGTCAATGAGGATTCTTTGGCCACTGATGGTGGCGATGGCAGTATAGAAATCTTTGGCAGTTTTACCTACGACTCCTTAATTGATACCACCATCACTGAACCAGGGGTTTACTTACTCGGAGTCGCTGCCTTCGGCTCTACTGCTACGAATAATGAATTGATCGAGGGCCCAACCCCAAAAGTGGGGGAGACTTACACCCTGCAAGTGTCTTTAGAAAACCTTGGCACTGACGGAGTCTCCTTACCCGAAGATCCTTTCAATCCAGCTAACTTTAATCCGAATGTGGAAGCTAGGAGCGGCTTATTTTCCGAATCGTTTGGCACAGGCCATGGTGGCAGCTTAACCATTAATACTGACAAATTGATACTCAACAATGGTGGCAGAATTTCCACCGATACCTTTGATGCGGGTAGTGGTGGCAATATTAGGTTAAATGTGGGCTCATTGCTGGAAGTGAATCCATCAACCTTCGTCTCAAGCATTGCCCGGGGTAATGGCAATGCGGGCAACCTAGTAATTGATACCAAACAATTGCAGGTGAGCGGGGGTACTCTAACTAGCAGCACCTTGAGCTCCGGTAATGCTGGTGAGATTACCATTACGGCGACAGAATCTGTGATGCTCTCAGGTACAAGCTCTGAAGAACTTGGGATGATCCAGAGCGACGCCAGACCTGGAGCAACTGGCAATGCAGGGAGGGTGGTTGTTGAAACTCCAGTTTTGGAGTTGCGTAATGGCTCTGAGATCACCTCGATTAATCGGGGGGATGGGGATGGTGGCAGTGTAACCGTAACAGCTAAGGAAGTCTCAGTCATTGGTAGCTCACCTGATGGTCTATTTTCCAGCGGCTTTTTTACATTTACAGAGGGCTCTGGCCCTGGCAGCAATATAACTATTGAAACCGAACATTTAGTTATCAGTGATGGAGCACAATTTGGCTCTTCTAGCTTTGGAGCTGGGCATGCTGGAAATATCACCGTGTACGCCTCCGGGTCGGTAGATGTGAGAGGTACCGGACGTGATGATAGGTTTCCCAGCGGCTTTTTTACACGTACAGAAGGCACGGGCTCTGGCGGCAATTTAACCATTGAAACCGAGCGTTTGCTTCTCAGTGATGGTGCACAATTTATCTCTTCTACCTCTGGAGCTGGGGATGCCGGAAATATCACCGTGTATGCTTCCGAGTCGGTAGATGTGATTGGCACTAATGCTACTGGTACACTCTCTAGCGGCTTATTCACGAGTGCACTAACGGTTGGTTTTACTAGGGAGGAAACTACTGGGAATGGGGGCGATCTACTGATTGAAACTGGGCGTTTGCGAGTCGCTGAAGGGGGACGTCTCCAAGCGAATGCCGTTGGTCCTGGTAATGCTGGCAATATTACCATTCGCGCCACTGAGGTTGAGGTCAGTGATGCTTTTGTCGATTTTACTGGCGCGGTCAGTGGTGTGTTGGTTGCCGTGGATAAAGAAGCAACTGGCAATGGCGGTAACTTAGAAATAGATGCTCAACGGTTACACATCTTTGATGGTGGACAGGTGATTGCGTCTAGCTTAGGGGATGGTCAAGCTGGGGATATCTTCCTTAATGTTAATGACATAGAGGTCACTGGTATTTCAGAAGACCCTCAGTATCGTAGTCGCATTGCAGCCTTCTCAGAAGGTAACTCGGCTGCGGGTTCCGTGACCATTACCAGTAACACCTTGAGAGTTCGTGATGGTGCCGAAATTTCCGTCAGTGCTCGTGTTTCAGGGGATAATGCCCAGGCTGGTAATCTCGAGATTACTGCTAAATCGATTCTATTAGATCAAGGTACCCTTTCTGCTGAAGTCAGTGCTGGGGATAAAGGCAATATTGAGCTCGATTCTGAGCGGATTGTAATGCGCAATGGCAGTAACATCACTACCAATGCCCAAGGTACTGCCACTGGGGGTAATATTGATATCGATACTGATTTGCTAGTTGCCCTAGACAATAGCGATATCACGGCCAATGCTGTAAATAGCTTTGGCGGACGAGTGATTATCAATGCTTTAGGCATTTTTGGCACTGAATTTAGAGAACAACAAACCCCCGACAGTGATATTACCGCCTCTTCCCAACTGGGAGCTTCCTTTAGCGGTACTGTCGAAATTAATGCACCATACTCTGACCCTAGCGCGGGATTATTCGAGCTACCAGACAATTTTGTTAATCCCAAACTGCTAGTTGCCACTGGTTGCGGTACCAATCAGGGCAATCAATTTGCCCAATTTGGCCGGGGTGGTTTACCCACAGACCCCACTAAACCGCTTCGGGGTCAAACCCTGTGGGTGGATTTACGTCCATTACCTCGCCACAGCGCTCGCCGCCGGAAAAATCGTGTACATGCTGCTAATGCTGCTAATCCAGGTAACTCAGGTAGGTCTAGAATTATTGAAGCTAATCGATGGATTGTTAATAAAAACGGAGTAGTAGAGTTAGTGGCTGATTCACCTCAGTCGAGTCCGTTTATTTCCTGGTTTTCCCCTTATTATTGCGTACGCTAACAACTGGGGTGTGGGGTGTGGGGTGACCGGGTGTGGGGTGTCCCACAGGGGTAGGTTTTTTACATTAGGGTCAAACATGGGACTTAACCTCAGCATAGGAAAAGGAAAACAACGAATAAATGATGATTTTTAACGACAAATTAAGTACATTGTCTTGATGCAATAGCGAGTGGTTAGAAGTTACCGTAAGACAGGCTCGCCTTGTCAGCCATGCTTTGCGCGAGTGGGGGAAACCACGGCAGTTGCTCATGGGGGAAACCCCCTTTGGCGGCACTGCCTCCCCAAGACCGCGCAAATCACGCTAATCAATAAGTTAAACCCCATGCATCTGCATTTGAAGTTACCGTAAGAATAAGGCAGCCTTGTCTTGATGCAGTCGCTCATGGGGGAAACCACGGCAGTCGCTCATGGTTAGAAGTTACCGTAAGACAGGCTCGCCTTAATCAATAAGTTTTACCCCTTTTGTGCATAGCCGACCAACCATAAAGGCGAGCCTGTCTAAGGTTTCGTCTCCGGGGGGGACCCCCAAGACCGCGCTGCCTCCCCAAGACCGCGCAAATCACGCTAATCAATAAGTTTTAACCCTTTTTCCCATAGCCGACCAACCATTTTGGCTGCCTTATTCTAAGGCGCGCGTCAAGGAGCCTACCAACCATAAAAGCTCAACGTAATCAGGTTTGGTCTCCGGGGGAAACCCCCTGTTCCGAAGCTGCATCGCTTTCTTATACCCCACACCCCACACCCCACACCCTAAACCCAACACCTGAGGTCTTTGTAAAAAACCTACCCTTATGAGGTGTGGGGTGTGGTGTGAGTGTAAAAAAAATACCAATTCAAGTAGGGTGGGCAAAGTAATATTATCTACAAGACTCATTTGAACCAAACTATTTTTTCCCACCCTACAAGCTTTTGCAAGAGGTCTATTTTTTGGCTACCCCCTAACAGCACTTGGGATGATGGCGCTACGAGACAAGTGTGACTCTGACCAACAGTGCCGGGAACTCTAAGACTGAGAGTAATCGGCCAGACAATCCCATGAAATGCGTCAGCTTCCCCTTTTCCCAAAACGCTCATCCCCTCACAGCAAGCCTACCAACAGAACCCATTTCACTAATGCAATTAGGCTTAGTGGTATTACTTGAAGTAAGTAGTTTATGGTTATTATTCGCCTCACCTACGTTAGCTCAAATTACCCCAGATAGTACCTTGGGCAATGAAAATTCTCAGGTTACTCCCAATCAGACTATCCGTGGTGCAGTAGCGGATTTAATCGAAGGGGGAGCAATTCGAGATAGTAACTTATTCCACAGTTTTCTGGAATTTAATGTTGGTAATGGTCAACGAGTGTATTTTGCTAATCCCGATGGCATTACTAATATTTTGACTCGTGTGACTGGTAACAACCTCTCTCAAATTCTGGGCACCTTGGGAGTAAACGGTAGCGCTAATTTATTCTTGCTTAATCCCAATGGTATTAACTTTGGAACCAATGCGAGCTTAGATGTAGCAGGCTCGTTTGTGGCTAGCACTGCTGATAGTGCGGTATTTGACAATGGTTTCAACTTTAGCGCTAGTGATCCCAATGCCCCACCATTGTTAACCATCAATATTCCCACTGGTTTGCAATATGGTAGCAATCCTGGCTCAGTCAACGTGATAGGAGCTACTTTAGGCATTCAGACAGGGCAAACCATGGCCTTACTTGGCGGTGAAGTAAACCTCAATGGTGCCACCGTTGAAGTGCCAGGGGGACGGGTGGAATTAGGAGGATTATCCAGTCCAGGAACAGTTACCCTCAATGGCGCGACATCCGTCAGTTTTCCTGATGGAGTCCAACGAGGTGATATTTCCTTGACTAACAGTAGCTTAGTAGATGTAACTAATGTTAATGGCGGAACTATTGCCATCAATAGTGCTAACTTCGACATGTCAGCCAGTGCGTTACAAGCTGGATTGACCGATGGAGCATCAATACCAGATGCCGTAGCTGGCAATATTACTATTAACGCTCTTGGCAATACCACTCTCAGTGACAAGAGTTTGATTGCTAATGATATAGAAACAAATGCAATAGGCAATGGCGGAAACATACAGCTAACCACTAGCGCTCTTACTATCACTGGTGGCTCAAGAGTTCAAACTGTTACCAATAGCCATGGGGCATCAGGAAATATTGAGATTAATGCCAATGGTGCCATTAATATCTCCGGTTTCACTGAGGATGGGTTATTTAGTGGGATTCTCACTCGTTCCGCTGCTGACACTAGTGGTCCGGGTGGCAACATTACCATTAATAATGCCGAAGGGTCACTGAATCTAGCTAATCGGGGATTTATCGGTACAGTAACCAACAGTAGTAGTAATGGCGGTGCGATCGCACTGGATCTCAATACCTTAGTCCTGGAAACGGGCGGACAGATTGTCACGGCTACCACTAATCTAGGTAATGCTGGAGATATCACCATTAACGCTAGCGAAAGTGTCACTATATCTGGGGAAAGTCGGGATTTTGTCCCTAATCCTTTCTTGGAATTAGACACCTTTGACTTAAATGCTCTGGAGTTTATTACTGAACCGAATCCCGACGTAGCTGAATCCGGAGCATTAGGAATACCCTATGTTTCCATTGAACGGACTCCAGAACAGATTATTAATGGCACCACCGTATTGGGTGCAGCAGAAACTCAATTCGATTACTTCTCCTTTAGCATTACTACTAGTAACAGTCGAGCTATTTTCGACATCGACAATGGCTTTACAGGGGAAGACGGTAGCATAGATACTAGGATTTTCCTGTTTAATCTCGGTACAGGAGAATTATTAGAGGTTAATGAAGATTCTTTAGCTACTGATGGTGCCGGTGGCAGTATAGAAGTCTTTGGCAGTTTCAGCACAGACTCCTTAATTGATACCACCATCACTGAGCCAGGGATTTACTTACTCGGAGTCGGTGCCTTCCCCTCTACTGCTAATAATAGTGAATTGATCCAGGGAACAACACCAAAAGTGGGGGACACTTACACCCTGCAAGTGTCTTTAGAAAACCAAGGCACTCAGGGAGTCTCGTTACCGGAAGACCCATTCAATCCGGCTAACTTTAATCCTAATGTGGAAGCCAGGAGCGGCTTATTTTCCGAATCGAGAGGCACAGGGGATGGTGGCAGCTTAACCATTAATACTGACAAATTGATACTGAATAATCGTGGTAGAATTTCCACCGATACCTTAGATGGGAGTGCTGGTGGCAATATTACCTTCAATGTCGGCTCATTGCTGGAAGTGAATGGATCAAGCTTAATCTCAAGCATTGTCCGGGGTAAGGGAAATGGGGGCAACCTCGTGATTGATACCAAAAAATTCCAGCTGAACGGGGGTATTGTAATTACCGAGACCTTGAGCTCCGGTAATGCTGGTCAGATTACCATTACTGCAAACGAATCTGTGATGCTATCAAGTACAGTTGAAGAGCGTGGGCGCATCGATAGCAACGCCACACTTGAAGCAACTGGCCAGCTTGGGAAGATAGTTGTTGAAACTCCAGTTTTGCAGTTGCGTGATGGCGCTCAGATTCGCTCGATTAATCGGGGTAATGGGGATGGGGGCAGTGTAATGGTAACAGCTAACTTAGTCGAAGCCATTGGTACCTCACCTGATGGTCTTCTATTTTCCAGCGGCTTTTATATATCTACACAGGGCTCCGGCCCTGGCGGCAATTTAACCATTGAAACCGAGGATTTGGTTCTCACAGATGGAGGAGCATTTTACTCTGATACCACTGGACCTGGTAATGCCGGATATATCAGGGTATATGCCTCAGAGTCGGTAGATGTGATTGGCACTGATTCTACTACTACATTTTCTACTGGCATATATACAAGTATACTAACTCTTGGTACTACTAGGGAGCAAACCACTGGGAATGGGGGCGAGCTACTGATTGAAACTGGGAATTTGCGAGTGGCTGAAGGGGCACGCCTCCAAGCCTCTGCGGTTGGTCCTGGCAATGCTGGCGATATTACGATTAGGGCTAGCTCGGTAGAAGTCAGTGATCCCTTTGTCGATTTTACTGGCACTGTAAGTGGTGTGTTGGTTTCCGTGGATCCAGGAGCCACTGGCAATGGCGGGAAATTAGAGATAGATGCTCAACGGTTGCACATCTTCGATGGTGGACAGGTGATTGCTTCTAGCTTCGGGGATGGTGAAGCTGGGGATATCATCCTCAATGTTAATGACATAGATGTCACTGGCATTTCAGAGGATGGTCAGTTTCCTAGTCGGATTGCGGCCTTCTCTGTGGAAAACTCCCCTGCGGGTTCAGTGACCATTACCAGCAAAAACTTGACCGTTCGCGATCGCGCCGAAATTTCCGTCAGTGCTCGTGGTAATGGGGATAATGCCAAAGCGGGTGATCTCAACATTACGGCCTCCTCGATTGTATTAGATCAAGCTACCCTTTCTGCTGAAGTCAGTGCTGGTGATAAGGGCAATATTATTCTGAATTCCCAGCTGATATTAATGCGCGATCGCAGTAACATCACTACCAATGCTACAGGTTCTGCCACTGGTGGTAACATTACTATTGATACTGACTTGCTAGTTGCCCTCGACAATAGCGATATCACGGCCAATGCTGAAAATAGCTTTGGCGGACGAGTGATTATCAATGCTTTAGGCATTTTTGGCACTGAATTTAGAGAACAACAAACCCCCGATAGTGATATTACCGCCTCTTCCCAACTGGGAGCTTCCTTTAGCGGTACTGTCGAAATTAATGCACCTTCGGATGACCCTAGTGCGGGATTATTCGAGCTACCAGACAATTTTGTTAATCCCAAACTGCTAGTTGCCACTGGTTGCGCTACCGATGATGGCAATCGATTTGTCCAAATTGGCCGGGGTGGCTTACCCACAGACCCCACTAAACCTCTTGTGGGTGAAACCCTGTGGGTAGATTTACGTCCATTACCTCGCCACAGCGCTCGCCGTAGGAAAAATCGTGTACATGCTGCTAAAGCTTCTAATGGTTCTAGTGCTTCCAATGCAGTTAACTCACGTCGGTCTAGAATTATTGAAGCTAATCGATGGATTATTAATAACGACGGAGTGGTCGAGTTAGTGGCTGATTCAGTTCAGTCGAGTTCCTTCATTTCCTGGTTCTCTCCTTATTATTGCGTACGGTAACAACTGGGGTGTGGGCTGTGGGGTGTGGGGTGTGGGGTGCTCATAAGGGTAGGTTTTTTACTTTGTGCGATGGCCATAGCTTAAACTTCATGCACTTTTTGTCTGATAGTATGATAAGCGTGCATCTCTTGCTAGATATCCATTCTGGGCGTTATCGCCGTACGCGATGAAGCAAAGCTTCCGCTAAAAGCGATCGCAAAGCTCAATCCTGGTGTGAACGATCTCCCAAAAAGACTCATAATAAACAGCCTACCCGACTCCCAACACCCAACACCCCACACCCTACTCCCTACTCCCGACTCCCAACACCCCACACCCCACACCCTAATCCCTACTCCCCACACCCCACACCCCACACCCTATTCCCTAAAAATCCTCTACCATCCATTCTGAGGACCGCTCACCTAGTTCGATCGGAATACTGACCACTTTGCCTAGTCGTGGACGCTCACGGGTTTTGTTAATGAACTCTTGCACCTGGCTGGCTCCTCCCCAACCTCGGATATAGTTGGCTACTGTATCTAAATGCTCTAGGTACTCAGCTTCGGAAAGGGGGAAGGATTGCTGCTCTAGATACTTCCACATGATCTGAACAAAGATTTTCCCTTGAGTCCTCCGAATCTGGATGTCATAGGAGCGTCCCCACTTATTGAGCAGGAGTTGGTGCAAGTCCTGTCCTGTCATAGCCTCTTGCCCTAACTTCATGTTTACATTTCGTTACAAATACAACGCTTCTTAACTTTATGATAAAGCGTAAAAGAATGTAATAATACTTATAGTTCAAGCCGTGAATCCTTATATTGCAGGGATTTGGGCAACCCTGTCCAGTGGTTGAA
Organism: Moorena producens PAL-8-15-08-1; assembly: GCF_001767235.1. Lineage (GTDB taxonomy): Bacteria > Cyanobacteriota > Cyanobacteriia > Cyanobacteriales > Coleofasciculaceae > Moorena > Moorena producens_A. Next base: position 8,976,914 of record NZ_CP017599.1, read on the forward strand.
TTACACTACAGTTAGAAAAACAGGGTTCAAAAAATTCTGGTAATTTTCCCAGAATTGTAAAAAAAGTATACCTTTAGGCGTTCAGTTATGGCTCAAGCTTCTGGCTCTCCAGACGTTCCAGATATGGGGCGTCGCCAATTTATGAACCTCTTGGCGTTTGGGACAATTACCGGCACATTTGTTGGAGCTCTCTACCCAATCGTTAAGTATTTTATCCCCCCATCCAGTGGTGGGGCTGGTGGTGGTGTCACAGCTAAAGATGCTTTGGGCAATGACATCAATGTCAGCGAGTTTTTAGCTAGTCACAATGTAGGCGATCGCACCCTGACTCAAGGTCTCAAAGGGGATCCCACCTATGTGATTGTTACTGAAGATCAAGGTCTTGAGGCTTACGGTCTCAACGCGGTTTGCACTCACTTAGGCTGTGTTGTGCCTTGGAATGCTAGTAAGAACCGGTTCATCTGTCCTTGCCATGGATCCCAGTATGACAATACTGGCAAGGTAGTACGCGGACCAGCGCCTTTGTCTCTAGCTTTGGCCCACGCCACGGTAACGGAAAACGACACCCTAGTCTTCAGCCCCTGGAAGGAAACTGACTTCCGCACTGGTGAAGAGCCTTGGTGGAGTTAATTGCTTTAGTCCTTAGTCCTTAGTTTTTAGTTAATTGACTAGTGCTAATCAACCATTAGCAATTAACAAGTTGCAATTTTTAAATTACCAATTTTTGAGTTTTTTGGCTTAGTGATGAGAACACCTGATGTATCGGTGATGGTTAACCGTGGCAAGGGGATGATTGCCAGAGCTATCGTTTTGGTTGTGGCAGCTGTGGCCCTTTTCTTTGCCAGTGATCTGGCAGTTCCCCAGTCAGCTGCTGCCTATCCCTTCTGGGCACAGCAAACTGCTCCACAAACCCCTCGTGATGCCACTGGTAAGCTGGCTTGTGCTAATTGTCACTTAGCACAGAAACCGACAGAAGTGGAAATTCCCCAATCGGTACTGCCAGATACTGTATTTGAAGCTGTGGTTAAGATCCCCTATGACCTAGAAGCACAAGAGGTCTATGGTGATGGGTCTAAAGGTGGCTTACAGGTTGGTGCCGTGGTGATGTTACCCGACGGTTTCAAGATTGCTCCTCCTGACCGGATTCCGGAGGAAATCAAAGAAGAAACCGAGAACATTTACTACCAACCTTACAGCGAAGACCAGGAAAATATAGTACTCGTTGGTCCTCTACCAGGTGAGGAGTATCAAGAAATTGTGTTCCCAGTTCTCTCTCCTGACCCCAGAACTGAGAAAGATATCTATTTTGGTAAATACCAGCTTCATGTCGGTGGTAACCGGGGACGGGGTCAGGTTTACCCCGCTGGTAACCTTAGCAATAATAATGCCTTCAATGCTTCTGCCACTGGTGAAATTACCAAAATTACCTTTGAAGAGTATGTTGGCTACGACGTCACTATCAAGACAGCAGACGGCGAGACTGTAGTTGATACGGTTCCCCCTGGCCCAGAGTTACTGGTTGCTGAAGGAGATCAGGTAGTATCAGGACAACCTCTGAGTACTGATCCTAATGTTGGTGGATTTGGTCAAAGGGATGTGGAAGTCGTCTTACAAGACCCAGCTCGGATTAAGTGGTTGATGCTATTCATCGGCGCAATTATGCTATCTCAAGTGTTGCTAGTTCTGAAGAAGAAGCAAGTTGAGAAAGTCCAAGCTGCTGAAATGAATTTCTAGTATTAAGTGGCTGGTTTAGAGGTCACAAAGCGCGTTTGTATCTGGGTTGTAAACACAATTCTTGGCGAAAAAGGCAAGAGGCAAGAGGCAAAAGGCAAGAGGGTAAAGAGATCCTCAGCTTTATTGTCCAATAACAAAATCCTTGCTAGGTTTACATCTCATTTATAAACGCTATATTGCGATAGTTATTGGTTAAAGGTTGACAGTTGATGGTTGTAGGGATGTATAGTTGTGTCCCTTGGCTATCAATGGTCAACCTTTATTTATTTACGGAGTCAGGAGTCGGGAGTCGGGAATAGAAATATAGCAATCCTATCTGATTCGTGAAAGAAATGGGCTGCGTTAATGCAAAAGCCAGGAGGCAGATGGCAGAAGGCAAGGGATAAGCAGGGAGTTTTGAATAAGTCCAGGGATTTTAGAAATGATTTAGGATTGCTATAGGTCAATCTAAATTTGTGCCAGGTGATTGAACTATGAATGAAAATACTGATCAAAGTCGAAGCTTTACAGTTGGCGATGTAGGAGGGGACTTTAAACCAATCGGCTCAGCAATGATGTCAGATAACGTTCAGATTAGCGGTACAGTTGCCGAGTCCATAAACCAGTTACCTGCCTCCCCTGATCCTACAAAACCAGGTATCAAAGAATTATTGTCTCAACTAATTGAGGCAATCTCTACCTCGTCAGATCTAAATAATGAGGACAAAGCTGAAGCTTTGGAGCAGGTAAAAATTCTAGCTGAAGTTGGAAATAATCCTAATGATGAAGCTATGAAAAAGAAGGCAAAGACAGCAATAAAAATATTGAAAGGAACGGTTTCTAGCTTACCTAATGTTACTAAACTAGCAGAGTCATGTAGTAAATTGTTGCCTTTAATTACCAAATTATTGGGGCTGTAACTATTATTTTTTTTAAAGTTAGGCTGTCACCCTAATTTAAAAACTGATGCACTCTTTAGGCTTAGTTTTCTGAAGGTAAAGCAAATGGCAAACAATCTGCATATTAACTTACTGAGGCAAGGTTTTAAAGTCTGGAATCAATGGAGAAAGCTAAATCCTCTAAGTATTCCTAATCTTAAGGGGGCGAATCTTACAGGATTAAACCTCTTTAAAGTAGATCTCAGTGGAGCAGATCTCAGTGAAGTAGACTTTAGCAAGACCTCACTCTACAACGCAAACTTAAGTGGTGCGAACCTCTATAAAGCCAACCTTAGTACTGCAATTCTTCAGGAAGCAGACCTTAGTGAAGCAAGTCTTATCGAAGCTAACCTGAAAGATAAGAAATTTCCTCAAACAAATCTCAGCGGAGCAAATCTTACTAGGGCAAACCTTAATGGAGTAAAATTCTATCCACATACAAACCTTAGTAAGACCAACTTTAGTCGGTCTAATCTCAGGGGAGCAGATTTTAGCGGACTAAATTTAAGGGGTAGTAACTTTACTGGAGCAAATTTGTATAAGGCAAATCTTAGTGCAACAAACCTTAATGGAACAAACTTCAGTGGCGCTAATCTTAGTGGAGCTAACCTTGAATATGCAAATTTACGAGAAGCCCAGATTCAAGAAGCAACTATTGATGAGAAATGGTATTTAGTTTGGGACATCGTTAATAATGGTGTAGAAGGGCGAGAGCTTCAAGGACTTGACCTAAGTATGGCTGACCTTGAAGAAGCAAATCTTTGTGAAGCTGATTTGAGTAGCGTCGATTTCACAAGAACAAAGCTTAATGGAGCTAATCTTGCCAAGTCTATTCTAGTCAAAGCTAATTTCTGTGAGGCAGATCTTAGGGGAGCAGATCTTAGGGGAGCAGATCTTAGGGGAGCGAACCTCAACTATACAAAATTACACCGCACCCAAATTCAGGAAGCAATTATTGACGAAAAATGGTACTTGGTTTGGGACATTGTTAATAATGGTGCGGAAGAACGAGATCTTAGCCAAGTCGATCTTAGCCAAGCCGACCTGAGCGAAGCAAACTTCAAAAACGGAAATCTTAGCAGAGTTGACTTTAGTCGCTCTATTTTGAACAGAGCCGATTTGAGTTGGACGGATCTTAGTAGAGCAAATTTCACGAAAGCAAATCTTGCCGGAGCAAATTTTAACTGGGCAGACTTCAATAATGCAGATCTTAGCGAAGTCCAAGGATTTCGCTCAATAACCTGTAGCGGTGCTAATTTTAATGGCGCAATCTTCCCTCAAACAAGAAGTTTATTGGACTTTCCTGCACATGCTGCAGCTCCAGTCCGAAATAAAAAAGAGTTTTTTCAAAGTCTACTCTCTTGGAAAAATCAAGAATCGCTTAATGAATCCCTCAGGAAAAAATCGTTATTATCATCTGAACAAAGTTTTATACCTGGAATATTGCTGTATACGGATGAAGATGAAAAATTATCCCTTTATGTAAGAAAACACTTTGATGCTCTAGACAAACTAACGGGAGATTGGTGTACTATCTATCTTTTGGAGAATCCCTCCCCTAAGTGGAGACAAGCAAATCACAATTGGAGGAGAATGATTGAATCTGGTTTGGATCTAAACTGGTTTAGAACTAAACCCTACGATAAGTCTGAAGCCTATGATATTGCTAGAGAGTTGAACGTGGAGTTAAGCAATCTTCCATGTCTTGTTCTTATTTCTCCTGACAACTTATCTGAAAGACTCGTATTTGAAATCCAAGAAGTATCAGCAAGCTACTTGCGGAAATTATTCTCAACTATTGAAAAATTAGTAATAAGTTCTAAATTTAAAGTATTCAATCAACAAAAAAGACGATTTTTAGCTTTTGAGCATATAAAAAATAATTTTCATGAAATAGTTGATTTTTTAGAAAAAAATGCTACTAAGGATGAACAAAATTCTGGTGTCAAGTATTTTTTTAACAGTAATAATCTTTCGGTTTCCGTTGAGCCAGTTAATATCGAAAATGTAAATTACACGGATAAAAGTCGAAGTTTGACAGTAGGAGATGTCGGGGGAGATTTTAAACCAATTGCTTCATCATTGATAGCAGATGGTTTGACTGTGAGTGGTGCAGTTGCTGAATCTATCGATTTTGACCAAAGCATGCCTAAAGGGGTGGAGCTTCAAAACCGACAGGAGGAAAAAACTCTAAGCCAAACCTCTCAATCTTATCAATCCAAATCTATAGTTAAAGTTGTAGTAATAATTGTTATTTTCTTTGCTATCCTCGCAGGAGTAGCAGCATACATATTCTTACAATTAGGCTTATCTAGGAATCCCGTGCCTCGCCCATCTCAAGAGCAAAGTGCGATGTAGGGATTATGCCGTTAGTGCCAGATTCAGGACGAAAAACTTTCTATTGTTACTAAGAGGATATCTGAAAAGTTTTTTGATATCCTCTTAGGTGGAACTGGCATCTTGCCAGTGGTGGTAAAACTGGAACTGGCATCTTGCCAGTGGTGGTAAAAGTGGAACTGGCATCTTGCCAGTGGTGGTAAAAGTGGAACTGGCATCTTGCCAGTGGTTGTAAAAGACGAGAGCTTCAGAGCAGACTTAAAGTTTTGATGGAACATTTGCTGAAAAGGCAGTCTGAATCTCCTAGCCTCAAGCCTTATCTTGAATCGGTCTTTTCCGATTGCTACAGATATCCACTGAAGAAGGTGAGCAGGAATTATCCATCTGTTAGTTTCCCCCAGAATTGTCCTTTCACTTATGACATTTTAGATCAAGATTGACCTATCCTAATCTGGTCTTCATTTAAATTATATTGTTATGACAACAGCGAAGAGGGTTTGACGGTGCTTCTTTATGCCAACTTTGCTGTAATTGAGCTTGGGCTATTTGAAAATAATTATAATTGGAGTCTGATGCGATTGACCGTAGGTCACGCTACGCTCCGGAAGCGTTTCGGCAAAGCCGACGCTACGCGAACGCAAAGCGTGGCCAAACGCGCCCCGCGTGGCCCAAAGGCCAAGGCCTCAGCTTCCGCGCTTATGCGATCGCAATAACACGATGATAGCCATCAATCCCTTCCTTAACTTACATTCCACACCCATCTATCGCAAAAAAAAATAGCCGTAGAAATACTATCCACGGCTATTTCAGTAAACACTATGTCATGTCTCTCACTTTCCGAATCAATCCGGATGTGATCCTATTTCATTGGGCAAAGGTCACGCTACGCCAAAAGACCGGAGCCTTTGCCGGGGGGAAACCCCCCCAGAAGTTTAACCTATTAACGCCAAGTCGAATACTTGGTTGCAAAACTAATTACTTGCCCTGGAATCCCCGTTGGCTGCAAAGGGCTCCAGTCGGAAACTGACCCATACCCGAGTGCAGAAAGGGAGTAAATAGTCTTGGTGACTCCTTCAGGAGAGCCTTTAATGTACTTAATACGTTGTTTATTTTGGTTAGAATCATCATGATTATTGTTTTGATTCGGGAGAAAGTTTTGAGACATGGTTAAGAACCTCAATAATGTTTATATTGATTATTGTAATGATTATTGTTTTAGTTGTCAAGGGTTTTTAGGATTTTTTTTTGGGGAGGTAATTTGATAATTAATTTAAAAAAACGAACGCATAACTTTAGCGAACGCAGGTAAGCTGATGTGAATTTAAATTCGTTATGTCTTCCAGACCCGGTGGTGCGTTACGGGACGGGCTATCTCAACACTGACTGCGAAACATAATATCAGGGCGAGCCGTCCCTAACACACCCTACGCAGCTGCTATATCAATTAGCACTTATTACCTGTAAAGCTGTAAACTTAAAATCACCGAAAGTCTGGGAAACAATCTGCTCATTACCCCGAAATTTTTGTTTTTCATAACAACCATTGTTTAATACCAGCACAGTTACTAACTGCTCTTGGGGGTCAATAATCCAATATTCAGGAATAGCCCTTTCTTGGTATTGTTGTACTTTCTCTACATAATCACGTCGGTAGTTTTCATCCCTTTGGTTTTTGTAGGGGCTAACTACTTCAGCCACAAACTGTGGGGGAAGCAGATCAAGGGTGATAGTTAGGCGTTTTTCGGTTTGGATAAGATGTTCTTCTCTAATCACTACCAAATCTGGATAGCGGTTTTGAGGATTTCCTGGAACTTGTAATTCACAATTGTGCATTTTAATTAAACGGCGGTAAACTAGTTGGATTAATTCATCCCTTAGCCACATTACCCTCCAATTATTTGGTTCACTCTCAGGAGGCAATTCTACTAACTCCCCATCAAATAGCTCATAACGGTTATCTGTGCCATCATCATATTCCAGGTATTCCTCAAAAGTGAGTTTGGAGGTGGTTTTAACCATGGTGATTTTAGGGAACAGGGAACAGGGAACAGGGAACAGGGAACAGGGAGCAGGGAGCAGGGAGCAGGGAGCAGGGAGCAGTGAATTCAGAAGAGGGAAGTGGGACAAAATCCTGTGTATATCATTACCCTAGAAACTGCTACACTCACCTAAATCCTACAGTTTCTAACTTAACATTTTTTTAAGAGCGATCGCAGGTAAGCTGATTTGAATTTAAATTGCTTATTTCCTGTTACCTGTTCCCTACTCCCTACTCCCTACTCCCTACTCCCTGCTCCTTGCTCCCTTTCTGTCATAACAAATTCCAATCAAAACCAGTCTAATCCCAATTAAACTTTATTCCCAAATACTCTTCCAACTTCTGATTATGAGGTCGAAAGAAGTCACTTAAGGTTTGTCTCAAGTCTTGACTAATGGGAGTGTAAGACCTACCATTGCATTTGGGGTATTGAAAAAATTTCTGATCAGATAACCCCAAGAATTCAATGATGGTACTCATGACAGTCTTAGTATTGCTATAGAAGTCTTCACTCTTCACTATTAAAAATTGTTCTCTCGGAAAAATCTCCATCCATCGTTTTAACTTATAGACGTAAAGACTTCCTAATAAATTATTTGGGTGTCGATACCCAATCTGTAATAGCTCTGATTCTGTCAAGGTTTCCAGTCGTTGCTTCTCTAGAGCTAGGGCATCTTCTAGACTGCGCTTTTCTCGGCCATGATAAAAATTGTGATAGTAACAAGAGATGGCGCGATCAACAGGATTTCTCAATAAAACAATCAGCTTAACCTTGGGAAAACACTGAAACATCCGTTGGGCAGATTCAGTGCAGTCAAAATAATTAGGGCTTGCTTCTCCAGCTAAAAAATTAGGAGTGTCGGTAATGGATGGAAAATGAGCGAGATACCAATCAATCCCTTGATTAAAATATTTACTGAAAAAATTTAACTCTTTTTTATGAGGGGAGATAATTTGTGGATAACGACTCAGATACATATATAATGAAGATGTACCAGATCTGGCCGCTCCAATAATAACGAAGTCTGGACCATGTTCTTTTTTAGGTTTCCAGTCAACCTCGGCTAGCTTGGGATTGGATGCAACTGCTTTTTTGTAAGCACTAGTTTGGTAACAGCTAATCGCTTCTTCAAGTTGCCCTTGCTCGGTTAGCACATCCCCTAAATTCCCCCAAGCCAGCGGAAAATCTGGTTGCCGTTCGATGCACTGTCGATAAAAGGTGATAAGTTCCTCTAACTGTTCTGATTCAATCCAGGTGTACTGTAGGTCTACATAAGCTCGCTTAAAACAGGGGTCAAGCTCAATCGCTTTTTGATAAGACTCTATGGCTTCTTTAAATCGACTTTGCCCTCTGAGGAGTTGACCCAACTGATGATAATCTTTAGCGCTAGCGTTGGGATTACTATCGACTATTTGTCGATAATAGTTCATGGCTTGGTGATTTCGGGGATTATTCTCGACCGCCTGTTGATAAAATGCGATCGCATCTTCCATCTTTCCCTGGGATTGGAGTATCTCCCCCAGACGATAGTAAACTTGGAGTAAATTGGGCTTCAACTGAAGCGCTTGTCGATAACAGGTGATGGCTTGGTCTGGTTTGCCTAGAGACCACAACCTGTTGCCCAACTTAACATGCTCCTCTGGTTTAGCCCAATTTGGCTCTAGGGTTAGGGCTTGATACCAGCACTCGGTAGCTTCCGCCTGTTGACCTGTCTTAGCGAAAACCCGAGCCAAGTTACGGTAAGCTCCAGCAAATTTGGGGTCAATAGCGATCGCTTTTTCGTAACATGCGATCGCATCTGGCCACTGTTGCTGTTGAGCATACAGACTCCCCCGATTAGCATGGTCTTTAGCCAACTTTAATTGAATTTTCACTACCTTGAGCTGGCCCTCGCTTGGGTCAACAGAGTCGTGATCATGACCCGAAGAGTGCTTGATATCCCTTGACATCGTTACCGTTAAGACGCTATCTTTTTAACAATCAGTAGACGAGCCTGATGCAGAATCTCAAACTGACCTTTAACTGAATCTAGAAACCTATTAATCCCAATTTTAGGCGCTTCTTGCGGTTTAGCAGGATTGCTCCATCCATAGTTATTAACGATCATCAGCCCCCCAACCTTGAGCAGCTTCCAACAAAGTAAAGCATTTTGCTCAGCAATGGTAGCTTTTTGACGCCTGTCGCGAATGTTAGCTAAATCATAGCAATTGCTATCAAGGGAATTAAGCAACTGTTCAGGTTTTCCCTCTAACCTAGTCACCTTTTCGGCTGCTCCAGTTTTAGCGATATTAGCAGCAAACTCTTCCTGAAAGTGTGGCGAAACACAGGTTAATCGAGCTGAGGAGTTAGTCAGGATTTTATCAAGTAACCAGCAAGCGGAATTGCCTTGAAAACTCCCAATTTCCAGACACTGAGCATCAGCCACACCAGCTAGGGGCTGCAAGTGTTTTTCCCAGACCGGAATTTTAAACGTAAACCTATCCTCGGTGAATCGATAATCCTTCTGAGCACACTGATGCCAACCCCGCAATTGAGCAGCTTTTTGATAACTACTGTAGGCTTCGGTCAACTCACCTTTTTTTACCAAAGCATCCCCAAGTTTAACATAAGTCCAGGGATAGTCACCCACTGTCGCAATTACCGCACGGCATGAGACAATCGCTTCATCCCACTTCTGCTGTTTAATCAACAGTTGGATTAATTCTCGATAAGCTCCAGGAAAATTTGGATCAACCTCAATCGAGCGGCGAAACGCTGCAATCGCTGTGTCCACCATTCCTTGTTTGAGCCAAATCCCAGCAATTTTATAGTGCCCCTTAGCTTGATTTGGGTCAAGGTCGAGTAACTGACGATAACATGCGATCGCATTATCCCACTTGCCCTGGGCTATCAAACACTCTCCTAACTCGTAGTAAGCTGCCCATAAGCTGGAGTCACGCTCAATCGCATTTTGGAAGCAAGCAATGGCTCGATCCGGTTTACCCTGAGCCAGGAACGCTTTCCCTAGTTTATAATGTCCCTGAGCGTTTGCTGATTTGGGTTTCAGGCTCAGAGTCTGATACCAACACTCAATTTCCTCGTCTTTTTTCCCCAACTGAGAATAGATTTCTGCCAAACTCCAGTAAGCCTCAGCAAAATCTGGCTGGAGGCGTATAGCATGGTAGTAGGATGCGATCGCTTGCTGCCACTGTTGTTGACTGGTGTATAAACTACCAAATTTAGCATAGACTTGCACTAAATTCGGTTTGTCATCGAACACTCTAGAGTGCCAGAAAATTGCATCATCAAACCGACCCATCCCTTGCAAGATATTGCCTAAAACTCGGCAAGTCGAGGCAAAATCAGTTCGATTTGGGGATGGACTTTCCAACGCTTGCTCACAAGCGGTAATTGCTTCAGTTAAGTAAGTGTACATGAGAGGGAACAGGGAACGGGGAACAGGGAAAAGGGAACAGGGAGCAGGGAGCAGGGAGCAGGGAGCAGCGCTACTTGATTAACTCTTGCCTGTTACCTTTCCTTAATTACAGTATGTTCACAACTCAAATCAAGCATTAAGCGGTCAGCGCTCAGCAGTCAGCGGTCAGCCGTCAGCCGTCAGCGCTTGGTCTTTGGCACCTCAACTATCGTGGCACAGGCTTCTAGCAGTATCGTGTCGCAGGCTTGGACGCTGGGATGTAAAGCATAACCTGATTGCTGATTGCTGATTGCTGATTGCTGATTGCTGATTACTGATTACTGATTACTGATTGCTGATAGCTGATTACTGATTACTGATTACTGATTGCTGATTACTTATTACTGATTACTGATTGCTGATTGCTGATCTACTAGAGTATCTCAAAACCCTCGTCAGTGTGATTAATTTCAACATCCAAACCTGAACTCAATTGAGCAATGGTTTGCCCATCAACTTTTAGCTCACCAGTGATCGAATCGTAAGTCACGTTAGTCTGGTCACTAACCCCTGGAATCACGATCCGATCTTCTCCAGACTTAAACTCAGTAATAATATCCGGTGCATCGTCAAAAAACTCGAAAGTAAATGTATCATTTCCAGGACCTCCGATCGCCACATCACTGCCTGGTCCTATGATCAGGTTATCATTTCCTTCTCCACCCAGCACCACATCATCGCCTTGATCGCCAGTGATTTGGTCATCTCCTGCTCCACCCAGGGCCACATCATCCCCGTCACCACCACTAACGTCATCGGTTTCATCACCAGTCTGAATAACATCTAGACCATCGCTCCCATCAACATTAACTGGCTTATCGTCTGGTCCTAAAATCACGAAGCCATCTTCGTTAGTTGGGATAACTTCAACATCTGGGTCAGCAACAATAGAAGACATTTACTATAACTCCTTCTTTCTTTATCCTAGTTGATATTACATATAAACTATAATTTATTAAATTTTTTTTGGCCACACTCTTAGTTTTTTTGATTATCAAATATTTTTATTTAAATTGCATTGTTGGCCTCCTTATTGGTTATAAGCCCTTGATATTAGCTGATTTAGACCAGTAATTTTAATTACTGATTGAAGGGAATCTAGGTTAACTAATATATCTTCTGTTAGTGAGCTAGTATACATTAATGTTCGAATAGGTTGACAGTCAAAAATTTCTCCTTTTACATAATAATGTTTCAGTCCCAGTTGTTGACTAATCATCCAGTAATCTGTTCTCACATAACTGGGTGAGACTAGTTCTATGATTTGAGTACCAGGGCGACAAAATACCGTATTGGTCAAACCAGCGCCATGGGGAGCAACAATTGCTTTAACAGAAGCAAATAAAGCAACTTGTTCCCTCACAGACAGGCTTTCTAGGGCAATGGTAATAAAACCAAATTGGGATAGCAGCTCCTTGACCTCAGTTTCGTTGAGAACTTGTCGATGTCTGGCTTGAGCTCTAGTGATGTATATACGCTCTGGGTATCTTAATTCGAGAGTTTGCGGTAGAAACGTCTGTCTGAGAAAGTTAATAGTACCCTTCGGTACCCAATCAAAATGTCCGGGAAAGGAGGGTAAGACTAACTCCCGGGCTTGAATATGGGGGTGGCGATCGCTTGAGATAATTTTGTTAGGGGGAATGCCTAAGCAATTGAGGGTCTCTTGTTGAAAGGGTTGCTGTGGCGTATTGATCAAAAACCAATCAATCTTAGGGAAATCTATCCCACTGCGGCGTAGGATTTCAATTCTAGGCAGGACATCAAACATCCAGTGGTAGTAGCCATGTCCCGATAGTCCAGATAGAACCGCTACTGTGCCATCAATGTACTCTAAAGGCGGCATCTGATCCAGACTAAAGATTATATGGTTTCTGGGGTCATAATTCTGACATCCAGGTAAATACCATGGGTAATTTCGAGAGACGTCAGATAGCAAATAATCATCTGGGGTAATGATGGCGATGCCATTACAAATCTTCCAGTAACTGCTTTGGGGGGCAATCCAAGCCCGTCCTTGTGGGATAGTCGCCACAAAAACAGTAGGGGAATCCACAGACAGTGTTTCCGGTGGGTTACACTGATAGACCCTATGGCCTAGATGAATTGACTCAAACTGGTTACACAGTCGTCTCATACATCGGTTACAGGTAACACCGCCACATTGAGACTGGGACTGAGGCTGGGACTGAGACTGGGATTGAGACTGGGACTGTCTGGCTTCAACAGATATAGGAGCCAGGGCAGAAGCTGGTGGCGCTACCATGGACATGGTGTTGAGATCCTTTGGCAAACCATTGCCCTGTAAACCATGGTTCACAGAAACTTCAATTTCCCTCGATCCCGTATATTGCCAATCCTTATCGATGCTTGACCAAGGTACCTCTATGTAGTAGCAACCATGGCACTCTGTGCTTATATACCAATCCCTGGTCGCTTCATAAATGCCCTTGATCCGGTGAGGAGGTTGGGAGCTAAGAGGGTTAGCAGTATAGTTATCTATCGGCACGTTATCTCTCGGCAAGACTCCGAGACTACCAAGCTTACCGCTGAGCTTGCTCTCTTCTAAGTGCTGATGCCAGAGGGCTTCGTAGTATTCAAGGGCTTGCTGGAACCGCTTTTGTTTGCTTAAGACTTGCCCTAACCGTAGATAAATCTGAGGATGAGCTGGTTGCAAGGCTAAACCCATGTGATAAGTCATTACTGCTGCATCCAGTCGCTGCTGCTCGGCTAAACAATCCCCTAACCGTATATACAACTCAACCTGGTCTGGCTGAATCTGTAACGCTTTCTGGTAATACATTTGAGCCTGCTTTGCTGCACCATACTCAAACAAGGTATCCCCTAAATACAGATAAGTCTGCGACAGATAGAGGCAGACTTGGAAAGTATCCTCTTTGTTCCGTAGTGCCTCAAGAAATCCAGAACAATAAATTTGCGATCGCTCAAGTATGTCCTGGCCTGGTAAAGCTTTAGCACGTTGGCAATAAGCCTCCACAAAAGCTGGTTGCAATGCGATCGCTTTTCGTAAATAGTCAAAGGCTAGGGCTAGTTTCCCCTGAGCCATCAAGGCGTTGGCGCATTCACTGTAAGTCAATATCTGTTCTGGATCCAGCCTAAGCAGCTGTTCAAAATACTGCACTGCTATCGGATAGTTCCCCTTCTGTTGCCATAACCGACCCAGATTTAAGTAAGCTGATTCTAGCTCTGGGTTTAACTCAATCGCACTACTGTATGCCACCAGAGCCTCAGCTGCCTTACCTTGTGCTTGCAGCACCTTACCCAGGTTATTATACAGAGTCCCCCACTTAGGATGATGGTCGATACCTTGTTGGTCGATACCTTGTTGATAGACCGCCTTTGCTGCCTCGAATTGTTTTAGATCGTAGAGAACACAGCCCAAATTATTGTAAGCGCTGAGGTAATCTGGCTGATTGGTAATGGCTTGGCGATAACTGTTGCTGGCTTCCTCTAACTGACCCCGTTGACCATACAACACTCCTAGATGATAGTGGGCTTTGGCATCCTTGGGGTTAAGAGCGATCGCTTGCTGATAGCTTTCTTTGGCACCATCCCACTTCCACAGCTTGTGCCTGGTGATTCCTAGATTGTAATGGTACTCAGCCTGACCGGGCTGTAGCCAAACAGCCTGTTGATAATGCCATTCTGCTGTTGAGAAATCCTTGAGTTGACTATATAACTCACCAAGGCAGGCATGAGTTTGAGCTCGTTCCGGTTGGAGTTGCACCGCTTTACTATAGGCATAAATTGCTTGCCTGCGCTTTCCCTGAGCAGCTAGAGCAAAGCCTAGTAAGACATTGAATTCCCCAGAATCAGGCTGCCGTTTCAGGGCTTGCCGACAAGAAGCAACGGCTTGACCCCATTGCTTCTTGGCTAAATAAGCCTTGACTTGTTGGTAACTTGATTCAACCTTGATCATTAGGCAGCTATCGGGTTAGAACCAGCTTGGGCAGATGGATAGTTAAACTTTTCCCTGGATCAAGCCAGCATCGGGGTTTTCAACCGTTATACTTGTGATTATTAACGTCTAGTTAAAACGAGCTCAGATAACCGTAACAAAGTACACAAATTGGTAACTGGTTATTAGGAATTTCTTAGTTGTAATTCCCTATTACTCATTTCCTAGACTAGGATATTCCCTAAACCAGTATATAGCAGGAAACACAAAAAAGTTCATTTTCACATTTTTAGAATTTTTTGTTGTTATTTTACATTAAACGACTATTTTGCTCTAGTTTTTTTTTAAAACAAACTTCCTTCTTTTGTAAAATTTTTGTATTGTTATCATTAAATCTTCATATTAGTTTCATAAAAAGAGCTAATCACATAAGCTACCAGCTATCAGCGTGTCGCGTATCAGCTATTGGCCGTAGGCTGACGGCACCTCAAGTAGCGTGAGCTTTTCGCTGACGGCACCTCAAGTAGCACCATCTGTAGCGCATATGCTTACCTAATTACTATAGGGATTTGTGTAGGAATTGTGAGAATTTTTGTTCCGAAGTTCCCTACTCCCTGTTGCCTGTTGCCTGTTGCCTGTTGCCTGTTGCCTGTTGCCTGTTCCGAGATCCGCTGTTCCCTGTTGCCTGTTCCCTTTGCTATATAAAGCTATAGCAGTTCTCAATGGGGTGATGGAAGGGTGTTAAATGATACCACAAGTCAGTGTAATTATTCCCAGCTATAATTGCGATCGCTATATTACCGAAGCAGTGGAAAGTGTGCTGAATCAAGAAGCCTGTTCCTATGAGGTAGTGGTAATTGATGATGGTTCAACAGACCAGACGCGATCACTGTTGCAACCCTATCGTGATCGCATTCGTTACATTTATCAAGAAAACCAAGGAGTCTCCCTTGCCCGCAACCATGGCATTAAACTAGCCTTGGGTGAATTTGTCGCATTCCTCGATGCCGATGACTTTTTTCTGCCAGGTAAGTTAGCTGCCCAGTTAGCAGTGTTTGAAGCACAACCCCATCTGGGAATTGTCCATAGTGGTTGGTACCGTGTCGATTCCCAGGGTCAGCGACTGATGACGGTGCGTCCATGGGAGAAAGTACCAGAATTAAACTTAGAAAGTTGGCTATTGTGGAAGCCAGTCCTGCCTAGTGCGATGATGTTCCGTCGCCATTGGCTAGAATCCGTTGGCGGGTTTGACCCCAGGTTTCCACCCGCTGAAGATACAGAAATCGTGCTACGGTTAGCCCTCAAGGGTTGTCCTGCCGCTTGGTTGCGTCAGGTAACAGTAGGCTATCGGCAACATCACCAAAGTGCCATGCACAAAGGATTGCCTCAAGCTTGCTCCCTGTCAGCAGCCATTGACAACTTCTTTAAACAGGCTGATTTACCACCAGGAATCCGTCTATTAGAAAATCAGGTGCGCTATGGAACCCTAGTATGGATTGCTTGGTATTTATATAATACAGGACATCCCAGGGAAATGATCAAGTATTTACAACAGGCTTGGGGCTATAGTCCTTATTTACCCATGGAAACAGTGGTAAATTGGGCAGAGAATTTTGCCGAGTTTTCCAAGAATTGGGGCGGGGAGTTTGATGCTGATGGGTTGGGGAAGTCACCAGAGTGGCAGCAGTTGATGCAATGGGTGATGGCTCAGGGGAGAGAGACGATGTTGGTAGGTGGGTCTAGCTTTTACTAACTGAAACTACTGCATCAGTTGGTCCTGGGTGATGGGTCATGGCTGATGGCTCGGGAGTAATTCTAATTAACTAGTATTACTTAACTAGTATTACTTAACTCTTAGCCATGAGCAACTGATGCTTCTGGACATTATATCAATTGCTTATATTGTGCTAGTTAAATGTGTATCAGCTTTGTAGCAATTGCGAAAAATCTTGCTAAATAGTAATCACCCACTAAATTTCATCTTCCCATCTCTCCATTTCACAATTATGCCATTTTGCCATCATCTGTAGGTGGAATCACTGAAATGCTTATGGTGATTACTTTCAAGGGTCAACCGTAAACAAAAGTTATACATACACATACAGAAGTTAAACATGAACGCAAACCTGTTGGTAAACAGATAATTGCTACGCTGATTTCAAAGAAAAAAATCCGAAAAAACCCCTAAACTCTTATTTATGGTTTATAAATCTATTTATCAACTTCAAGATAATCGCCTTTTTAAACCTAAAAATAAAACCAATCAACTATTAGTAATTAATCTTACTTCAAGCTTAGTATTGAGTCTTTCTTTTTTTAGTATTAAATATTTGCTATTTGGATTATTACCATCATCCTTATTTATGAAAAATATAAATCAGTCAACAACACCTAATTACAATAATGAATTTATTGTTAAAAATAAAATTTTTGCCGCCCACCCAACCAGTATTCCTTGGATTAATGACTCCTACAACTGTGAAGCAACGGGAAGAGCTTGGGAACAGGGAGAGTGTTGGGACTATGAACATAATCACAACTGGTGATAGCGGGATTAATCCTTAAAAGACTATAGGTAAGCATTCAGCCGTCAGCCGTGAGCTAAATGCTTACGTTCCCGACTCCCGACTCCCGACTCCCGACTCCCGACTCCCGATTCCCGACTCCCGACTCCCGATTCCCGACTCCCGATTCCCGATTCCCTACTCCCTACTCCCTACTCCCTACTCCCTTAAAAACGCTATATCTTGATCATGATAGTTTCCCCATTTCTCTATTATTTCCTGGGCAAGATGACTAGGAAATGAATGGTAACCGGGTTCCAATTCCTTCGATAAAATTAAGTCAATCGCTATGTTATGGGCATAGAAGACTGGGTCGAGAGTCTGAACTGGAGTAGGTTCCGCTAAGGAAAAATTGATCGGAGCTTTTTTGAAAAGCACTTCTGCATCTGAGAAGTTATCACCAAATTCATCTTCTGCGCCAATGTTGGCAAGATACTTACCACTGAAATCTTCCTTGTCTAAGTCATACTCCTTAGAAAGTACTCCATTAACTCCCGTACAGGTTACAACACAAAAAGCCTCCTTTAGTGCTGCCCTAATTCCATCCAAGTCCTCAGCCTGTAACCCTTTGATTCCTCTAGCCCTAAGCTGTTCCAAAATCTTAGGATTTTTCTCGACAACCACCAGCTCCTTGGTTAAGCCTAATAATTCATTAACGAGTCCTTTCCCAACTTTTCCACAACCAAAGATTACCAAATTTTTATCCACTAATGCCTCGTTAGTTAACTGGTGAAAGGCATTGACAAATGCCTTACTAGTGCCATAGAATGTTTCGATATTTTTTAGGGAACTGTCATCCACAGAAATCAAGGGATAGGAAATATCTAACGATTGATAGATCTCGTTATCGAGTTTAGTTAGCTCTACCACTCCCTGGCGAGGGTTGAGTAGTGTGGGTAACTCTCCATAAAGATCTAAACAAATATCATAGTTATCCTCAAAATTCCCTTCAAGATTAACCTCAACATTAGCACTGAGTAAAATTTCCACCGCTTCTGGGTTAGGCTTGATAAAATTAGGGCAAGACACGGTAAGCTCAGCACCAGCCAACAGCAACGGTTCAACTTTAAAGACAGTTTCTATGGTCAAGTGGATATGATGTAATAGTCTTAATCCTTGATAAGGCTGATGCGAACGCATCTGTTGTCTCAGCTCAGCCATAAATGGCATAGCTTGAGAGCGGGGATGTTTTTCCCGTGCTTGTTCAAAGACCTGAAAATTAATCATCTTATCTTAATTTAGGTTAATCATTTATATAGTAGTTCTCAATTGGGTGATGGACAAAATCCTGGATTTTAGGGAATAGGGAAGAGAGCAAAAATTTTTTGTATCTCACGAACATGATAAATTGTATAGCACTTTTAAAGTGAGGGGTCAAGTACCCTGCCCTGCCTGCTCATCCCCTCTCTCTAAACCTTAATCGTTACAGGAAATTTTTGAGCTAAAAGCTTTATCCACCTAGTCTTTCAGCCTTTGCCTGGGACTTCGTTTCAGCTTGACGACTACCTTTACCAGAATCAGACACTTGCAATATTCTACCATCAAAGATAAACTTCTTAGAGTTAACCAGCTGTAAGGGCAAAACAGGGTAAAATTTATGACAGACGATACAATGCAAACTCTTTCATCTTTTGCTAAAGAAGAGTACGG
The DNA here is from genome assembly GCF_001767235.1 of Moorena producens PAL-8-15-08-1. Classification (GTDB taxonomy): domain Bacteria; phylum Cyanobacteriota; class Cyanobacteriia; order Cyanobacteriales; family Coleofasciculaceae; genus Moorena; species Moorena producens_A. The sequence continues at coordinate 8,995,525 of NZ_CP017599.1, forward strand.
ACTTAGTTCAGCCTCATTCCAAGCTATGGTCAACTATGGTTACGCTTTGTTAGCTATTGCCGGAGGTGATGGAGAGGTTTCTGACGCAGAAATGGAGTGGTTAATCAATCACCAAAAACAATTTGGTGCCCCTGAAGAGGTTGTTGGACTCTACAAGTCTTTTGATTACAAAAATGCTAACCTACAAGAGCTGTTGCCCGATATAAAAAAAGTTGATGTTGAAACTTTGTCAGTAGCAAACGAATTGGTATATCATGCCATTAAGATGTCATCAGCTGATGGAGTTTATGCTGAGGAAGAGAGAGCCAAAGTAAAAGAAGCAGCAAAAATCCTCGGAGTTGCTGATGATATTGTTTTAACTCTAGAAAGTTTAGTAGATATGGAACGAACCGTTGTTAAGATGCGTAAGGCATTGATTCACGTAAACACATTATAGACGACGGTATCACAATAGCACGGTAGGTAAGCATATGCGCTACTTGAGGTGCTGCTTGAGGTGCCGTGAGCTAAAAGCTCACGCTACTTGAGGTGCCGTCAGCCTTGGGCACACTACACGAATGGCTGATAGCTAAATGCTGATAGCTGAATGCTTACTGTGTCGCTATTTTATAACAGATATAATAGCAATAAAAATTAAGCGTTCGCTTTTAGCGGAAGCGAAGCTTCATCGCAAAACAAGACTCTAATCTAAAATCTGGTAGCATCCCTTTACAAATTGAATCTATTCCTATCTCCCCATCTCCCCATCTCCCCATCTCCCCAAACTTCCGACACTTCCCCTTCTTT